>URKY01000001.1 GCA_900548465.1 uncultured Eubacterium sp.
TGCCAATGTGCCGGCAGAAAACATAGTATTGCCAACATCAGTAAAAGAAATTGACAATGATGCATTTGCAAATTCAGGCGTTAAAAGTGTTACAATACCGGAAGGGATAACACGTATAAGGTTTGAAGCGTTTAAAAACTGCGAGTCATTAAGTACAGTTAATTTTAATGCAGTAAACTGCGAAGGAACGGTGAGCCCGGTTTTTGCAGGATGTAAGAACTTAAAGACAATTAACATAGGTTCAAAAGTAACCTTGATAGGTTCATATATGTTTGCCAATGTGCCGGCAGAAAACATAGTATTGCCAACATCAGTAAAAGAAATTGACTATGATGCATTTGCAAATTCAGAACTAAAAAGTATTACCATACCGGAGAATGTTCAGAATATATCATTTGAAGTTTTTAAAGGTTGTAAAAATTTTAAGGACATATATTATGGAGGCTCAAAGCAGGGCTGGCTAAAAATTAGAATAAGTGACAATAATAAGGAACTTAAAAATGCCACAATCCATTTTGCTAAGATACAGGTTCAGCCATCAAAGGTTTTGAAAGCTAACAAGAAGAAAAAAGCAAAAAAGGTAAAGATTAAAATTTTAAAAGTAGCTTCATCATATGGTTACAGAGTTCAGGTTTCAACAACTAAAAATTTCAAAAAGAAAATTCTGGACAAGAAAGTTAAGAAGTGCAGTTTCACGCTTTCAAACTCTAAGTTGAAGAAAAAGAAAAAAATATATGTGCGAGTACAGAATTCTCAGTTATATAATGGAAAGGTTTTAAACTCTAGTTGGTCTAAAGCTTATAAAGTTAAAATTAAATAAAAGTTAATAGTGAAAAAAGCAAAAAATTGTAAAATATACTTTTTTAGAGATTATAAAAAAGGAGTGTTATTTGACACTACCAAGAATAAAGAGGGAGAAAAAGATGGAAATTAAAGAAAAAATTATTTTAGGTGTACTGGCAGTAATGGTGCTGCTGGGTGGAACAAAAGCTGTGTCAGCTAAAAATATAGAACAGGATGCAGTTGTTAATAAGGTGGATTCTATTATGGTTTCGGATCCTTCAAGTGTGAGCAATACATATAATTGGGGTTCTGGAACATCAAGCATAACAGATGTATATAAAGTTAAATTCACATTAACAAATACTGCATATGTGAAAGTATCTGTAAATTCAACAGTTTGCTATAGTAATCTTTCAAATCTTGGAGCTTTAACTAACGCAAGAGTGACAACATCAGGTGGCAAACAAGTAGGTAAATCTGTAGGAAGTAATAGTGATTATATAGATGCATATGAAAATTATGCAGGATATTTTATTTTAGAAAAAGGTACTTATTATGTAGAATATGATGGTAAAAAAGATAGTTATTATGGGAAAGATTCATCTGGTAAAGTAACAACAACCATTGAAGCTCAATATTTAAATAGAACTGGAAATGTTAATGGTATATCATCAAAGTCAATGATACCACTAACAAATGGGAAAGTAAGTTACGGTTACATTTCAAATCTTTATGGTGAACAATACTTTGAAATCACACTTAATAAAAAATCAAAGGTTAATTTTAATATGTCTATAGCTGACACTCCATCATGCTTCAATCCGGAGGTGACATATGATTTAGTATCTTTGGGTGGAGTTAGTTATCAGTCAAAAATCAATCAACAACCATCAAGTAGTAAAGGTTATGACGATTACGTATTAGGTACTCAAAGATATAGTTCACATTCTTATGGACCTTATCCTAGCAGTGGAAGTACCGGATATGTAACAGTGCCTGCTGGAACTTACTACTTAAAAATTGCTGTAAGTAGTGATAAAGAGAATAATGTGGGCGAAATTAAAGTAACTCCAAATGTTATTGAAGAAAATTCAAATAAGAATACTAATCCGGTTGTTAAAACATTAAACCCACCTAAACTGAAATCTTACAAGAAAAATACAAAGAAAATTACGGGTACGGCAACAAAGGGCAGTGTTGTAAAAATTAAGATTGGAAAGAAAACATATACAGTAAAGGTTAAAAAGAATGGAAAGTTTAAGGTTAAGTTGAGAAAGAAACTAAAGAAGAATCAGAAAATTAGAGTATATGCTAAAAAGAATGGATATAAAAGGAGTAAAACAATCGTATTTAAAGTGAAATAAAGAGTGGATAATATAAAATTATATAGCAAATTAATTCTGAAGTAATTAAAAATAATAGCAATAAAAAATAAAGGGGGCAGCCAAATTGGTTGCCCCTTATAAAATATATTATCGATTCCATTTCAGGGCGGAATCCAGCCATAAAAGAATCAAACAGTGATTTGGAAGAAGATTTTATACGAATTAACTTGCAAAACAGGGAATTTTTTCTTATCATAATAGTGTTAGTGTGACTGCTATTAGCAAAGAGCCGTTATCCTTAGGACATAGATCCTGTATTTAGGCCATGCTTGCGGCACATGAGGCAGAGAGAAAGAACGAACTGTGGTAGGGGCTGTTCTTTCTTTTTTTTTCAACGATGGTATGAAATGCGTTATCATGTGGTCGAAACTGTGCAAATATAGTAAGATAGAAGTGATAGAAAATATAGAATAATACAGTAAAGGAATACATTTGAATACGCTAATGAAAAAGAAAAACGAATCCAGTGAACAGTTGAATATCCAGCTCTTTTTGCTATGTATGCTCGCGGCATTGCTCTGTCGCAGATTAGGAAAAATAAGTTCGCTCCGCATTATATGTGGTATGCTGCGGACAATGATCTACGTTGGAGTATATATCGGATGGGGCATCAGTATTTATAAAAGAGTTATTCAGAAATCGGTGCGGAATGTATTGATTTTTATAGCAGAATTGATCATATTCTGGTTTGTTGTGCGCACGACAAAATATTTTTTCACAATGGATAACCAGATCGCGCGTTACTTGTGGTACAGCTATTACATACCGATGTTGTTCATTCCTGTAGCAGTATTGCAGGCAGCATTCTTTCTCGGAAAGTCGGAAGAATATCGGTTGCCTAAATGGTTAAAAGGAGTATATATTCCAACAGCTGTCTTAGTTCTGCTTGTGCTGTCCAATGATCTGCACCAGCTCGTATTTTCCTTTCCGGCAGGGTCTGCGTGGTCAGACAGTCATTACACATACGGATGGGGCTATTATGTGGTGTTGATTTGGGAAGTAGTCTGCGCTCTAACTGCTTTTGTTCTGATGATTTACAAGTGCAGGCATTCACAGAAAAAGAAATACCTTCCCCTTTTTGGGATTGGCGCTGCAGTTCTCTATGCAGTGCTCTTCATAAGCGGTGTGGCGTGGGTACAGGAAATTGGCGGAGACATTACCGCTGTCTTATGTCTGTTTTTCGTTGGCATACTGGAAAGCTGTGTGCGCTGCGGATTGATCCAGACAAATACTGGGTACGATCAACTGTTTGAAGTCTGTACATTGGGTGCTCAGATCACGGATCAGAATTACAACGTTTGTTATGCATCTGCGAATGCAATGCCATTATCGAAAAAGACGATGAAGGATGCGGTGGAGAAGGATGTGGTGATCGATAAAAAGACGCGGATCCAGAACCGAACAATTCGTGGTGGTCATGTTCTCTGGCAGGAAGATATGGAAGACATTATTAAGCTTCTTGAGAGAATGGAAGAAAATAGAAAGACGATCGAAGAAAGTAACTGTATCGAGCAGGAAAATTATCAGACGAAGGCAGCCATCAATATGCTGCGTGAGAAAAACCGCTTATTCGACAAGCTGCAGACACAGACTGCCAAACAGATCAATCTTTTAAATGAATTGCTCAATCGTTACGAAGAGGAAGAAGAGCTGGAGAAAAGCCGTAGCCTTTTAGTGAAAATCAGCCTCATTGGAACATATATAAAAAGACGCGGAAATCTAGAGTTTATCGAAGAAAGATCAAAAGTATCAGACGTCGTCGAGTTGGAAGCCTGTATAGAGGAATCCTTTTCCAGTTTACGATTGTTAGATATTGACTGCGCATGCTCATTCCCGGAAGGGGAGAAAATCTATGTAAGAGATGCTGTTGTTATGTATCAATTTTTTGAAAATGTAGTGGAAAAATGTGTAGACAGCTGCGCTTCGGTGTGGATAAAGCTCCGCAGTCAGAGTGAAGATGTTCTATTCTGTATGGAGATCGAAAGCG
This sequence comes from uncultured Eubacterium sp., assembly GCA_900548465.1. Classification (GTDB taxonomy): domain Bacteria; phylum Bacillota; class Clostridia; order Lachnospirales; family Lachnospiraceae; genus Eubacterium_G. The sequence continues at coordinate 4,156 of URKY01000001.1, forward strand.
AGACTGATCTTGCCTGTTTTTCAGAAATGGCACAGTCCTGCACATGCGAAGATGGCATATGGCGATTTGTATTTACAGTGGAAAAGGCAGGTGAATCGTAATGCAGACATTTTTGATGCTGGCAATATTATTAAGTCTCGTGGCGAGTTTGATCTTGCTTCTTGTTTTCCACGATATGAAGATCGACAATCGAAAGTGGCATATGAATATCGCAATCTTCGTATTTTTGTTTCTTCTTGTAAATGCATTGGCCTATTCTTACGAGGCAGAGCGAGGAAAACCAGCTTATTTTCAAATGCCGGATGTCTCACTGTGGATTTGGTGGTGCATCGTCGGTGTGATCGATGGATTGCTTATCTGGGAAGGATTTTGGATGCATCGTACAAGAAAAGAAAAAATCCGACAGAATTCTATTAAAGAGGCGATGAATGTATTGCCCATTGGAATCTGTTATTTTACAGAAGATGGATATGTGAAACTTTGCAATGAACAGATGTATCGCCTATTTCAAACAATCGCTCACAGAGATTTGCAAAAGCAAGAGGAATTAAAAGAGGCACTGTGCCTGTGTGAGCGTTATGGCGTGAGCCGGATTAACAACAAAGAAATCTACCTTTTTCCTGACGGGAAGGCATGGAGCTATCGGGAAAATAAAGTGACAGACCGGAAAGGAAAGGCTTATACAGAAGCTATTTTCCTGGATATTACAAAAAAATATGAAGAAAAAATAAATCTGACAAAGCAGACCGAACAGTTAAAAGAAATAGCAAAAGAACTCCGCTATCTGTCGGATAATGTGTTAATCTTGACGCGTGAACGTGAAGTACTTGCGGCAAAGACAAAGCTTCACGATCAGATGGGAGCCGGACTGACTGCGATCCGACAGAGTCTGACACAGGAGAATGCAGATGATAAAGAGGCGGTGCGCTTATTTCGCCACGCCGTAAATGCAATCTGGAACGACAACCAATATCCGCTGGAAGAAGGCGATTTTGAAAGATTTCTGCAGGATGCAAAGACACTTGGCGTAGAAGTGGTGTGTGTGGGAGATTTGCCGGAGTCAGAAGAACTGGCTAGTATCTGCATCCTTGCAATGCGCGAGTGTCTGACAAATGGCGTCTGCCATGCCGGTGCGACAGAGCTCTCCATCCAGATGCAAAATGAAAATCATCAATACAGCATTTGCATCACAAATAATGGAGCAGCGCCGGATAAAGAGATCATTCCAAAAGGCGGATTGTATAATATTTCCCGACATGTATTTGACTATGGTGGAGAAATGCGAATACAGTCATTTCCGTACTTTGCGTTGACGATTACATTTCAAGAGGAGAGAGTATGAAACAGGTATTAATTGTAGAGGATCAGAGGATGCCGCGTGAAAATATGGAGAGAGTAATCTCAGAGAGCAATAATTATGAGTTTGCGGCAAGCGTAAATGGGGCGGATGTCGCCCTTGCTATATGTAGAAGACAGCGGATTGACCTTGTGTTGATGGACGTATGCACATCCGGAAATAAAGATGGGATCGAAGCGGCAGCAGAAATAAAGGCAGAGTTTCCAAATATAAAAATCATTATCGTAACTTCCATGGTGGAAGTCGGATATTTGCAGCGGGCAAGAGAGGCGAAAGTAGACAGCTTCTGGTATAAGGATATTAGCCCTGAACGATTGATTGATGTGATTAATCGGACGATGGACGGGGAAAGTGTATTTCCAGATAAAACACCGAGCGTACAGCTTGGTCTCGCGGATAGTTCAGAATTTACCAATAAAGAGATAGAAGTGCTTCGCTTTGTGTGCGATGGGCTTGAGTACAGCGAGATCGCAGAGCGGATGAACATTTCCGTAAGGACGGTGAAATTCCATGTCTCTAATATTTTGTCAAAAACCGGTTATGCCAATAAGACGCGGCTGGCAATCGCAGTGACAAATAAAAACTTTATCATTCCGAGCAGCTCGGAAAAAATTCAATAATATTCGCACTTTGTTCAGAAAATATTTGTTTACATATTGAAATTCTCAGTAAAATACTGAAAACCTGTCCTTGAGTACAGGGTAAAAAACGAATGCATTTGTTATACTTTAACTAGAGAAATCGTGTCGTTTTTAAAAGATACTCTGGAACTTATTAAAAGAAGATAAGAAGGAGGGACAAGTTATGAGGAAATTAAAGTCGAAACGAATAGGTGACTATTTACTGAAGGGATTGCTGCTATGCGCCCTGGTTGTAGGTGGCTGGTTCACAACTGATATTGGAGTGAAAGCGGAATCTGTTACGCACTCAGTGGAATTTAAATCTGCAGGATCACAAATAGTACAATTTGAGAGAACAGATGGGCTTGAACAGCATATTGAAGTAACAAATAATACACAGAGGCCGATGAAAGTAACATTTTCGCACAATATTCCTGTGCGGAATTACCATACGAAATTATGGATAGGTGGTCATGAAGTTGCCAGCCGTATGGCTACAGCAGTAAAGGATGCAAATGTACTTTATTTATATCCGTGTCAGTGGGTAGAAAAGGCCTGTGAAGTGGAATTTACAAGAAATGCAGCAGCTTATACGGATATTACTATCACCGCAGAATTCATTGATCAAAAAATCGGATTCAAAGAAGACGAGATTGGTCTTACAAAAGATACAGCATATGAGATTCCGTTATCCGGACATCCGTACAGTCTTTATGAAGGTCTGACAGGAACGGGAACAGATGAACGTTGGTACAAGTTTAATGTTGCAGACAAAGCAGTGATTGATCCAAGCTTCCACCTTGTTAACACAGAAAGAGCAACTTATTTCGGACAGAATCGTACGTTCATTCGTGTCTATGACTCTAATAATAATCAAATCTATAGCGAAGGATCCTCACAATACAATGGCAAAGAGGCGTGGGAGCCTGGAGCAAAGGTACTAACGCGTGGAATATATTATGTATGCATATCTACTAGCAAGGGTGCTTATTACCCGGCAATTTTTGATTTTAATCTGAATGGACATAACTATATTTCGGCTGAGAAGATTAAATGTTCTCATCAAGAAGTAAAGAAATCACAGTTAGGAAACATAAAAGTCGTTGCAGAGACGGTACCTGCAAATTCCGATGATAAAATCGTAGAAGTATACGATCATATTTCTGGAAAGACATGGAACTATAACAGCAACAAGGTTGCTCATGGCGAAGTTCCAATCTATAATATTAAAGCTGGTAGACAGAGTTGGCTTACCTTCAAAACAAAGAATGGAAAGACTTATACAACAAATCTTTATGTACCGGCAGAGAAATTAAAAAAACCTACAGTAGTGACTTATCATAATTATGCAAAAGTAACCGTAGGATCCACGAAGATGATGGGTACAAATGCTAGAATTCAGATTTACAAAGGTGGTAAGTGGATAACTGTAAAAACGGTGAAAGATTATAATTGTTATAAAGCAACTATAGTAAAGAATCTGAAGCCGTTGACAACTTATAAGTTCCGTACGCAGGCTTATGCGAATGGAACAACCGGTACACCGTCTGACGTAGTGACATTGAAGACTGGTTCGGCAGTGAAACCGGCTGTGAAGTCTATTAAGATTGTACAGAAGAAAAAGATGAAAGTAAGAGGCTGGACATCTCCAGGACACTGGAGTGGAGATTACTGGTACCCACCGATTTACCACAAACCGTATACATGGACAAAATACAAAGTAAAAGTAACATTGAAGAAGAAAGTTCCGAAGATCGGCGGTATGAGGATTGGTGATACATGGATAAAAGGCAATAAGAAAAGCTACACTGTATGGCTGCCAAAGGGAGCACAGACTGGTAAGAAGCTGAACATTTATATAAATACAGGATTAAGTAAGAGCAATGGTCAGGGACCGCGGATTAAAAAAGTGATCAGAGCGAAGTAAAACTTCCTAAATAAAACACATCCCTGGACGGAACAAATGTAAAAATAAGAATAAAGTAAATACATAGTGAGAAAACGAAAAACCCGACGGTCTTGTGATCGTCGGGTTTAGCTTTCTTCAGGCGCATCTGTCGAAAAAATAATATCAACATCTAAACTACATTTTAGTCAAATCTTCCTGATCAACAGTTTTCATTCCGTTCTTAACTAGCAAAGCAGCGACTTTGTCTGTGTATTCGTCCTTAACACGGAATACCATAAGGGCATCGTCTGTGCCTCTTGCAAGGAAGGCATAAACATAATCAACGCTGTATCCGTTAGCAGCGATAACATTCATTGCCTTAGACATTGAACCCGGCTCGTCCGGAAGCTTTACGCCAATAACATGTGCAAGATTACATACCCAATTATTGTCTCTTAACAAAGTAAGAGTGTTAAAAGGATCGTCTACAATAATACGAATAATACCAAAATCGCTTGAATCAGCAATCTGGAATGCTCGCATGTCTATTTTGTGTTCAGCCAGAAAATTGGTAAAGTTTGCAATGTTACCAGGTTTGTTTTCAACGAACACTGAAATCTGATGAATATACATATAAAAACCTCCTTAAATTTTACGTTTATCTATAACACGGACAGCTTTTCCTTCTGAACGTGTAATTGACTTTGGTTCAACCAATTTAACTTTAGCATAAATGCCAAGCATGCTCTTAAGAGCAGCAACAATTTCTTTCTCCTTGGATTCAATTGAGCTAACTGTATCAGAGAACATTTCAGGTGTCATCTCAACTAAAACTTCCATTGTGTCGCTGTTATTTACACGGTCAACAATAAGCTGATAGTTAGCAGGCATACCATGTTTAATAAGAACTTCTTCAACCTGCGAAGGATAAACATTAACACCCTTGATAATAAGCATGTCATCTGAACGTCCCATAAGTCTGTGAATACGTGCGTGAGTTCTGCCACATTTACATTTCTCTCTTGTGATATATGTAATGTCCTTTGTACGATATCTGATAATAGGAAAAGCTTCCTTAGCAAAACTGGTAAATACTAATTCACCAATCTGTCCGTCAGGAACCGGCTCTAAAGTATCAGGATCTACGATTTCAGGAATAAAATAATCCTCGCATATATGCATTCCGTTCTGTTCCTGACATTCAAAGGCAACACCCGGACCTTCTATTTCGGTAAGTCCATAAATATCATAAGCTTTGATTCCAAGTCTGTTTTCAATATCAGTTCTCATATCTTCTGACCATGCTTCAGCACCGAAAATTCCGGCCTTTAATTTAATCTGGTCTTTGATGCCACGTTCTTCAATTGACTCAGCAAGATAAGAAGCATAACTTGGTGTACAGCAAAGAATTGTAGAACCAAGGTCTGTCATAAACTGAAGCTGTCTGTCGGTATTTCCTGAGGACATTGGAAGTGTTAAAGAACCAACCTTCTGAGAACCTCCGTTTAATCCAAAACCACCTGTGAAAAGTCCGTATCCGTAAGATACGTGAACAACATCCTCGTCTGTACCACCGGCGGCAACAAGTGCTCTGGCACATCCGTCTTCCCACATATCAATATCCTTTTTTGTGTAGAAATCCAAAACACGCTTACCTGTTGTACCTGAAGTTGAGTGAATACGTACACAATCCTTAAGAGGTACTGCCAAAAGTCCGTATGGGTAAGCATCCCTTAAATCATCTTTTGTTAAAAATGGTAATTTCGAAATGTCATTCAAAGATTTAATGTCATCCGGTGTAACACCCTGTTCCTCCATTTTCTTTCTGTAAAAAGGTACATTTTCATATACTCTCTTTACCACGTCCAAAAGTCCGTCTGTTTGAATCTGCTCAATCTTTTCACGAGAGGCAGTTTCAATGTCTTCTTGAAAATATTTTCCCATTTGTCTGTTCCTTTCTATTCGCTCATTTTTGTAAAATAAATCTCTTACACAACATAAAATAATTTTACACTATTTAGTACGTTAAAGCAATAAAGAAAACAGGTAAATATATTGAAAAAATATAAATCCATAAAAACTAAATAAAAAAAGAGACATAAATGCCGGAGCATAAAAATAAAAAAGTTTCAATGCAGATAAATAAAAACGTTACAATCAACAATCAAAGAGAAAAAAATCCCCGTATTATAAGACAAAACATATAAAAAAAATGGTTTGAAAACTAGGGGAGTACATAGTATAATAAAAACATTTTTCTCCCCGTAAAATATGGCATTTGCCAAAATCATATGATATAGTGTTTTTTAGATAAAAGATATAAAAATCTGAAAAAATGGAGGATTACAATGGGTAACAGTTTAAAAGGAATTCCTGTTGAGGGATTTGCAAAAAAAAATCGTGAGGCAGCAGTGGAGGGAATTGTACTCTTAAAGAATGAAGATAATATGCTCCCATTGACAAAAGAAGACAAAATATCTATATTTGGTCGCCCACAGATAGAGTATTACAGAAGCGGAACAGGTTCGGGTGGAGCAGTTCAGGTTGAATATGCTACTAATATTATAGAAGGTTTTAGAAATTCTGATTTAGAAATTAATGAAAAATTAGCAGCTGACTATGAAGAATGGTTGAAGGATCATCCCTTTGATAACGGCGGTGGCGGCTGGGCTTGTGAACCATGGTTTCAGAAGGATATGGATATCACACCGGAATATGCTAAGGAGCAGGCAGCAGTTTCTAACAAAGCTGTTTATATTGTAGGACGTACAGCCGGAGAAGATAAAGACAATTATAATGGAGAAGGAAGCTACCTTCTGACAAAGGAAGAACTTTCTAACATTAAGAGTATTACAGAGGCATTTGAAGATGTTTGCGTTATCTTAAATGTATCTAATACCATAGACATGAAGTGGATGAATGATTCACAGTTTAATGGAAAAATCAAAGCAGTGGCTTATGTATGGTCAGGCGGAATGGAAGGTGGAAATGCAGTTGCCGATGTTTTGTCAGGAAAAGAGACACCTAGTGGAAAACTTCCGGACACAATTGCAGAGAACTTAGAGGACTATCCGTCAAATGATAACTTTGGTGATCCGTTAACGAACCTTTATCAGGAAGATATCTATGTTGGATATAGATATTTTGAAACTTTTGCTCCTGAAAAGGTAATGTTTGAATTTGGATATGGTATTTCATATACTACTTTTGATATTGAAACAGTATCTGCTAAAGAAGATGCAGGAAAAATCAAACTTGAAGTAAAAGTTACAAATACAGGTGATAAGTTTGCAGGCAAGGAAGTTGTTCAGGTATACTACAGTGCGCCACAGGGCAAACTTGGAAAGCCGGTTAAGGAGCTTGTTGCCTACGCAAAAACAGACAAGCTCGCACCAAAGGAAAGTCAGACACTTAGCATTGAATTTAATGTTAATGATATGACATCATATGATGACAGCGGTGCAACAGGACATAAATCATGCTATGTTTTAGAGGCAGGAGATTATGTAATTTATGTTGGTAACAGCGTAAGAAATGTAAAAGATGTCCTTACATATAAATTAGATGAACTTAAGGTTGTTGAAGAGTTGTCAGAGGTAATGTGTCCAAATGATGATAATCTTACAATCTTAAGACCAGGTAATAAAAAAGCAGATGGAACATTTGAAAAAGAGTATGTTCCTTCTCAGAAACCAACAGTTGATATGGCAAATAGAATTGAGGAAAATCTTCCAAAGTCAATGCCTATAACAGGAGACAAGGGAATAACACTTCAGGATGTTCATGAAGGAAAGAATTCATTAGATGATTTTGTGGCACAATTGACAGTAGAAGAAATGGCACAGATTATCAGAGGTGAGGGAATGAGCAACCCTAGAGTAACTCAGGGTACAGCTTCAGCCTTTGGCGGAATATCTGATGCACTGTTTAACTATGGCATTCCGGCAGCGTGTACAGCAGACGGACCTAGCGGACTCCGCTATGACGGAAAGGCAGTTCAGCTTCCAATAGGAACAGCATTGTCTGCGTCATGGAACGATAAATTAGTTAGAGAACTTTACACAATGGAAGGAGAGGAACTTAGAAGAAATGAAGTTGACACTCTCCTTGGACCAGGAGTAAATATCCACAGACATCCATTAAATGGACGTAACTTTGAATATTATTCAGAAGATCCATATCTTTCAGGAACAATGGCAGTAGCTTCAACCGGCGGTATTAAGGACGGTGGAGCATGGGGAACAATTAAGCATTTTGCTTTAAATGGTCAGGAATCACACAGATTCAAAATTGATGCCGTATGTTCAGAAAGAGCTATAAGAGAAATCTATCTTAAGACTTTCGAAATGGCAGTAAAAGAAAAGACAGTTATGACATTAATGACAAGCTACAATCCGATTAACGGACATTGGGCTGCATCAAACTATGATCTTTGTACAACAATACTCCGTGGTGAATGGGGCTACGAAGGTCTTGTAATGACTGACTGGTGGGCAAAAATGAATGATGTTGTAGACGGTGGCGAGGAATCCAATCAGGATACACGTGACATGGTACGCGCACAGAATGATGTTTACATGGTAGTAAACAACAATGGTGCGGAAGTAAACTCAAATAGTGACAATACAGAAAGCTCAGTAGAAGAAGGAAAACTTACAATAGGAGAACTTCAAAGAGCTACAAAGAACATTTGCAACTTTATTTTGAATGCACCTGTAATTGAAAGAGAATTAGTAGATACAGACGTTGCGAAGTATTACCCGGCAGTTCCTGAAACTGAAGCAAAATACGAAAAATTCTTATTGGCAAAAGATAATAAAGTAATGTTTAACGGTGGAAAAGAAGCAACATTAGTAGTTGAAGAAGATGCAGAATATACTATAATAGTTAATATATCTTTTGCAAAGTCAAATCTGGCGCAGTCAACAGTTAATGTTAATGCTAATGGCGAGACAATGGCAGTAATTCAGACAAACGGAACAGACGGTAACTGGATTACTCAGAAACTCTGCAAAGTTAAACTTGATAAGGGAGCATATAATCTTAAACTGGAGGATGTGCTTGCCGGAATTCAGGTGAAATACATACAGTTCAAAAAATTAAAGAAAAAATAAAAATGTGTAAAAATACGGAATCAACTGATGCAAAAGAACAGCCTACAGCAAAGCATTTTCATCTTTAACAGGATTTTTTTCGTAATGAATAAATTCGTAGGTGCTGTTTTTTTCCGCAGTTTCCTTCATCCAATTGTAGACCCTGTTTCTAAGATCTTCCTTGGCTGCTTTTTTGCTAAGGGTAGGATTTGGATACATAGGGTCACTACAATAAATGGTAATAGCCGGGTATTTAAAGAAAAGTCTGAAAGGCCATCGACGCTTTCTGTAAGTTACAACCATTGCAACTGTTGGGGCATCAAGAATTACCGGATAAGCAAAACTTGCACTTTTAAAAGGTCTTATGCCGGTGTAGTATGGCCAAATATGGGCTTCCGGGTAAATTGTAATGCAGCCCCCTTCCTGATAACGCTTTGACACAGTGTTTATCATTTTTTTCATGCTTTCCATATTGTATCCAAGAGGCATGGCACCAAGCATTGCCACAAGATACCGTAAGCCGGTAATGGAAAAAGCGTCATTTCCTGCCATAAAATAAGTACGGTGTCCCCATCCCGAAACATCAGCAGAGAGAAAAGGATCTATGTGCTGAGTGTGGTTGCTGTATAAGAAACACCCCGATTTTAATCGTTTTATAACACCTCTGTTTTTTACACTAAGACCGATAATAAAAGTGTTAAAAATTTTTACCAGTGGAAATGCAATGAGATAGTATAACACGCCGGAAAACAATTTCCAGATAACTCCGGTATGCATCCACTTGTAGTTTTCAGGAAGTGGCTTTGTTTTTATACCCTGAGTAGAAGCAAAGTCGTCATTTAATTCATCATTATAATAAATAGTTTTCATAAGCAAATACCTTTTAATCGTATTAATCTGTTGTTTGTACATGTGCTTTGGAATTTGCACATATGGTTATCATTTTTTCCATTTCGTCCATGCACTTGTCAAACTCCCATTGTTTTGCAAAGTCTGAATAATCAAGGCTTCGCTGTTCTTTTTCTTTTGGATGTCCAATCCAGTAATCAATTTTAGAAGCAAGATCCTTAGAATTGTTGCAGTTAAAGAGATTCTTGTCATCCAGAGCAAAGTATTTGGTGGCGGAACGGGGCGAGTTATTTATGACAGGCACCAGTCCGCATGAAATTGCTTCCAGACATGAAATTGCTTCCAATTCAATTTCCGCAGCATGGACATAAAGATCTACCGACCCCAGCACTTCAAGAAGTTCTGTCCTTGAATAAAACTTCATAACAGGCTGGATAGGAAGGTGCTTTGAAGCATAAGTCCTAATCTTATCTTCCTGTGGTCCTTCTCCTGCAAAAATCAGTTGAATTCTATTTCTATACTTACTTTTGTTCACTGCTTTTAGCAGAACAATATGAGTTTTTTCTTTACTATATCTTCCGGTAAAAAGTATTCTGAAAAGTCCGTCATTTATATGTTTCTTAGGAATATCCCGGTTAAATTGTCTGTTTACACCATTGGAAATAACATATCCCGGAGTCACACCTACAACATTTTCAAATGTATTTTTTATAAACTGCGTAGGGTAATGTATTGCATCGCAATACTGATATAAATGCCTGTAGAAGAATTTATATAATCCTTTGTTAAAATGGTGTGCATTCATTAAAAATAAATGGTTTGAAAAGTTCTCTGCCTGACAATGGAATCCTGCAGACAGGGGAATGTTATGTTTATGACAATATTTTGCAACGTAACATCCAACAAGAAAAGGAACCATAATATGAACTTCATCAATATCCTTTAGCGCTTCGTGAATAACTTTTTTATCAGGACGTGCAATGTTCACACCGTTTTTTTTCACGTAATTATTTAAAGGACCTACGTTTAGTGTCTTAACAATATAGTATCCATCCCGTCCCAACTTATCGGCGTCCGGGCAGATAACCCGTACTTCGTGTCCTTTAGCCTTTAGTGTCCGTATTAAATTCATTGCGGCGATTGTGGTTCCGTTATTTTCCTCGCCAAGTACATCACTGACTACTGCAATTTTCATATATTTTACTCTCTCTCTTCACGTAAATATCAGATATTATTTTATTACAGTGCATTGTTTAAGTCAAATTAAGAAGTAATTCTTTTAAACAGTATAATTTGTAATTAAAAATAAATAAAAACATACAAAAAATAATATTTGTCAATATTATATAGTGCCCCTTTACTTGAAAATAACCCCTAAATTTTGTATACTTAAATAGACTGAAAAGTTAGTGATTACGAGGAGGAAAAAATGATCAAATTAAGTAAAGGCGGAGCTTATCTCCTTAACGGAACAGAAGTTATTGAAGATGGCAATGAAGAGTTATTAAAAAGTAAATTAGGTGATAAGTATCTTTCAAAAGAAGAGGCAGGTAAGAATACAATTGCTTACAATATATTGAAAGAACATAACACATCAGATAATATGGACAAACTTCAAATTAAGTTTGACAAGTTAACATCCCACGATATTACATTCGTAGGAATCATACAGACAGCAAGAGCATCAGGATTAGAGAAATTCCCTATTCCTTATGTACTTACAAACTGTCACAACAGTTTATGTGCAGTAGGTGGAACAATCAACGAAGATGACCATATGTTTGGACTTACATGCGCAAAGAAATATGGTGGAGTGTACGTGCCACCTCATCAGGCAGTAATCCATCAGTTTGCAAGAGAAATGCTTGCAGGTGGGGGAAAGATGATTCTTGGTTCTGACTCTCATACAAGATATGGTGCACTTGGTACCATGGCAATGGGTGAAGGTGGACCTGAACTTGTTAAGCAGCTTCTTTCACAGACATATGATATTAACAGACCTGAAGTAATTGGAATTTACATGACAGGCGAACCTGCTAAGGGAGTAGGTCCTCAGGACGTAGCCCTTGCAATTATCGGCGAAGTTTTCGATAAAGGTTATGTAAAGAATAAAGTAATGGAATTTGTAGGTCCGGGAGTTTCAAGTCTTAGTGCCGATTTCAGAATCGGTGTTGACGTAATGACAACAGAAACTACATGTCTTTCATCTATCTGGAGAACAGATGAAAACATTAAAGAATTCTATGACATTCACGGAAGAGTTAATGAATATAAAGAATTAAATCCGGGAGAAGTTACATATTATGATGGCATGGTTTACGTTGATTTATCAACTATTAAGCCTATGATAGCAATGCCTTTCCATCCAAGTAATACTTACACAATTGATGAAGTAAACGCCAACCTTGAAGATATTTTAAGAGATGTTGAAAAGAAAGCTCTCGTATCATTAGACGGACAGGTTGACTACAAGCTTACAAATAAAATCAGAAATGGAAAATTATATGTAGATCAGGGTATCATTGCAGGATGTGCAGGTGGTGGATTTGAAAACATTTGTGCAGCAGCAGATATTCTTACAGGAAAGAATATCGGATCAGATGAATTTACACTTAGCGTATATCCGGCATCAATGCCTGTATATATGGAACTTATCAAAAATGGTGCAGCAGCTTCTATTATGGAAGCCGGCGGTGTTATGAAGACAGCGTTCTGCGGACCATGTTTTGGTGCAGGAGATACACCTGCTAATAATGCATTTAGTATCAGACACTCAACACGTAACTTCCCTAATAGAGAAGGAAGTAAATTGCAGAACGGACAGATTGCATCAGTTGCACTTATGGATGCGAGATCTATTGCAGCTACTGCAGCTAATAAGGGATATCTTACACCAGCTACAGATATGGATGTTGAATACAAGGGACGTAAATATCATTTCGATAAGACTATTTACGAAAACAGAGTATTTGATTCAAAAGGAGTTGCAGATCCTGATACGGAAATTCAGTTTGGACCAAACATTAAGGACTGGCCTGAAATGGTTGCACTTACAGACAACCTTTTACTTAAGGTTGTGTCAGAAATTCATGACCCTGTAACTACTACAGATGAACTTATACCTTCGGGAGAAACATCTTCATACCGTTCAAATCCTTTAGGTCTTGCAGAGTTTGCTCTTTCAAGAAAGGATCCTGAATACGTAGGTAAGGCTAAAGAAGTTCAGAAAGTAGAAAAAGCAAGAGAAGAAGGAAAATGTGTTTGTGAATATTCAGATGAATACAAAAAAATAGTAGATACTATTAAGACACAGTTCCCTGATATAAATAAAGACAATCTTGGAGTTGGAAGTACTATATATGCAGTAAAACCTGGAGACGGTTCAGCAAGAGAACAGGCTGCATCATGTCAGAAGGTACTTGGCGGATGGGCAAATATAGCACAGGAATACGCAACAAAGAGATATCGTTCAAACTTAATTAACTGGGGAATGTTGCCATTCATTTATGAAGAAGAGGCACTTCCATTTAAGAAGGATGATTATTTATTCGTACCAAACATTGCGGAAGCAGTAAAGAATAGGGCTACGGAAATTCCTGCATATGTTGTGGGAGACGAATTAAAACCATTTACTCTCAAATTAGGAGAAATGACTGATGATGAAAGAGATATTATTCTCAAGGGTTGTTTAATTAATTATAACAGAGTATAAAAATAAACTATAATTGGGCAGTGGTGCCGGTCGGGAGGAAAACCATATGGGAAATAAATTGGCTATAACAAAGGATGACTGTTATTTGTTCGGAGAGGGTACTCATTATGAAATATACGAAAAACTGGGTGCTCATATAACAGAAGTGGACGGAAAAAAAGGAACGTATTTTGCAGTATGGGCTCCTAATGCAGTAAATGTTGCCGTTATTGGTGACTTTAATGACTGGTTAGGATTTGACCATAACATGAAAATGAACAATGATTCGGGAATATGGGAGTTATTTATTCCTGAAGTAGGTGAGGGGGCAATGTATAAATACGTTATTTCCACACAGACAGGAGATACCTTATATAAAGCGGATCCTTATGGAAATTGGGCTCAGGTCAGACCGGAAAATGCATCAAAGGTAACAGATTTAAATAAATATAAGTGGAATGATTCAAAGTGGATTAGCCAGAAAGCATCAGAAAATCATTACGAAAAACCAATGTCAATATATGAGGTTCATGTAGGTTCATGGAAAAAGGACTTCAAGGGACCTGATGATGAAGATGGTTTTTATGACTACAGACGATTAGCTAAAGAATTGGTGGCTTATGTTGTAGATATGGGATATACCCACATTGAACTTATGGGAATTTTGGAACATCCTTTTGACGGTTCGTGGGGCTATCAGGTAACAGGATATTACGCTCCAACTTCAAGATACGGAAAACCGGAAGACTTTATGTACTTTATTGATGAGTGCCATAAAGCAGGAATTGCCGTAATTTTGGATTGGGTTCCGGCTCATTTCCCAAGGGATGCATTCGGACTTGCATATTTTGATGGAACACCATTATATGAATATGCAGATCCAAGAATGGGAGAACATCCTGACTGGGGAACAAAAGTATTTGACTATTCAAAGACAGAAGTAAGCAATTTCCTTATTGCCAACGCATTGTTCTGGGTGGAAAAATATCATATTGACGGACTGCGAGTAGACGCTGTGGCATCAATGCTTTACAGAGATTACGGAAGAGAAGATGGACAGTGGATTCCTAACATCTATGGTGGAAATGAAAACCTTGAAGCAATTGAATTCTTCAAACATTTAAGCAGTATAATGAGATATAGAAATCCTAGAGCCTACATAATAGCGGAGGAATCTACTGCATGGCCAAAGGTTACTATGGCTCCGGAAGATGGAGGATTAGGATTTTCATACAAATGGAATATGGGTTGGATGCATGACTTTCTTGAATACACAAAATTAGATCCGTATTTCAAAAAGAATAATCATAATAAGATGACATTTGGAATAACTTATGCATTTAGCGAGAACTTTATTCTTGTACTGTCGCATGATGAGGTGGTACATCTTAAGTGTTCAATGATTAACAAAATGCCGGGATACCCCGCAGATAAGTTCAAAAATCTTAAGGCGGCGTATACATTTATGCTGGGACATCCGGGAAGAAAGCTTTTATTTATGGGACAGGAGTTTGCACAGCTTAGGGAATGGTCTGAAAAGAGAAGCCTTGACTGGTTCCTGTTAGAAGAGCCTGAACACAAGGATATGCAGGAATATGTCAAAAAATTACTTCACATATACAAAGCTTATCCGGCGCTTTATACAGAGACAAAAGGTTATGGTGCTTTTGAATGGATAAATGCTAATGATGCAGACAGAAGTATATTCAGCTTTATAAGAAAGACCACAGAACCTGATTATAAGAATTCAGTAGGATTTGTGTGTAATTTTACACCGGTAGAAAGACCGGGGTACTGTGTGGGAGTTCCAAAACCGGGAACTTATAAGAGAATTCTTACCACAGAAACAGGAGATACCCAGGTAGTTAAATACAAAGCAGTGCCTGAGGAGTGTGATGGAAAGCCTTACAGACTGGAAATGCCACTTAGACCATTTGAATGTGTAGTGTTTGAATTCCCTAAAGTTATGAAGAAGAGAAAAGTGGCTAAGAAAAAACAAAATAGAACAGATAATTTGTCTGCGAAGGTGTTAACAAAACACTAATATTCGTAAAAATATTAAAAGGGCAGTTTAGAGACTGCCCTTTGTGTGCATAATAGATAATTGAAAAAATAAAGGAATATCATTAGAAATGAAGAAAAAAGTAATTATTGCAGTTGTAATTGTACTTATACTTGCGCTGGCTATAGTAATAGCAGTGAGGTTTAACGGAAGTGAAAAAAATACGGAGACTAAGAAACAGACAGAGGCATCCACAGATGCTGTTCCGGAAGTGCTTGCTTATTATGGTAATGAATTAATTGGAAGAATTGAGGGGTATACCATGGAAATGAACATTTCCCACATGAGAGATGTAATTATTCCAATAAATTCTGCAAGACAGGTTCCTTTAAAAATACAGACAAAAAAGAATAAAATACAGAAAATAAGTTACGAAGTTTATGATTTGTTAAAAGATAATCTGGTTGACAGTGGTGATGTTACAGCAGATTTAAAAAATGTAGGTAAAGGAGTTGTAAGTGCAAGTTATGTTGCAAGTCCTATTATGGAAAAGGGCAAAGAATACAGCCTTAAGCTTATAATGGATACTGACAGACATAAACAGGTTTATTATTACACAAGAATTATGATAATGGATAAAGATGACGTAATTGATGGTCAGCTGAAATTCGTAAAGAAATTAAGTGACGATACTTTTTCAGAAGAAAAAGGATTGAAGCTTCAGGCATATCTGGAACCGGATTCAAGATACTCAAATGATGATTTGGGAGAAGTTACAATCAGAAACATTCTTAAGATGATTCTATGGGGTTCTATGAACAATGTGGAGAGAGTGGGAAATGTTGAAATATCAATAAAAGATATTCATATTAAGGAAACGGGAGAATCCGTAACATACACTCTTTTATACAGGGTTAGATCAAAGAACGCCCAGAAAAAGGAAGAATGGTATAATATTGCAGAAACAATAACTGCATGGAATTATTCGGGAAAGACTTACGTATTAGCCTATAACAGGGAGATGAACCAGATATGGGAAGTTAACAAGAATAATGTTGGAAATGCCTTTATTGATTTCGGAATTCAGAAACAAAAAGAAGTTAATCATGTTGAAAGTGATAACGGTAAGAATCTTGCATGGGATATAAACGGGGAAGTTTATTCCATTAATACAGAGTCCAAAAAAGTTCAGACTATTTTTACAAAGAAAGTTCAAAATGCAGACAAATTATACAAGATGAAAGCCAGAGTTATGAAGGTTGATGATGATGGCAATGTTGAGTTCATGATTTATGGGTATAGCCCTTCAGACAAGCATATCGGGGAAAACGGAATATCCATAATGAAATACAATGTGTCGAAAAATGAATCTACGGAAGTGGTATTTATTCCAACTGATAAGGAAGCTCAGGTGCTTGAACAGCAAATGTCAGAATTATGCTATGAGGGCGACAAGACAGTTTATATAATGCTTGATAATACAATTTACTTTGCAAATATGAAGACAAAGGAATTCGGTGTTCTGGCAGGACGTTTTCAGGATGGAGCATGTGTTGTAAATGATAAGGGAAACATGGTTGCTTACAATACTGATTGCACATTAAATAACAGTGACAGTATAACTATTGTTAACCTGACTAATGGTAGCAAGAAAGAAATATCCGGAAATGGCAAAAAAATAACTGTGTGTGGGTATACCGGAGAAAACCTTGTTTATGGACTTGCTGATTCGTCAGTGGACAAATATAAGAGATTCCCTATTACAGAGCTGAAAATAGTGGACAAAGACTTTAAAGAAGTAAAACAGTATTCACAAAATAATGTGGTTTTGAGTAACATAGAAGTTACTGATTCAGTTATTAGCTTCAAACGTTGGAAAAAGGGCAAGGCTATTGAAGATGATCAGTTATTGAACAATACGGAAGAAAAGACGGTAACGGCTAAGTCCTCATACTATATGGATGATATTAAAATGAAAGAATTAGCGTTGTCATTTGTTAATAATCTTGCATCTGATACAGAGTTTAACTTTATAAAGAGAGGAACAGTTGTTTTTGACAAAGATGCGGAAATTTCTGCGGACTTTAATAATAGTGAAGGTGAAAGATATTTTGTATATGGTCATGGCAGATTAATCGGGGTATATGATGATAAGAATGCCGCAATTAATGTGGCAAAGGATAACTACGGACTTATATGTAATAACAGTGGTTCAAAAATATGGACTTTCGAGGACAATTATAAAAATTAGTGGCACTTTGACCGTTAATTCTATTAATGGTATACTGTTGATAGAATTAGCGGCATTGTTATGTCGGAATGGAAATTAGGAGGAACTATGCGTTTCATACATACAGGAGATATTCATCTGGGGGCAAACCCGGAGAATAAATATAAATGGGCGGCAAATCGTGGAGATGAGATTTGGGCTACATTTGAGAGGCTTATAAAAAAAATAAAGATGGATCCGGTGGATATGCTTATAATTTCCGGAGATTTATTTCACAGACAGCCACTTCTAAGAGAACTTAGGGAAGTAGATTATTTATTTTCCACAATAGAAAACACAAAGGTTGTTCTTTGTGCGGGAAATCATGATGCCATTAAAAAGGGATCATTCTACGAGGGCTTTAAATGGAGTGACAATGTTATTTTCTTAGGAGATAAGAATATTCAGAAGGTAGAAATCCCAGAATTAAATACATGTGTGTATGGTCTGAGTTATCATCAGACGGAAATAGAGGACTCAGTGTATGACCGAATAATTTTGGACAATCCTGATATGATTAATATTTTGGTAGCTCACGGTGGTGATGAGAAACACATCCCTATTAACAGGAAAAGGCTGGCGATGTCTGAATTTGATTACGTTGCTTTAGGACATATTCATAAGCCTGAAATTGACGAAAGAAACGCTATGGCATATTGTGGGGATTTGGAACCAATGGATATGAATGATGTTGGTGAAAGAGGCTATATTTACGGTGAGGTAAATAAGCGTGGGCTTGAGGTTGAGTTTGTACCTTTTGCTAAAAGAATTTATAAAGAAATAGAATACACTGTAACACCTACAGCAACAAACCTTGAAATCCGTCACAGAATAGAGGATATGATAAAGCAAAACGGCGAAGAAAATATGTACAAGATTACATTGGATGGATATAGAAATCCGGATTTTGAAATTAACCAAAGAGATATAGCCAATGTTGGGAATGTAGTGTTAATAAGAGATTTGACAGTACCGGATTATGATTTTGAGGAATTATATTATGATAATAAAGATAATATCTTAGGAATGTTTATTGGGAGATTTTTAGAGAAAGAACCGCTAAGTCAGATTGATAAGAAAACCCTCTACTATGGTACAAAAGCTCTGATGGATGCAATGGAGGACAGATTATGATTATAAAGGAAATACAGCTTACGAATTTCGGAAAATTTAATCACAAAAATGTTTCATTGGAGCCGGGGCTTAACATTATCTATGGTGAAAATGAGGCAGGAAAAACAACTCTTCATACATTTATAAGAGGTATGCTTTTTGGAATTGAAAAACAACGTGGAAAAGCCAGTGGAAGAGATGTGTACAGTAAATATGAACCGTGGGAGAATCCTTCAAACTATCAGGGCATTATGCGCATTGAAAATGATGGTACTAATTACAGAATTGAGAGAAATTTTAACAGGGAGCATAGGCTTTTCAGAGTTATAAATGAGGATGAAGGAATTGAATTAACAGAAGAGCAGATTGAGGAACTTTTTGCAGGTCTTGATGAAAGCTGCTATTACAATACTATAAGTATAAGCCAGCTGGGAAGTGTTACAGATAAGGAATTGGAAGTAATACTTAAGAATTATGCGGCAAATCTTGGGGCAACTAAGTCTATGGAGATAGATATAAAAGAAGCCTTTTCAGATCTTGATATTCAGAAGAAGAAAATAATTACTGAAAATAAAATTGGTGAAGAGGACATAATTAAAAAGTCAGTTAAGTTAACTACAGAACAACTTGAAATAACCGAAAGAGAACAACATAAGATTATATCGTCTATTGAACAGAAGAAAGAGAATGTAAATCATCTTTTGGAAAAGAAGAAAGAACTTTCAGCCCTGGACAAAAAACGTCTTGAAGAACTGGCAAAGCAAAATGAGAGAAAAGACAAACTTTATCAGGACGCTATTTCCTATACAACTGAAGTTGAGAAGTACAGCAACCAGTTGGAACAGATTAAGAATCATAAGAAAGAATTAGAAAGCAGTCTTTTGGAAAAGGGAATTGATTCACATGAGACAATGGAAGCACTTATGGACAAGATAATGAATAAAAGCAATATGCCGGTTACTTTTGTTATATTGGCTTTGGCTTTTGTGGGAGCTGCTATTGGATTTGTAGTAGGAAATCTGCAGTTCATAACAATTAAGGAATACTATATGCGCCCGGCGATTTGTATGGGAATAGCATTCATTTTATTTGTACTTGCCATTATAAGATACTGCTTTAAGAAAAAGCACAAAAAGAGGAAATTTGAGATTCTGAAAGAACTGCGACTGACAAGTGACAAACTGGAGGCGGCAAAACATGAAGAAATTTACGTCAGACGTCAGCTTGAAACAAAACAGGAAGCATTGAACCAGACTCAGGAAATTATTAAGCAGGAAGAAAATACACAGGTAAGTTCTGATGACTATAGTGATGAGATTAGAGAAATTGAAGCTCAGGAGAGAACTCTTAATGATGGCGTTTCAAAGGCACAATTTGCATTAGAACAGAAGAAAGAAAATGAAATTGAACTTGAAAAGAGAATCGAAGAGTTAAAACGCAGACTTGAAAATATTAAGAAGGCAAAAGAAGAAATTCATGCCATTGAGGAAGCAAAGCGTAACATAGAAGAGATTGCAAATGAAATCAGAAGCAGTTTTGGAAAACGCTTAAACAAGCAGGCGTCATATTACATGTCAAAAATAACAAATGGCAAGTATGACAACATTACAATTGACGAAAGACTAAATATTACCATAAACAATAAAAAATCCCTTATACCGTCTTCAAGACTAAGCAAGGGGACAATTGAGCAGATGTATATGGCTCTTCGTCTGGCAGCAGCAGACATTATTTTTGAAAAGGACAAAAAACCTATTCTTTTAGATGATGCCTTTGTAATGTATGACAACAAGAGAATGGGAAATACACTTAAATTCATGGCAGAAAGTATGGAGCAGGTAGTACTGTTCTCCTGTCACACGCGTGAAAAAGTCATGGCAGATAAATTGAACCTGAAGTATAACTTCATAAAGTTATAGAATATTTTAATTTAAAAAGGTGATTGTTCTCGGGGCAGACAGAAGGCTTACAGGGAACAGCTCATCACTTGAATGTTTGATAATATAAAAAGAACTGTTAATTTTTATAGTACCGATGCAATTCATGCAGAATTTCTGATAAATTCTGCACTCAGTGCATCTGAAACAGTGATTTTGAAATCACTGTTTCCATATAAAACTAACAGTTCTTTTTATATTTAAACAAATCAAGTGCTTCGATTGTTCCCTGTAAGCCTTCTGTCTGCCCCGGAAATATCACTCTTTTAATAAAATATAACTATTACTTTCTGTTGTTATATACTTCAATTTTTCTCTGGATTTTTTCGTATGGATCCAGTAAGTCGCTGATTGAAGAATCGTGGTTTAATCTGTCAATAAAGAGTGCAGTATATTTTGCAACATCTACATTGATGTACCATTCTCTTGAAAGAAGTTCAGGAGTCTGGTAAATACAGTTAGTTGTCATAACTCTGTAGATTAAGCCTTCTTCATAAGCCTTATCAAAAGAATCAAGTCCGTTAGTAAAGAGACCAAATGTTGAAGCAACAAAAACTCTTTTTGCTTTTCTCTTCTTAAGCTGTCTTGCAACATCAAGCATACTTTCACCGGATGAAATCATATCGTCAATAATTAACACGTCTTTTCCTTCAACTGATTCACCAAGATATTCGTGAGCAACAATCGGGTTACGACCATTAACAATAGTAGTATAATCACGACGTTTATAGAACATACCCATATTGATTCCAAGTACATTTGCAAAGTAAACAACTCTTCCCATAGCACCTTCATCCGGGCTGATAACCATTAAATGATCATCATCCAATGTTAAGTCATCAACATTTCTTAAAAGGTTCTTAATAAACTGATATGTTGGCATAATTGATTCAAAACCACTGATAGGAATTGCATTGTTAACTCGTGGATCGTGAGCATCAAAAGTTAAAATGTTATCAACCCCCATGCTAACTAATTCCTGAAGCATTACAGCACAGTCCATAGACTCTCTTGAAGTACGTCTATGTTGTCTGCTTTCATATAAGAAAGGCATAATTACAGTAATTTTTTTTGCTTTACCGGCAGCGGCTGCAATAACTCTCTTAATATCAGCGTAGTGATCATCAGGAGACATATGATTCTTATGTCCGCATACAGTATATTCAATGCTGTAGTTAGTTACATCATCAATAATGTAAAGGTCTGTACCACGTACAGTATCTCTAAGTGTACATTTTGCTTCCCCTGTACCAAATCTTGGAGTGTTAACGTCTAAGAGATAAGAATCCTTAACGTATCCCTTGAAAGTTATTGGTGATTCTTTAGCTTCAACTCTGTCGCTTCTCCAATTAGAAATATAAGCGTCCACAGTTTCGCCTAAAGCTTTGCTTCCTGATAAAGCCACAATTGCAAGGGGCCCAACCGGAATTGACTCAATAAATTTGTTAATAGCCATTGTAAAATTTCCTCCATGTGTAAAAGTGTGTTAATTAGATAATTTTTTCTTTATTCTTATATCATCACCAAAAATCTTGAAAATAGTATATCCACCGATAGTTCTTGAGAATACTCTGTCGGAATAACTTTCGTTTAATTCCTCCAATGAAAGATTAGTAGATATAATTGTTGATTTTTGATGTATAAGTCTATCGTTAAGACAATCAAACAGGGCAGAATCAGTAAATGAATTTTTCATTTCACTTCCCAGATCGTCAATAATTAACAAGTCACAGTGTAATAATTCATGCATTGTAAGCTGGCTGGCACCGGACTCATTAGTTTTATTAAAGGTGTGCTTTGATAATATCTCAAAAAAACGTACAGCCGTCAAGTAGACAACGGTATAAGATTTTTCAATGAGTTCCTTGGCAATACAGTTAATCAGAAAGGTTTTACCACTTCCGGCAGCACCATAGAATAAAAGATTGTCAAATTTATTATCAAAATTATTTATAAAATATCGGCAGTAATCCACAACAGATTCAATGTTGTCTAAAGCAGAAGTGCCGATAGTTTCATCAATGCAATCATCAGAATAAAAATCGAAATCAAATGTATCGAAATTCTCCCGTTCCAAAACTTCCATTAGTTCCGGATTTACATAAATATCATTAACAACTTCCTTTTGAAGACATTCGCAGGGCTTACCGTTAATAAACCCGGTGTCCTTACAAAACGGACAGTCGTAAATAGGATCTAAATAATCAGAACTGTACCCATTGGCTAACAGTAGGGCATGTTTTCTGTCACTTACCTTGGCAATATCTTCTGACAATGTATCTTTTGCTGAAGTGTCACCATCTAAAGCAAGTCGGGCAGCTCTTATGGCAAGAGAACTGATTTCATTGTCACATTGCTTAATTTCAGGGACTTTTTCGTAAAGTGTCCTAATGCGGTCATTTAACTTTATTTGGTTTTCCAGTCTTTTGTTGTTATATTTATTTGTAATATAATCAAACTGTTGTCTTGTTAATCCCATATAACTCTCCAATTAAAGATATCGTTGCTACTGCCGTGACACAAGTTTTGCCTTTTCAGCAGCTTTTGCTCTGGCCTGTTTTTCTATTTCCATATGATTATAACCGCGGGAAGCAAACTGTTTTGCGTTCTTTGGTCTTGAAACAGCCTTAGGTTTCCTGAATTTTTCTTTGTTTTCTTCTGAATGTGCTGAATCAAGCTTTTTGATGTCATCCATGGAAGATACTTTATTTCCTGACCATGTAAGTAAAATCTTGTCAGCATACTGGAAACTGGCAGTGTGGGTATGTTCCATAGTGCGGTTACATGCCTCTAAAATAATGTTGTCACTAAAGCCCAGCTCAGTTGTCCATTTAGAAATGTAATCTAATTCCTTTTTGGCAGGGGTCTTGGTTTCAAGACCAAATATTTTGTAGATGCTTTTGCAGATCTCGCTGCGAAGTCTGGCATCAGCTTTTGCTTCTTCTATCGTAAGTATGTTCTTTTTAAAGTAATTAACGGCCTGTTTCTCAACATATGATAAAGCTTTATGTCCGTTAGAAATAGAAGTTTCAAGTATGTATTCAATAAAATCTGCATTCAGATTTAATTCCCGTAACATATAAATAATGCAGTTAACATCAGAAGACGTAAGAGTTTTTCCTAAATATGTTTCAGCCAGGAAAGTTAATTGAGATAAACGTTCATCCTTTGAAAAAACAGCAATCTCCTTTGAATTGTATTTTTTTCTGGCAGGAACGATAACTCCAGTGCTTTCAGGAACAGCCGCAGGAGAAACTTCTCCTGATGCCGTAGCTAAAGTCTCAGTAACAGTATCTTCGTTTTCCCTGTTTCCGCTTATGCCTTTAACAATATAACGGTTATGGCTTAATGATTCAAGTCTTACTCCTGTAATATTGTAAGAATTATCAAATGATAAAGACAAAAGATGCTGATCTGACCAATAATTAAGGGCACGTATAACATCTGTCTCTAACATATTAAACTTGTCCGCAATTTTAGATATAGATAAATCCTCGCAACCTGTGTTAACAAGGCGCAGTAAATGAAGATAAATTTTAATAAATTCACCATTTGCACCAGGCATATACTCATCTATAAAAATATTTGAAACGGATGTAAAATCCGAAAAATTTCCTCTGTCAAAAATTAATTTATTCATTATATCAAATCCCTTTTCATGTGATGTTGTTGCCTTAAGTTTTTCCATATCTCACGCGCAAGATGAGTATAGCATAAAAAGATAAAAATGCAACGTCACAAATTGGCTGAAATGCCCTATTTTAAAGGGATTGCAGGCAATGTTAATAATGTTAATAATGATAATAAACAGAAAAAATAAAATGTCGAAATTTGTCAGAAGGCTTATTACTACGAACATTAAAGCGGTTGCTAAACAACTATGTTATGTAAACAAAAAATCCACAAAATCTTGTTAAAAGTTATCAACAAAATTTTGTGGAATGTTAATAAGTTAATTTCCAAGAAGGTGGTCGCCTATTTTTACTACATCTCCGGCACCCATTGTTATTAACAAATCATTGCCGTCACAATTTTCTAATAAAAAATTTTCTATTTCTGAAAAACTTGGGAAATAGTATGCAGTTCCACCGAGTTTTTTGATTTCATTCATTACATCTTTCGAACTTATGCCAAGAGTATTCTTTTCTCTTGCAGCATAAATATCTGCGAGAACAACAGCATCAGCTTCTTTTAATGCTTTGGCAAATTCAGGAAGCAATGCCTTAGTTCTGGAGTATGTATGTGGCTGGAACACTACCCACATCTTTTTATGAGGATAATGCTTTGCAGTCTTAAGAGTAGCAGTAATTTCATCAGGATGATGAGCATAATCATCAATAATTGTAACATCACCTATTTTTCCCTTGTACTGGAAACGTCTGTCTGTTCCACCATACTGGGTAAGGCCGGAAATAATATCCTCATCACTAATATTCATAAAGTGAGCAGCAGCAATGGCAGCCAGTGAATTATAAATATTGTGTTCACCTGTAACATGAAGTTTAATATGAGTTTTTACTTTATTATTAACAACTAAATCATATGAAGCTCTGGCAAACTCATCATATTCAATGTTTGTAGCACTGTACATACTCTTCGAAGGATCTGAACCGACAGTAATAACCGTACATGGAAGACCTTCAGTAAAATATTCTAAATTATCAATGTCACTGTTAATAACCAAAGCTCCATCAGCAGGAACTAATTCTGCATATTTTCTGAAACTGTGTCTGATATCATCTAAATCCTTGAAAAAGTCAAGGTGGTCAGCTGCCACATTTAAAATAATGGCAAGATTAGGTTTAAATGATAGGAAACTGTTTGTATATTCACAGGCCTCGGTGATTAATTTATCAGAATGTCCTACACGGGTATTTCCCTTGATTGCCGGCATTATACCACCTACCAAAATAGTAGGATCAGTGTTTGCCTGAAGCATAATCTGGGAAAGCATTGATGTAGTAGTTGTTTTTCCGTGAGTTCCGGCTACTCCAACAGCCATAGGATAGTTAAGCATAATCTGTCCTAAAAATTCTGCTCTTGTAAGAAGCGGAATATTCATGCTTTTGGCTGCAACTAATTCAGGGTTATCCTCTTTTACGGCAGCAGTGTAAATAAGAACTTCCGTGTCAGGAGACACATTTCCGGCTTTCTGTCCGTAATAAATTGTTGCGCCTAAAGACTCTAAATGTTTAGTTATTTCTGATTCCCTTGAATCAGAGCCAACAATTGTAAATCCTCTTGAAATCATTATTTCAGCAAGTGCACTCATACTGATTCCACCAATTCCGGTAAAATGGAGTTTGGCAGGTACGTTAAAATCTAAATTGTACATAATTAATTCTCCAATCTGAAAAACTGTAATTATTATACACTTGTTAAGGCAATTTTTAAAGAAAAAATAAAGAGAAAATATGATGGGATAATTTGTTAAAAAAATCACAAGAATAAAATGTGACAAAAAAATGGAAAAAGGTTGTACAATTTTAACAACAAAAGTAAAAAAATAACGCTTAAAAATGATAAAATGAATAAAATGACGAATAAAAATAGGCGGTAAATACTTTATTTGAAAGCTAATTAATGGTATAATTTTATTACTTATTAAAGCAGCGAGGTGAGTGACATGGTAAAAAAAGAAATGATAGCGATGTTGCTGGCAGGGGGCCAGGGAAGCAGACTTGGAGTCTTAACAGCAAAAGTAGCGAAACCGGCGGTTGCTTTTGGGGGAAAATACAAGATAATTGATTTCCCGCTTAGCAATTGTATTAATTCAGGAATTGATACTGTAGGTGTACTTACACAGTATCAGCCGTTAAGATTAAATGCCCATATAGGAATCGGTATTCCATGGGATCTTGACAGAAACATAGGAGGGGTGACAGTTCTCCCACCTTACGAAAAAAGTGAGAACACAGAATGGTATACAGGAACTGCGAATGCGATTTACCAGAACCTTGATTATATTGAATCCTATAATCCGGATTATGTTCTGATACTTTCAGGTGACCATATATATAAGATGGATTACGAGATTATGCTTGATTATCACAAAGTAAATAATGCAGACGTAACTATTGCCGCGATGCCTGTTCCTATAGAGGAAGCCAGCAGATTCGGTGTGGTAGTAACGGACGAAAACCACAAGATTACTGAGTTTCAGGAAAAACCGGAACATCCAAAGAGCAATCTGGCGTCTATGGGTATATACATATTTAGCTGGCCGGCATTAAAGGAAGCACTGATTAAACTAAAAGATCAGCCTAATTGTGATTTCGGTATGCATGTTATTCCATATATTCATCAAAATGGAAAATCAATATACGCTTATGAATATACAGGATATTGGAAAGATGTAGGAACCCTTAAGTCATATTGGGAAGCTAACATGGAGCTTATTGATATTGTTCCTGAGTTTAACTTATACGAAGAATTTTGGAAAATTTATACAAAGAATGACGCATTGCCTCCACAGTACGTATCAGCAGATGCGAAAGTAGAACGAAGCATTATTGGTGAAGGATGCGACATAAGGGGAAGTGTTTTTAATTCCGTAATAAGTGCCAATGTAGAAATAGAAGAGGGAGTGGAAATTCATGATTCCATTATTATGCAGGGCACAAGGATAAAAAAAGGAAGCAGAATTGAAAATGCAATCATTGCAGAGAACGTAGAGATAGGAGAAGATTGTACGATTGGTGCTTTTGAGTATGCAGAAAGCCAGTTAAGTAAGAAGATTTACAACTGTGAATTGACAATTATTGGCGAAGGCTCATTAATTCCTGACAAGGTTACAATCGGAAAGAATGTTGCAATATCAGGCAAGACAGAGTATTCAGATTATCCTGAAGGAAACCTACCATCAGGTGGCTATATAATTAAGGCAGGTGAGAATTAATGAGAGCAGTAGGTATAATTTTAGCAGGCGGAAATAACAGCAGAATGCAGGAGTTGTCAAAGAAAAGAGCAGTAGGAGCTATGCCTATAGCAGGCAGTTATAGAGCTATAGATTTTGCGTTAAGTAATATGACCAATTCGCATATACATAAAGTAGCTGTACTTACACAGTACAATGCATGGTCCCTTAACGAACATTTAAGTTCGTCCAAGTGGTGGGACTTCGGAAGAAAACAGGGTGGTTTATATGTATTTACACCATCAATTACTTCAGATAATGGATTTTGGTACAGAGGTACTGCAGATGCCATGGCACAGAACATTGGATTTCTGAAGAAAAGTCACGAACCTTACGTAATTATTGCATCAGCAGATGCAGTATATAAGATGGACTACAATAAAGCACTGGAAAGACATGTAGAAACAGGAGCAGACATTACAGTTGTATGTAAGAACGTGGAGGAAGGCACAGATGTATCTTCTTACGGTGTAGTTGTTGCAGACAATAATGGCAGAATTCTTGATTTTGAAGAAAAGCCAATGGAAAGTTCGGGAACTCTCGTATCTACAGGTATATATATAGTAAGAAGAAGACTGTTAATTCAATTATTGGAACAGTGTATTGCTGAAGACAGATATGATTTTGTAAATGATATTATTATACGAAATAAAACATCAAAGAAAATATATGTGTACCAGTTAGAAACTTACTGGAAACATATAGCAAGCGTTAAGGGATATTATGACATTAACATGGATTTCTTAAAGCCTGAAGTGAGAGACTTTTTCTTTAAACAATATCCGGATATTTATTCAAAGGTAGAAGATTTACCACCGGCAAAATATAATCCGGGATCAAACGTTGTAAACAGTCTGATTTCAAGTGGATGTATTATTAATGGTACTATAGAAAACTCCGTTGTATTCAAGCAGGCGTATATAGGTAATAATTGCCAGATTAAAAATGCCGTTATTTTAAATGATGTATATATTGGAGACAATGCAGTGATCGAAAACTGTATTATTGAAAGTCATAGTACAATTAATCCGGGAGAACATGTAGGTGATCCTAATGAATTAAGAATTATAAATGAAAGGAATTTCAGATATAGCTTATAAATAAAAAGCAAAAAGGGTGGAAAAAATAAAAAAGAAAGGATAAAAATGCAGACACGATTTTTTTCACTTCATGTGTTTGCGTCTTTCGAATACGAGCGGACTTGTAATTGAAAGGCTGGGTACAAATTATGAACATAACAGATGTGAGAGTCAGAAAAATGACTAAAGAGGGAAAGATGAAAGCAGTCGTATCAATAACTATTGATGATGAATTCGTAGTTCATGACATTAAAGTTGTTGAAGGCGAAAAAGGATTGTTTATTGCTATGCCGTCCAGAAAAGCAGCAGACGGTGAATACAGAGATATAGCACATCCTATTAATTCTGAAACCAGAGCGTCAATTCAGAACATAGTTCTTGAAGCATATGAGAAGGCATTATTAGAGCCGGATGACCCACAGTAAAAATCTGAATAAGATCGGTGATTCAGAAATAATTAATCCGACTACGATTGGTTTGTGTTCATTGCAAACGATTGTGGTCGGATTTTTATGCTAAGGAATATAGGTTTTATGTTAGGAGATAAGGCACCCGGGGCAGTTGTATAAGAAAATGAAAAATGCTATAATCGGACGTATATAATTAAAGGAAGGTCAGAATATGTACGCAATTATTGGACTGGGAAATCCAGACAAAAAATATGAAAAAACAAGACATAATGTAGGATTTGATGTTATAGATGAATTAGCTGAACAAATGGGAATAGAAGTAAAGACGAAAAGGCACAAGGCATTATGTGGAATTGGAACCATTGGCAGTGAAAAAGTTGTATTGGTAAAACCACAGACGTACATGAATCTTAGTGGAGAATCCGTAAGAGCGGTTATGGATTTTTATAAATTAGATGCAAAATCGGATATAATAGTAGTATCTGATGACATAAGTCTTCCAGTAGGAAAAATAAGAATAAGAACCAAAGGAAGTGCAGGGGGACATAATGGGCTAAAGAGCATTATCAGTCATGCGGGAACCGATGGATTTACAAGAATAAAAGTTGGTGTTGGAGCCAATGAGGGCGATTTGGTAAAACATGTTCTTGGAAAATTTTCAAAGCAGGACAGAGTTTTTGTGGATGATGCCATAAGAGATGCAGCATCAGCAGCAGAATTAATAGTTATGTATGGTGCCCAGACGGCAATGAATAAATATAACTAAAAGAGTGAGGATTATGAATAGTTTTGATTATCCGCTTTTACAATTAAATGAATATGAGCAGGTGAAGAACTGCCTGTCCGATGGAAAATCCTGTCAGGTCACAGGATGTATGGACTCTCAACTTGCACATTTTATAACGGGATTGAGCAATGGCTATGAGCAGAAAGTCATTGTTACTTTTAGTGCAATAAAAGCAAAAGAATTATATGATGACATGAAATGCTTTACAGATGATGTTGTTATGTATCCGTCAAAGGATTTGATTTTCTTTAGTGCAGATGTTCATGGAAATTATATATTAAGACAAAGACTGGAATTTATTCAAAAAATCGTTGAGAATAAGCCGTTTACGGTTATCCTGACAGCAGATGCCTTTATGGATAAGATTTTTCCTTTAAAGAAGATAAAGGAAAATTACTTTGAAATCGGAGAGGGCAGCGTAATAGAGATGGATGCCCTTAAGAAAAAATTGGTTCTAATGGGCTATGAATCGGTAGTTCAGGTAGACAGTCCGGGACAGTTTGCCGTAAGGGGAAGTATTGTGGATATATATACTCTTACAGATGAAGTCCCTTACAGAATAGATTTTTGGGATGATGAGGTTGACATAATTAAAAGCTTTGAAATAGAAAGTCAGCGTTCCATAGAAAATCTTTCGACTATAAGAATTTATCCTGCCAGTGAATATTTCCTAACAAAAGAAGAAATAGATGCAGGTATTGGAGAAATAAGAACTGCATTGGATAAGGCATATGATAAATTCAGAAAAGATTTTAAAACAGAAGAGGCTAACAGATTAAAACAGACTATTGAAGAGTTTCTGACTAATATGGAAATAAATCCATATGGCGTGGCAATAGACAGTTATGTAAACTACTTCTGCGATGGACTTGTAAGCCTTTTAGATTATTTTACAAATCCAATATATTTTATTGATGAGCCTAAAAGAGTCGAGGAGCAGTTAAATGCTGTGGATACTGAATTTAGAGAGAGCATGAGTAACAGACTGCAGAAGGGTTATGTACTGGCAGGTCAGACTGATATTCTCTGGAACAAAGAAACTATAATAGAAAAAATAAATGAGGCACCAAAGGTACTTTTTACTGCGATTGCCCAGAAAATAAAGAAGTTTACAACAGATGAATTCGTTGAGGTAGCAACAAGAAACACAAGTCCTTATAACAGTAAGTTCGATATGCTTGTAGAAGATCTAAAAAAATATAAAGAACAAAAATATAGCGTGCTGTTAGTTACATCGTCAACAACAAGAGCCAGAAGACTTGCGGAGGATTTGAGAGATTACGGAATCAGTGCCTTTTTTGAAGAAAACAAGGAACGTCAGGTAATGCCTGGAGAAGTGATGATTGTAAGAGGAGCGCTTCGAAAAGGATTTGCATATCCAATGATTAAATTCGTAGCTATTTCCGATACGGATATTTTTGGAGAAAAGAAGAAAAAGAAACGTAAGAAGCATGGATATTCAGGTGTTAATATATCCAGTTTTGCAGATTTAAATATAGGTGACTACGTGGTGCATGAAAACCACGGACTTGGTGTTTATCGTGGTATTGAAAAAGTGGAAGTGGACCATGTGGTAAAGGATTATATCAAGATTGAATATGCCGGCGGGGCAAATCTATATGTCCTTGCGACACAGCTGGATATGATTCAAAAATATGCAGACAGTGAAGCTAAACCACCCAAGCTTAACAAGCTGGGAGGTCAGGAATGGAATAAAACAAAAGGCCGTGTAAAGAAGGCAGTAGCGGACATTGCAAAGGAACTGGTTGAACTTTATGCAATAAGACAGAACGGTACAGGATATCGCTTTTCAGAGGATACGGAATGGCAGAAGGAATTTGAGGAAATGTTCCCGTTTGAGGAAACAGAGGATCAGCTTACAGCCATAAGTGAAGTAAAAAAGGATATGGAAAGCAACAAGATTATGGACAGGCTTATTTGCGGTGACGTAGGATTTGGAAAGACGGAAGTAGCAATAAGAGCAGCATTTAAAGCGGTTCAGGATAACAAGCAGGTGGCATATCTTGTGCCAACTACAGTTTTGGCACAGCAACATTACAAGACTTTTAAGCAGAGATTTAAGGATTTCCCTGTAAGAGTGGAAATGCTGTCCCGATTTAGAACAAAAAGCAATATCGACAAAAACATAAGAGATTTAAAAAAAGGATATGTGGACATTGTAATTGGAACCCACAGGCTTTTGTCTTCCGACGTGAAATTCAAAGACCTTGGACTTCTTATAATTGATGAGGAACAGAGATTTGGCGTAAAACATAAAGAGAAGATAAAGGAATTGAAGAATAACGTAGACGTAATTACCCTTACGGCTACACCTATTCCAAGAACACTGCACATGAGTCTTATTGGAATTAGGGATATGTGCATAATGGAAGAACCGCCTCAGGACAGAATGCCTATACAGACATTTGTTGTGGAATACAATGAAGAAATTGTAAGGGATGCCATAAACAGAGAACTTGCAAGGGGGGGACAGGTATATTTTGTTCATAACAGAGTACAGGACATTGCGGAAATGGCGGCAACGGTACAAAAAATGGTGCCGGAAGCCAGAGTGGCTTTTGCCCATGGACAGATGGGTGAGAGACAGCTGGAAGAAATTATGTATGATTTTGTAAATGGAGATATTGATGTGCTTGTATGTACGACAATTATTGAGACAGGACTTGATATATCAAATGCCAATACAATGATTATTCATAATGCAGAGCGAATGGGATTGTCCCAGCTTTACCAGCTTAGAGGACGAGTTGGAAGATCCAACAGAATGGCATATGCATTCCTTATGTATAGCAGAAACAAAATTCTGACGGAAGTTGCGGAAAAGAGACTTGGAGCCATAAGAGATTTCACGGAACTTGGCTCCGGTGTAAAAATTGCCATGAGAGATTTGGAAATCAGAGGAACAGGAAATCTTCTGGGGGCTCAACAGAGTGGACATTTAGAGGCAGTAGGATACGATCTTTATTGCAAGATGTTAAATACGGCAATTGAAACCCTGAAAGGAAATAAAATTGCAGATGAATTTGAAACGAAAGTTGATCTGCTTATAGATGCATATGTTCCCGGCAATTACATCAAAAATGAAAGTCTTAAAATGGATATTTATAAGAGAATTGCAGGCATAGAGACTGTGGAAGAATACGAGGATATGCAGGATGAACTTCTGGATAGATTTGGAGATATTCCAATTCAGGTAGAAAATCTTCTTAAAGTAATTCTTCTTAAGGCTGAGGCCAAGAAGGCTTTTGTAACGGAAATATCAGGAAACAAAGACAAAATCAAAATTACCATGTGGCCTAAGGCGGATATTGATGTGAATAGAATTCCAATTCTTGTAAGAGAATATAAGGGAAGGCTGAAATTTATAAATGGTGTGGAACCTAAATTTGAGTATTCACCAAAGCCTAGTGATGATAATGTAATTGAGAGGGCAAAGAAACTTATAGAGTCACTGTCGACCCTTAGGGAATAAAAGCATTGGAATGAAAAGATTGGAACATAACAAATGAAAGTAAATAATAAAAAAATCAAAACTAAATACATGGCAACAGTACTTGTACTTGTTATTGCAACTTTAATCAGTTTAACGGGATGTGGCGCTAAAAAAGCAAAAAAAGTTGAAGAGACAACAAAAAAAACTGATGAAACAGTTGCAATTCACGCAGGCAATACAGATGTGTATCTGGATGAGGCAAAATACTATGCCTATACAGCTCAGGCAACTTACGAAACCTACTATCTCACAAAAAACAAGGAAATAAACTGGAGCAGCAAGACCAAGGCAAAAATGACAATGGAAGAAATGGTTAAGAGTACAGTACTTGATGATATATGCAGACGTGAGTGCATGTACGAATATGGAATGAAAAACGGTGTAAAACTGGAAGATGAGGAAAAACAGGAACTTGATTTAAAATTAGAAAACTATTACAAATTAACAAGTCCGGTTCTGGTAGAAAAAATCCGTGTTGAAAGAAAAAGGCTGCAGGAAATTTTTGAAAAAGATGCAATTGCAAAGAAAACAGAAGAGGTTTTAGATGCAATGGAAAAGAATCTTGCAGAAAAAACGTATAAAACATGGAAAAACGAAAATACTGTTACGGCAGAGAAACAATGGGAAGAAATTACATTTAGCAAACCAATATTTACTTTAAAAGATTTAAACTAGTTCCGGTGGATTAATGTTGGAGGAAAACAAGTGAAGAAAAGAATAAGATGCATAATTAGCGGAATGTTGGCAGCACTTATGATAATTTCTGTTATAAATTATGCATTTAACATTGAAAAGGAAACAAAAAAATATGAAAACCCGGTAAAGGAAGCAGCACAAAGTAATGTGGCTGTTTCGGATTTTATACATGATAACTACGTTATTAGTGAGAAAAATCCATGGACAGATTATAATTTACATCCATTAAATTATGTATCTTCAAATGATAGTGATTTTACAGAGACCATAGGTGCCAAGGCGGCAATAGTGGTTGACATAAATAGTAAAAATGTTTTGTATGGAAAAAACATTAACGAAAAGATGTATCCGGCAAGTACAACAAAACTAATGACAGCACTTACTGTGCTGCAGACTATGAACCTTAATGATGCAGTGACAATAGGGGATGAAATCAATATGATTGCGGCAGATTCCAGCAAGGCAGGATTTGCCAAGGGACAGGTTGTCACAGTTGAAGAACTCCTTAATGGGTTGTTAATTTCTTCGGGAAATGATGCGGCATATGTGTTGGCAAAGGCTACAGGAGAGACGATTTTTAAAGACAACATAGAAAACGAAGGGAAAACCTTCACGGCATCACAGTGTGTTGGACGCTTCGTTCTGGAAATGAATAAAAACGTAAGAGACATGAAATTGGAAAATACCCACTTCACATCTCCTGACGGCTATGATGACAACAACCAATACACTACAGCCAGCGACCTGTCAAAGATAGCCATAGAAGCATACTCAAACAAGACAATAGCAGACATTTGCAAAAAATCAAGCCAATATTCGGAAACTTTAAACAAAACATGGACATCAACAAATGAATTACTGAACAAAAAAAGTAGCTACTACTACGACTGCTGTAAGGGTCTAAAAACCGGAAGCACAGGTGCAGCAGGAAAGTGTCTCGTATCCGTAGGAAAGAAAGGAGACAGAGAGTGCATCTCCGTAGTACTTAATGCGCAGACCGATGCACAACGCTGGACTGACACAACTAAACTCCTGCAATTTGGATTAAAATAAAAAACAAAAAATAAGGATATATATATTATGACAAATAATAGGCAGCATTTCGTCATCTTTGCGAGCATAGCACAATTGCCGGAGCACTGTTCGAGTCCCCCAAGGGACGAGTTTGCGGAGGCAATTGTTAATATGCGGCGGAGCAAAGATAGAAATGCAACGTGTTTGCAATAATATATATATCCTTATTTTTGTTTTTTATTTAACTAACAATGGCAACATAGGTTGAGCAGACACAGCGTAGTGCATGGGTCTGCACAACAGGTCATACTGCCGGAGTCGCCACCAAACATAGACTGTCTGTCACTGTACCAATTGCCACCACTTTGAAGTGTTTGTACAAGACGTTGGTACGTAGTGTTGTTTGGCTCCATTTGCAGGGCTGTCCGGGCAAGGTCAAGAGCGAGGACATTATTTCCTACACCATTATTGGCAACGGCACTTAAAAAATACCATTCTGCAGTACGGTCCTGAATAGAATTAAGAACATTTAAAGCCTCATTGAAATGACCACTGTTAATATAGTTAGCAGCGGCAACGTAGTGAGAATCTTTTTGGTTGGTATTGCCATACTGATTGCCAAAACCACCGAAACCACCAAATCCACCAAAGGGACCATCTTCTCCAAAAGGATTGTACTCATTATAACCACCATATCCGGAGCCACTGTAATAACCACCACTGGTTCCTGAGGAATTGCTGTATCCTGAGTAAGCACTTTTGTTCTTTCGTTCATTCATAATTTGGTCGTATGCCTGTTGAACCAGTTTAAACATTTCCTCAGCCTTGTCTTTGTTAGGATTATTGACGTTGGCATCAGGATGATATTTTCTACTCTTTTCCCTATATGCCTTTTTAACTTCATCATCTGTGGCATCTCTGGAAATGCCTAATACTTTATATGGATCACTCATAATATTTCGTCCAAACTCCTACATATAATATATTTCTTAGAATATTTGCGTTTTCTAAGATAGGTAAACTTTCAAATTCTTTAGTACACTCAGCAATCATCATTGTGAGCATCTGTTTGATTTTATCATCAAACCCCTCATCATTGCAAATAGATTTAAAAGGATTATAGCTGTTTTTTTTAATATCTTTTTCTAAATCCTTATAAGCATCCAATATATAAATATATTTTCCAAGGAAAAATCCCATTCTCTCCAGAGTAGCTGACCAGCAGTCATTAACCGGAACAAATAGAATAGCCATGATTTTGCCAAAAATTCCTGAAACGACGTCGATACCCTGCTCATTTTTATGCTCACATCTGTTTAATTCATCTAACAGGTGTACAATGTCGTCAGCTTTTTGTTTATAATCAGAATTGTCCCACTTTAGTAGTTTAGAAAAAGCGAGTTTTAAGACATTGTGGTCATCTTTCCAATCATCAATGGCTTTGAAATGGGCCAAAAGAACATTCATGTCAGCAACATAATCGGTGTATTTACTGCTAATCATAAGATGCTTCTTTGTAGGATGAGCCATACAACGATGCTGTTCCTGAAAAACTTCCGGTTCATAAAGGGCAGTAAGCAACATAGACAGGAAAGTCATATCATAGGTGAGAGTAAACTGTCCCCGGAGGCCATATCGTTTCTTTAAAGTATGGCAGAGACCACAGTAATATCCTTTATATATATCAAACTCTTTAAATTTTAATTCAGGTTTGTTAATTACAACATATCCAAACAAAGTTTAACTCCTTTTGATGAATCTTGTGTTACATTTAGGACATCTGATTTCAATTTTTCCATGTCCTTTAGGGATTCTGATTTTCTGCCCGCAGCCCGGACACTTGAAAAACTTATAATACTTTCGCTGAGTTGCATATTTTTCAGCATTTTGACGGGAATTTTTGAAACGTCCCGTAAATTTCAGGAATTTTTCGTTTTCCGCAGCTCTCTTATAGATATTTCTTGAAAACATTCTAAAGTATATAATTATTATAGATACTAGAATAAGAAAGCTTAAAAGACCATTTAAACGTCCGTGTATAAAAAATGAAAGAATACATAATACAAATGTCAAGCCGAGCATAAACCTTGAAAGATTGTCAATTCCGTATCTTCCATACATAAAGTTAGAAAATTTATTTCTCCAATTCATAAAAAGCACCTCGTTTATCAATATATACTCCATATTAGCTTTCGAAAAAAATAAAATCAATAATATGTGAAGAGATTTAACACTTAAGACACAAAAGTTAACAAATAGGACAAAAAAGAAAATCAAAAAATACAATAAAGTTAACAACTACAAACAATAAAATTAAAAAACAGGAAAAAAGTAATAAAAAATAGGAAGAAATAAATTGGAAATAATTCGAAAAAGTGGAAATTTTGTTGAAATGTATATAAATATAAGATATTATTAAAACGAATGCATACAGGAATAATAAAAAATAATTGAAAGGAGAAAAGCAATGCACACAGAAAAGAGCAGTTGGCTGAAACATTGGGATTTTATCGTTGCCGATTTAATCTGTCTTAACATAACTTTCTTATGTGCTTACTGGTTAAGAAACGGCTTTAGAAATATGTACGCTTTATCAGGCTATAGAATGCTTGTTTTTGTAGCCATAATTCTGCAATTGTTTATTTCTTTTTCTTCTAACAATTATTCTGGAATTCTCAGAAGAGGATATTTGAAAGAATTTAAAGTGGTATTAGTTCAGAATATTGAGTTAATTGCATTTATGTTTGGATATATGTTTGTGTTACAGATAGGAGAACAATTCTCAAGAATTATGCTTCTGGCGTTTTTCTTTATGAATACTCTGGCAATTTATCTGGCACATATAATTCTTAAAAAAATCTACAAAAACAAAAATACAACAGGCGAAGGACAAATAAAAATGCTTGTGGTTTCCAGTGAAAAATATGCTGGTGAAACAATTGAAAAACTTTTGAATGGTACGGATAAAAGTTTCGATATAATAGGCATTTCATTGATTGATGGGGATGGAAGGACGAAGGAGCTGGAAGGAATTCCTGTTGTGGCAAATGGCACAGAAGTGTATGAATACGCATGTAGAAGCATAGTAGACAGTGTACTACTATGTGAGGATATGAATAGACAGGAAGAAATTGAAAAAATGACAAACAAATTTCTTCAGATGGGAATAACTGTAAATGTTAAGATGAATATGTTTGCCGGAGGACTTCCTAATGTATCTTTTGGACATATTAATGATATAAATATTTTAACAACAAGCATAAAAACGATTTCATCCTTTGAAATGTTTTGCAAGAGAGCAGTTGATATATGTGCCGGACTGGCAGGATGCATAGTTACGGGAATCCTGTTTATATTCCTTGCACCGGCAATAAAGATATCAGATCCAAAAGGACCTGTATTTTTCGGTCAGGAGAGAGCTGGAAAAAATGGACGCAAGTTTAAAATATACAAGTTTCGTTCCATGTATTCTGATGCAGAGGAAAGAAAAAAAGAATTAATGGAGAAAAACAAAATGGATGGTCTTATGTTTAAGGTGGATGCAGATCCCAGAATCATTGGAAGCGGACCGGACGGTACACGTAAGGGATTTGGACATTTCTTAAGAGCATCTTCACTGGATGAATTCCCAAACTTTTGGAGCATATTTAAAGGTGACATGAGTTTGGTGGGGACAAGGCCACCTACGATGGACGAATACGAAAAATATGAACTTCATCACAAAAGCAGACTTGCAATGAAGCCTGGACTTACGGGACTTTGGCAGGTTAGCGGCAGAAGTGATTTTACAGATTTCGAAGAAATCGTTAAATTGGATAATGAATACATAAAAAACTGGAGCATTACACTGGATATTAAGATTATTGTTAAAACGATAGTTACGGTGATTACAGGAAAAGGTTCACAATAGAAAGAGTACAAATAGTTGACCATTATATGTAATATGATATAATATTCTGCAGTGTATAGTGGCTTTATGCATGATGAGAGGAAAGAGCAGTGATAATTGATTTTCATTCACATATACTTCCGGGAATAGATGATGGAAGTAAGGATTTGGGGACTTCTTTAGAAATGCTTAAAATTAGTAAAGAACAGGGAATTGATTATATGGTTGCCACACCTCATTTTCATGCAACAAGGATTAGTATTAGTCATTTTCTTGAGGCAAGAGAAGAAGCGTACAAATGTGTATCAGAACATATGGAAAGTGATATGCCAAAACTTATACCTGGGGCAGAAGTGGCTTATTTTGAAGGGATAAGCGAGGCGGAAGGAATTGAGAAACTGACTGTTGGAAATACCGGCCTGTTACTGCTGGAAATGCCCTTTGGACAGTGGAACCAGCCCATGGTATCTGAGGTGGAGAGACTGATTGAAGGAAGACACATACAGATTATGCTGGCACATTTGGAACGATATCTGTTTGTTTCAGGGAACAGGAAATATATGCGCAGAGTAATGGAATTACCCCTTTATGTTCAGATAAATGCCGGAAGTCTTAAAGAATGGAGAAAATCCAAACGTTTGGTAAAAATGTTCAAAAAACAACAGGCTCACCTACTGGGAAGCGATTGCCACGGCGTGCATTA
This sequence comes from uncultured Eubacterium sp., assembly GCA_900548465.1. GTDB lineage: Bacteria > Bacillota > Clostridia > Lachnospirales > Lachnospiraceae > Eubacterium_G. The sequence continues at coordinate 43,983 of URKY01000001.1, forward strand.
CAGACCGCAGGATTTGGCAGAGGGAAGACAGATTCTGCAGAAAAAAGCAGGTAGAGAAGTATTAAACAATATAGATTCACTAGGGGCGAAATTATTGTCCATTAATGGTGAACAACAATAATTTGAATGTTTGTATTGGAGGATGAAATGTCAAAAAAAGTGTCTATAATAATTAGTATATTACTTTTTGTCGCATTATTGGCATTAATTATATGCGAGAAAAAGTGGCCTGAAGCAGGAAGTGCTCTGCTGGGGATAGCTTTGAAATAAATAAAATTTTCAGGGACAGAAACAAATGAATTGTAAAAAAGAACATGAAAATAATAAAAAGATATCTAAAAAATCAATAGTCGTTTTGATATTAGTTGTAATAGTTATTGCAGTACTGGGAATTGTTTTATACAACATAGATAAATCAGGAACAGTGCCGGCTGATAAAAAAAACAGTGACACAGAAACAATTAAGGTAGGAGATAAGAATTATAAACCTAAAAAGAGCATTGAAACATATCTTTTTATGGGTGTTGACTCCAAAGACAAAATAACTAAAAAAATAGAAGAGCCGGGACAGTGTGATATGCTGATGCTGTTAGTAAGAGATACAAGTGATGACAGTTTTATAACACTTCCTATTAATAGAAATACAATTACAGATGTAGATACTTTGGATGATAATGGAAAGGTTCTGGCTACCACACCGGTTCAGATAGCATTGGCACATGCCAATGGAGATGGAAAAGAATTAAGCTGTCAGAACACTGTAAAGGCAGTATCAAAACTCTTTGGAGGTCACGAGATTGACGGCTATATAGCAGTAAATATGGGAGCAATTCCTACTATCAATCACCTGGCAGGGGGAGTTACAGTTAAAATAGAGGATGATTTCTCAAAGTCAGACGCTTCCCTGAAAAAAGGAGAAAAGGTACATCTTACAGATGAGCAGGCTGAACATTACATACATGACAGAATTAACGTAGGCAAAGGTCTTAATGATAGCAGAATGCGCAGACAATCCACATATGTTAATGCATTGAAACCTATTATGAAGGAGAAGATAAAGGCAGACGGCAAGTTTGCCAATACAATATATGAATCAATAAATGATTATATGGTAACAAATATTGACAAAGGAAGATTTGCAAAAATAGCAATGCTTCTTGCAAATGACAAAGATTCTGGAGAAATCAAAATAACCGGAAAAGAAGATTTGGATGAATTAGGCTGGGAAGAATTTAAACCTGATGAGAATAGTGTTAAGGATGCGATCACTCAGCTTTTTTATAAACAATGTGATTAAAATTATAGGAGAGTATAATGAACAATAATAATTACAAAGACAAAGATGATGAAATCACAATAGACTTAAAGGAAATAGCCTATGTATTAATGGAAAAACTCCATTATATAGTAATGTTTCTTTTGGTGGGGGCTGTTGTGTTTAACATGTATTCTTATTTCCTTATAAAACCTACATATACATCAACATCCAGATTGTATGTGGTTTCAGCTACGAAAGATTCAGTTGTTAATTTTTCGGATTTGTCGGTGGGAACAAACCTGACAAAGGACTATGTTGAACTTTTACTTAGTTATCCGGTTCTTGATAAGGTTAGTGAAAAAATAGAAAAAGACTATGATTACAAAATTTCATCTGAAAGTTTACAAAAGATGATATCACTTGAGAATCCGGAAGATACTCGTATTTTAAATATAAATGTTACAACTACGGATCCTAAGGTGTCGAAAACAATAGCAAATGCATTGGCTGATGAGGCAGTTGAATATATTCCTGATACTATGGGAACATTCAAGCCTAACATAGCACAGGTGGCAAGAGAGGCAAAGATAAAAACAGGGCCAAGTTATCTTAAGTACACGGCAATAGGAGCATTGCTTGGTACGCTTTTATGCATGGCGTGGTTTATCTTCAAATACCTGTCAGATGATACAATAAAGACAAAAGAAGATATTGAAAAGTATTTCGGTATGACACCATTGGCAGTTTTACCATATGTTGAGGAAGTTGAAGAATCTGAAGGCAGCGAAAAGTAACAGAAGTGAAAGGTAATTGAGGTAATGAAGAAGATAAATGTCGAAACAAAAGAGCTTACATATGCAATGGAAGAAGCGCTAAACCGACTTCGTGTTAATGTAAGATTTACAGGGGAAGATACAAAGAAAATCATGATAACAAGTACTTTCCCGGGAGAAGGAAAGAGCAGTGTGTCTGTTGATCTGTGGAAAATGCTTGCAGAGGCAGGTTGTCCTACCGTGTTAGTTGACCTGGATATGAGAAAATCCATGCTAGAGCAGAGATATGGATTAAAAGGTGTAGAAAAAAATAATGATATCGGAAGTTACCTTACAGGTACGGCGGAATACGAAGATGTTGTGTATGCAACAAGCATAGACAATGGATATTGTGTTCCATGCATTAATACTATAGAGGGACCTTCCGTTATATTGGAAAATAAAAGGTTAAAACAGTTTCTAGAAAGATTGTCAGAAGAGTACAGATATGTTATTATAGATACACCACCGCTTGATAGTGTGGCAGATGCCAGCATAGTTGCACCTTTATGTGATGGTGCTATATTGGTAGTGGAAAGTGGAGAAACACCTAGAAAATATGTTCAGGAATCCCTGGCACAGATTGAACAGACAGGATGTAAGTTATTGGGTATGATACTTAATAAGGTGAAAACATCTGATGTTATGTACAAAAAGTACTATGGAAAGTATAAATCATATAATTATGTTTATTCAAAGGGTTCCAAAAAATCAAAAAAGAATGTAAAATAAAATTACATAAATTTAATTAAATTTCTATAATAGGAGGAGAAAAATGAAGAAATTAAAGAAAATTTTATCAGTGGCCATGGCAGTAATGGTCATGACGGTTTCGGCTACTGCAGCATATGCAGCACCATCATCACCTAGCAAAGTTGCTATTGGAAGTGCAAGCACTACAACATCAAAGGTAACTTTCAACGGAAAGGCTCAGACACCTGAATTTACAATAACAGTTGATGGAAAGAAGATCACATTAAAGAAAGATGTTGATTATAAGATTATTTCAGGTACAGCTGATTTTGTAAATGCAGGCACATACACAATTACTATTGAAGGTATTGGAAAATACTCAGGAAAGCAGACTATTACATACACAATCGCAAAGAAAGCTAACCCAGCAGTAGTTAAGAAAGCAAAGAAAAAAGGTAAAACTTACAGAATCAAAGTTGCAAAGAAATTAAAAGGTTCAAAGGTTAAGTATAGCAAGAAGAGTACAAAGAAGAAACTTAGAAAGTACATTAAAGTAAATAAGAAGGGTAAAGTAACATTCAAGAAGAATGCTCCAAAGGGCAAGTATAAGATCAAAGTTACAGTTACACTTAAGAACTACACAACAAAGACAAAGGTTGTTATAATTAAGAAAAAATAAAGAACTATAGGGTCTTCATGGAAAAATGAGGATGTAAGGATTCCCTCCATATCATATTAGTGTATGGAGGGAATATTATTGTGAGAAACAAAGCCGATGCCTGATTTTGATTATGTCAGGGAGTGTGGCTATGGTGAGATGAATTAGAAAAACACGAAAAGGGAAAAGAATAATTTGAAAGAGAACAGGTTACGAAAAAAAAATAATTTTAATATAGCCATGTTGGGACAAAAGAGAATTCCTTCCAGAGAGGGAGGGGTTGAGGTTGTGGTGGAAGAACTTGCCACCCGAATGGTAAAAAATGGAAATAATGTTACCTGTTATAATCGTAGGGGACATCACGTAAGTGGAAAAGAATATGATGCCCGGAAAATCAAAGAATATAAGGGAATAAGAATAAAAACTGTTCCAACAATAAATTGTCGTGGTTTGGCGGCAATGTCATCATCAGTGTTTGCGGCTATCAGAGCAGCCTTTGGAAAATATGATGTGGTTCACTTCCATGCGGAAGGACCTTGTGCTATGTTGTGGTTACCTAAATTGTTTGGTAAGAGATGCATAGCAACTATACATGGACTGGATCATATGAGGGCAAAATGGGGAAAGCTGGCAAGCACTTATATTATGTTAGGGGAAAAGTGTGCGGCGAAGCATGCAGATGAAATTATAGTTTTAAGCAAAGGTGTGAAAGATTATTTTAAGGAAACATATAATCGTGACACGGTATACATTCCTAACGGAGTAAACCGCCCTGAAATAAAAGGAACAAACGAAATAGAAGAAAAATGGGGTCTGAAAAAGGATAGTTATATTTTATATTTAGGCAGATTGGTGCCTGAAAAAGGAATAAAATATCTGGTGGAAGCATTTAAGGATGTGAAAACTGACAAGAAACTGGTTATTGCAGGAGGAAGTTCAGATACTGATGAATTTTCCAATGAATTAAAAGAGATGGCCGGTGATGATGAAAGAATAATATTTACCGGATTCGTTCAGGGAGAACCACTGGATGAATTGTACGGTAATGCATATATATACACACTTCCAAGTGATTTAGAGGGCATGCCACTGAGCCTGTTGGAAGCAATGAGTTATGGAAACTGTTGTCTTGTATCAGACATTGAAGAATGTACTTCAGTTGTGGAAGATAAGGCAATAGTGTTTGAAAAGTCTAATGTGGATGATTTAAGAAAGAAACTGCAGGAGGCTTGTGACAATGAAAAACTGGTAGAAGGCTATAAGAAAAACGCTGCAGATTTCATCTGTGAGAAGTATAGTTGGGATGATGTGGTGGAGAAAACGATGGAGTTGTATAGAGGATAGGAAAAGAGTTATAAAATAACGAGGAGCATAGACATGATACGCATACTACATTCTGTTAGCAACATGGATCGAGCTGGAATAGAGACAATGCTGATGAATTATTATCGACATATGGATAGAGATAAAATTCAGTTTGATTTTTTGTGTAATAAAGAAAAACCAGGGGCATATGATAAAGAAATTCTTCAGATGGGAGGAAAAATTTTCCATACTCCAGGATTAAATCCTATAAAGTATTTTAAATATCTGAAGTATATGAAAGAGGTTTTTAAAAAGAATGGGGAATATCGCATAGTAGAAGCACATAATGGTGCTTTAGGTGTTTATGCACTTCACGCTGCAAAGGTTAATAATGTTCCAGTTAGAATTTTCCATGCACATGGAGCAAGTATTACAAAAGATTGGAAATTGCCAATAAAATTGGTTTGTAAAGCTATGCTTCCGGCAAATATGAATTATCATTTTTCTTGCGGGATCGCTGCAGCCAGATGTTATTTTGGTGATAAAGTAGTAAGACAGAAAGATTATGAGTTGATTCCTAATGCGATTGATGTTAAAGAGTTCGTTTTCAATGAAGATATTAGAAAAAATTTAAGATCACAATATAATTTGGACGGAAAAAATGTGTTAGGTCATGTGGGACGTTTTATGAAACAGAAAAATCATACATTTTTAATTGATGTATTTGAGAGAGTGGCACAGAAAGATAAAGATGCGGTATTGGTGTTGCTGGGAGACGGCGAATTGATGGATGAAATTCGAAAAAAAGTAAATGATAAAAAACTCGATGATAGGGTAGTGTTTGTGGGAAATGTAGCAAATGCAAACGAATGGTATAATGCATTTGACGTTTTTGTGTTGCCTTCAATTTGGGAAGGACTTCCGGTTGTTGGGGTTGAGGCACAGGCTAATGATTTACCATGTATATTTTCAGATTGTATTACAAGGGAGATAGAATTGTTGGAAAAGACAAAATTTATTTCTTTAGATACTGATGTTACCGTGTGGGCAGATGAAATTATAGACAAGTTTAAGTATACAAACCGCAAAAATAATATGAGCTTAATTACTGATAAAAATTATAATATTGAAATTGAGTCAAAAAAACTGCAGGAAAGATATTTACAGTTGTACAAGGAGAAAAAATGAGAATAGGAATATTGACACATCACTATATAAATAATTTTGGGGCTTTTTTACAGGCATATTCATTGCAACAGGCAATAAAGGAATTACATCCTGAAGATGATGTATATATAATTAATTGTGTTAATATTAAACATTTTATTATTAATACAGGAGGTTGGTTTCGATTTTATAGAAAAAAAGAAAACATAGCCTGTTGGACGCAGAAGATTAAATTACCTTGGACATTTTCCAGAGCCAGAAAAAAATATATGAATTTAACTAAAATATGTTATGATGCCAGAGGAATAGAGAAACTAAAACTGGATTATATAGTGGTTGGAAGTGATGAAGTTTGGAATTATTGCGAAACAAAGGGAAATGCTAAAGTTAAATTTGGTATAGGATTAAATAAGGAGAAACTTATAGCATACGCACCTAGTGTTGGTGAAACTAAAGAAAACGATATTCCGGATTACGTTATTAAAGGAATTAAGAGATTTAAAGCGGTGTCGGCAAGAGATTATTTGACGGAAAAACTTGTTGAAAAGATACGTGAGGAAGAGATTGAGAGAGTAGTGGATCCTACTTTTTTGGCAAAAATACCCGATGAAAGTGTTAAAGGTATAAATAGACCGTATATTCTTTTCTATTATTGTGATGGTTTGAAAGAAGAAGAAAAAGAAAAAATATTTGCATATGCCAAAAAGAAAAAAATGGATATATACGGAGCAGGAGAATGCGATAAAAAATATTCAGATATCACAGTGAATCTTACACCATTTCAATGGGTATGGATGTTTAGAAATGCACAATATGTTATTACGGGAACGTTTCATGGGGCTGTTTTTTCAATGTTGAACCATAGGCAATTTGCCTGTTATTTAACAAACCCAAGTAGAATAGAAAAAGTTGGCTCGTTGTTAAAGGAATTTGATTTAGATGAAAAACAAACAAGTGGTACAGCAGAGGAACTTATTAAACAACTTGAGAAAAGAATAGACTATGATGTTGTGAAAATAAAATTTGATGCGGGCAGAGAGAAGAGCAGGAAGTTTTTGGTAGATAATATTACTTAGGAGTTAAGAAAACATGGAAGATGTCATTTTGTTTAAAAATAAAGTTAATTGTTGTGGATGTGGGGCATGTGCAAATATATGTCCGCAAAGAGCAATAAAGATAAAGGAAGATGAATGTGGATTTCTTTACCCTGATATAGATAAGAAAAAGTGTGTGGGCTGCAAATTATGTAAAAAAGCTTGCGCATATCAGAACAAAACACCGCAAAATGAGCCGATAAAGGTGTTTGCCGCTGTTAATAAAAATGAAAGCCAATTAATGAATTCAGCTTCAGGAGGAGTGTTTTCTGCCATTGCAAAACAAATATTAGCAGATGATGGAATTGTATTTGGCGCTACTTTAGATTTTGAAAAGGGGCATGCAGTACCACATCATGTTTTTGTAGAAAAAGAGAGCGAACTATATAGACTTCAAGGTTCTAAGTATGTACAGAGCGCAATAGGTGATATGTATATTATAGCTAAACAATTTTTGGATGAAGGCAGAAAAGTGTTATTTTCAGGAACACCGTGTCAGGTTGCAGGATTATATAGTTTTTTAAATAAGGAGTACCAAAATCTTGTTACAATTGATTTAATTTGTCATGGTGTGCCAAATGCAAAGTTTTTTGATGATTATATTCAAATGGAAACCCGAAAGAGAAAAGGGAAAAAAGTTGTTGGATATTCATTTAGAGATAAGAAAAAAGGATGGGGGATGAATGAACGCATCGATATTATAGACATTAATGGAAAATTAAAAAATATATATGTTCGAGCCAGAGCAAATTCTTATAACACATTATTTTTGGATGGAGAAATATACCGCGAAAATTGCTATGAATGTAAATATGCAACAAGACTTAGAGTGGGAGATTTAACAATAGGAGATTATTGGGGGATTGAACATGAACATCCAGAATTATTAGGAAAGTATGGATATGAAGAAAAAAAAGGTATTTCCTGTATTTTGGCAAATAGTAACAAGGGGTTAGCAATTTGTAAAGAAAGTTCAGATTTATTACAGATGAATGAATCTACATTTTCAAAGGTAAGCAATAGGAATGGACAATTAAAAAAACCATCAGAAAAGAAGGAAAGTAGAGAGAAAATATTGCAACTTTATTCGGAATATGGATATGAAAAAGTTGAAGGGTGGTTTCGAAAGAAGTACATGAAGCAAATAATTGCACATTCCATATACAATAAAATTCCGAGAAAAGTGAGGATTAAACTAAAGAAGATAGTGAAAGGATAATTCATTAATGCGAATAAATGTAATAACTCGTCATGCACCGGCAAACTATGGGTCATTGTTACAGGCTATTGCCACACAAAAACTTTTTCAACGATTTGATTATGATTGTAGAATAATAGATTATATTCCTGAAGGAGAAACGGGTGCAAAAGTGGCATTTACACAAGTTAAAGAAAAAAGTAATTGGAACAAGAACTTGTTAAAAAAAGCTGCATATATATTGTCTAGAGAACCGGAATACATTGTGATGCATCACAAGTTTTTGAAAATGAGAAAAAGATATCTAAAAATGACTGAACGATGCAAAAATGGAGAGGATTTAGAAAAAAAATTTGGAAAAAGTAATGACATTTTTGCAACGGGGAGTGATCAGGTTTGGGGACCTATATCAAACGGAAAAATTGATATGGCATATTTTTTAAATTTTTTACCAGATAATGCCACAAGAGTTGCCTTCGCATCTAGTTTTGGAAAGTCAAATTTTGACAAGGACTCTATAAATGAAATTAAGGATAGATTAAAGTTGTATAAGAGCATTGCAGTAAGAGAGGATAGGGCAGTTGAACTGATACAGGAAATGGGAATAGAGGCTAAACAGGTTCTGGACCCAACATTATTAATTACTGCGAAAGAATGGTCGGAATATATAAGTAAGGCACCAAAAATAAAAAAATATGTTTTGGTATATCAAATACATAATGATTCAAATTTGAATAAGTATGCTAAAGAGTATGCCAAAAAAGCAAAATTGCCATTATTAAGAGTTTCTCCGCTTTTTCATCAAATTGGAAGGGGTGGAAAATTTGTGTGGCTCCCGAATCTTGATGAGTTTTTGAGTCTGATAAAAAATGCGGATTGTCTTATAACAGATTCATTTCATGGAACGGCATTTGCATTAAACTTTAATACACAGTTTATTGAAATATTACCGAAGACAGGTACTAGTAGTAGAAATCAGAGTATATTAAAATTAACAAAATTAGAAAATAGAATAGTAAATAATCTTGATGATTTTAGATATATTGATGAAAAAATAGATTTTGCGCAAGTAAATAAAATTTTAGAGGAAAAAAGGATAGAATCATTAGATTATTTAGAAAACATACTGAATAATGAGGAATAAAAATGATATTTAAAAGCAAAGATATTCGTTGGACGAAAATAAGACTATTATTGGCAACAAATGGATGGAAAAGGGCAGCATATTTAAAGAAAAAAAAGGTATTTATGCAAATGGGAAATGATTGTTATTATCATACAAGAGATTTACCGGCAGAACCATATTTAGTTAAATTGCATAATGATGTTAGAATTGCAGCAGACGTGAGGTTGATTACGCATGATATTGCATCTTATATGATTAATAATATTTCAAAATATAATAAATATGGTAAGGCAAAGTATTATATGGGAACCATTGAAATATTCGACCATGTAATGATTGGGGCTGGAAGCAAAATTTTACCTAATGTAAAAATTGGTCCTAATGTTATTGTGGCAGCTGGAAGTATTGTTACAAGGGATGTTCCACCAAACAGTGTAGTGGCGGGTGTCCCGGCAAAAGTGATAGGTAGTTTTGATGATTTTGCAAAAAAAAGAATAGAGAATACAAAAGATTATCCAGATAAAAAAGACGGGATTGATAATATTATTTCCTATTTCTGGAGTGAGAAGGATATATAGAAGGGAAAATACATGAAGAAAGTTTTAGTGTTACTTTCAACTTATAATGGGGAAAAGTATTTAAAGGAACAGATTGAAAGTGTGTTGGGCCAGAGAGACGTTGAGATATCTATTTTGGTTCGTGATGATGGTTCGACGGATAAAACACATACTATATTAGAGGAATATAAAAAGGAAGGAAAACTTGAGTGGTATACGGGAGAGAATCTTAAACCAGCAAAAAGTTTTGTAAATCTTGTTAGCAACGCAGAAATAATATATGATTATTATGCCTTTTGTGACCAAGATGATTTCTGGTATTCTGATAAGATAAGTAATGCAATCCAAGAAATGGAGAAAGACTCTTCAATATTGCCAAAACTTTGTTATTGCAACATTGAATTGGTGGACAAGGATAGGCAGCATCTTGAATATAGAAAAATTAGTGGTAGATGTGATTTTTTTGAAGAGATGCTATTAACATATTGTGTGCCTGGGTGTACTATGGTATTCAACAAAAGTTTACTAAACATAGTGAAAAAGCGTGTACCCACAAGGCTTACAATGCATGATTGTTGGCTCTATTTTGTATGTGTGGCTACAGGTGGAAAAATATATTCCACGGAGAAGGTTGGAATTCAATATAGACAACATGGTGGAAATGTTGTAGGCACCACGCATATCAGTATTAAAAATAAAATAAAAATGATATTAGGAAAAAGAAAAAGTCCTAGACAAAAGATGATTGCTGAAATACTTGAGCAATTCGCAGATGAATTAAAAGATGGAAAAGAATTAGAGAGTTTTAGAACATTTTCAAAGTATCCGAATTCATTTTTAAACAAAATGAAAATTTTGAGCATAAAAAATAGAGTGGCTCCTAGAAGATCGTTTATAAAAGCTAAATTAATGGTTGTGTTTAATTCGTTGTAAGAGGTTATATAATGATAGTTCTGTTATTATTTGTTTTGATATCAACTTATATTATTATATTTAAAAAGAAATATGCGTTGTATTATTTCTTTGCAATATATCCGGTATTACCTGACTATTTTGCAATAGAACTTGGTGGAGGACTGCCTTTATTAAAAGCAGGACGAATTTTGATTTTATTGTTGCTAATTAGTGGATTGATATATAATAAAGGAAAAATACATTTGCCTATAAAAAAAATAAAGAGAATTAATATGTTTATTCCACTATTATTATATTTTTCGGGACGAATTTTAGCTAATGCATTCTACTCATTAGGGTTGTCTGAGGCTATTAATGCTGAATTCTCTATTATATTTGAACAGTTAATATTGATGATTGCAATATTGCAGTTTATTAACGGAAGAGAACAGGTAGTCGGTTGTATAAATGCTGCAGTCTGGGGAAGCGGAATTGTTGCCTGCATGAGCATTATATCGGTTATTATAGGGCAGAATATTTTTTATTATTTGAACAATGTTTCGAGAACAATGCTTATGGCAGCTACCACAAGAATGGGAATAGTTAGAGCTGAGGCTGGATTTGGACATCCGGTGTATTATGGCGTATATTGTGCTTTGGTAATACCATTGGCATATTATTTATATGAAAATAAGAAAAAAAATATATACTTAATAATTTGTATTTTAAATTTACTAGCTTTGTTACTAACCGAATCAAGAGGATCAATAGTGGCTTTAGCATTTATGATGATTATAGCCATAATGCGAATGAACAAAGCCCGAAGACAAAAATTAATTAAAATAATAATGTTTGTAATAATAATTGGTGGACTAGCATTCATTTTGATACCAAGTGTGGCAAACCAGGTTTCAGATATTTTTAAATCATTATTTGCTATTATGAATACGAATATTGAAATTGAAGACTTTGGTGGAAATTCGTCTACAGGATTAGAGTCAAGGCTGATTCAATTTACGGGGATATATTGGACTATTAAGCATAACGCCCTTTTTGGGTTAGGAGCTTCATGTCATACAAGAGGGATCTTAAAATACTATAAGGATACAGTTGGATGGTTTGAGACAACGACAATAGACAATGGATTTGTAGGCTATTTTGTACAAGAAGGATTGTTGGGAACAATAGGGTTCTTGACATTAATATTTGGAATAATAAGGTCAGCAAACAAATTTTCAGAAAAAAGAGATAAATCTAACATAAATAATGTTTTCTTTATTTGTTTTATAGTGTATGTCATAGAGATGTTTAGTGTGGCGGATGCTTCACAAATGTTTTGGCTTACGGTAGTTTTGTTCGTGGCATATAATATTGTTGATGCAGTACCAAAAAGAAAAATATTGGAGAAAAACAATGGCTAACTCTTTAAAAAAAGGAATGTTATACGTATTAATTGCGAATGTAATAAATTTGTTCTTTAATTTAATAACAAATTTTGTTCTTCCTAAAGAACTCAGTGTAGAAAACTATGCTATGATTAAAACTTTTCAATTATATGTGAGTTACGCAGGCTTGTTTCATATAGGATTCGTTGATGGAATGTATATTAAGTATGGGGGCAAGGCTGTTGGTGAAATTAACAAATTAGATTTGAAGAACAATTTATATACTTTAAGGACATTTCAAATAGCCGTTACAATTGTTCTAAGTATAGTTTCAGCATTTACAGGGAATATGGTTCTTATTTGCTTTTCGGCTTCAATATTACCACTTAACTTAGCAAATTATTTTAAACAATTATATCAGGCAACAGGTGAATTTTCGTTGTATGGTAAGATCATGAATGCAAGTACAATGTTGATCTTTGTTGCGAATATGCTTGGAATTTTTATTCTTAAAGCAGACAATGGAGGTTATTATCTTATTAGTAATCTTATTGTGTATATTGGAATATGGATAGTTTTGGAAATCAATTGTCACAAAATAGTCGGAAAAAGTATAAAAGCAAAAATTTTTTCTTTTAAAGAATTTTGTGTAAATGTACAGGCCGGAATTTTACTTACGATTGGAAATTTATCTTCAATCTTACTTACCAGTATGGATAGGTGGTTTGTAAAGGTACTTTTAAATACTTTTGCGTTTGCTCAATATTCCTTTGCAGTAAGTATGGAAAATTTTATGAATACAGCTATCACACCGGTAACAGTGACGCTTTATAATTATTTTTGTAAGACAACTGACATAAATCAAATTAGAAAAGTTAGAAATTATGTAATGGTTTTTGCAAGTGCAATAGTGTCATGTGCGTTTCCAGCAAGATTTATATTGGAAATATATTTAAATAAGTACATAAATTCCTTACAGGTTATGTTTTTACTATTTGCAGCACAGATATTTTATATAATTATTAAAAGCATATTTGTTAATTTATATAAGGCACAGCGAAAACAAAAAATATACTTTATAAAACTAGTGGCTGTAATTGCAATTGCGTTTATTTTTAATATTGTTTGCTACAAAATAGTGCAGGTAAAAGAAAGCTTTGCAGTAGGAACGCTGTTATCTGCAATATGTTGGTATTTTCTGTGTTTACCAGATTTTAAAAAGATTAAATATACTTTTAAGGAAATGATTTATCCATTTATTCAGGTGATTGCGTTTCTTGTGTGTGGATTTGTTTTTAATGCAATAGTAGGATGTACAATATATATTATGTTCACAGTGGCTACAACTTTTATTTTTCTTACAAAGGAATTTAATGATATTTTAATGTTTTTGAATAAAAGTATAAGAAAAATAAGACCAAGATAAAGTTTGAGTGGAGATAAAGTTAAAATGGCAATTAATGTATTTGAAAAAATTTTAAAGAATGTATTAGCAGCGTTGTATAAACCTTTCTGGGCGGCGATACTTATAGCATTTTTAGCAATGTATTTTTATCTTTATTGTAAACAAAATAAATGGAAACCCGTAGAAGTCTTTAAGAAAAGTATAGAGTTATGGGTTAAATCGTTTAAAGAAGATATTAAATTTCGTAAAATTTTCCTTTTGACATTTTATGTGGCTATGATTTTATGCAGAACTATGTTATATAGGGACTTTTGGACAAATCCATTGAGTGACATTATGGGAGGCTGGGGATTTAAAGATGCAAAAGGACAACTAACAACGGAATCCATTGAAAACATTATGTTATTTATTCCCTTTATAATGCTAGTTCTATGGATATTTCAAAAGGAATTGTTAGGAGAAAAACATAGATTTATCAATACAGTTTGGGTAGCTACAAGTACAGTGGGGGTGATTTCATTAATTATTGAATTTTCTCAATTATTATTTCACCTTGGAACTTTTCAAATATCAGACTTAGTTTATAACACTTTAGGTGGAACTGTAGGAGGCGTTACATACTATATTATTTATAAAATTCGACATCGAAATGAATAGATATGAGATTTTAATTCGCTTAAAATAAGTAGAATTTAGATATAGAAAAAATAAGATAATAGATTGTATAAATTTTCTGAAAAAATTAATATGCTAGTTGATTTTTTTCACCATTTTGAGTATGATACAACCATCAGGAGAGAAATCTCCTTCTAAAAGGGCACGAAGCATAAGGTATTTGTTTCCGTTGTGCTGGCAACGTTAAAACTTCGCATTTACTCTTTGGCATAGAGGATAATAAAGCCGGAGGGGTGTAAGGTCCATAGTTGGTGGCAAAGCACCATAATTAAACCAGTTATTTAGTATGTTAGAGAAACCGAGATGAAAAGGTTTCTCTTTTTTTGCGCTACAGCACATATTTTTATTAAATAAACACGAAGAAAATACAAACAAGACACAAATATAATTTGCGCATAAAGTGAATAAAATGTAAATATAGTATGAAAATAGAATCCTGATAAATTTTCTAAAAAAGGTTAGATTACTGGACACACTATCAATTGATAGTATAATAATAGTTAATAGTATTGATAAACGGGCATCGTTGAAAGACTAAGAGAGTATTGTGTCTGTCGTTTCATTACGCGAGGCATGATATGGAGTTCCCATATAGATAATGACAACATCGGTGAAAGGAGAAAAAGCAATGAACGGAAGCAATCTTATTAGAAAAATTCAAATGGAGTGTCCACTCTGCGATAAGGTTCATGAGATTGAGGAAAGGACACGTATTGCTAAAATAATCATTAAGGGTGAGGAAATTAATTATGTGGAAACATATTATCTTTGTCCCGATAGTGATGAAAATGAGAATGAATTTGTATCGGGAAAGATGGAAAATGTTAATCTCTTAAATGCTCGTAATGCCTATAGAAAGTCACACGACTTGCTGACATCTGATCAAATTGTTGCAATAAGAGAAATGTATGGATTATCTCAGGTTGATTTAGCTAGATTATTAGGATGGGGAGAGGCAACAATCTCAAGATACGAGAGTAAGGCTATCCAAGACGAAGCTTATGATAATATGCTTAGAATAATTAGAGAAAATCCAAAAGCTGCACTTGAATTATTACAAAAAAATACGATAATACAATAACAGGATTGGTATATTGTCATGATACTATGGGGGCATAGTCTGTTGGTCATTATAAAATTGTTGGTTTAGAGAATGTCCATATGCAGGAAGAAGAAGGATTTGAAATGACAAAGTATCGTTTTCTCGCTAATGAGCAAATTGATGAAAATATTCTATCTCAGGAAGAACGGAAAGTATTAGATTCGGTAATATGCAAATTTGGAGAGTATAAATCTCAGGATATTGTAAAGTATATGCACGAAGAGCGTGCATATACAGAAACAAGGGATAAAGAAATTATTCCATTTAGCTTGGCTAAAAACATAAGAGATTTTTAGTGTGATTTATCGTTTATGAGTCTGTGACTAACAAAAGTAATAAGGGCTGGCGCTTGCGCCAGCCCTTATTACTACTCTAAACTACAACATAAATTGAACTAAAACTTAAACGTATCCTTCAATCCTACCCACAACTTATCCTTATCACTAAGATTAAGCTCGGTTCCATCTTCTAACTTATATCCCTCATTACTTGCGGTTCCGTTATATTCTCCTACCAACTGTGGCCATTCAATTCCAATTTCAGGGTCGTTCCATGCAAGACCGCCTTCGTCTCCCGGATGGTAGAAGTCGGTACATTTATAGCAGAATTCTGCAATATCTGAAAGGACAAGAAATCCATGAGCAAATCCTTCAGGAATGTAGAACTGCTTTTTGTTCTCTTCTGTAAGTTCAACACCGAACCATTTTCCGTATGTTTCAGAATCGCTTCTTAAGTCTACAGCGACATCGAAAACGCTACCCTTTACTACTCTGACAAGTTTACCCTGTGGAAAGTGTTTCTGAAAGTGAAGTCCACGAAGAACACCCTTAGTTGAACATGATTGGTTGTCCTGTACGAATACCATATCAAGACCTGCTTCTTCCATATCCTTCTGATTATATGTTTCCATAAAATAGCCTCTGGCATCACCGTGAACTGTTGGTTCAATAACACATAACCCTTTAATTCCGCCTGCATTTTTCTCAACTTTAATTTGTCCCATTTTTTCTCTCCTTTGTCTATAAACTGTCAATATCAATTTCTTTTAAGTAGCGTCGAACAGCATCCTGCCATGTTGGAAGCGGAGTAAATCCGTTAGCAACCAATTTGGTTTTATCAAGACGGCTGTTAAATGGGCGCTTTGCCTTTGATACACCGTATTCTTCTGTTGTAACAGGCGTAACTGTAATATTTTTTTCGCTATATCTTTCATATCCCAGTTCAGTTGCCTGTTTGAAAATTTCTTTTGTAAAATCCCACCAACTGATATAACCTCCTTCATTGGTTGCGTGATAATATCCGTATTTGTCAGTAGCTATCATTGATACCAATAGTTTGGCAAGGTCATATGTATAAGTGGGTGTTCCAATTTGGTCTGATACAACCTTTAGCTGATCGTGGGTTTTGCCTACTTTGAGCATAGTTTTGATAAAGTTATTTCCATTTTTGCCAAAAACCCAGGCTATTCTTACAATAAAGAATTTATCTAAAGTATTTGAAACGGCAAGTTCTCCATCAAGTTTTGTCTGTCCGTATACATTTTGCGGAGCATAATCCTTACAGTCAGGCTGCCATGGAGTAGTGCCTTCACCGTTAAACACGTAATCTGTCGATATATACATCATTTTAATATTTAATTCTTTGCATACATCAGCGATATTTTGTGTTCCATATACATTGACTAATTTGACTTTTTCTTTTTTATCTTCATTCTCAGCAGCATCTACGGCAGTCCAGGCTGCACAGTGAATTACTGCATCAGGATTTACTTCTTCAATAACTTTGTTAACTGAAAACTTATCAGTGATATCCATTTCTTCGA
The DNA here is from genome assembly GCA_900548465.1 of uncultured Eubacterium sp. Lineage (GTDB taxonomy): Bacteria > Bacillota > Clostridia > Lachnospirales > Lachnospiraceae > Eubacterium_G. The sequence continues at coordinate 61,134 of URKY01000001.1, forward strand.
TGTCAACACCGACAGCCTCAATATTTTTTTCTTTTAATTCATTTACAACGTCAAAGCCCAGCTGACCTTTGACTCCAGTAACAAGAACTTTCATGTTTACTCCTTTTGACACCAATTACCTGTTTCCATACATCTTTTCATAATAATTCTGATATTCTCCGGAAATGATAGTTTCCCACCATTCCTTATTTTCAAGATACCATTTGATTGTCTTCTTGATTCCGTCTTCGAACTTAGTTTCCGGCAGCCATCCAAGTTCATTGTGAATCTTAGTAGGGTCGATAGCATAACGCATGTCGTGACCCTTTCTGTCTGCTACATAAGTGATGAGGCTCTCCGGTTTGCCCAATTCTTTGCAGATAATTTTAACAATGTCGATGTTCTTCATTTCATTGTGTCCACCAACATTGTACACTTCACCAACTCTGCCTTTGTGAATAATCAAGTCGATTGCACGGCAATGATCTTCTACATATAACCAGTCACGAACGTTTTCGCCCTTGCCATAAACAGGAAGGGGCTTATCATTTAATGCATTGGCAATCATAAGTGGTATTAACTTCTCAGGAAAGTGATATGGACCGTAATTGTTTGAACATCTGCTAATAGTTACAGGGAGTCCGTAAGTTCTGTGGTAAGCAAGAACTAACAAATCAGCTCCGGCCTTTGATGAACTGTAAGGACTGCTTGTATGAATAGGAGTCTCCTCTGTAAAGAATAAATCAGGTCTGTCCAAAGGAAGGTCCCCGTATACTTCGTCAGTAGAAACCTGATGATAACGCTTGATACCATATTTTCTACAGGCATCCATTAAGACTGCCGTTCCAAGAATGTTTGTGTTAAGAAAAACTTCCGGATTTTCAATAGAGCGGTCCACATGACTTTCTGCCGCAAAGTTAACAACCATATCAGGATGTTCTTCTTCAAAAAGATTATAAATAGCATCTCTGTCGCAAATATCGATTTTGCAGAAACGGAAATTAGGGTTATTCATAACAGGCGCTAATGTAGATAAATTTCCTGCATATGTAAGTTTATCCACACAGATAATTCTGTAATCAGGGTATGTATTTAACATATGAAATACAAAGTTGCTTCCAATAAATCCGGCACCACCGGTTACTATAATGTTCATAATAAAAATCTCCTTTTTCTAATGTAATACGTCTAAGTATTTTTCATCTAATACATCTTTTAGATATTGACCGTATTGGTTTTTCTTTAATACTTCATATACCTTAAGAACGTCTTCCTTGGAAATCCATCCGTTAAGGTAAGCGATTTCTTCCAGACAGGCAATTTTTCTGTGCTGATGTGTTTCTACAGTTTTTACAAAGTTAGTAGCTTCCACCAGACTTTCATGGGTTCCCGTATCTAACCATGTAAATCCCTGCCCTAAAAGTTCAACGTTTAGCTGATTGTTTTCTAAATAAATTTTATTCAAATCAGTTATTTCCAACTCACCTCTTGCACTTGGTGCAAGGTTTTGAGCATACTCTACAACTTTGTTATCGTAGAAATATAAACCTGTAACACAATAATTGCTTTTGGGTTTCTCAGGTTTTTCCTCAATGGAAACCGCCTTGCCGTCTTTATCAAATTCCACAATACCGAATCTCTCCGGATCATCTACATAATATCCAAACACGGTAGCACCTTTTCCATTCTCAGCGTTTTCAACAGCTGCTTTCAAACGCTTTTTAAGACCATGTCCCGCAAATATGTTGTCACCCAGAACCATGGCGACACTATCATCACCGATAAAATCTTTACCAATGATAAATGCCTGAGCCAGTCCGTCAGGACTAGGTTGTATCTGGTAGGAAAGATTAACGCCAAACTGGTGACCGTCACCAAGCAGCTCCTCAAAGCGTGGAGTATCCTGAGGAGTCGAAATAATTAAAATGTCACGTATTCCTGCATTCATCAGAACTGACATTGGATAATAAATCATCGGTTTGTCATAGATAGGAAGTAATTGTTTTGAAGTTACCATGGTAAGTGGATAAAGGCGGGTGCCTGAACCACCGGCTAAAATTATACCTTTCATATAATACTACTCCTTTGTATTTTTTTCTTTTATGTCATTCGTTTATGTTAATCATATCATAAAAGATTACGTTACGTAACCTTCAAGCGCTTTTTAAAAAAACTCTAAAATGAATGTTTCCATAAATTCTAGAGTTAGTGTTAATTTATTTCGTGCAGATAAAAATACCTGCTTCTTTTGTAATGTGAAAAGGAGTTTTGGTTTTATTCATAACGTAGGTTTTAAATTCCTGATATCTGCTAAGAATGTATTCGTTTTGATTGCCATGGCATGAAAGAATGTATTCTATGAGCGGTGTAACCTGGTCAACCTCCAGAAAATCTTCATACATTTTCGTGGATACATTGCTAAATTGTTTACTCAGGATTTCCTTGCCGTTGTTCAAACCAAATTTTTCATATAATTTATTGTCGGATAAACTGATTCTTGAATCAAATGCCTTAACGAGCTTATCTATTTCGCACATATGGCTGCTACCATAAGTACTGCAGATAAAGCGACCTCCCTTTTTCAGCACGCAATGTATTTCTTTGATGGCATTGTCAATATTATCGCAGTAGAACAGTACATGATTTGCAATAATAAGGTCAAAAGTATTATCAGCAAAGGGTATGTCTGCGCAGTCAAAGGCTTGAAAGGTAAATCTCGAATCGCCTGTGCCAATTTCACGTCGGGCATCCCTAAGCATTCCCCGAGAAATGTCTGATAAACAGATATTTATATTTTTGGGGATTGAATTGATATTCTGAAGCCACAGGGCACCGCTGCCACAGCCAACCTCCAAAATGTTCATATTTGATTGGATATTATAATTCTCATAAAGCCAGTTAAACCATGGCTGTTTGTTATGAGAGTACAGATTGTGAAGATTAATTCGTGCAGAAATGTTCGTTGCGTTTTTGTACTGTGTCTTTATGGATTTTTCTGCATTGGTCAAATGTATAAGGTCGAGCATTTGACTCCAATCTACGTGTTGGTCTTTTTTTAGTGCAGTTGTGGTGTCTTTTATGGCTTTTTCAACCATTTGCATTTGTTCAATTCGGTCTTCAACTAATTTTAACTGCATATTTAGAGAATTTAAAAGCATCTGTGAATTATTGTCATTGATAGTAATTTCCCTAATATCGTCCAAAGAAAATCCCAGATATTTTAACAACAGTATCTGCTGAAGGTGAACTAAATCTTTCTGGGAATAGTAACGTGCCCCATAATCTGTTATATATGTAGGTTTTAAAATGTTCTGATTATCGTAATACCTGATTGTGCGGACAGACACATGTGCCATTTTTGCAAATTGTCCGGAAGTATATAAATCTGATTTATCCATAAAATCTCCTGATGTGTTGGCTTTTTTGTATTTTCTATAATTATAAATGAAAATTGTGGAAAAGTGTGGCTTTTTTGAATGAAATTGTGGATAATAGAATGTAGCGGCAAGGAAAGGAAAATAGTGGATTAAAAATTATGGAAAAAGCAAATGATATAATTGCCAATATAATAAAAAATGTGCTGACAGCACTATATCAGCCCTTTTGAGCAGCTCTGCTTCTGGTTTTTATGGCAATGATTTGGTTTAGAACGATTTTGAACAGGGATATCTGGTTTGATCCCCTAAGTGATGTTATGGGAGGCTGGAGCTTACATGATGCCGAAGGCAAACTTATGTGAATTGTTGCTGAAGAGGGTCTTTTTTTGTATATTTGGGGGGAGTACGTGTAGAGGTTTGTTATGTTCAAACTTTTTGGTGTATTTTTGTGTTTTGCTATTTTGTTTGGGCTGGAAGTACGTGTAGAGGCTTGTCGTATTCAAATCTGTGGTGTAATTCCGGTCCCAGCCAGTGCGAGGGAAAGAAAAGTACATGTATGAGTTTGTCATATTCAAATCTGTGGTGTAATTCCGGTCCCAGCCAGTGCGAAGGAAGCAAAAGTACGTGTATAAACTTGTCATATTCAAACCTAGAGTGTATCCCCCAATTTCCCTAAATTAATCAACCCCCAAATACACCAAAATAATTGTTATTTCTCAAATTTCCACGTACAAATGACCAAAAACAAAAATCACAAAATATATATATTGAAAACCATTGCTATAAGAAGTGATGCTAAGAGTATACGCCTTGATGTGTATATAAGAGGGGAAGAATCTGTTTATAGTGTGGAAATGCAAAAGATTAACAGTGACAATTTGAAAAAAAGAAGCCGTTATTACCATGATTTAATTGATTTGGATCTATTGGAAAGGGGATGCAGGTATAAGAATTTAAACAGGGTGTATGTTATTTTTATATGTGATTTTGATTTGTTTGGAGAAAATCAATATAAATATACATTCACCAATAAGTGCGATGAGGTAGAGGGGCTTTCCTTGGATGAGGGAAAAACAACTATATTTATGAATACTGAAGGTCAGTCTGGAAACATAAGTGAGGATTGCAAATTGTTCCTTAAGGCAGTTAAGTGTCAGTTTACTGACGCTCCGTTTTCTGCTATACTCAAGTCAGAGGTAGAGCGAATAAAATTAAGTGCAGAATGGAGGACGGAGTATATGCGTTTGAGCGAATGGCTTGAGGACGAAAAAGAGATGGCAACGGAAGCTGCAAGAGCGGAAGGCTTGGAACAGGGCTTAGAACAGGGCTTAGAACAGGGCCAGAAGTTAGGCTTGGAGCAGGGTCAACTGAAAACAATTATTTCGCAGGTATGTAAAAAACTTGCTAAAAATCTCTCCTATGAAGAAATTGCAGACCAATTGGAAGAAAACATTGATAAGATTGCAGGTATAGGAGAAATTGCAAAACAGGTTATGCCTAAATATGACGTAGATAAAATATTGGAAGAGTTGAATAAATAGGATTATGGAAAAACAGGAATATTTACTATATTGCAGTATACTTGCTGTAATAAGAAATTTTGTTAACAATAGGAAAATAGATGTCTCATCCATATCTGATATGCGGGAGTTATATTTGATATGTAGGAAGCACAATTTGGCGGCTTTTATGGCTAATGCCTTGGAACAGGCTAAGGATGAAATGGATGAGTATGAGTTTAAGCAGTGGCAGGCATACAAAAACAGAGTTACATACAATAGCGCGTTGTTTGATGTGGAGAGAGAGGAGATTGTCAGTTTTCTTGAGGAAAAACATATCTGGTATGTTTTACTTAAGGGGCTGGTGATAAGAGAATACTATCCAAGCCCGGAATTGAGGGAGATGTCTGACAATGATATTTTGGTTGACCGTGCAGGGCTGCCATTAATTCATGAATATATGTTGAAGAGAGGGTATAAGATAGATAATTATTGTCAGGTTAATGATAATGAATATCTAAAGCCACCGGTATATAATTTTGAAATTCATAGTGCCTTGTTTGACAAGGATGTTAACCCCAAATGGACTAGATACTACGAAAATGTAATTGAGCGGTTGGCGAGAAAAGAAAATAAATATCAGTATGTTTTTACAAAAGAAGATTTTTATGTTTATTTCATAATTCACACTTACAAACATTTTCAAGCAAGTGGTATAGGATTGAGAACTTTGCTGGATGAGTTCCTGATTATGAGAAAAGAAGAGAAAAAACTTGATTTTCATTATATAAATAAAGAACTGAAAAAGACAGGAACGTTGGAGTTTGAAAAAGAGTATAGAAGATTAGCGCAGAAGGTGTTTGGAGCGGACACAGAAAGTCTTGATGAACTCAATGACAGACAAAAAGATATGTTGTTATATATATTTGATTCAGGAACTCATGGAACCTATGCACATGTAGCGATGCATAAGATGGGATACCAGTCGGGAGAAGAGATTAAGATGTCATCGCGACTGAAATTTATGCTTAGCAGGATTTTTCCAAAACCTGCATTCTTTAAGAAATATTATCCCATTACCTATAAATATAAAGTGTTGTTGCCTTTTGCATATGTTTATAGAATAATAAAGTTACCGTTTTCAGGAAGAAAAAAAGCGTGGAAGCAGTTTAAAGCAATATTAAAAAAATAGAAGTAGGAAATAGAAAAATGTATGATTATTTAGTTGTTGGTGCCGGATTATATGGTGCCGTGTTTGCAAATCAGATGAAGGAGAAGGGAAAGTCGGTTCTGGTAATTGACAAAAGACCAAACATTGCAGGAAATGTCTACACAGAAAAAATAGAAAATATTAATGTGCACAAGTATGGGGCGCACATATTCCATACAAATAACAAAGAGGTTTGGAATTTTGTGAACAGATTTGCGGAGTTTAATAGATTTACCAATTCGCCTGTAGCCAATTATCATGGGGAATTGTATAGCCTTCCTTTTAATATGTATACATTTAATAAAATGTGGGGAGTTGTTACTCCAAAAGAGGCGGCTACCAAAATTCAGGAGCAGAGAGAACAGGCAGGTATTACAGAACCTAAAAATCTGGAAGAGCAGGCTATATCTCTGGTTGGCACGGATATTTATGAGAAATTAATTAAAGGATATACAATGAAACAGTGGGGGCGTCCATGTAGTGAACTCCCTTCATTTATCATAAAGAGATTGCCGGTTCGTCTTACTTTTGACAACAACTATTTTAATGCCCTTTATCAGGGAATTCCTGTTGGTGGATATACTAAGATGGTGGCTAATATGTTGGAAGGCATTGATGTAGAATTGAATGTGGATTACCTGAAAGATAAAGAAAAATATGATGCTATGGCATCCAAGGTTATTTACACAGGTCCCATAGATGCCTATTTTGATTATAAGCTTGGAACACTGGAGTATCGCTCAGTGAGATTTGATACAGAGATTTTGGACATGCCTAACTTTCAGGGGAATGCAGCAGTGAACTATACTGATGGGGAAACACCATGGACCCGTATCATAGAGCATAAGTGGTTTGAATTTGGAAAGGATGAAGATGGAAATGATATTCCAAAAACAGTAATTTCCAGAGAATATAGTGCAGAGTGGAAACCGGGAGATGAGCCATATTATCCTGTTAATGACGAAAAAAATAGTGTTTTATATGAGAAGTATAAGGAACTGGCATGGCAGGAGGCTAAGGTTGTTTTCGGCGGACGTCTTGGGGAATATAAGTATTATGATATGGACGCTGTTATTGCATCAGCACTTGCGATGAGCAGGAAGATTAGTAAGTAACGGAGCATGGATTTTTGTGAAACTTATACAAAAAACATATTTGTATAATTCTAAATAAAGATAACCATGTAAACAACCATACAAATAAAGCCAATTTTATTGCAAAAAGAACTATAGAATGTTAAAATTATCTTTATAAATGTGGGTGATTGTGCAGAAAAACTTACTATAATTGTAGGAAGGTTGCAGTATGCAAATGAAAGAAAAAAAGACAGTATTACACCTTGTTGAAGCTATGGGTGGTGGCATTTTTACATACTTAGTTGAGTTGGCTAATGGGACCAGTGAAAACTATAATGTTGTTATTGCATATGGCATAAGAAAAGAAACACCTGATAATTACAAAGATTATTTCAACAGTAATGTTAAATTAATAAAAGTAAATAACTTCACGAAGAAGCTCAATCCTAAAAAGGATTTAGGAGCTTGTTTTGAATTACGAAAAATTGTAAAAGAAATAAATCCTGACATAATTCACATGCATTCATCTAAAGCAGGAGCCATTGGAAGGGGCATTTTTAGTGGCAGAAAATATAAGCTGTTTTATACCCCTCATGGTTATAGCTTTTTGATGGAGGATATATCAAAGCCAAAGAGACGGATTTTTAAGTTGGTGGAGAAAATATTAGGCAAAAAGAATTGCATAACTATAGCGTGTGGACAGGGTGAATGGGAACAAAGTAAAACTGTCACTTCCAAATCTACGTTTATTAGTAATGGGATTAACCTGAATAAAATTAATTCTATTATTGATTCGGTAGAACATAAGGATGCTGGCAGGTTTGTTGTATACGCGGTAGGTAGAATAGACCACCAGAAAAATCCTAAACTGTTTAATGAAATAGCAGAGAGAATGCCAGAGATTAAATTTGTATGGATTGGTGATGGAGATTTAAGAGGTGAACTAGTCAGCCCTAATATAGAAGTGACCGGATGGGTTGATAATAGAGAAGTCATTAAGAAGGCGTTGGAATACAATGTTTTTCTGTTGACCTCAAAATATGAAGGATTACCCATTTCATTGCTTGAATCTATGTACATGAAAAAAGTCTGTATTGTAAGTGATGTAGTAGGGAACAGAGATGTTATTGAACACGGACATTCAGGATACACATGTAATAATGCAGATGAATTTATTTCAGCAATTACTGAGGTACAAAATAATGGCCCTGATTTAAAAATGATAGAAAATGCACATAAGTCCATTATGGATATATATAATAGTGGCTGGCTTATAAAACAATTTAAAGAATTATACGATAAAGAATAGGATAAAGGTTCATTGGAGATAGCAGAATGAAGTTTATTAAACTGTGGTGTCACATCAAAGCGTTTATTAAAAAATCCGGATACAAAATAATATACGGTAATAAGATTTGTATAGGAAAACACACAACATGGCGATATGGATTTCATATTGCCATAGAGGGAGAAGGAAAAGTAGAAATTGGAAATAACTGTTTTTTTAATAATAACTGTTCTGTTAATTCTTTAAAACATATAAGCATTGGGGATGGTACTATTTTCGGTTCCAATTGTCATATCTATGATCATAACCACAAATTTAGAAATGATAATGAGCCAATAAAGAGTCAGGGATATAGCCTTGGAGAGACCACTATAGGAAAGCATTGCTGGATAGGAACTAATGTCGTGATTTTGAAGGGGGTTCATATCGGAGACAATGTTACTATCGGGGCAGGTGCTGTTGTTAGAGAAGATGTACCTGACGGACAAATAATAAAAGACTAAACAGGATGGGCAGAAATACAAATGCTAAACTACAAAAGAAAGGTATAATATGGAACCAATACATGTTTTAGTTTTAGATACAGTAATGGATCGTGGTGGTGCAGAAGCCATGATTATGAATTACATGAGAAATGTTAACAGAGAGATAATCCAATTTGACTTTTTAACGAATCGTGAATATCGGGCAGCCTATGAGGAGGAAATAGAAAGTCTTGGCGGAAAGGTATATCATATGTGCCCCATGTATCCCGGAAAATTCAGACAATATAAGCGGGAAATGAAAGAGTTTCTCAATAATCATCCTGAATATCAAATCATACATAGTAATCTGGAAGAAAGAAGCTACCTGCCTCTTAAGGTGGCAAAAAAAATGGGAGTGAAGGTAAGAATCTCGCATTCTCATAACAGACCTCTTGGAATAAATCCAAAACTTTTTGTAAGATATTACTTTAGATTCATGCTTAAATATTATAATACCCATATGTTTGCCTGTGGTACCGAAGCAGGGGACTGGTTGTATGGGAAAAAAAATAGAGATAAAGTTATTGTTATGAATAACGCAATAGATGCAAGGCAATATGCATACAATCCGGACATTGCAAAGAAAGTCCGTAAAGAATTGGGGCTTGGGAATGAAAAGGTTATTGGTCATGTAGGCAGATTTTTTCCACAAAAAAATCATAGCTTTTTAATAGATATATTTAAAACAATACATGAAAAAGACCCTGACACCGTACTAGTATTGGTGGGAGGGGGAGAAAAAGATGATGCACTGAAAAATCAGATAAAGGAAAAAACTGACAGGTTAGGGCTTACGGGATATGTAAAGTTTCTTGGAGTCAGAGAAGATGTTGAGAGAATAATGCAAAGTTTTGATGTATTTCTTTTGCCATCTTTATTTGAGGGATTGCCGGTAACTATGATTGAGGCTCAGGCAGCAGGCCTGCCTTGTGTAATATCCGACAAAGTTCCGATTCAGTGTGATATCACAGGCAATGTTGACGTTGTGGCACTAAATGACAGTACTGAAAAATGGGCAGAGGTGGTGCTTGATAAGGCATACAATTTTACTAAAAGTGACACATATAACAAAATTGCAGATGCAGGTTTCGATGTGAAGAAACAGGCAAAGTGGTTGGAAAATTTTTATAAAGAGGCATTAATAAAATAAGCAAAACATACAGCAGATAAAATAAAAACGTTAACGGGGGGGGAAGAATACATGCTGGCAGTTATTTTAGCACTTGAAGATGATGATCAAAGACACGAAGTGGAACAATGGTATCATGCATACTATAGATTAATGTATAAAATCATATTTGAGAGTATGAATGACAGAGATGTTGCAGAGGAATTAATAAATGAGGCTTTTATCAAAATAATAAATAATTATGAAACAGTAAGAAATCTTAACAGATACCAGCAGGCCTTTTATCACATTAGAACAGTGAAAAGTGTTATGCAGGATTATTTTAGAAAACATTTAAAAGACAGAGAAACATATGTGGATGATGAGGACATATTAGGATCCCTTGATTATGAAATTAACAATAAATCAGTTAGAAGTGCTGAAGAACTTTGTATAGACAAAGTGGGAGTTGACCTTATTGTCAGATGTATGAAGGAACTAAAGCCAAGAGATTCTCTTGTTATTTGGGCAAGATACTATCTGGGAATGACAGAGGGAGAGATAGAAAAAGCTTTTGGTATAAAGGCAAGACAGGTGCATGTATTCCTGGCAAGAGCAAAAAATAGATTGATTAAGCGCATAAATGAAGAGGAAAAGAATGGAAAAGATTAATGTCCTTGTACTTATAACTGTTATGGACAGGGCTGGAGCAGAAACAATGATGATGAACTATCTGCGACATATTGACAGGGGAAAAATACATATGGATTTTCTTATTAATAGACCCGGAAGGGCTGATTATGAGGATGAAGTGGAAAAACTTGACAGTAAAATATATCATATGTGTGCGCTGTATCCGGGAAAATTCAGACGTTACAGAAGAGAATTTCGAAGATTTTTGGAAGAACATAATGACTATGATGTAATCCACTCAAATCTGGAAGAGAAAAGCTATTATGCATTAAAGATTGCTCAGGAGATGGGGATAAAGGTGCGAATTGTCCATGCACACTCAGCTCCTAAAGGCCATGATTTGAAAATGATAATGCGATTGTATTTTAGAAAGAAAATGCATAAGTATTGTACTCATAGAGTAGCCTGTGGTGAAAAAGCGGCTAAATGGTTGTTTGGAGATGACATAAATATTGTTTCTATGGAGGAATATGTTGAAAAAAGTAACAGCATAGATTCTATGTCTTATGATGGCATGGAAAATAAAACTGTAGTGATAATGAAAAATGCCATAGACACAAAAAAATTCAGACATTCAGATAATGAAAGAAAAAATATAAGAACTGAATTAGGGATAGATGAAAAAACTTTGATTATAGGGCATGTAGGAAGATTTGTGCCGGTAAAAAATCAAAGTTTTTTAATAGATATATTTAAATATGTTAATAACATACAAAACAACAGCAGACTTTTGTTAATAGGTGGTGGAAATTCCAAAGAAGAAATCTCCTATAAACAGGAGATTCAAAATAAGGTGAAAAAACTTGGACTCGAGGATAGGGTAATATTCACAGGTGTCAGAGAGGATGTTAATAATCTCATGGAGGCTATGGATATTTTTGTAATGCCGTCTCTCAGCGAAGGCTTTCCGGTAACTCTGGTGGAAGCGCAGGCTGCAGGACTTAGATGCCTAGTGTCAGATAATGTTCAAAACGATGTTAATCTGACAGGGGAAATTCAGTATAAGGCACTGGAGGATGGCGAAGAAGAGTGGGGAGAGAAAGTGTTGGAGATGGTGAATATAAAAATAGATATGTTTGAGATGGAGAAAAGAGTTAAAAAAGCAGGTTTTGATATAAGTGATAACGTAAAATTGTTGAAGGAATTCTATGTGTTAGCAAGCCGTGGAAAATGATTAGAGTAACAATTAGGTTTGAATTGGGGGAAAAATATTGATGGTGAGTTTTAGTGCAGATTAAGTAGGAGATTTTTATGTTTAATCAAAAGCCAATATTATTAAGTATTATTGTACCGATTTATAATGCAGAGCTTTATTTGAAAAGATGTTTAGAAAGCATAAATAAAATAAAAGCATCAGACATAGAGGTTTTACTCATAGATGATGGTTCTACAGATAATAGTAGTGTGATCTGCAAGGAATACTGCAAAAAAGATGTGCGTTTTTACTTTTTTAAAAAACAAAATGGTGGTGTGTCATCAACAAGGAATTATAGGATAAAGAAGGCAAGAGGAAGGTATATTTATTTTTTAGATAGTGATGACTATGTAGAAAGTTACAAAATGTCAAAAATTATTGAATTATTAAAAGATGAAATAGAGGTTTTGAGCTTTTTATATGTAAGAGATGAGAAGGTAATATCCCATAACAATGTAGAAACTAGAGTGTTGGATAAAGAGGCATTATTGGACAGCTTAAAAGGGGAAACTTTTGCAAACGACTTTGGATATGTATGGAATAAAATATATAAAAAAGAAATAATTCAAACAAAAAATGTTCTGTTTGAGGAGAAAGTTTCAGAAAGAGAAGATTTATTATTTAATATAGACTATTTTGAAAATGTTAATAAGATGATTATTTATAATGATTATGTATATCATTATATTCAGTACGAAAATAGTCTGTCTAAAAGAAGGGTACAAAAAGAATCCGTTAATAATTTTATAGAGTTGTTAGAAACAAAGTTGGAAGAGAATTACTTGAAGCAAAGTATTATTGTTAATGATGTCGTTATGAAGTTGGTGGCGGATTATATTGTAAAAAATATATTTGATGATTGGGATAGGTATAAAGATATTAAACAAGTATTTAATGAAGTTTTAGAATATGAGAGGTATGTTTGTAACGCCAATTCCCGTAATCGCTATCTTAAAATATTGAAAATATGTTTTAAGATTAAAAACATTTACCCTTTTTATTGTTATTATAGATTATCAAATGTGAAGAAGAAAATAAAAACGCTAAAAGAGCAGTGAGTGGAGTGAATATTGAGTTTATCAGAACAAAAAATTAGACAATCAAATAGAGATACAACTTTAATTTTAATGCCAATCGTCGCAATAATTGGAAAACTAATACAGTTCTTTATACTTCCGGACAAATATTTTTATGACAGTTCCAGAATGCAAAGTATGATGAATAAAGATGGAAAAATGCAGGCTTGGGGAGATGCTTATGAAACGGTAGTTGATATATTTAGTAAAATAAATTATTTTGGATTTACTAAAATAGAACAGTGGAGCATTGAACTGGGAATCGTATTTACTATACTTTTAATGATTATTATATCAAGAGTAAAAGAGATGTCACTAATGGAAAGCATATATACATTAATGGCAACAGGATTACTGAATATATATGTATTTGTGTTGGCTAAGGAGCCTATACAGATGTTTTTCTTTATGTGCATAATGGTCATAGTTTTTTTGCCAATTAAGAATCCGGTTATTAAATTATTAGGGGGAAGTTTAATTTACTATTGGGAATCTAATACATTTAGAGAATACTATATTATGATGGCAGTAATGTCATTGGTTTTGTTCTTTATTTTTTATATATTAAAAAAGATGAAAAAAATAAGACTAATTCATGTGTTGATAGTAGTGGTTTTCTGCTATGCAGTGATGTTTGCTTTTGTTTATGCAAGTCAGTTTGCAATGCCGGAAGAATATAAGACGGTTATGACGGTAAGGGACGAGTATGCAAATCAAGATGCAAATACTACAATTGCTAATATTTGGCCAGTTGAAGGAAATTATGGTTTATTTATGGCAAATTATGTAATATGTTCCGTTAGAATGATGATTCCAGTGGAATTGATTGTGAAAAGTCCGGTTTATTTTCCGTTTTTCATATACCAGATATGGATTTTAGTGTATTGGATTAAAGGTTTAAAAAATTTGAAACGGCTTAATAATGATGTGCTATTAGCCCTGACATTTTTTACAGCCTATTTATTTGGTAGCTTTGTTTTTGAACCAGATTTTGGCTCATGGGTAAGACATGAGGCTGCAACATTTCCGCTATTCCACATTATGGCCTATGAATATTTAGGAAGAAGGGATATAGCTATTAGGAGAGAAATTTATTATGAAACAACGAATGTATAATACTTTTTTAAGAAAACTAAATAATAAAGTTATTGCTAATCTATTTACAGAAATTGGATATACAATTTTAAAAATATATTATTATATTACTTCAATATTTATAAAAATAAGAAATAAATGTATTCCAATATCGTACAACAATGTTTTAAATGCTCGAAAAATTATATCTGGTGTTAGACCGAAGCCGGATATGACGTATAAAGCAAATAACCAGCCAATAGATCCAAGCGTTAAATTATCGGTAATAATTCCCGCTTATAATGTAGAAGAGTATATCAATGAATGCCTGTCAACTGTGTTAAATCAGAAGACGAAGTATAGTTATGAGGTGATTGTTATAAATGATGGATCAACGGATGATACCGAAAGTAAGATAAAAGAGTTTAACGATAAAAGAATAACATATATTAATCAGAAAAATGGGGGATTATCGGAGGCAAGAAATGTAGGATTAGATACAGCAAAAGGGAAATATGTGCTTTTTTTGGATTCTGACGATGTAATGTGCAAAGGTGCAATCGAGAATATGATGGATTCAATCTGTGAAAATGATGCAGACATTGTAGTTGGTAGTTTTTATATGTTTTCAAAAGAATTTGATACAAAGCAGGATTGCATTATTCAAAATCAAATAATAGTAGGTGATGCGAGCCAAGCAGTAAAAAAACCAGGCTATGCATGGGGAAAAGTTTACAAAAGAAGTCTTTTTGAAAAAGTTAGATTTCCCGTTGGAGCATGGTATGAGGATACGCTGATTTCTTCTGTAATATATCGTATGTGTAAAAAAATGGTGACTTTAGATAAGATAGTATGTGGGTATAGAATTAATCCAAAGGGAATATCACAAACTGCACGTTTAACACCAAAAAGCTTGGATCATTATTGGGTTATGGAAGACGTTATGGATAAAGTAGAAGAGAATAATTTAAAAAATGATGAGGTTTTCTACGATATTGTTTTTAACCATATGTCAACTTTTTTGTATAGAAGACTTTCATTAATGGATGAAGAAGTGATAAAGAGCGCTTTTATTTTAGCTTGCGACATGTTAAACAAAATACGCCCTCCGGAATATATGGTTCATGGAAGCAAAATGAAAAGGGATTTGGAAGAGGCGTTTAAGACAGGAAATTATGATCTTTGGAAATTAGCAGCTTTTTTAATATAGAGAGGTTTTATGAACAGAATGAATTTATGTTTTTTTTCGGGGGATATTACGAGAAGCGGGGGAACTGAAAGAGTGGCTATATTAATAGCTAACGAATTAAATAAGGATGAAAGATATAAAGTCAGCTTTGTTAGTCTTACTGAAAACAAAAAAGATACTTTTTTTAAATTAGATGAGAACATACAGAGGAATGTTTTATATAAAGAAGAGGTAAAAGGCTTAACTCATATATTGGGGTATATTAATAGATTAAAAAAAGTAGTTAAAAGTAATAATATAGATGCTCTAATTGATATTGATGGAATAATAGATATTTATTCTATACCGGTTAAATGGCTAACGGGGGTAAAAGTAATATCATGGGAGCATTTTAACATATACCATCATCCTAATCAAAAAATGAGAAGTTATGTTAGAAAATTTGCTGTAAAATATTTAGATGCAATAGTTACCCTTACAGAGCAGGATAAGCGATATTATAATGAGGAATTGAAATTTAAATGCCCCATTAAAGCAATATGCAACCCTGTAATTGATAGAAAAAAAGATAATATATATAACAAAAGTTCCAAAGTGATTATTAGTGTAGGGAGATTAACATATCAAAAAGGATTTGACAGATTAGTGGATGTGGCAGAAATAGTGTTGAAGAAACATTCTGATTGGAAATGGTTAGTGTTCGGTGAAGGCGAAGATTATGCAGAACTACAAAAATCTATAAATGAAAAAAAATTGTCTAATAATTTAAAATTAATGGGAAATGTTAACAACATAGAAGAACAGTATAGAGAATCATCAATTTTTGTTATGACTTCCAGATTTGAAGGGCTTCCTATGACACTATTAGAAGCTAAGTCTTATAAATTACCTATAGTAAGTTTTGATATAAAAACAGGACCGAGAGAGTGTGTTTTAGATGAAGTTAATGGGTATTTAGTACAGGATGAAAATATTAAGTTATTATCAGATAGAATTTGTGATTTGGTCGAGGATGATAAAAAACGCATAAATTTTTCACAACATGCATTAGATAATACCGAAAAATTTGATATAAATAAAATTGTAGACGAATGGAAAATGCTGTTAAACAGCATATAAATTAAAGGTTGGAAATACATATTATGAACAGTGAAGAAACAATAAGAATATTAGTATGGGGAATGTCAGAAAATATTGGAGGCATTGAAACATTTATAATGAATGTTTATAGAAATATTGATAGAAACAAAGTTCAATTTGATTTTTTATGTTCCCACAACAGTCCACGTATTGCTTTTGAAGATGAGATAGAGCAAATGGGGGGGCGAATTTTTAGGATAATGTATTCTGAAAGAGAGTCAATAATTAAGTCACGAAAATGTTTAAAGGATTTTTTTAAACAGCATCCTGAAATAAAGGGGGTTCATATACATGCAAATTTTCCATATGCATTTCCGCTTAAATACGCAAAAAAATCGGGAATAAAATTGAGAATTCTTCATTCACATAATAGTGCAGGGATAGAAAAAGAAAAATATGGAATAAAGAAGTTTATAGATAAACTGAGAAAAAGACAGGTTGCAGGACAGATTAGTAGATACCCAAATGTATATTTAGCCTGTTCAGATTCAGCAGGAGAGTATATGTTTAATGATATACCTTTTCATTGGATAAAGAATGGAATAAATGTTAGTGAGTTTAGATTTGATGCAGTTATTAGAAAAGAGTACAGAAACAAATTTAATATAGATGAAAACACTACTGTCATAGGATTTATTGGAAGATATAGAGAACAAAAGAATCCTTTATACTTACTAGAGATTTTTAAAGAATATTCAATTATAAACAATAGAGCTCTTCTTGTTATGATTGGAATAGGAGATATGCAGGAAGAAGTAGATAAAAAAATAAAAGAATTAGAATTAGAACAAAAAGTAATACAATTAGGAACAAGAGAGGATACTAATGATTTGTATAAAATGATGGATGCATTTTTGTTACCGTCTCTTTATGAAGGATTACCTGTAGTGCTGGTTGAAGCTCAGACCTCAGGGCTTACTTGTTTTGTGTCTGATACTACAACAAAGCAGGTAAATCTTACTGATTTAATAAACTTCTATTCAATAAAAAGTAGCCCGCAACAATGGGCTAAATTAATGGACAGACAAATAAAAAGATGTAGAAGAGAAGGTTATGCGGAAGAAATAATTGAAGCTGGGTTTGATATGAAAGATGTTGCAAAGAAATTAGAAAAAATATACTTGTCTGTAGAGTGATAAGTGGGCATAGATATTAAGGAGATGGGAAAATGGAAGATAAGGTTTCAATAATAGTTCCTATATTTAATGTAGAACAATGGTTAGATGAATGTGTGCAGAGTATTGTTATGCAGACATACAAAAACATAGAGATAGTTTTGGTAGATGATGGATCGACAGACAATTCAGGAAATATTTGTGAAGAATGGAAAGTAAAAGATAAAAGGGTTGTCGTTGTACATAAGAAAAATGGTGGATTATCGTCGGCAAGAAATGCGGGGTTAGACGTTTGCACAGGCGATTATGTAAATTTTGTAGATAGTGATGATTATATACATCCGGATGCAATTAATTATATGTTGAAAAATATGAAAGAAAAAAAAGTACCTATCGTACGCTGTGCAATGAATAAAATTATTAATGGCAAATGTATTGAGAGTAAAGACATTGATGAGGAAAAAATATATTACAGGAATGATTTGTTAGAGGGGTTTTATTATTATAAAGAAGGACTTTGTGGAAGTGTTTGTGATAAGTTGTTCAAGGCGGAAATTTTTGAATCCCTAAGGTTTCCGGAAGGACTAAATAGTGAAGATTACTATGCTTTATTTAATGCCTATTTGAATGCAGATATGATGTTCTATAATAATAAATGTTTTTACAATTATAGAATTAGAGAAAACTCAATTTGCACAACGCAGGTAATTACCCCACACACATTTGATAAAATAAAAATAAGTGACAAAATAAGGGAGATAACAGAAAAGGAAGTTCCACAGAAAATGGCGGATGCGGAAGCGTTTCAAATATTATCCAGATTTTTTGTATATTCAGAAATTGTTTATAGAGATGAGAATAATCCGGAGAAGAACGAATGGATAGCAGAACTTAAAAAATATAAAAGATTGATATTAAAAAACAAAAAAATTGAGTTAAAGTTTAAAGTGAAATACTTTTGTTTTATTTATTTGACAAGAATGTATATAAAATTGTTAAAAAACCATTAATCTAATTAAAAATGTAATATGTAAAGGAAAAGCAAAATGGATGAAAAAGTAATGATTGAATTGAGGAAGGTAGAAGTCGAAATTTTAAAAGAAATCCATAAAATATGTACAGAAAATGACTTACAGTACTATTTATGTGGAGGCACATTGCTTGGCGCAGTAAGGCATAAAGGTTTTATTCCCTGGGATGATGATATAGATATAGTAATGCCAAGAGATGATTATAATAAATTTATAACATTATGCTTGAATGGCAAATTAGATAAACAATACATATTACAAAATACGGACACTGAACCGGAATATCATTTGCCTTTTACTAAAATAAGAAAAAAACATACATTTTTTGATGAAGAGGGTGTGAGAAAATTAAAAATTCATAAAGGTATATTTGTGGACATATTCCCATTAGATTATAGTAAAAAAAATGAAGGATTTGTTTTTAATTTCAAAGATAAAATTATTAAGAATCTAATATATGTAGTTTCTATGAGGCAATTAGGTTGTGAAGCGGTATCTAAGGTGTGTAAGTTACTTTACTTTATTACTAAACCGTTGTCTGTTCATAGGATTATAAAAATCAGTGATTTTGTGTCTTCCCATAGCAAAAAAGGGAAATATTATGTTGATTACGCCAGTTATGTGGAATGTTCAAAAGAGACCGCTCCAATTGAATATTATGGAGAGCCTATATTACTAGATTTTGAAAATGAAAAATTCCCGGCACCATGTAAATATGATTTTATATTAGAAAAATTATATGGGGATTATATGAAATTACCACCAGAGGAAGAGCGGGAAAATCATAATGCGGTTACAATTTTATTTAATACAGAAGAAGGAGAAATGACTTGTGAATGACAAACAGGATTTGATTAGTGTAATTATTCCAATGTATAACGCAAAAGAAAGCGTTGAGAGATGTGTAGAAAGTGTTAGGAAATCTACATACACAAATTTGGAAATTATTCTTGTAGATGATGGCTCTACAGATGAAACTTTAGAAATTTGTATGAAAATGATGGATGAAGATAGAAGAATTAAGGTAATAGCAAAAAAAAATAGTGGTGCAGGTTTTAGCAGAGAGTGTGGAGTAGGTGCTGCAAAGGGAAAATATATTGGTTTTGTTGACGCGGATGATTATATAGAAAATACAATGTATGAAAAATTATATGATAGGATTGTTAAGGATAAACTAGATGTGTGTTTTTGTGGCAATTATGAGATATTTTCAGATGGCAAAAAAGTAGAAAAAAATATTAGGTTTCCTTATGAATTATATACTCAAGATTGCATTCAAAGGGATGTTATTAAAAATGCAGTATGGTTTACATCAGAAAATAGTAAGGAAAATCCAATGTTCTCAATATGGAGGGGGCTATATGCAATAGATGTAATTAAAAACAATAAGATTCATTTTTTAGATGAACGTATTGTAGGCTCGGAAGATGGTATATTTAATTTTCAGGTTTTATGCAATACTAAAAGACTGGGATTTATACATGAGTGCCTATATAATTATGGAATATATCAGAATTCATTAACAAATGATTATTCCAGATGGGACTCTAAGGATGATTTGAGAAGTAATAATTGGTATAGTTGTATAGAAAATTATGCAAAAGAAAAACATGTTGAAAAGTATGTTATACCATATTTAAATGCGGAGTATCTGTGTAAAGTAAGAAAAAGTATAAATACATTAATATACGAAAATAATACACACTTTAAAAAAATGTACAAAAACGAAAAAGAAAAATACATTTTTATTAAAAAAATTAATGTATTAAGAACTAAAGGAAATGGAATTAGAAATAAAATAGATTTTATTCTGTGTTTACATTTTATAAAGATTTATCGTTATAAAATATTGAAAAGGAAGTAATTATGAAAAAAGTAGGAATAGTAACAATTACAAGCGGGGCAAACTATGGTAATCGTTTACAGAATTATGCTATGCAGGTAACATTAAAAGAAATAGGGTATAACCCATTGACAATCAGAAAGATAGATGAGAAAAAAACTTTTAAAACTTTTATAAAAAAAGTTATTAAGCATACTACAAAGTATAGATACACTGGTTTTGAGAAGAGAATAGAACGATTTGAGAAATTCAACAAGAAATATATTAACTTTAGCAAAAACTATATTATATCAGATGATTACAATGAAAAATTGTGCAATGAATTTGATTATTTTATTTGCGGAAGTGATCAAATTTGGAATCCTAACTACAAAATGAATACTGGCTGTCATTTCCTATCGTTTGTAAAGGGGAAAAACAAAATATCAGTGTCAGCAAGCTTTGGGGTGGAAGAAATTGATAAAAGCAATTCTGAACAAATATCAATTTGGTTAAAGGAATTAGATGATATATCAGTGAGGGAAAGAGCAGCAAAAAAAATATGTGAAAATATTGTAGGAAGAGAAGTGAAAGTATTAATTGATCCAACGCTAATGTTAACTGGTAAAGAATGGAGACAAATAGCAAGAAGACCTAAAAACATAGAAAAGAATAATTATATTTTATGCTATTTACTAGGTAATGTTAATAATGATTTGATTGAGAATTTGAAGGAATATGCTATTCAAACTGAAAAAAAAATTATTTTCTTAGAAGATATTTGGAGAAATTTGGGAGTTTCATCTGATGAAGAGTTTTCTTATGACCCTTCAGAATTTGTATGGCTGATAGATAATGCGGATAGGGTTGTGACAGATTCTTTCCATGCAACTGTATTTTCAATTATTTTTAATAAGAAATTTATGGTTATTCCAAGAGAAGAAAACAATAAAAATAATATGAATAGTAGATTTACGTCTTTAATTGAAATGTTTGATATAAAAAATGCTATATATAGTGAAGAGTCAGGGTTTACTCAATGGGCTAAAGAAGATCATAAAAAGATAGAGATGATTTTAAATCAAGAAAAACGAAAATTTAGAGAATACATAAACAAAAATTTAGAAACTTAATATTATTGTTAAGAATGAGGGCAGCACGTAATGGGAGAAACAAATAAAAAAATCAAGTCGCTTCAGGCAGTAAGGTTTATAGCTTTTATAATAATATTTTTGGTACATACAGATGCAATAAATGGAAGTTTTGGTGGTGTGGGTGTATCAATTTTTTTAGTACTTTCAGGATTTGTTATGACATATGCATATTGGGAAAAGGAAATGAATTATTCAATAAAAGGGGCAATTCAATTTTCCATAAACAAAATAAAGAAGCTGTATCCTTTGCATATAGTTACAATGTTGGGAGTACTAGTATTAATGGTACCTAATGTGATAAAGAATGCCACGTGTTCTTCGGTTATGAAACTTGTTAATCAGGTTTTAGCAAATGTTTTGTTGCTAAAGGCATTTATTCCAAGGGAAGATATATACTTTTCATTAAATGGGGTTTCATGGTATTTATCAGTATGTCTGTTTGTATATATAATTTTTCCATTAATACAAAATAAAATAAGATATACATCTATTGATCAGGCAATAAAAAACATTTGCATGTTATATGTAATACAAATAGCAATAGTAGCAAGTGTGTTTATTATAAGCGATGTTTATAAATTTAATATGGAAATTATTTCTGGAGTAACATATGTTTCGCCAATATTTAGAAGTATAGATTTTTTGGCAGGTGTTAATTTGTGTGTGGTGTTTAAGAAAAATGTACATAACTTAAATGCAAAAGTGTATACGGTGTGGGAAAGTATTTTGGTAGTAGCAACAATATTATCATCAATTATATATTTGTGTATACAATCGGCAACAAATAAGAGTTTATTAGAAAATATTATCAGTAGAAGTGCAGTTATGTTTCTTCCAATTTCCATAGCAATCGTGTATTTATTTGCAATAAATAAGGGATTAATAACAAAAATGATGGCAAATAGATTTTTCATATATATTGGAAATATATCAGCATACACTTTTTTAATACATACGGTTGTAATACGCTATTTAGATGCAATTGTTTCACATTTTACACTTAGTATGGGAAAATTGATGAATGTGGTATTTGCTTTTGTTTTAACTGTAACTTTTTCTATAATGTATAAAAAAATGGAATGTTTTTTCAAAAAAACAAAATTAGAAAGAAATTTTTTAGGGAATAATTAGGTTTTTATCTTGTAATAATTAAAGTGTTATGTTATTTTTTACATATGCGTTCACAAAAGAAAGGATACTAAGCAAAATGAACGAACAAGATTTTGAAATACTAAAAAAAATTGATAAAGATGGAAATATATCACAAAGAACTTTAGCGCAAAAAACAGGATATTCGCTAGGAAAGATAAATAAAAGTATAAAGGAGTTGTGTGAGAATAAATATATTAACAACAGTCTTGAACTTACGGAAAAAAGCGAAGAATTATTTAGAAGAAATAAACCAAAGAATGCTATAATTCTTGCTGCAGGGTTTGGGATGAGAATGGTTCCTATAAATACAGAAGTTCCCAAGGGTTTATTAGAAGTTAAAGGTAAGGTATTAATAGAGCATATTATTGAACAACTAAAGGCTGTAGATATAGATCGGATTACAGTTGTTGTGGGCTATTTAAAAGAAAGTTATGAATATCTTATAGACAAGTATGGAGTAAAAATAAGGGTAAATATGGAATATGCATTGAAAAATAATTTATATTCCCTTGCTAAGGTAAGTGAAGAGATAGGAAACACATATATAGTACCATGTGATGTATATTGTGAGAAAAATCCCTTTTCAAAAAGAGAAATATATTCGTGGTATATGGTAACTGATGAAAGCGTAATTAATAGTGATGTACGGGTTAATAGAAAAAAAGAATTAGTTCGTTTAAAGAAAGATGAACGTGGAAATAGTATGTTGGGAATAGCTTATATAAACAAAAGTGATTCAATTATAGTTAAAGAGAATTTGAAAAAGTATAGCTGTGACGATGCATATAAGGATTCATTTTGGGAAGAGACCTTGTATAATGATAGTAAGATGATGGTAGTTGCAAATGTTGTTTCCCATACTGGTAATTATGAGATCAATACTATTGACCAATTGAGAAATATCGATGAAAATTCTAATAATTTAAAATCTAAAATTATTACATTAATTGCGGGAGTTTTCGGAACTAAAGAAAATTTTATAAAAAATATTACTGTTCTTAAGAGGGGAATGACTAATCGTTCGTTTAAATTTGAGTTTAACAAAGAACAGTATATAATGCGAATACCGGGAGAGGGTACAGGTGAACTTATTGATAGGAAAAAGGAATATAATGTTTATCAAAGAATAAAAAATGTTGGAATCAGTGACGAGATATATTATATAAATCCAGACAATGGCTATAAAATAACGAAATACATAAAAAATGCAGTAAATTGCGATGATAGTGATTGGAATTCAGTTAGAAAGTGCATGTTAACTTTAAAAAAGTTTCATAATGAAAATTTGTCAGTTGAACATTCTTTTGACTTATTTGGCCAGATTGAGTTTTATGAGAGTTTATGGAGCGAAAAATCGTGTTACAAGGATTACAAACAGACGAAAACAATAGTGTATAAACTAAAAAATTTTATAGATTCGCAGGAAAAAGTTTGGACTTTGTCTCATATTGATGCAAATGCAGATAATTTTCTTATTTGGAAAGATGATAGTGGAAAGGAAAATATAACTCTTATTGACTGGGAATATGCAGCAATGCAGGATGCTCACTTGGATATTGCTATGTTTGCAATTTATTCGATGTATGATAAAGAAAATATAGACAAGCTTATTGATTGTTATTTTGAAAATCACTGTTCTCAACAGGTGAGATTAAAGATATATGCATATATTGCAATTGCAGGATTGTTGTGGAGCAATTGGTGTGAATATAAAAGGCAAAAGGGACAGGAGTTTGGAGAGTATTCACTTAAGCAATATAGGTATGCAAAGGACTTCAGTAGAATTGTTTTGAAAGAACTAAATGAGGAGAATAAATATGTTTAAAATAAGACGTGCTATTATTATGGCAGCAGGTTTGGGCTCCAGACTTAGACCAATAACAAATAAAATTCCTAAACCATTGATTAAAGTTAATGGAATAAGGATGATTGATACAGTGATTAATGGCCTAATAAGGAATGAAATTACGGAAATACATATAGTGGTAGGATATTTAAAAGAAAAGTTTGATGTTATACTTGATGAGTATGAATGTGTAAAAACGCCTAATGGAAGTGAAGTGAAAATCAATCTTATTGAAAATCCATATTATGATAAATGCAATAATATATCTTCACTGTATGTTGCAAGGGAGCATTTGTCAGAGTGTGTTATTATTGATGGAGATCAGATACTTAATAATTATAATATATTGAATCCAAACATTGAACGTTCCGGTTATTGTAGCTCATGGGTAGAAGGATACACGAATGAGTGGCTACAAACAGTTGACAGTGATGGGACTGTTGTAGACTGTAGTAGAATGGGAGGAAGACAAGGATGGGAACTTCATGGAGTGTCTTTTTGGAATAAAAATGACTGCAAAAAATTAAAAAAGCATTTAGTTTTTGAGTTTGAAAAGAAAAATAACAAGCAAATATATTGGGATGATTTGGCAATGTTTTGCTATAGGAAAGAATACAATCTTGGAATTAGAAAAATAAATGAAGATGATATTGTTGAGATAGATAGTATTGATGAATTAATAGAAATAGATTCCAATTATGTGGAGGTAAAACATGGAAAAAACTAATGATAAATTAATTAAAAAAATTGATTGGACTACAACAATTATACCATTAGTAGGTATAGTAGCATTATGTGCGCTATTTATGTTGCTCCCGGGACAGTCAGCTGTAGTGGTAGGAAATATAAGAGAATTTTTAGGGGATACTATGGGTTCGTATTATGTGGTAATTGGAATAGGAGCGCTATTGGTATCTTTTTATATGGCATTTTCTAAATATGGAAAAATAAAATTAGGAGATATAGAAAGACCTGAATATAGTAATTTTAAATGGGGAACTATGATTTTTACGTCAACAATGGCAGCGGATATTTTATTTTATTCCTGTTGTGAATGGGCTTTATATGCTAACGAGCAACATATAGCAAGTATGGGAGGTATTCAAAAATGGGCATCTACGTACCCATTGTTTCATTGGGGACCAATAGCGTGGAGTTTTTACATTATATTGGCTGTAGCATTTGGATTTATGTTGCATATACGTGGTCGTAGTAAACAAAAGTTTTCAGAGGCTTGTAGACCTATTCTAAAAGATAAAACCGATGGAGTATTGGGAACAATTATTGATTTAATTGCAGTTTTTGCATTGCTTGCTGGAACGGCAACAACTTTTTCTCTTGCAACACCACTATTATCAAGTGCGTTAGGAAGGGTCTTTGGGTTTACGCCGACAATCACTACATCAATTATTATATTGCTTATTATTGCAATTGTGTATACAATCACAGTGCTATCTGGAATGACAGGTATTTCTAAACTTGCAGGCTTTTGTGCATATTTATTCTTTGCACTTTTAATTTATGTACTAATAGGGGGGGGAGAAACATCGTATATTATAGAAACTGGTATTAGTAGTGTAGGAAATATGCTACAGAACTTTATTGGCATGTCTACGTGGACAGATCCATTACGTGAAAATAGTTTTCCACAAACATGGACTATTTTTTATTGGGCATATTGGATGGTATGGTGTGTAGCAACACCGTTCTTTATTGGAATTATCAGTAGAGGAAGAACAATAAAAAATACTGTAATAGGTGGGTATGCATGGGGGCTTGCAGGAACTTTTTCCTCGTTTATTATACTTGGCAATTATGGTTTGGCACAACAAATGAAGCATGGTGTTGATATTTCAGGAACAATTGCTAATGGAGGTGATATATCTCAATCCATAATCAAAATTTTTGATACATTACCGTTACCGGCGGTAGGATTAATATTATTATGTATTACTATGGTAGCTTTTTATTCGACAACGTTTGACGCGTTAACGATGGTTATATCTACTTATTCATATAAAGAATTAAAAACAAACGAAGTACCGGATAAAAAGATTAGAACATTTTGGGCTATATTATTTATAATGTTTCCTATTGCACTTATCTTTTCAAAAAAATCTTTAAGTAGTTTGCAAAGTGTTTCAATTATTGCAGCCTTTCCTATAGGAATTGTTATTATATTGATAGTAGTGAGTTTCTTTAAAGATGCTAATATGTATTTGAAGAATGAGTTGAAAAAGAAGTAATGAGTAATAATTTTTAGTGTTAGCGTTCCTACAAATAATGTGATTTGTGGGAACGTTGATTTATGGCTTTATGTTTGGTATTGTTAGAGAGGGATAATGTGTTGGCTAGGAGGTGAAGAGATAAAGTTGGAACATAAAAATAAATCTATACAGCTTATTAGAGTTATTGCAATGTTCATGATTGTGTTTGATCACATTTTTTGTGTTATTCAGTTTCCTATGCAATCTTTTATAGTGCAGGTGACAAATTCAGGTGTATTCATTTTCTTGTTTATTTCAGGGTATCTGTATGGAATGAAAAAAATAACTAATTGGAAAAAGTGGATAAAAAAAAGAATAATAAGGATATGTATTCCGCTATGGACTTTTATGGTTATAGATTTTATATTAGAAGCATTAGTATGGGGGCAATTTGAAATTAAATATGCCTTGATTTATGCTTTGAATTTACAGGGATTTTTAGGTGTAAATGTCGGAGGAACAAATTTGTGGTTTTTAACACTGATTATGATGTGTTATGTAATTACACCGGCTTTATATCGCATTAAGTCTCAACTAAAAGATACAAAATATTTATATTTTGTTATTCTTATTTTAATACTATTGCAATTAGTTTTATCGTACGCAACTAACGCGGGAATGGTTTTGAATCACACTTTTAGTTGGTGTTTAATAGCAATACTTGTGTATGTTTTGGGATATTTTAAAGGAAATAGCATTATTATGGATGAAGTAGGTGGTGGAAGATTATTAATTAGCATTGTAATTTCCATAGTTACTGGTGTAATTGTTATTGTTATGAGACATTTTTATGATGGAAGTATAATATATGATCGCATAATTATTTTTTATGGACTAATTATTATTGATTATACTATATGTTTGGTAGTTTGCTATTTAGGAAATCGTATGAAAAAATTAATACCACTAATAGATTTTTTAGATGGGATATCGTATGAGTTCTATATTGTTCATGGATTAATAATAAATATGTTAACAAAGAATATAGTTAAAGAATATGGTGTTCTACTATATATTGTAATAACAGTATTCATTAGCATTGTGGCAGCAGTGGGATTAAATAGTATGGTTAAAAAGGTTAATAAAATTGCAGTATGTAGACTGATAAAAGATTAAATTGTAAAAAGGAAATTTAGTTATAGCAGTTTTTTTAAAACAATTTGTAATTATTTTGATATTAGCGTCCCTACAAATACTGTGATTTGTGGGAACGTTGGTTTATGGTCTTATATTCGGTATTTTTAGAAGAAATAATATATGAAGAGTTACACAAATAATATAAAGGGAAGTGTGGGATTGGTGAATGGAGATAAAACAAAATGAAAAAGGGAGCCTCATTAGTATTGTTGTGCCAATATACAATGGGGGAAAATATTTAAAAAAATGTATAAAAAGTATTTTAACTCAAACATATCAGAAATTAGAAGTTGTAATCGTTAATGATGGCTCAGAGGATGGAACAAAAAAATGTTGGAAAAATTGGCTAAAGAAGACAAACGTTTAAGAATTTTCAATAAAAAAATGAGGGGGTGTCTGAAGCAAGAAATTATGGGGAAAAACAGTCTGTTGGTAGTTTTGTTATGTTTGTTGATGTAGATGATTATATAGATGAGAAATATATTGAGAGAATGTATTCAGTTATAAATAAAACAAACGCTGATGTGGTATGCTCAGGTTATTGTGAATATGATAAAGGTTTTGAGAAAAAAGTAGTTCCACAAAGACAAACAATGGAGGGAAGTAGAGAATGTTATGGTTTTTTTCTGAAAAGTAAGAATGATAGTGGGGAATTGATTTTAATGCATCAAAAGATTATGAATTAAAAATTGTAGACAGCATCTTTTTTATAAAGAGATATTTAGGTGAAAAAAATGTTTATAGATTCTAAAAGTGTTATAATGTCAAATATGAAAGAAGTTCGAAAATTTAGAAGTATTTCGTTTAAACATAAAGTATTATTTTTTTTATATCGCTATATGTTAGGAATGTTATGGAAAATACTTTAAAAAGCGTATTTATTTAATTTGGAGCGATATAACTTGAATAAGGAGCCGAATGTATGAAAATTGGAATTTATACAATAACAGAGGGTGAAAATTATGGAAATAGATTACAAAACTATGCACTGCAGAAGGTTTTAATTGATAGAAAAAATAATGTTAAGACCTTGAAGACCTCACAGTCAAGAGATAGCCTTGTGGGTGAAATCAAGTTACTAATAAAGAAATATAAAAGATATTTAAAGAGTTTTGATGCAATTTCAAGAGATGCAGCATTAGGAGACATGAATAACAGATTAACAGATTTGGCAGAAGAGTTTAAAATTAAGAATTTAGTGAATTACGATTTTGACTTTGAGAGCGAAGCGAAAATAAACTTTAATGAAGTGGACAAGATTTTGAAAGGAAAACAAAAAGAGTTTAGCGATTATTTAGATAACAGCTTAAATGGGTAAAAAAGGGTTTAAAATGTGAATTGATTGAAAAGAAGAATATTGTGACAAAGAATT
Organism: uncultured Eubacterium sp.; assembly: GCA_900548465.1. Taxonomy (GTDB): domain Bacteria; phylum Bacillota; class Clostridia; order Lachnospirales; family Lachnospiraceae; genus Eubacterium_G. Next base: position 90,458 of record URKY01000001.1, read on the forward strand.
TACAGTGGTGGATTGCTATGATGAAAATGAGTCATCAGGAAAAATATTTGAATATGACGGGTTAACAGGTAAGAGATATCTGGATGAGTTTGATTACGTATCCTTTTTAAACAATAAAAATACAAATAGAAGGGAAACTAACGGTATTTAGTAACATTAGATATATGAAAATAGAACGTACAAGAAACGCAACAAGAAACATAATATATGGAACAATAGCAAAAATATATCAACTCCTTGTACCATTTGCAGTTAGAACAGCAATGATATATGTCCTAGGAGCTGAATATTTAGGATTAGGAAGTCTGTTCACATCTATTTTATCTGTTCTTAATCTTACAGAATTAGGTGTTGGCTCGGCAATGGTATTTAGTATGTATAAGCCTATTGCCGAAGATGACACACCAAGAATATGTGCACTTATGAGTCTCTATAGAAAGTACTATAGAATCATCGGTAGTGTTATCTTGGTGGTTGGAATTGTAATTACACCATTGATACCTAAACTGGTTAAGGGAGATGTACCGGATGGAATTAGTCTGATAGTATTATATTGGCTAAATCTTGGTGCTACAGTTCTAACATATTTTCTTTTTGCATATAAAAACAGTTTGCTTTCGGCACATCAGCGTCTGGATATTGGAAATAAAATCAGCATGATTATTATGACATTGCAGTATGCATTACAGATTGGTGCAATATTCTTAAAGAATTACTACTTATACGTAATAGTTGCTTTATTTACAACAGCACTAAACAATATTGTGACAGCTGTAATAGTTGATAAAATGTATCCGGAATATAAACCGGTAGGAAAACTGGATAAGAAAGAAATTAAAATAATTAATAGAAGAATAAGAGATTTGTTTACGGCAAAAATAGGCGGAGTTGTAGTAGATTCTGCTGATAGTATAGTGATATCTGCATTTCTTGGATTGACAGTTCTTGCAATGTACAATAATTATTTTTATATAATGTCATCTATATTGGGATTTATAGGAATATTGTTTTCATCCTGTACTGCAGGCATAGGAAACAGCATTATTATAGAGAGTGATGAAAAAAATTATAACGATTTAAAGAAATTTCTTCTAATTATTTCATGGATAGCAGGAGTGTGTACCTGCTGTTTGTTGTGCTTATTCCAGCCTTTTATGAAAATCTGGGTAGGAGAGAAATATATGCTAAGCATGCCTATGGTTATATGTATGTGTTGCTATTTCTTTTTACACGAAATTAACAGATTAATTAACACATATAAGGATGCTGCAGGAATGTGGCATGAAGACAGATGGAGACCTCTGGTGGTATCTATTACAAACCTTGGACTTAATTTATTAATGGTTCAATATATCGGTTTGTTTGGAATTCTTTTGTCAACAGTTATAAGTATGCTGTTTGTAGGAATGCCATGGCTTTTATACAATTTGTTTACAGTTATTTTTCATAGGAATGCGTTTGGATTTATACTGAGAACGTTATGGTATGTTGTTGTTACAGTAATTTCCTGTGTGATTTTTTATTGGCTTTGCTCATACATAACAATTGACGGAGTAATAGGATTTATTGTAAAAGGAATCGTTGTTTTTGTAGGAGCTAATTTTGTATTCCTTGTGTCGACATTTAAGTTACAGGAGTTTACTCAAACGAAAGAAATGGCATTAAAGATTGTAAAGAGAAAATAATTTTTGGTGAAAAGATATGATTGATAAAAAAACTATAAAGACTTATGCATGCATAAATAAAGAAAATAACATACGGGAGATAAGCACATCCGGTGGCACGTTTTATGAATTAGCCAGATGGTTCATCAACGAAGGTGGCATTATATGTGCAGCATGTTTTGATAATGAGTTTAATGTTGTTCATGACTTTTGTGAAGATGAAAGTCAAATTAACAGGTTTATGGGAAGCAAGTATGCACCAAGTCTTTTAGCAGGAACATATGCAAAGGTCAAAGAGAAATTAGGAAAAGGTAGAAAAGTTCTTTTTGCGTGAACTCCATGTCAGGTAGCCGGATTAGCAAAATTTTTAAAGAAAAATTATGAGAATTTATTTTTGGTTGACTTTATTTGTCACGGTGTCCCGGATGCAAAGGTATGGAAAAAATATTTAGAGTTTTTGAAAACAAAGGGGACAATTAAAAAAATTAATTTTAGAAATAAAAAAAACAGTTGGTATGATTATTCATTTACAGTAGATTATACGGATGGTAGTACCTTTAGTGAAAAAATGAGTGATAATGCGTACTTGCAGGCGTTTGTGCAAAATTTATCTCTTAGGAAATCATGCTATAATTGTAAAAGCAGGGGATTTAACAGATGTAGTGATATTACACTTGGTGATTTTTGGGGAGTGGACAGGCAGGTGCCACGGGCTTATGACGACAGGGGAACTTCAGCCCTCTTTATAAATACTGAAAAAGGAAAAGAAATATTTGATAATATCAGGGACAAATTTGATTTATATGAAGTAGATATTAATGCCATAACGGGTGGAAATCCGTCATACTTTTATAATGTAGAAGAGCACAGAAAAAGACAAAAGTTTTTTGATACGATAGATGAATGCAAAGATATAGAAAAACTAATAAATCAATGTTTAAAAGAACCTGTATGGAGTAAGGTAAAAAGAAAAATAAAGAATATTATAAAGAAGTTATTTTGTAATGTTTAGTAAACTGTTTCCCACACTAGTTTACACAAACACCCCATTTTGATAGAATTAATTGAGAAAAACATTTTGGAGGATTTTATGAGGTATGTTAAATATGCTATAAGCGCCTTATTTTTAGTTTCGATAGTTACATATACCATAATCTGGTACAGTGACAAGAATAGCACAGACTCATCAATGCCGGAAATTAAGATAAGTGAACAGCAGATTGAAGCATCGGTAAAAGACAAAGATGCACTGCTTAAAGGCGTGGTGGCAATGGATAAGAAAGATGGAGATATTACCGGAAATCTGGTAGTAGAATCCATATCGAAATTTGTAAATAAAAAAGAACATATTTGTAATGTTACCTATGCGGTGGCAGATTCGGACAGTCATGTTGTTAAGGCTACCAGAAAGGTAAAGTTTACGGATTATAAATCCCCAAGATTTATAGTCAAGAAACCATTGTGCATTGAAATGGGCTCCAACACCAGTGTGACAAGTCTTATTGGTGCGGAGGATGTTATTGACGGAGATATTAGTAACAAAGTAAAAATTCTGTCTAATATGGTATCCACCAATGTTTCCAGCGAAAATGTAGTAACCGCACAGGTTACCAACAGTCTGGGAGACACTGTAAAGCTTAAGGCTGAGGTTGCAGTAAGCCAGAGTAACAACATAAGTCCGACTATACAGCTGACTAAGAACATTGTCTATATCAAAAAAGGGGACAAGTTCAGTGCAAAGAAATACATTGATTCTGCAAAGGATTCTGATGGAAAAGGTATATCGAAGGATAAAGTAAAAATAAAGGGTTCATCGGTTAAGACTAATAAGGCCGGATGTTACAGTGTGAAATATAGTGTTATGGATGATGATGGTAACGAAGGAAATGCTTACCTGACAGTTATGGTGGAGGAGTAGCATGAAAAAGGGATTTAATATAAGAAATATAAATTTATATAGTTTATTTAAGGACTTGGTATCCGGCATATGGATTGTAATTATGGTTGCGATTATTGGAATGATGATTACTCACGCTTATATTAAGGCAAGCTTTGTACCTGAATATACAAGTTCGGCAATTTATGTAGTTACGCCAAAGCAGAGCACAGGTTACGTATATACCAACAAGCGTTTTGCCGACAGTGTAATAACTGTTTTCAGGAGTCTTTTGAATTCTGACATTATGCAGACCAGAATACGTAAGGATTTACATCAAAATGAACTGGCTGCCCGGATGGAAGTGAAACTAATTGAAGAAACGAACCTTATGAAGGTTTCTGTAACTACCAGTGACCCCATTTCTTCTTTTAAGGCAATTGGCTCGATTATGAACAATTATTCTGAATTATCAGAGTATTTGACTTCGGATGCAGTTTTTGACCAGCTCGAAGCACCGACAGTTCCCACTCATTCTGATAATTTCCTGACACCTAGGAGAAAGTCTGTCCAGGTGGGAATCATAAGTGGTTTGTGTGTCTTATTGCTATTAGCGGCAAAAAGTATTTTGAGAAGAACTATAAAATCTGAAGCAGCAGTTGAAGACCGGTTAGAAACTACGTTGCTTGGAACAATTTATCATGAGAACAAAAACAGAACAGTGAAGGCGAAAATTGCACAAAGCGTAAAAGCGCTTCTAATAAGCAGTCCTATAATTAGTTCAAAATTTATTGATGCCATAAGCAATATTCGTGTAAGAATTGAATATGAGCACGAAAGAAGGCCTGAACGGAATGTTGTTCTGATTTCCAGTGTATGTGAAAATGAGGGCAAATCTACCATTGCCTTAAACATTGCTTTATCGATGGCGAAGGAAGGCAAGAAAGTAATTATAATAGATGCAGATATGAGAAAACCTGCCATGTGTAAGATGCTCGGCATTAAAAAGAGTAAAATTGTGGATATGGTAAAACTTCTTCAGGGAGAATGTGGTCTTGATGAAGTTATGTATCACGATGAACTTGGAATTGATCTTGTTATGTCTGTAAAGGGTCACTCAAGCACGTATGAATTGGCGAAGTCAGGAGCTATGAAGGATTTGATTAGAAAGTGCAGTAAATTGGCAGATTATGTAATTATTGATACATCGCCGATGTCTATGGTTTCTGATACGGAAGCTTTACTTGATATAATTGATTACGCCATTCTTGTTATCAGACAGGATTTTTCTTATGAAAAAGATATTACAAACTGTATCAATATTATGAATGATGCAAACTGTAAATTCCTTGGATGTATTCTAAATGACTATAAAACATTTACTTTAAATAATAGAAATATTCTTAAGAATTCTGAAGATGAAAGGGCGGTGGAAATTTATGACTAACATCAATTTTAACCCACAGACAAATGAAAAAGAACCGCTCAACCTTGCAGAGATTTTAACGGGATTTGGTAAGGGGCTGAAAAAACTTTGGTACATTGCACTGATTCTGACTGTTTTATTGGGCTTTATCGGATATCGCAGATATAGTAAAAGTTATGTTCCGAATTATGAATCAAAAGCAACCTTTTCAATAACTGCTCCTGAATATGAGGGCAGGGATGATATGTCTTACACAAACAATAGCCAGCTTGCTTCTGTTTTAAGTGTAAGTTTTAATTATATTATTAACAACGAAGTTTTTTACGAAATAATTAAGGAAGATCTGAATATTAAATATATTCCGTGTACAATAAGTATTAATGCCGTAGAATCTACAAATATTCTAAGCATTAATGTTTCAGGAAGTGATCCTGAAATGAATTACAAAGTTTTGGAATCTATTATGAAAAATTATGGAAGTGTAGCTGAATTTGTAATCGGCGATACCAAACTGGATGTGTTGGAGCAGCCTACAGTTGCTGACCGGCCTACCAATCCATATAGTCCTATAAAAGACATCGTGAAATTCGCGTTTTTAGGATTAATATTGGGATTGATTCCAAGTATTATATATGCCTTTTTTGTTAAGACAATTAGTTCAGAGGAAGATGTTAAAAAATATCTTAGTGTGTCTTTTCTCGGAGGTTTACCGGGAATTGCCGGCAGTAAGAAAAATGGAAGCAAAAACCCATTCTCAATTCTTAATAAGGAAGTGGGCTTCAGATATCTTGAGGCAATGCGTTCAATAAACTCCCGTTGTGAACGTGAATTTAAAAAGAATAATGCTAAGGTTATTCTTGTTACAAGTACCCTTGACGGGGAGGGGAAAAGTACTTTTGCCCTTAATTTGGCATATTCACTATCAAAGAGTCAGAATAAAGTAATGCTTATAGATGGTGATTTAAGAAAACCTTCTCTGGCAAAAATGGTTGACCAGGAAATTGCTAAATTTAAGATGGAGGATTTCTTACAGAAGAAAGTTAAGAGCAGTGAGGCAATTGTAAACGTTGAAGGAACAAGGATTCTTATGTTGGCACCGGGGGAAGCATCTAAGCAACCTGTAGAATGTCTTAATTCAGAAAAAATGGAGCATTTTATTAATGAAGGCAGAGAGGTAGTTGACTATGTTATTATTGATGCACCACCATGTGCAGGTTTGCCGGATGCAGCAGTTCTTGCAAAATATAGTGACGGCGTTGTATATGTTGTAAAAGAGGAATGTGCAAAGGTTCACAAGATTATTGATACATTGCAGGAATTTTCCTATACAAGAAAGCCTATTATTGGGTGTGTTCTTAATGGTACGGCAGGAAAGCTTAACATAGCATATGGATATGGAAAACATTACGGTTACGGATACAGAAAAGGCTATGGTAGCAAGTATTATGGAAAATACGGTTACAGAAAAGGTAGTTATGGATACGGCGGCTATGGCTATGCCGATGCTTACGGTGAAGTATCTGATAAGGAGTTTAGAATTAAAGGAAGAACGGTTTCCAAGAAGATTTCTTTAGAAACAACAGAAGAGCAGAAGAAGGTTTTGGAAGATGAAAGAAGGTTAAGCCAAAATGAAAACCAAATTGAGGATCAGGGAGCAGACCAAAGTGGTGGGAAAGAAAACTAACATTAGGGCTGGAATTAATGACAAAAAGAGTTTATTATTTTGGCGAATATTGTTTACAGTTTATATGATTGTTCTTGTGATTGTATTGGTTCTCAAATTTCCAACATCGCTGGTAATTAATTCAGTTAAATCATGGAGTAATGGTGGAATAGTAATAAGAGTTACACCCAATTTTATTCCTTTGAAGACCATAATCGAGTATGTGAAAAATGTACACAGCCTGACAGACTGGTTTTTCAAAAATCTGGTTTGTAATCTTGTTATGTTTCTGCCTTATGGTTTTCTACGTTCAATTTTAACAAAATACAAGACAAAGAAATTTCTGAAAATCGTGGTGGAGGGCTGTCTTTTGTCTATTGCTATCGAAGTGATTCAATATATAACAGCCTTTGGTCAGATGGATATTGATGATGTGATTTTGAACTCTATTGGGGTTATGATTGGTTGTGGTATATACAATATTATAGCCCGCATATTTTCATAACATCCCTTGTATCGGATATATTTTCTTCCGTTATGGCAGACATGTTGCTAAGGCTTTGACGGCTTTGTGTGCCACGTAAAAAGAGTCTTTCAAAATTAAGTCGTAGCCAATAAAACGGAAGAAGATATTTATGCCTGTCAAGAAAGGCTCCATAATAATTAACCATAGTTTCCATTTCAGGGAAGATTTTTTTTCGAAGGGAAACCTTGGAATCACCACGTTTCACAATAGCGTTGGTTTCCTGTTGCTTTTTTTTCCCAAAGGCGCCATTTCGTAGAATATATTTTGCAATTAAATCTGTTTCATCAGGAGATAAAGAGTAGTTTATATCCTGACATAAACTATTTTTAGTATGTGAATTCAAATCTTTAATTTCCCCATTAAACCAATAATTTACAATATTTTTAACGACATTGTGGAACTTCACCAATCCGATTTTTTCCAGTTCTAAATTAATGTAGTTATAGTCAAGATTGTATTTTTGCCACATAATGTAAACATCAAGAACGTGGGTTATTCCAATGCCACCGTTTTTGAAATGTTTTGCCATATGAATTATATGATAAATATAAAAATCTTCATTAGTCATAATGTATTCGCCCGGAGAGTCCGGTGATGTGACGCATCTACCCCATATATCTTTTAAATAATAGAACCATTCGGTAAAACCGTAATCAATGAGTGTCTCCTGCATTTCAACATAAGTTTGAGTTGTAGGGTTGAAATAAGATGAGTCTTTGGCGAGTTTGTTTCCAAGTGTGTATCCAAGAGAAGAAAAAATTTCATCAATTGTTACTTCATTGGCATTGCGAAACAAAATATCAATATCACCCATACGTCGCATGGAAGTGTCAGGATAAATGTATTTAATAACGCTTCCTTTAAGAAGGACATAATCCACGTGATGATTTCCTAATTGTTCTTTGATTCGGGTAAGTTCAAAAGTTTTATTGGCGTCCAAAACAAGATTTTTCTTATAAGCCAGTGTATAGTTATCTATGTGTGGAATATTAGAAACAATTTCCTTAGGTAATTTTGAAATGCCAAAATATACAGTAGAAAGAATCTTATGTAATTTAGATAATTTATAAATAAACTCCCAGTCAATATCCTTTTCAGGAATGGAGGGAATATTGTCGGTAACGGCACATTTAACTAATTCTATTAAATAGTTGATTTCTTTTTCATGCTTCATAAATTTCTCCTAAAAAAACGACCATCCCGTCAACGCGTTATAAAGAATACATGCTGTCGGGTTGGCCGTTAAAAATCCTATTAGTCGTTTGACATTGGTATGCCACGATGTTCCACTGATGTAGAAAAAACAATTTGCGTTTTGGTGCTGCCAAAAGTCTGCAAATCCCCAATGAAATGGTCTAATTCTTCAGTGCTTTTGAACATTACCTCAATAAGCATTGCGTAATCTCCTGTTACACAATTACATTCCACAACATTATTGCACTGCTTAATGTAAGGATAAAATTCCTTTTTCTGATCAGGATTAACCTCTAAATTGATAAATGCCTTAATGTGATAACCAAGTTCAGCGGGGTTAATCTTAGCTGTATAGCCTGTAATGATTCCCGCATCTTCTAATCTTTCAATTCTGGCTGAAACAGCCGGTGAAGATAGAAAGACTTTGCTCGCAATTGATTTAAGGGGAATGCGGGCGTTGTCATGGAGTAACTTAATAATCTGCTCATCGATGTGGTCTAATTCATGTCTCATAGTAGTACTCTCCTTTCCTAATGTTTTTCAGTCTATATTAATTAAGTAAAGTATTTACTTTACAAAACTAGTTAGATTATAACATATACTTAAAAAATGTAAAATGAAAAATATTCACTGTTTATTGTATTAAAAATTACCCTTTCACTTTTGCTAGTGAAAAAAAATATAATTATTTTTTTGAAAAAAGAGTCGAATAAAAGAGCTTAAAATGGTAAAGTATTAAAACGACAAAGTTCGTTATTATTTTAACAAACTCAAAACACATAAAAACTATATTACTACATATTATAGTTTGAAGAAATGTTACAGGAATTGAAAGGAGCAATAACATGAATAAATTGATTTGCCTGGCTCCAATAGCGGGAGCCATAGCTGTTATTTTTGCTTTTATTAAGACAGGCGTTATAAATAAGAGCGATGCCGGAAATGACAGAATGAAGGAAATTGCAGGAGCTATTGCCGAGGGAGCAAAAGCATTTTTATTTGCAGAATATAAGATTCTTATTATATTCGTTGCAGTGCTTTTTCTGATACTTGGATTTGGAATTAACTGGCTCACAGCAGTATGTTTCATAATTGGTGCTTTGTTATCAACACTTGCAGGTTATGTTGGAATGACTGTTGCAACAAAGGCCAATGTAAGAACAGCCAATGCTGCAAAGGAAAGTGGAATGAACAAGGCTTTAAGCATTGCTTTCTCAGGTGGAGCAGTTATGGGACTTTGCGTTGTAGGTTTTGGTATTTTAGGTCTTGGAATTATACTTATTGTAGTTATGAACACAACAGGATTTACTAATGATTCAGTTAGTATTCTTACCGGATTTAGTTTAGGAGCTTCATCTATCGCATTATTTGCTAGAGTTGGCGGCGGTATTTACACAAAGGCAGCAGATGTTGGAGCTGACCTTGTTGGAAAAGTTGAAGCAGGTATTCCTGAAGATGATCCTAGAAACCCTGCTGTTATAGCAGATAATGTAGGTGACAATGTAGGTGATGTTGCTGGTATGGGTGCAGACCTTTTTGAAAGTTATGTTGGTGCACTTGTATCGGTTGTTACATTAGCAGTAGCATCAGTTGTTGCAGGAAAAGATAATTTTGGAATTGAACATATAGTATTCCCAATTGTAATTGCAGCCATTGGAGTGTTAGCTTCAGTTATTTCTACTTTCTTCGTAAGAGGAAAGGATAATGTTGATCCGCAAAAGGCACTTAACTATGGTGAGTACGGAGCTACATTGATAGAAATAGTTGCTTCAGCGATTTTGAGTTATACATTTTTTAAGAGTTTCAATGCATTCCTTGCAATTCTTGCAGGACTTGTGGTAGGAACAGCCATCGGAAAAGTTACTGAGATGTATACATCTGAAAAATATAAGAGTGTTAAACAGATTGCAGAAAGTTCAAAAACAGGTTCTGCAACAAATATAATCAGTGGACTTTCAGTTGGTATGAAGTCAACTGCCATTCCTATTTTATTTATAGTTGCAGGTGTACTTGTTTCATATGCATTTTTTGGAATGTATGGTATTGCCCTTGCAGCAGTAGGTATGCTTTCTACAACAGGTATGACAATTGCCGTGGACGCTTACGGACCTATCGCAGATAATGCAGGTGGTATTGCAGAAATGTCAGGACTTGATGAAAGTGTCAGAGATATTACTGATAAGTTAGATTCAGTTGGAAATACAACAGCAGCTATAGGGAAAGGTTTTGCAATTGGTTCCGCAGCCCTTACAGCTTTATCATTGTTTGTGTCTTATGCAGAAGTTGCAAATCTTTCAAGCATAAATATACTTTCAGCATCAGTAGTGGTTGGATTGCTGATCGGTGGAATGCTTCCATTTGTTTTCTCTGCTCTTACAATGAATTCTGTTGGAAAAGCGGCAAACAAAATGATTGAAGAAGTTCGTAGACAGTTTAAGAAGGATAAAGGAATTTTGGAAGGCACTTCAAAGCCTGATTATAAATCATGTGTTGGAATTTCCACACAGGCAGCTCTTCACGAAATGATTATTCCAGGAGTTATGGCAGTAGTTACACCTCTTGCAGTTGGTTATTTACTTGGATCTGCAGCTCTTGGCGGCATGCTTTGCGGAGCATTGGTTTGTGGTGTTATGATGGCTATATTTATGGCAAACTCAGGTGGAGCATGGGACAATGCTAAGAAGTACATCGAAGGTGGCTTCGGTGGTGGAAAAGGAAGCGACGCTCATAAGGCAGCAGTTGTTGGTGATACAGTCGGTGATCCGTTTAAGGATACATCAGGACCATCAATCAATATCTTAATTAAGCTTATGACTATTGTGTCATTGGTATTTGCTATGACATTCCCAGTTCACGGCTATCTGGCACAGCTTTATAATTACATTTTAAATAAATAAAAGAATAATTAATTAGTATTTTGATGATCATCCTGTGGCACTTATTTGTAAAATGCCACGGGATGTTTTTTTACTTGTAAATTCTGATTTTTACGTAATTGGCGGCTCGTCAGGCGACTTACAACCAAATCAAAAGTATAAAACAAAACAAACTATCATATATTTTAATATTTATATTAGAACCGGGGGAATTATGGAAATATACGTTGTGAAAGAAGCGGATACCGTTGATAAAATAGCAGGTAGATTTGGCATCAATGTAGAATCTGTTATTTATGACAATCAGTTGGTATATCCCTATGAGTTGGCAATAGGTCAGGCGCTGTTGATTGACAATGGTGAAACAAGGGAAGATAAAAGAAGCGGTGTTTTCAGGGGCTTCGCATATCCTTTTATCAGCAAATATGTATTAAATGAAACACTGCCTTCACTATCAGAGTTGGCAGTGTTTTCCTATGGATTTACCGGTGAGGGAAATCTTATATATCCTAAGCTGGACGATGAATTTATGATTGAGGCAGCAAAAAATTATAGAGCACTGCCCATACTGACACTCACGCCCTTTGATGAATCAGGGAGATTTAGTAATGAATTAATTTCAGAAGTAATTAATAATGGGCAGGCAGTTACCAATTTAATAAATCAATTGGTTGACATAATGACGAGCAAAGGCTTTGAGGGGATAGACATAGATTTTGAATATATAAAGGCAGAGGACAGGGAAGCCTTTGTGGAATTTGTAAGGCAGGTAACCCTTGCCATGCATGAAGTGGGGTTTACGGTTTCCGTGGATTTGGCTCCTAAAACAAGCGCGGATCAGCCGGGACTTTTGTATGAAGGAAAAGATTACAGAGCATTGGGAGAGATTGCCGACAGCGTGCTGGTAATGACTTATGAATGGGGATATACCTATGGTCCTCCTATGGCAGTGGCACCAATTAATAAGGTTAGGCAGGTACTTGACTATGCCGTTACGGAAATTTTCTCGGAAAAAATAAATATGGGAATACCTAACTATGGATACGACTGGCCCTTGCCTTTTGTACAGGGAACAACCAAGGCAAAAACCATAGGCAACGTGGAGGCAGTGAGGATTGCCATTGAAAACAATGTGGTTATAGAATTTGATAAAACTGCCATGAGTCCTTATTTCAGATATATGGATAATGGCGTAGAACATGAAGTCTGGTTTGAGGATGCAAGAAGTATTCAGGCAAAACTTGAGCTGATATATGAGTACAATTTGAGAGGGGCTTCCTATTGGCAGATTATGCAATTATTTATAAATAACTGGTTGTTGATTGATTATAATTTCTCTGTTGTAAAAAATGAAATATAGAAACTGTACACATTGTGTAAAGTAAAAATGTGTATGATGTCAAGGGCAAAAAATGAATAAAGATGTTAAAACATAATTGTTGACAGAAAAAATAGTAATGATTACACTAAAAATATCAACTAGAGTATTAAAAACAGGAAAATACAAAATGAAAAGAGGTAAGTTATTATGGAAAAGTTGTTGTGTCCGTCAATGATGTGCGCAAATTTTGGAAATTTGCAGCAGGAGATTGAAGAACTAGAGGCAGCCGGTGCGGATATTTTTCATGTAGACATTATGGATGGAAGCTTCGTACCAAATTTCGGAATGGGATTACAGGATACAGAGTATATTTACAAAAATGCAAAGATACCGGGAGATGCACATCTGATGATACAAAATCCGGGGAATTATGTTAAAAAGTTTGCAGAAATGGGAGCAAAAATAATATACATACATCCGGAGGCTGATGTTCATCCTACAAGAACATTGCAGACAATTATTGATGCCGGTGCGGTTCCGGGAATTGCAATTAATCCGGGAACAGCTGTTGAAACTATAAAACCATTATTGCCATTTGTAGAGTATGTAATGGTAATGAGCGTAAATCCGGGATTTGCAGGACAAAAATATATTCCATCGGTAGATGTGAAGATTCAGCAGCTTATTGAATTGAAAGATAAGTATAAGTTTGAAGTAATGCTGGATGGAGCCTGCTCTCCTGAAAGAGTTGAAACATTGTCAAAACTTGGAGTGAAAGGTTTCATATTAGGAACTTCTGCTTTATTTGGAAAAGGTAAATCATACAAAGAGTTACTGGATGGATTGAGAGCACTATAGATTTGAAAGGAAAGAAATGAAAACAGATTGTGTTATTGGAATTGATATAGGTGGAACAAATATTAGAATTGGGCATACCGATGAAAATGGCAAACTTGCAGACTTTGAGAGAGTGTCGACAAAAGAGAAATTCAAAAATGGAAATATTGAAGAAAGTATGACCGTAATATTAAAGGAATATTTGGATAAATACTGTCAACAATATAATGTCAGACAGATCGCAATAGGAATACCGGCTACGCTTAGTGCGGACAGGGAGGAGATACTTCAGGTTCCTAACATTAAAGGTATGGATCATATGTTTTTAGGAAGAACATTGGAAAAAAATCTGGGGATTCCCGTGGCATTGGGAAAAGATGTTAATATGTTATATTTCTGGGATTACCATGAGAAGAATTTGGCAGAAGAAGGCATAGGAATTGGTGTGTACATAGGTACGGGAATTGGAAATGCAATTTTTATTAATGGACAGCCTTTAACAGGAAAGGATGGTGTGGCAGGAGAATTAGGACATATACCTATGATTGGTGGAACAGGAAAATGTGGTTGTGGAAATGTAGCCTGTTCAGAATGTTATGCTTCAGGTTGGCATCTGGTTGAAATTAAAGACAGGTATTTTCCTGAAACAGATATGGGCGAACTTTTTACAAAACATTGGGATGAACCGGTGCTTAAGGAGTTTGTAGATAATATTGCCTGTGTTGCAAGTACAGAGATGAATATATTGAACCCGGATTCAGTCATTTTTGGTGGTGGTGTAATCAACATGAAGGATTTCCCAAAGAAATATTTACAGGAAAAAATGTACGAGCATCTTAGAAAACCATATCCAGCTGAAAGCCTTGATATTCAGTATTCTGAAGATAAGGTAGAAAATGGCGTAAAGGGTGCAATTATATATGCAGGAAAATTATTAAAAAACAGGGAAAAATAAATACCAAATAAAGTTAATAAAGATAAACAGGGTTGCTGCAGGTTTGCGGTAATCCTGTTTTTTTATGTACAAATAGTAAAAGACGGACACAAATTCTCAATAAAAGACACAAGAAAGTGAAAAATGATGAAAAAATATGAAACGTTTCAAAATGTCAAAATAGTAAGGTATAACTAACATTATGTAAAAAAACGATACAAAAACATACAAAATGCACAAAAATAACGTGTGAAAACTATATAAAACGTAAAAAACAATGAAAAGTATTGACGAAAAATGAAAATAATTATACAATTGTGACAAGAGATAAGAAATAATGAAATAAAAAGAAAGGAAGATAATATGAACTACGCAGGCAGATTTAATTCATTTATCCTGAAAGGACAAAATGTATTTGATGCAATCAAGGCATATCATGAGATGGATGGAATAACTCATTTAGAGTTTAACTATCCTGAACATTTTGAAGGATATGATCTTGAAGAAATTAAAAAAGCCATAGGTGATCTAAAGGTTAACGGTCTTGCAGTAAGATGGAGAAATGATTTTACAAATGGTGATCTTACTAATCCGGACCCTGAACTCAGAGCAAGAGCAATTCAGTATTGCAAAGAGGCTACAGATATTTGCAGGGAACTTGGTGGAACGTACATAACACTGTGGTTGGAAAATGATGGTTTTGATTATGCTTTTCAAGTAGATTACGAAGAGGCATGGAACCAGATGATTGATGCAATCAGGGAAGTAGCAGATTATGGACCGGACATGAAATACAGCATTGAGTATAAACCGTTTGAACCGAGAAATTTCTCAATGGTAGACAGTACGGGAATGACGTTACTTCTTATAAAAGAAATTGACAGACCAAATGTTGGATGTACATTAGATTTTTGCCACATGCTTATGAAGAGAGACTGTCCGGCATACGGATTGGCTATAGCAGCCAGCATGGGAAAACTTTACGGATTACATATGAATGACGGATATTCACAGATGGACAGTGGAATGATATTCGGATCAGTAAACATCGGACATGCGGCAGAATTTATTTATTACTTAAAAAAATACAATTATCAGGGAGTGGTATTCTTTGATACTTTCCCTATTAGAGAAGAAGCAAAAGCTGAAACTCAGGCAAACATCGATTCTTTCGAAAAAATTTCCAAGATAGTTGATGAACTTGGAATGGACAGAATCGCAGAAGTAGTATCCAAACGTGACGGTATTGAGGCACATCGCCTTTTACTGGACATGTTGAAATAAACGGAGAACAAAAAATAAAAAGAACAAAAAGGAGAAAAGAAAATGAGAAAGAAAATTTTAGCAGTGGTACTTGCCACAACAATGGTACTTGGCCTTGTTGGATGTGGATCATCAGGAAAGGATGCATCAAAATCATCAGATTCAGGCTCAAAAAAAACACAGACAGAGGAATTCAATCCGGATAAGGTTGAAGACAGTAAGACAATTGAAGAAATCCGTAAGGATTTAGGAGCAGAAGTTAAGGTTGATAAAGATCTTAAACTTGGTGCTATCGCAAAATCATTCTCAAATGAATTTTGGCGTAACTTCAAAAACGGTTACGAACAGGCAGCTAAGACAATTAAGGCAGCAGGAGTTGATGTAACAGTTAAAGTAGACGGAACAACAGATGAAAGTGATGAAATCGGACAGCAGACAATGACAGATAACCTTGTAAACCAGAAATACAACGCATTAATGCTTAGCCCAATTTCAGATTCAAACTTAACATCATCAGTTGATAATGCTAAGAAAGCAAAAATTCCTACAATCAACGTAAACGACGGACTTATTTCAGCAGCAGATTACTTTGTTGGACCTGATGCTTATCAGAATGGTGAATTAGCAGCAGAATGGGTATCAAAGAAACTTGGTGACAAGGGTGATGTAGCTATCGTTGTTGGTATGGCAAAAGCATTCGCAGCTCGTGAAAGAACAGCAGGATTTAAGGGTTGGATTAAAGATAATAAATCAGGACTTAATGTAGTAGCAGAACAGAACGCTGACTGGGATCGTCAGAAAGCTAAAGAATTAGCAAGCACATGGATTCAGCAGAAACCTGACTTAAAGGCTATCTTCTGTAACAATGATGATATGGCTTTAGGTGTAGTTGAAGCAGTTCAGGAAGCAAAAGCAGACATCCTTGTAGTAGGCGTTGATGGTATCGGTGAAGCTTATGATTCAATCAGAGCAGGAAAGTTAGATGCAACAGTTGACTCATTTGGATACTATATGTCACAGGTTGCTACAGAAGTAACATTAAGAGTATTGGCAGGACAGGATATTCCAAGAGTAACACATACACCACAGGCACTTATCGACAAAGAAAATGTTGACAAAGATGCAAAAGACATCATTGGATGGACAGATCCTACATATGTAGCAAAATAAATCAGATAAATAATAACAAATCACAAAGATGTGGGAGAAGGCGTTAAAACTTTCTCCCACAAATAAAAAGGAGGACTATTATGGCGAAGGCTGTTGAATTTGTTAATATTAACAAACGCTTCCCAGGAGCACATGTCCTTAAAGACATATCTTTTTCTGTAGAAGAAGGTGAGGTACACGCATTACTTGGAGAAAATGGAGCAGGAAAATCTACATTGCTTAATATTCTTCATGGTGTGTATCCGGAGTATGAGGGAGAAATAAAGTTACATGGCGAAAAGGTAAGCTTTAAAGACACAAACGACGCTATCGTAAACGGTAAGATTTCAAAGGTTCATCAGGAAACACTTGTAGTAAAAGATCTTACGGTTGGACAGAACGTTACAATGGGTTATGAACCTAAAAAAGGTATATTTATAGATTTTAAAAAGATGAATAAAGAGGTTGATGAAATTCTTGCAGAATTAAATTGTAATTTCAAATCATCTGACCTGGTTAGTACATTAACAGCCGGAGAAATGCAGATGTTGGCAATTGCAAGAGCATTGTATCATCATTCAACAATTATTTCATTAGATGAACCAACAGCTTCTATTACATTAAAAGAAACAGAAGCACTTTTTGAAGTCGTTAGAAAGTTAAAGAAACAGGGCGTTACAATTTTGTATGTAAGCCACAGATTGGAAGAAATTTTCCAGATTTGTGACAGAGCCACAATTTTAAGAGATGGTGAGTTTATTACAACACTTAATATAGCTGATACAAGCAGAGAAGAATTAATTCATGCAATGGTTGGTAGAAATGTATCGGCAGTAGCTTCAAGAATGAAGGAGAGCCCGGCAACAGATGAAGTTGTTTTAAGCGTAGAACATTTGACAAACGAAAATTATCAGGATGTAAGCTTCGAACTTCATAAGGGAGAAATTCTTGGATTCTTCGGACTTGTTGGAGCAGGAAGAACAGAAATCATGAGAACCCTGATTGGGGCAGATCAGAGAACTTCTGGAAAAATAATCCTTAAAGGTAAAGAAATAAAGGGCAGTTGGAATACCACAAAAGCTTTGAAAGCCGGAATCGGCTTGTTACCTGAAGACAGAAAGACACAAGGATTTATGAATCTTTCAAATAATTATGAAAATATAGCTATATCTAGCTTACAGAAATATATGAAAGGTCCATTTACCGACACAAAGAAAAAAGTAAAAAATGCGGAGTATTTCTTTGAGACAATGGACGTACACCCAAGACGTGTTGATTATTTAACAAGCAACATGTCCGGTGGTAATCAGCAAAAAGTAATTTTGGCAAGATGGATGTCCACAGATGTTGACATTATAATCTTTGATGAACCTACAAAGGGAGTCGACGTAGGTGCAAAAGCCGAAATTTACAGCTTGATGGAAGATCTTGTTGCAGCAGGAAAGAGTATTATTGTAGTTTCATCGGAACTTCCTGAAGCAATGGGAATTAGTGACAGAATCATTGTTATGAGCGAAGGCAAAATAACAGCTGAATTAACCAGTAAGATTGACTTCGTTGAAGATTCAATTCTTGACTTGGCAATTGGAGGTAAATAAAATGAAGAATATTTGGAATAAATATAAGCGAGAATTTGTAGTACTTATTGCAACTCTTGCAATGTGTGTGGTATTTACAATACTTAATAAGAATTTTGTACAATATAATAACATTATAACTGTTTTACAGCAGATGGTATTAAATGGTGTACTTGCCGTTGGTATGATGTTCACTATTATAACCGGTGGTATCGACCTTTCAGTAGGTTGTACATATGCCATAACCGGTATTGTAGTTGCATCCTGTACAGTTAATTATGGAATGAATCCATTCCTTGCGATAGTAGTTGGTATCCTTATTGGTGCAGTTTTAGGTGCATTTAACGGATTCCTTATTAACAAATTAAAATTGCAGCCTTTCATTGCTACTCTTGGTACAATGAGTTTATACAGAGGTATTGCATACGTAGTAACAGGTGGTGTACCTGTAACAAATGTACCGGACTCATATAGAAATATCTTTAATGGTGAAATGTTCGGTGGTATCAGATATTACATTGTAGTAATGATTGTAGTGTTTGTAATTGCACATGTAATCTTATCAAAGATGAAGAGTGGTGATTACCTTTACGCAGTAGGTGGTAACGAAGAAGCAGCAAAACTTTCTGGTGTTAATGTTATCAAAACAAAATATATAGCATATATTTTCTGTGGAATTTGTGCAGCAATTGCCGGAATGATAATGCTTGCCAGCTTAGGTTCAGCTGAAGCAACAGCAGGACAGGCTTATGAAACAAATGCAATCGCAGCTGCAGCAATTGGTGGAACAAGAATGGCAGGTGGTAAAGGTACAGCACTTGGAACATTTATTGGTGCACTTATGTTATCAGTATTAAAAGTAGGTATGGTTGTTATCAACGTTGACTCCTTCTGGCAGTTCGTAGTAACAGGTATTATAATTATTGTAGCTTCATACTTTGAATTCATTCAGCAGGATATTAAAGGATTTGTTTCAAGACATAAGAAGACTGCATAATAGATATCTGCTAAGAAAAGAGGATGTGGAATGAAAAATAAGATAACAGTAATTGGTAGTTTAAACTACGATATGATATTAAAAATTTCAAGAATGCCATATAAAGGTGAATCTTTTCCGGCAAACGGCATGGTTGCCAGCGCCGGAGGAAAAGGAGCCAATCAGGCTGTCCAGGCTGCAAAGCTTGGACACCCTACATATATGGTAGGATGTGTCGGCTCAGATGAAATGGGAGAATTTCTTCTGAAAACAGCTGCAAAGTATAATGTTAATACAGAGTACGTCAGAAAGACTTCCGGAAGTAGTGGAATGGCAGTAATAAATAATCTGGAGGACGGAAGCGTATATGCAGTTGTTGTAAAAGGTGCGAATTATGAGGTAAGCAAACAAGATATTGATAGTTCCCTCCCTATCTTGAAAGAGTCCGGTGTCTGCATTTTGCAGAATGAAATACCTGCAGAAATTGTTGAATATAGTATTAAAAAGGCAAAAGAAGCAGGATGCATAGTGATATTTAATGCGGCACCGGCCATCGAGATTAAGGAAGAGTATCTGTCGATGGTAGATATATTAGTTGTAAATGAAGTCGAAGCTGAATTTTATTGTGGGGAAGTAATTGATTCTGTGGATAAAGCAGTAGAACAGATAAAAGTAATGGCAGACAGATTGGGTAACAGTGTTATTGTTACACTTGGAGCTGAAGGTTCTGTTGTTGCCACCGGGGGAAAAGTAGAGATTATTCCTTCAATAAAGGTTGAAGCAGTTGAAACTACAGGTGCAGGAGATTCTTATATAGGAGCAATCAGTCATTGTCTTATAGAAGAAATGGATTTAATTAGTGCCTGCAAATTTGCAACGAAATGCAGTTCTGTAACAGTTTGCAGATATGGAGCCCAGGACAGCATGCCAACACTTGAAGAAATTTGCTAAATATTGACAAATATTGGCAGCGAAGTGTATGATTATTCTGTTAGAGGAGAGTAAAGTATGATTCCATATGAAAGAAAGTTACAAATAACTGAATTGTTGGAGAAAAGCGAGGTAGTTTCTTTAGAGGAAATCTGCAGAGCATTAGGCGGTGTATCTGAGTCTACTGTAAGAAGAGACTTGAAAAGCATGGAAGAGGAAGGCGAAGTTACTTTACTTAGAGGTGGCGGTGCCTGTTTGAAAAAAGGCGGATATGAAATTCCAGTTATGTCAAAACAGAATAAAAATGTAGCAGAGAAAGAGAAAATCGCAAAAGAAGCAGCACGATTGGTGCATGATGGAGATTCGATTTACATTGATTCAGGTAGTACGACTTTAGCTATGGTGAAGTATTTAAAAAACAAAGATGTTACTATTGTTACGACAAACGCCCTGATTTATCAGGAATTGCAAAATCCTAATTTGGAGTGTATTATTGCAGGCGGTGAAATAAATAGAACAACAGCTTCTATCATAGGTGTTGCTACGAACAATTTTCTGGAGAATTATTATTTTGATAAGGCATTTATAGGAATATCAGGTTTCTCACGGGAGGCAGGATTTAATACACCTAATTTGCTTGAAGCAGAAAAAAAGCAGCTTGTAAACAAAAATTCAGCAAGAACATATATACTTTCAGACAGCAGTAAGTCAGGAAGAAGTACTTTATGCAAGGTATTGGATTTAGAAGAAGCTACTATTATCTGTGATAAAGTCACGGATGTAGTTGAGGCTTGTGGTGACTATATAATTGCAGAGTAACTTTTATAAGTGAGGTAGGAAAGTGAAAATAGGAATAGGTAATGACCACGTAGCAGTGGATATGAAGAATGAAATAAAAAAGTATCTTGAAGATAAAGGATACGAAGTTATAAATTATGGAACAGACTCCAAGGAAAGATGCAACTACCCTGTTTATGGTGAAGCTGTGGCAAATGCAGTAGTAAGTGGAGAAGTTGATTGTGGAGTTCTCATTTGTGGAACAGGTGTAGGAATTTCATTGGCAGCAAATAAAGTTAATGGAATAAGAGCCTGTGTATGTAGTGAGCCATACAGCGCAAAATTATCGAAACAGCACAATAATTCTAACATCATTGCTTTTGGAGCAAGAGTAATTGGAGTGGAAACTGCAAAGATGATTGTAGATGAGTGGCTTGATGCCGAATATGAAGGTGGAAGACATCAGGTTAGAATTGATATGATAAAAGAAATCGAGGAAAAACAAAAGTTAAAATAAAAAGGAAAGAGAGGCATTTAAGTTATGAAGATTACAAACTTAAAAGATCCTAAAGAATTTTTGAAGATACTTGATGAATGCAAAGGAAAAGTCGAGTTGATTACAGCAGATGGCGACAGACTTAATTTGAAATCAAAGTTATGCCAGATCGTATCGCTTGATACTATTTTTTCCTCTACAACAGAAATTCCTGAGTTGGAGATTGTAGCACATGAACTTGAGGATTCCAAAAGAATTATGGAGTATCTGACAAGAGCATAAAGTAATATATATTAAGAAGCCGTTATTGATTAATTTCAATTACGGCTTTTTCTTTACAGATATTCATATGTGTAGTATAATAACAATTGTTATAAATAACATTCGTTATAAATGGAGACAGGAATATGCCGGCAAAAAGAAAAATATATAAAGAAGATATAATAAATGCATCATTGAATATTATAAGAGAAAAAGGTATGGACGGATTAAATGCCAGAAAGTTGGCAAAAAAACTAGGATGTTCAACCCAACCTATTTTTTATATTTATTCCAGTATGGATGACATAAAAAAAGATGTCTTAAAAGAAGTAGCCAAAGTGTTTGATAATGCGATGATGGATAGTAATTATGATAGACCTGTGTATAAAGACATAGGACGGAATTATATAAAATTTGCTCAAAATGAACCTGAAATTTTTAGGCTGTTATTCAACAGTGACTACAGGGAAGGTGCTATAGATTTTATTAAATTAACCGGTTCATCAAAGCCTATATTTGAAACAATTTCAAAACAGACAGGATTATCAAAAAAGGAAGCAGAAAAGTTCCACTTAAAAATGTGGTTGTATGTCAATGGAATTGCAAATTTGGTGCTAAATAACACATGCAATTTTACAGATGATGAAATTGATGAATTGTTACGAGAACAATATATTTCTATGGTTTTGTTGGAAGTAGATAGAGGAAATATAAAAAAAGAAGTATTGGAGAATGTGAAAAATAAAAAATTAAAAAGAAAATAAAAATGTAAGATATATATGAGGTGCATTATATGGAAAAGGTAATAGAAATTGCAAATTTAACAAAAGAGTACAAAGAGAAAAAGGCTGTAGATGATTTGTCATTTGATGTATACGAAGGAGAAATATTGGGACTTTTAGGTCCAAATGGAAGTGGAAAAAGTACAACTATCAATTCCATTCTGGCATTGATAAAATACCAAAGTGGCACAATCAAAATATTTGGTCAGGAGATGAAGCCGGATTCATATGACATTAAAGAAAAAATCGGTGTTATTTTTCAGGATGTTGCTGTATTTGATGAATTAAGCGTTTATGACAATATTAATTATTTTTGTGGATTGTATATTAAAGATAAAAATACAAGAAAGCAGTACGTTGAAGATGCAATCAAGTTGGTCGGTTTGGAAGAATTTAAAAAATATCTGCCTAAAAAGTTGTCCGGAGGGTTGCTAAGACGGTTGAATATAGCCTGTGGCATAGCACACAAGCCTAAACTGATTTTTTTAGATGAACCAACAGTGGCTGTTGATCCACAAAGTAGAAACAATATTTTAGATGGCATAAAGAAATTAAGAGATGATGGGGCAACCATTGTTTACACTACTCATTATATGGAAGAAGTGGAGATTCTTTGTGACAGAATTATTATTCTGGATAAAGGAAAAATTATTGCTCAGGGAACAAGCGAGGAGTTAAAGAAAGAGGCCAATATTGAAGAAAAAAATGAAAGAGTAGGTCCAACTTTAAATGATGTATTTTTGAAATTAACAGGGAAGGAATTAAGAGACTAATGTTTGTTCATAATTTGAAGTATACTATCAAAACATTATTCAAAAATAAAATATTAATCTTTTGGACATTTGCCTTTCCAATAATTTTAGGAATCTTTTTCAACATGGCATTTTCCAATATTGAAAAAGATGAAGTGCTTAAAGTCTTTGACATTGCAGTGGTAAACAATGAGCAGTTTGAACATCAGAGCATATACAAAGAGGCAATAGACGAATTATCAAAAGGTAAAGACAAGCTGTTTAATGTGCAGTATGTTAAAAAAGAAAAGGCAGATTTATTGCTGGATGATTCGGACGTTGAGGGATATATTGTTTTTGAAAATAACAAGCCACAGGTAGTGGTAAAAGAAAATGGTACATACCAGACCATGCTAAAATTTGTGGTAAATGAAATTACCCAAAACAAAATAATGGTAACGGACTTAAGTGAGCAGGCCATAAGAAAACAGATGGAAAAAGGAAATATCAATGTTGATACAGCAAAAATAGTCAGTGATATATTAAATAAAATTCAAAATCAGCAGGTGAAAATGACCGATATTTCCAGCTCCAATCTAAGTTATATGCAGATAGAGTATTACACTCTTATTGCCATGGCATGTATGTACGGTGGAATGCTTGGACTGACTGCAATTAACGCATGCCTTGCCAATATGAGCAGCAAAGGTAAGAGAATATCAGTATCTCCAAACCGAAAAAGTACAGTAATATTAAGTGCAGCAATGGGCTCTTACTTTGTTAGTCTGGTTGGACTTGCCATCTTAATGCTGTTTTTGAAGTTTGCATTGCAGGTGGATTTTGGAGACAATCCTTTACTGGTTCTGCTTCTTGCAGCTGTGGGCAATCTGGCAGGTATTTCCCTTGGCATTTTGATTGCTTCAATATTCAGGGTATCAGAGGGAGCAAAGACAGGTATCACAATTGCTGTTACAATGTTTCTTTCCGTGCTTTCAGGAATGATGGGAGTAACGTTAAAATATGTAATAGACAAAAATGCTCCAATTGTAAATCTGATTAATCCAAACAATCTTATAACAGATGGTTTTTATTCTTTATATTATTACAACACATTGGACAGATATTTCCGTGATGTATGTTATTTACTGGTGTTTGTAGCAATCTGTTTGATTATTTCTTTCGTAAGTTTAAGGAGGGAAAAGTATGACAGTATTTAGCACAATCTTAAAAATATTAAATAAACTGAAAGGTATGCTGATTTTGTATACAGTGATGCTGGTAGCAATTACTACCATCAATCAGACATCAGGAAATAAAGTGACAAACTTTGAAGAGTCAAAACCGGACATGCTTATTGTAAATAATGATAGCAAAAATGTTATCACAGATGGATTTGTTGATTATATAAAAAAGCATGCAAATATTAAGGATATTGACACATCAAATCAGGATAAAATAAATGATGCCATTTTTTATAGAGATGTAAACTTTGTAATTTATATCCCGGAGAATTTTGGAAAAGATTTAAAAGATGGTAAGGAGCCTTCGCTTAAATACAAAGAAACCGGTGATGAATATGCAGCATACAGCAGAATGCTTGTGGAAAAATATATTAAAACGGTTAAGACTTACAAGGACTACTACAGTGGAAGGCAGTTGATAGAAAAGGTAAATAATATAGTTGGAAATGATACGAAAGTGCAGGTGAAATCTTCGCTTGATACGTCAAAAATGAGTACAATGACAGCTTATTTTAACTTTTTAAATTATGCACTTTTGGCAGGCTGTGTGTACTGTATTACCATGATTTTGGCAAGTCTTAAACAGGAAAATGTAAGAAAGCGAACTATTGTAAGTAGTTTTAATTACAGGAAATATAACAGAATTGTACTTTTTTCAAATGCAATAGTAATAGTTGCAATGTGGATACTTTACATGATACTTAGTTTAATTTTGTTTAAGGATACTATGTTTACTGCAAATGGTTTGGCATTTGTACTCAATTCTCTGGTATTCGCTTTGTGTGGTCTTAGTATTGGATTTTTGATTGGAAACATTACCACAAACAAAGCTGCAATCGGTGGTATTGTAAATGTGGTGGCACTTGGCACATCATTCCTATGTGGATGCTTTGTACCATTTGAATACATGCCTGATTATGTGTTAAAAATTGCCCACATATTACCAACATATTATTTTGTGGCAAATAATCAGTTAATTAAAACAATAGAAAGTTTTAATGTAGATACATTAAAACCAGTATTCATAAATGTTGGAGTTGTGCTGGCATTTACTATTGTGTTTGTTATTTTGTCAAATTACATTAGTAAGAAAAAGCAGAGGGTGTAACACGGAAAAAATTGTATATAAAAGTTCACAAAATAATTAGTACTAACCTTTTGATAAAGGAATATCAGGCAACAAAAATTATATTCTGTTGTAATTATAAAACGTTGTTTAAATTATCACTATATAATAATATAATGATGTTACTATTAAAGAAACGGTAGAATTTAAACAAAAAATAGGAGTTTTTATGAAGAAAATAATAAGTGTATGTATGGTGATTATATTGGCCCTTTCCATAATTCCAAATGGAACAATATATGGTGAAAATTATGCAGGTTTGAATTTACAGAGTTTAGAAGGAGAATGTAATTTTATAAACCTTATTGTGTTTGCGAGGTTTTCAGACGAAGATGAGTTTGTAGACAATGAATACAGTGGCAATTCTGTTAGAAAAATCACAGACAATTCTTACAACAATGCAGATTATAATGTTTCAGATTATTATAAAACTGCCTCAAATGGAAAGTTACATATGAACAGTGTGTATTTATTTGACAAAGGCGGTTCTATACAATTGTCACATTCAAGAGGTTACTATGCTGAATACAGCGATGAAAATCCTGAAGGCTATATGGACAATGGAGAAAAATCACAGCGTATGTACGAACTAAAAACAGACTGGTCTGAAGCTATAAACAGAGCTATATCATCGGGCAATGTGATTACAAATTATGATGGTACAAAAAAGTACAACTTTTCTGAACTTGATAAAAACAACGATGGGGCAATCGATGCAATCACCATTATTTACAAAAATACAACTCAGAGTATTTCTGTGGGTTGGTCATCACCTTTGTGGAATTATAAGGATTATGCAGATTACGTAAAAATAAATGTAGATGGAAAAACAATTACAAGTAAAAACTATGTACAGGTGACAAATTCCTATAATTATTTATACAAGGATAATCGGGAAAACGTGATTTTGCCTATGGCAGTGGCGACTCATGAAATGGGGCACATTTTAGGATTTAAGGACTTGTACAATAGCTCAAATAGTTCGCCGGTATACTATATGTCTGCAATGGCAAAGCATATGTCACCTGTGCCACAGTTTATATCTGTAAAAGAAAGAGAAGCAAAGGGGTGGCTTACATCTGATAATGTTAAAACAATTTATCAGAATGGACAGTATACCTTAAAGGAAGCAGCGACTAGAGGAGATTCACAGATAGTCGGATACAAATTAAATTTAAAAGGAACCAATAAAACACTGTACTTAGAATATAGAAATTTTGGCACAGGTGGTAATAAGTATGATTGTCAGTCAAAAGAATTGTATAAAACAGATGGAACGAAGCTAAAAGGATTGACAATTGGTTCAGGACTTGTTTGTTATTTGGTGGACAAAGACACAAAATTCCCAAACAATATGGGATGCGTTGCAGGAAAGTGGAATTATGAAACATTAGGTGGCACATATGCAACAAAATCTGACGCACCATTAAAACTGAATCAGAGCTTGAAAATAACCGATGATATGTATGTTGAAGTCACAAACATAACTGATAATCAATTAACATTTAAAATAGAAGGTGATTTTGAAGAACAACAGACTGAAATTAAAGAAATCTCAGACAGGGAAAAATATGATGGAAGGGACGATGGCATAGTAACACCAGTAAAAGATCAGGGAGATACCAATTTGTGTTGGGCATATTCAAGCATTGCAGCAGCAGAATCATCCATTTTGAAAAGTGGAATTGATCCTACAGTAACAAAAGATACATTATCATTAAATCCGATGGCGGCAGCTTATAGAGTTTTTAAGAGAGAAAGCGATCCATTGGGAAATACAGATGGAGACTGGCAATCAGTAAATTATTTGACGCAGTCAGGAGACCCACTAAAAATTGCCAAGTTATATTCAATGTGGTGGGCACCGGTATCGGGTAATGTGGTTACGACAAACCCATATGAAAATCCATCATATAGATTTGAAAATGCAATTTATATACCTGAAAACAAATCAAATCCGGAAGAATACATTAGGTCAATAAAAAAAGCCATAGCAAAATATGGGGCAGTAACATTTCAGTACAACAATGCAAGAGAAACATTATACTACAATCCAAAGAATGAACAGGGCAGTACAATTTCTCCACATGCATGCACAATCATTGGCTGGGATGACAATATCCCATCAGACAAATTTGTGCCAAATGGTGCTACCCAAAAGGGTGGCTGGCTTGTAAAAAACAGTTACAAATCATTGGAGTATTTTTGGCTGTCATATGACAATACAAGCAGTTGTTCTTATGCATTTTCATTTGCACCAAAGGACAAGTATGACTTTAATTATTACTATGATGGAAGCATGGACGATTTCCCATTAAGAAAAGATAAGTCAGTGGCAAATGTGTTTAAAGCAAAAAAATCTGATAATCTAAAAGACGAATATATAAAAGCAGTAAATGTGGCTATTGGTGGTGAAAATGTAACCGCTAAAGTGGAGATATATAAAAATGTAGATTATCCTTATGGTGGACAGGACAATGTACCGGTTTCAGGTGGTTACCTGGCAAATACTACAACGGCATATTTTGAAAACAGCGGATATGTAACAATAGAACTGAATCAGCCGGTAAAAATCGAAAAAGACCAATGGTTCTCTGCAATAGTAAGTGTTTCAAATGAAAAGGGCGACGCCAAAATAATGACTTCATATAAAAATGGCAGGGAAATGTCATATATAAACAACGGTAGTGGATGGACACAACTTAAAAATTATGTAGGAAGAATAAAGGTATACACAAAATTGGAGAACAAATTGGAGAATCCAGCTACAGAAGCGCCAACAACGGAAGAACCAACCACGGCAGTGACAACAACATCAGAGCCAACAACGGAAGAACCAACAACAACGGAAGTGACAACTACATTAGAACCAACAACTGAGAAACAAACTGAGGCACCTGTCACAGTAGAAACGACAACTGAAATATTAACTACAGAAAATACAACATGGGAAACCACTGTAGAAAATCAAACAACTGACGAAACAACATCGGAAAACGCTACAGAAAAAGAACCAACAACTAACGAAAAAACTACAACTCGTGGTGCCAATGTAAATAAAAAGAGTTTAAAGCAAATAAAAATTCTAAAAGTAAAAAAACTTAAAAATAGAAAAGTGAGAATTATTTTTAAGAAGATAAGTAAGGCTAAAATATATCAGATACAGTATTCAACTGACAGAAAATTTAAGAAAAACGTAAGAACAAAACGTACAGGAAAAAATACATATCTGTTAAGACAATTACGTGTTAGAAAAAGATATTATGTAAGAGTGAGAGCAGTATCCGGAAGAATAAAAGGCAAGTGGAGTAAGGCAAGAAAGTTTAGGGTTTAAAATTTCAAAAAGCAGTAATTTTCAATCTACTCTTGCTAAATTTCAATTAGAATAAATATTAAAAAGTGTATGTGGAGTGTCAGTGATGTGTTATACTGATACCTAAATATGTGAAATAGGAGATTAGTATGATATTTACATTGAATGAATTTGTATTGCTGTTTTTTATATATAGTTTTCTAGGCTGGTGTGTGGAAGTAGCCTTTGTAGCCGTAACATCCGGCAAAATTGAAAACAGGGGCTTTTTGAATGGACCGGTATGCCCGATTTATGGTTGCGGAATGCTTGGAGTTTTAGTGGCTTTGGCACCTGTTAAGAGTAATGTATGGCTACTGTTTTTAGGTGGAATGATAATCTGTTCAGCAGTGGAACTTTTTGGTGGATGGATTTTGGACAAAATCTTTCACATGAGATGGTGGGATTATTCAAAGAATAAATTTAACATTGGCGGATATATATGCCTTGCCTTCAGTATTATGTGGGGAATTGCAGTAGTATTTGCAGTTAGATTTGTTCATACGCCAATTATGGCTATAGTAAAGAAAATACCTAAAACCGCTCAGCTTATAATTATTACGTTTTTTGTAGTCATTTTCATTATAGATATGGTTGCAACTCTCAAAAATCTTATTGGAATTAAAAAGAGCCTTGGACAGTTGGACAAAATCGCTGAGGATTTGTATGGCATTGGAGATCAGTTAAAGGACGTAGTAGGAAATACTGCAATTAATGCAGCAGAATTTGCCGGGGAGAGCAGAGATAAGATTGTGGAATTAGCAGCGGAGCAGAAGGATAAGTTAGTAGAAGTAGCAACAGGACAGAAAGAAAAGATTGCCGAAAGTACGTTGGAGCAGAGAGAAAAATTAGCAGAGGTAACGGCAGTTCAAAAGGAAAGACTTGCCAGCCAGAAGAAAGAACTTGAAAAGAGGATGGAGCTTTATGTTGAAAAAATCAGAAGAAACAATAAGCACACATTAAATTCACTTCCAACATTGAATAAATCAGGAAAGAGTATTAAAATACTAGAGTACATTAAGGATTTGAAAAAATAAAAATACTTTAACTATAGATGGAGGTTACTATGGATTTTAAGGGAAGACACTTTTTGAAATTATTGGATTTTACACCGAAAGAAATTGAGGCCCTTATTGATTTGGCAGCAGATCTTAAGGCTAAGAAAAAAAATGGTCAGCTTGTTGACGTTTTAAGAGGAAAAAACATTGCAGTTATTTTTGAGAAAACAAGCACAAGAACAAGGTGTTCATTTGAAGTTGCAGCACACGATTTGGGAATGGGAGTCACATATCTTGATCCTACAGGTTCTCAGATTGGAAAAAAGGAAAGCATAGCTGATACTGCAAGAGTTCTTGGAAGAATGTTTGATGGTATAGAGTATCGTGGATTCGGACAGGATCTTGTAGAGAAACTGGCAAAAAATGCAGGAGTACCTGTATGGAACGGACTTACAAATGAATTCCATCCAACACAGATATTGGCAGATTTTCTTACACTGAAAGAGAAGTTTGGAAAGTTACAGGGACTTAAGTTTGTATATATGGGGGATGCCCGTTACAATATGGGAAATTCTCTAATGGTAGGTTGTGCAAAACTTGGCATGCATTTTGTCGCATGTGCCCCTAAAAAATATTTCCCTAATGAGGATTTAATTAATCAGTGCCATGAAATAGCAAAAGAAACAGGAGCAGTAATTGAGTTCGAAGAAGACCCAATGGTTGCAACAAAAGATGCTGATGCAATTTATACTGATGTATGGGTATCAATGGGTGAACCGGATTCTGTTTGGAAGGAAAGAATTGATGATCTTCTTCCATATAGAGTAACGATGGATTTGATTAATAATGCTAAAAGCGATGTAGTATTTATGCATTGTCTGCCTGCATTCCATGACTTAAATACAAAGATTGGAAAAGAAATTTATGACAAGTTTGGACTTGATTGCATGGAAGTTACGGATGAAGTTTTTGAATCTGAACATTCAATTGTATTTAATGAGGCTGAGAACAGAATGCACACAATAAAAGCAGTAATGGCAGCTACATTAGGAGCAGAATTTTAATACATAAATTCCAGTTAATATAAGCCGGGGACGGAATGACATTTTAGGCATTTCATCCCCGCTTTTTGTATTGATGGTATTTATGGTAATTGTTTTAGAAACATAGGGAGGTAACGTATGCGCTTTTTGCATTTGGCAGATTTGCATCTTGGAAAGAAAGTAAATGAATTTTCTATGATAGAAGATCAGAAATATATATTAAAGCAGATTTTGAATATTATTGACGAAAAAGAAGTTGAGGCAGTTCTAATTGCCGGGGATGTATATGATAAGTCAGTACCTTCGGCAGAGGCGGTTATTTTGCTGGATGATTTTCTAAACAATCTTGCAAAAAGACAGTTAAAGACTTTTATAATAAGTGGAAATCATGACAGTCCGGAGAGGGTGGGGTTCGGCGCAGACATAATGAGACTTGCAGAAATTTATATGTCAAAGCCATTTTCAGGAATACCTGAGAAAATAACTTTAGACGACAAAAACGGAAAAATAAATATTTATATGCTGCCTTTTATAAAACCGGCTATTGTAAAGCATTTTTATAAGGATGAGGAAGTTTCCACATATGAAGATGCTATGGAACTGGTAATGAAAAACACCAAAATTAACAAAAGGCAGAGAAATATACTTATTGCACATCAGTATGTAAGTGGGGCTAAAAGATGCGATTCGGAAAATATGCCTATAGGTGGCATTGATGAAGTGTCTGCCAAGAATTTTGAAGGGTTTGATTATGTGGCACTGGGGCATTTACATGGTCCACAGCATGTTGAAAAGGAAACTATAAGATATGCGGGAACACCTCTTAAATATTCTTTCTCTGAGGTAAATCACAAAAAATCAGCTCTTATAGTGGATGTGAATAAGAAGGGAAATGTTGAGTTTGAAAAAATTCCACTTAAACCACCACATGATATGGTGGAAATAAAAGGATTATATGATGAGTTGACGGCAAAATCTTTTTACGAAGAGATGGATACAAAATCTTATATTCATATAACTTTAACTGATGAAGAAGACAAGCCTAATGCCATGGAACTTCTTAGAACAATATATCCTAATATTATGAAACTTGATTATGATAATAAGAGGACAAGGAAAAATCAGGTTGTAAACGGAGTTTCAGAAATTGAGAATAAAAGTAAGCATGAGCTGTTTGAGGAATTTTTTGAATTGCAAAATAATCAGAAAATGAATGACAAGCAGCGAAAAATTATAGATGATTTAATTAATAAAATATGGGGGTAAAATAATGCGACCATTAAGACTGACAATATCAGCATTCGGACCATATGCAGAAAAGGTCCAAATAGATTTTGAAAAATTAGGGGAAAAGGGAATTTATCTGATTACCGGAGATACCGGAGCAGGAAAGACCACTATTTTTGATGCCATCGTTTTTGCCCTTTATGGGTCCGCAAGTGGTGAAAACAGGGAAACAGCAATGTTTAGAAGCAAGTATGCACTACCGGAGGTTCCGACGGAAGTATGTCTTGAATTTTTGTATCAGGGGAAGAAATACAAAATAACAAGAAATCCTGAATATATGAGACCTAAAGAGCGTGGCGAGGGGATGACGAAAAAAACGGCAGGGGCAACTATGGAGTTTGAAGATGGAAGAAAACCTCTGACAAAGTTTAAGGAAGTAACTCGTGGAGTTGAGGAGTTAATAGGACTTGATAAGGAACAATTTACACAGATTGCCATGATTGCCCAGGGAGATTTTCTTAAATTGCTTTTTGCAGATACAAAAAGTAAAGGTGAAATTTTTAGTCACATATTTCACACAGGACCATATAAGGTGCTTCAGATAAAACTTAAAGAGGAATACAACAGGCTCTATGGTGAATATATGGATCAGTCCAAAAGTATTGCCCAATATATAGAAGGGGTTAAGGTTTCCGGTGATAATCCTTTGAACATAAAATTCCGTCAGGCAGCAGAAAACAGAGCAAAATCAGGGATTGAAGATGTTGTGGAAATTGTAAAGGAAATTATAAAAAATGACAAAGAAATTTTGCAAAAAAATTTCCGGTCTTTGGAACAACTTGATGAAAAAATATCAAAAATAAATGTAGAAATCGGAAAGGCTCAGGCGACCATCAAGGCTAAAGAGCAAAAAGAACAGGCAGAGAATTATTTGAAGACTGGCAAAGACACGTTAAGTAAGCGTAAGGCTGAACTTGATGGCTGGAAAGAAAAGGAACCTGAAAAGAAAGAACTGGAGTATGCGATAAAAAATGAAAAAGCAGGTTTGTCAGATTATGAAGAGTTGGAGATTTTAAGTAAAAAAGAAAGCAAGTTAAAAGTAGTAATAAATGAGTCAGAAGAAAAAATAAATAGTTTACATAAAACCATAGAAAATCTGGAAAAAGACCTTGAGAGTAACAAAGACAAGTTGAATAAACTAAAAAATGTTGATGCAGATATTATTAAGGTATCTAACCAGATTGAAAAACTGGAAAAGGTAGAAGATGAGATTAATATTCTTTTGGAAAGCATTAAAGATTATTACAACAAAAACAAGGCTCTTGAAACCGTCAGACAGCAGTATATGGTGGAAAATGCTGAATATGTTAAGTTAAATAAAATATATTTTAACAGGGAACAGGATTTCCTACATCAGCAGGCGGGAATTATTGCAGCAACCCTTGTGGATAACGAGCCATGTCCGGTCTGTGGTTCAAGGGAACATCCACATATAGCACAAATTCAGGGTGAACAGATTACAAAAGAAGAATTAGATCAGGAAAAGCAAAATCTGATAGAAAAAGAAAGGTCAGTAACAGATTTAAGTTTAAAAGCCAATAGAATGCAGGGCGAGGCAGATGCCTTAGAAAAAAATATTAAGTTAAAGATCAACGCTGTGGTTGGAGAAATGAGTATTGCGGAAGCAAAGCAGAAAATTGATGAAATTTCAGGGGAAAATGTGTCTAATGTAAAAAGAATAAAATTAAAACTTTATGAATTGGAGAATAATAAAGAATTAAAGACATCTCTGGAACAAAAAATCCCGGAATCAGAAAGTGAAATAGTTGAGAAAAAACGTAATGTAGAACAGGCTAAAAGTGAAATAATTGACAATAAAATTAATCTTAAAGGTGTCGAAACTGAATTAAACAGGCTTAAAGAAAAGTTAAAATATAAAACAAAAGAAGAGGCAATAGAAAGTATTGTAGGTAAGGAAAAAAGTCTGAATACATTAATTAAAAATCAGGAAAATGCCAAAAAACAATATGAAGATATTATGGCTAAAATTGAGAATGCCAAAAGCATAATTGACACTGTTAAGGAACAACTTGAAAATTCTAAAGATTATGACATGGATAAATTAAATGAAGATAGAAAAGCAGCTCTAATAGAGAAAGAAGCATATGCCGATGCCATAAAGGATGTAGACACAAGAATTAACATTAACAGTGAGACTTTAGGGCTCATAAAAAACAAATATTTTAAGTTAAAGGAACTGGAAGATAAGTTAAGTACGGTTGGTGCCCTATCAAATACCGCCAATGGAAAACTGGCAGGTAAGGACAAAATCCAACTGGAAACTTATGTGCAGATGCATTATTTTGACAGGATCATTAATAGGGCAAATCTCCGTTTTATGGCTATGTCGTCGGGACAATATGAGTTAAAAAGAATGGTTGGTGCAGCAAATCAGGTAAGCCAGAGTGGCTTGGATTTAAGTGTCATTGATCATTATAACGGAACTGAAAGAAGTGTAAAAACTTTATCAGGAGGTGAATCTTTTATTGCAGCATTGTCTCTGGCTCTTGGTATGTCCGATGAAATACATGCAATGTCAGGTGGCATAAGGCTTGATACCCTGTTTGTAGACGAGGGATTTGGAGCACTCGATGAGGAATCACTTAATCAGGCAGTTAATGCATTGCTTACAATTACTGATGGCAATCGTTTAGTTGGAATAATTTCACATGTAACGGAACTTAAAAACAGAATTGAAAGAAAGATTATTGTAACTAAAGACCGTTCCAAGGGCAGCAAAGTTGTTGTTGAAATTTAACATTATAAAAAAATGAAAATTATAATTTTTAATCAGGTATAAAATACCACCATTTACAGATACTAGTTTAAAACAAATTAATTTGCAAATGGAGGTTTATTATGAAGGCAACAGGGATTGTACGTCGTATAGACGACTTAGGTCGTGTCGTTGTTCCAAAAGAGATACGAAGGACTTTGAGAATTAGGGAAGGAGATCCTATGGAGATTTTCACCAACAGAGAAGGGGAGATTATATTGAAAAAATATTCTCCAATTGGTGAAATTGATAATTTTGCAAAGCAATATGCAGAAAGTCTGGCACAAGTGTCAGGTTATAAAGTTATAATTAGTGATAGGGATCAGATTATTGCAGTTGCCGGTGGCGCAAAAAGAGATATGATAGGAAAAAATATAAGTAATGACTTGGAAAATCTTATTAATGAAAGAGACAATCTTACAACGGAAGGCGGTCACGTAAGGGCAATTCCAATTTATGAAGGTCAGGACGAACCAATGGAATCTCAGGTTGTATACCCCATAATTTGCGAAGGAGACATAATTGGCAGTGTAATAATTATGGGGAAAGACGAAAAGCAAAATGTAAGTGCAACAGAGCAGAAACTGGCAGGTGTAGCGGCTTCATTTCTTGGAAGACAGATGGAAGCATAATATTTTATGCCGAATGTTTTGAAATGTTAAAAATGCCCAAAAAGCCCTGTATATAGTGTATTTTCCTTGACAAAATGCCCTAAATGGAGTATATATCTATTAGATACGCGTGGAAATTGTATCGCATAAACAATCAAGGAGGAATTACGATGAATAAAACAGAATTCGTAGCAGCTATCGCAGAAGAAGCTGGAATATCAAAAGCAGACGCAGCTAAGGCAGTTAAGGCTTTTACAGACGTTGTAGTAGAAGAAATGAAGAAGGGTGAGAAGATTCAGTTAGTTGGATTTGGTACTTTTGAAGCTACAGAAAGACCGGAACGTCAGGGAATCAATCCTTCAACAAAGGAAAAGATTACTATTCCTGCAGCTAAGGTTCCTAAATTCAAAGCAGGAGCTGCTTTA
Source organism: uncultured Eubacterium sp. (assembly GCA_900548465.1). GTDB lineage: Bacteria > Bacillota > Clostridia > Lachnospirales > Lachnospiraceae > Eubacterium_G. The sequence goes on from URKY01000001.1 coordinate 126,573, forward strand.
AAGAAAGAACTTAATTAGTTTAGGTTATGAATAAGAGTTAAACATAATTGGGACTGTTACATCTGTAACAGTCCTTTCTCTTATGAGTCGTACCCTTTTGATAATTACAAAATTTTAGAGGTAAATTTAGGATTTAGTTAATGCATATATATATATATATTATGGAGGAGTCATGAGATTAGATAAATATTTAAAAGTTTCAAGAATAATAAAAAGAAGAACTGTTGCAAATGAAGCCTGTGATGCAGGCAGGGTACTTGTAAATGGACAGCCGGCTAAAGCATCCCGTGATATTAAACCCGGAGATAAACTGGAAATTCAGTTTGGACAGAGAACAGTAAAAATAGAAGTATTAAATGTTGCAGATACAGTAAAGAAGGAAGCAGCAGCTGACATGTACAGGGAAATTTAATTAATGGTGAATATTAATATAATTTTTGGAATATATTTTACTAAGTTAAAAAAACAGTGTGGTATCGGTGGAACAACAGAATAATATTTCCAGAAATCATAAATTATCATTGGACAACAGAAAAAGATCAACAATGACAGGTATAAAAGACGTAGTTGAATTTGATTTAAATCAGGTTCTGCTGGAGTCGGTTTTAGGCATGATACATATTAAAGGGAAGGACTTAAAAGTTACAAGATTAAGTTTGGAAAAGGGCGAAGTTGATATAGAGGGCACTGTTGACAGCGTAACTTATTCAGAGACGAAAGATTATGGACAAAAAGGAAAATCAGTTATAAAAAGGCTGTTTAAGTAATGAGCGCCCATATAGGAGAAGAAGTCCTGTTAATTCTCATGAGTATTTATGGAGGTCTGATTCTGATACTCTGTTATGATGCCATAAGGATTTTTAGAAGGGTTTTTAATTGTGGTCTGGCCCGTGTCATAATTGAAGATATTTTATATTGGACTATAGCTTCAATTTATATATTTGAAATTTATCTCAAGTACAATTTTGGTCGCCCCAGATTTTTTTCAATAGTAATAACACTGGGAGTCATGGCAATATTTGAAGTGTTTATCGGTTCGAAAATAATTGATAAGGCAGCTTCCATTTTGTGGAAAACAATAAATATCCTGTCTAAGCCATTGAAAAAATTATATAAAATGATTAAACTAAAGTTAAATGTAAAATCAAGAATAAAAGAAGGAATTAAATATGCCAAAGCAACAGGAAAGAATCACAGCAACAAAAAGACTAAGTGTAATAAGAAAAAAAAGAGAACAGAATAAGAAAATGATCATTATGATATCTTTTGTGGTAATTGCCTTTTGTGTTGTACTTGGTGCCCAAATGATAAAGAAATACAACACCCTGTCAGATTTGAAAGAGCAGGAAGCAAAACTACAGAGACAATATAAGAAAGAACTTCAGTTATCAGAGGAGTTAAAGGACAAAGAAGCTTACGTGAAGACTGATGATTACATAGAAGAGATGGCTAGAAACCTTGGGCTTCTCTATCCTAATGAAGTAATCTTTAAGCCGGAGGACTAAAATATTTGATAATAGAGGGGCTGTCGCACTAGCGACAGCCCCTTTGAAGTTGCTAAAATGTTAATGTCGAAAACTCTAATGATTTTGATACCTTGTTTTGACAAAAAAATAGTTTGACACTTTGTATACTACTCTCCGTAAAAACTCAAAAGGGGGTAGCTTATGAAACAAAAGGTACTAAAACCATTGTTATTACTAATGATATCGATAATAATGTGCATCATTCCCATGCTTGGGTATTATCCTATTGCGGAAAGTTGGTTTGCAGCTATCTGTTCCGTAAAGTACATAACTTTTGCAGCGTGGCCTATTATGATATTTACCATATTTAATTATGGTGGTGTGTTGGCGGCAATGAAATACGGAACAATTATGATTACCACAGGATTGTGCGTAGGGCGCTACAGGGAAATGTCTTCTGATTTCAATCCCTATATTTCAGCCCTGATTGCTACAATAATAAGTGTCGCAATAGAGGCGTTGGACTGGTCGTTAAATGGAATGCTAAATAAAGAACTGTATGTATTGGTCCCGATAATTATGTTAACCTGGTCCATGACTATAATTTTTTCATATTTTGTAAAAAGAATTATGTTTTTTACTCCAAAAAGAAAAGTAAGGGAGGAAGATTTAAAGAGAGAGCAGGAAGTAAAGAACGAAGGTATCATAAGAACATCCAAGGCATTTAGAAATCTGGCAACGGAAATAAAAAAGATGTCAGGCATTGACGGTGATTATGATCAAAGTATGGAAAACTGTATTGAGCAGGAAATTGCGGGAAGTATTTGTCATGGATGCGAAAACGGACAGATACAGTATCTCGAAAGGGCAAGACTTAACTATTTATGGTATAACAAAATGCTGGAGACCAGAGAGGCAATGGCCATACAACTAAATGAAATGGCGGGGCTGATGGAAAGTTATACTACTGATTTGACAGAAGAGAAAAGAGTATTTCTTGGGATAGAAGACTATATAAGGCATAAATTAAGGGAAAGAAAAATAATCGCAAAAAAGATATCCATAGAAGAAAACAGCAAAGGCAGAGTGGAAATAAGACTTAGCGCCAAAAAGAAAAAGAAGTCAGATGTAAAAATTCAGCTAATGAAAAACGTTATAGCAGAGGCTACGGGAAAGAAGTTGAGACTGTCGTCAAACAGTATAGAAAGTATCAGAGAGGATTATAATGAGTATTGCTTTTTTGAAGAAGTGAATTTTATGACTATAAGTGGTACTGCGAGACGTTCCAGAAAAAACGATAGATATTCCGGAGATAATTTTACGGTAATGGAGCTTAATACAGGACAGACATTTATGAGTATTTGTGATGGAATGGGTTCGGGCATGAAGGCAGGAAAATATAGTGAAATAATTATAGACCTGCTGGAGAAACTTTTAAGCAGTGGTTTTGGGGAAAGCACTACACTTAAGTTGGCAAACTCTATTATGTTAACGGGAAATCAGTGGCAGGAGCCGGCAACGGTGGATATGGCATTAATTGATCAGTACTCGGGAATGTGTCAGTTTCTAAAATTAGGAGCGGCATGCACCTATATAAAAAGGGGAAACTGGGTGGAATGCATTAAGTCAACATCCCTTCCAATGGGAGTTTTTGAGGAAGTGGATATGGAAACTATAACAAAAAAATTGTATGATGGGGACTTTGTGGTTATGGTTTCGGACGGAATTGTAGATGCCCTAAAAGTTGAAGATAAGGAGGCAGCAATGGGAAGAATAATTATGGACATCGACACATCAAATCCGCGACAAATAGCTATGGAAATTTTAAGTCAGGCATTGGCTATTTCCGATGGAATTCCAAAAGATGACATGACCGTAATATGTACGGGAATCTGGGATAAAATATGTTAACCGGGCATAAGATAAACAATGCAGTACCATGATTTGACATAGGATAAACCATAAAGTATTATTAGATTATGATGAAAAAAGTAGAGAAATTTATAACAGATAATGAAATATTTAAACACGGTGACAGCGTCGTTCTTGGGGTGTCGGGAGGCGCTGATTCCACGTGTCTTTTATATGTGCTAAATGATTTGAAGGAAAAGCTGGATCTTAAACTTCTTGTTGTCCACGTAAATCACGGAATCAGGGGAGAAGAGGCAGATAGAGATGCCATGCACGTAAAAAAAATGTGTGAAAAACTGAATGTACCTTTTAGATTGAAAGAGGTTAACGTGCCAAGTATTTCAAAGGAAACCGGAAAATCAGAGGAAGAGGCAGGAAGGGATGCAAGATATGCTGCCTTCTTTGAGATTGCAAAGGAAGTTAATGCAGATAAAATTGCAGTTGCTCATAATTTAAATGATAATAGTGAGACAATTCTGTTTAATTTATTTAGGGGAACGGGAATTAAAGGACTTATGGGAATTCCTGTTAAAAGAGAAAAAATTGTAAGACCTCTTTTGGGCTGCACAAGGAAAGAAATAGAAGAGTACTTAAAGACAAAAGGCATTGAATACCAAAATGACAGCACCAATTCAGATACGGAATATAGCAGAAATAAGTTGAGACTGGATGTGATTCCGTATATTAAAAAAAATATAAATGAAAAAGTTGAATATAATATTGTAAATGCGGCAAATAATTTAAGTGAAATATATGAATATATAAACAGTCAGGCAGATATGACATATAAGGAATATGTTATACATGACATAATAATTAATGAGGCAGAAAAACTGCCGGCAGCTATCTTAAGTGAAGTAATTAGAAAACAGATTTACAAAATTGCCGGAAAATTAAAAGATATTACAAGAGTTCATGTTCAAAGTGTAAAAGAACTGCTGAAAATGGAGGTGTCAAAAAAGATTGAATTGCCTTATAATCTGGTGGCGATAAAAAAATATGAGGGTGTGGAAATTACCCAGGTAAAGGAAACTGAAAATCATGAGCCGGTGCCGGAGCAGATGCTGATAAAGGAAAACAAAATATATAGTGTCCCCAATATGGAAATTATGCCGGAAAAAGCTGATTTTGACAGGGAAAATATAGAAGAATTATTATATACTAAATGGTTTGATTATGATAAAATAGACAGGCTAGTACTGAGAACAAGAAAACCCGGAGATTATATTGCAATTGATGATAATGGCAGAACGAAAAAACTAAAAGAATACTTTATTAACGAGAAGATTCCAAGGGAAGAGAGAGATAAGGTATTGCTTTTGGCAGACGGTAACAGTATAGTATGGGTTCTGGGATACAGAATCAGTGCAAAATATAAAGTAACCAAAGATACAAAAAATATAATAAAAATTTCATATGATAAGGAGAAGAAAGATGATACACAAAATAAGTGAGTATATTAGTGAAGAAAAATTAGATAAGAGAATTAGGGAAATTGCAGCGCAGATAAGTGCAGATTATGCAAAAAAAGAAGTAAGACTTATTTGTATTTTAAAGGGAAGTGTATTTTACACAACAGAATTAGCTAAGAGAATGACAGTTCCTATTACAATGGACTTTATGAGTGTTTCAAGCTATGGGGCAGGAACAGAAAGTTCAGGAGAAGTAAAAATCAAAAAAGATTTGGATGAAAGCATTGAAGGACTTGATGTAATCGTTGTGGAAGACATTATTGATTCAGGATATACATTAAGTAAGCTGATTCCAATGTTAAAGAAGAGAAATCCTGCCAGCATAAAGGTTACAACACTGCTTGACAAACCTGACAGACGTGAGGTTGATTTTGATGTTGATTATGTTGGATTTGAAATAGAAGATAAATTTGTAGTTGGTTATGGGCTTGACTATGATCAGAGCTACAGAGATTTACCATATATTGGAGTAATAGAATCATAAAAAACTTTTTTGGAGGCATAAGTGAATAATAGAAATAGAAACAAGTTCGCAAGATTATATTTTGTGGGAATTTTAATTGTTTTAATCGTAATTGCTTACAGTTTTACAAAAGACATGGTGAGAAGTGATTATGGATATAGCAATTATTTGCAGGATTTGAAAGATGGAAACATTGAAAGTCTCACAATAAAACAGAATAAGGAAGTTCCAACAGGAAAACTTGTTATTAAGCTAAAAAGTGGAAGCACAAAGGTTGTATATGTATCGGATGTCAATAAGGTTACTGAAGATACAGACAAAATAAAGGCAGATAATAACATTACCATAAAGCCATATGTTGATGATGTTAGCAGAGACAGCGTATTTTTAACTACGATAGTTCCTATGATATTGCTGGGAATAGTAGTGGTTGTTGTTATTATGATGATGAACGCCAACGCTAATGGTGGTGGCGGAAAGATGGCTAACTTCGGTAAGAGCCGTGCAAAGCTTGTTGTTGAAGTTAAGAATATGGATTTCTCTAAGGTAGCAGGCCTTGAGGAAGAAAAGGAAGAACTGGAAGAAATAGTAGACTTCCTTAAAAATCCAAAGAAATATATTGGGCTTGGTGCCAGAATTCCAAAGGGAATTTTGCTTGAAGGTCCTCCGGGAACAGGTAAAACATTACTGGCAAAGGCAACTGCAGGAGAAGCAGGAGTACCATTCTTTACAATTTCAGGTTCAGATTTTGTTGAAATGTTTGTAGGTGTTGGCGCATCAAGAGTAAGAGACTTGTTTGCAGAGGCAAAGAAAAATGCACCATGTATTATCTTTATTGATGAAATAGATGCTGTAGCAAGACGTAGAGGTACAGGTATGGGTGGTGGACATGATGAACGTGAGCAGACTCTTAACCAGATGCTTGTAGAAATGGATGGTTTCGGTGTAAACGAGGGAATTATTGTTATGGCTGCAACTAACCGTGTAGATATTCTTGATCCTGCAATTTTAAGACCGGGACGTTTTGACAGAAAAGTAATGGTTGGAAGGCCTGATGTTAAGGGCAGAAAAGAAATTTTGGAAGTCCATGTAAAAAACAAACCTATTGGGGACGATGTTGATTTACAGCAGATTGCCCAGATTACAGCGGGATTTACAGGGGCAGATCTTGAAAATCTTTTAAATGAGGCAGCTATTCTTGCAGCAAAACAGAATCAGGCATATATTACTCAAAACGAAATTAATCAGGCAATGATTAAAGTAGGAATCGGTAAAGAAAAGAAAAGCAAGATTATTTCTGAAAAAGAAAAGAGAATTACAGCATATCACGAGTCAGGCCATGCGATTTTATTCCATGTACTTCCTGATGTGGGACCGGTTCATACAGTTTCAGTAATTCCAACGGGAGCGGGTGCAGCGGGATACACAATGCCACTTCCTGCAAAGGATGAAATGTTCCTTACAAAGGGCAAAATGCTTCAGGAAATTATGGTAAGTCTTGGTGGTCGTATTGCTGAAGAATTGATTTTAGATGACATTACAACCGGGGCATCCCAGGATATAAAACAGGCAACAGCCGCAGCAAAAGCAATGGTTACAAAATACGGCTTTTCAGAGAAGTTAGGTCTTATTAATTATGATGATGATTCAGACGATGTATTTATTGGAAGGGACTTGGCACATTCAAAAGCATATGGTGAAAGTACAGCATCAGCAATTGATGAAGAAGTAAGAAGGATTGTTGAAGATTGCTATAAGAAAGCAAAGGAAATTATTGAACGGCATATGGAACAGCTCCATGCAAGTGCTGCGTTGCTTATGGAAAAGGAAAAAATAGGACAGGAAGAGTTTGAAGCTTTATTTTAAATAATATTTAGAAGGATAATAAGATGAGCATAAATCAAGACACATTATTTCATGACACTACGAGTCAGTTTTGTAAATATGATAAAAAACTCGGAACTTATACTTTTATTTTGAGAGCTGGAAAAGGAACAGTTTCACGGGCATTAATCTGCATGAATGAAGTTGAATTGTTGATGCAGCACAAAAAAACAAAAGGGGGGTTTGATTATTTTCAAACAACCCTTGTTTTAAAGAATGAACCTTGCAGATATCACTTTAAAATATTAAATGGTGGTAAAGTTAAGTTCTATAATTCCTTTGGAACAAAGGATTATCTGCAGGAGGAGGGTGAGTTTGAAATCACTCCGGGATTTATAACACCTGATTGGGCAAAGGGAGCGGTGATGTACCAGATTATGGTAGATCGTTTTTGTAATGGGGACACTACTAATGATGTGGTGGACAACGAATATGCTTATATTGGAAGAGGTGTTGAGGCTGTGAAGGATTGGAGCGAAAATCCTGCAACGGACGGAACAAGACAGTTCTATGGCGGAGACCTTCAGGGGGTAATTGACAAGATGGAGTATTTAAGAAAACTTGGAGTTGAGGTGATTTATTTTAATCCGATTTTCGTTTCTCCTTCAAACCATAAATACGATATTCAGGATTATGATTATGTGGATCCGCATTTTGGAAAAATAGTTAAGGACGGTGGAACTCCTATAGGACAACATGAGTCAACTAATGCAAATGCTGACAAATACAAAATAAGAACAGGAAGCCTTGAAAATTTGGAAGCAAGCAATGAATTGTTTATTAAATTAGTGGAGAAGGCTCATGAAAATAATATTAAAATTATAATTGATGGTGTGTTTAACCATTGCGGTTCTTTTAATAAGTGGATGGATAAAGAGGAACTGTACAGGGACAATGCCAACTATGCTCCGGGAGCATATGAAAGTAAGGACAGTCCTTATCATTCTTATTTTAAATTTACAGATGAAAATGACAACAACAGTTATGAAGGCTGGTGGGGATTTGATACCTTGCCAAAGCTTAATTATGAAGGCAGCGAAAAACTTTGTGAGTATATTTTGGATATAGGAAAGAAATGGGTATCGCCACCTTATAATGTAGATGGTTGGAGATTAGATGTGGCGGCAGATTTGTCCCATAGCAGTGAATTTAACCATAAATTTTGGAAGAAATTTAGAAAAGTGGTTAAGGAAGCCAATCCTAATGCCATTATTCTGGCGGAACATTATGGAGATGCACATTCATGGTTGTTAGGTGATGAATGGGATACTATTATGAATTATGATGCATTTATGGATCCCGTCACATGGTTTTTAACAGGTGTTGATAAACATTCCGATAATGCAAAACCGGAAATGCGTGGTGATGCAGATGCATTTAATAATACAATGCTTTATCAAATGTCAAGAATGCAAAGTGAGTCTTTGCTGGTGGCTATGAATGAATTATCTAACCACGATCATTCAAGATTTTTAACAAGAACAAACAGAATGGTTGGAAGAATTGCAACCTCAGGCAGTGAGGCAGCAGGTACCAATACTGACGAGGCAATATTTAAGCAGGGTGTTGTTATGCAGATGACACTTCCGGGAGCACCTACCATATATTATGGTGATGAGGCGGGAGTTTGTGGCTGGACAGATCCTGACAACAGAAGAACCTACCCTTGGGGAAGAGAAAATCTGGAACTCATAGAATTCTACAGGGAGGTGATATGTATTCACAAACAAAATCAGGTCTTGAAAACGGGCTCATATCTGCCATTGTTATGGGAAAAAGATTTACTATGCTACGGAAGGTTTGATGAAGAAGATGCAATTCTTACGGTTGTAAATACTTCTGATGAACCAAAGACCATCACCCCACCGGTTTATATGCTTGGTTCAGAAGATGGAACAGTCTGGGAACGACTTATTGAAACTAACAGGGAATTCTATAATTGCGGAAGAATCAAATCTATGCAGCAGGGTGATGTCATTGAAGTTACAGTGAAGCCAAACAGCTCGGTAATTTATAGAAAAGTGAATAAATAAAGTGTATCATAGAACCTCCGGTCATGTTTGTACCGGAGGTTTTTTACTCACTTCTGATCCTACTAAACATATAATTCGCCCAAATTTTTTCAAGAGATTTAAATTTTCTGGAATTTACCGGAAGCGTGCTGCCATCCTTCAGACTACATGAATGGTTAGAAAATCTGATTATATAATCCATGTTAACTATGACGCCACGGATAATTAATAGAAATCGCGAGTCATGGATTAATTTTTTCTCTATTGAAGAAAAAGTTTGCCTTGTTATGTAAATCTTGCCGGAATTTGCAGCTACTTCTATATTGTGGTTTGAACTCTTGATGGAAACAATATCTGAATATGGGAGAGTTATGTTTTCCCTGTCGCTGACAAGGGTAAGTATTTTGTCAGAACCTGCATTTGTAGTAATAATATCATCAAAAATCTTAAAAATTCTTTCGCGGGTGGCTGGCTTTAGAACGTAATCATATGCGTGGCAACGGAAGGCATCAGGCATATGGTCGGTGCTGGTTGTAAGAAAAATAATTTTTGTTTCTACGTTATCTGAATATATCTTTTCGGCAGCTTCCATGCCGGTCATATTATCCATATAAATATCCATAAAAATAACAGAATATTTGCAGGGATGATAATTTTTAAAAAAATCCTCTGCACTTAAGAAGAAATCCATATTAAATTTGATATTGTTTTCAGATGAATATTTAATAAGAATTTCTTTTAATTTATCTATTTCTTCCTGCAAATCATCAATAATAGCTATGTTCATTTTCATTCCCTCGTCTTTTCGTAAAGATATGACAATTATAACATTATTTAAATTCATATTCCATATGAGGGGTGCTACTTACGACTTTTTTTTGCACCTTATGCCACTATTGTTGTTTTTAAAGTTTCAAAATGATAAAAAATAATGGAAGTATTGTGTCTAAAGCAATTATTAAATACATATTATAAATTTGGTGGCGGCACATAAAGTCTGAGCGGAAATAAAAAAATTGGAAAGAGGCTAAATGATAATTAATAATTTATTTTAAAGGAGAAGAATATGAAAAAAACAAAAAGAATTATCAGCATTCTGTTATCAGTTTTAATGATATTAACAGGAATGCCTACTATGGAGCAGAAAGTTTTTGCAGATGATTCACAGCTAGTGACTGTAACAGAGGAAAACTACGCTTCTTATGGATTAACAAAGGATTATGTAGGATATTATGCAATTGAAACAAAGGAGCAGTTACTGGAATTTGCACAAAAATTAGACTACATTAATCGACGTAGTAATGCTGTATTAATTGCAGATATTGATTATTCCGGAGTTGGCAGAGATGGAATGATAGGCTCAGGAAATTTAGCATATGGTGGAACTTTTGATGGTAACGGGCACACAGTTACTTTGGGATTTGATGTTACCAGTGCATATGCAGCACTGTTTACACGGACAGCAGATGCAACCATAAAAAATCTCAAAACAGAAGGAACCATTAAAACTACAGGACAGTTTGCAGCAGGAATTGTTGGGTCTGCAGATAGGGATACAAAGATTGATAACTGCGTAAGTTCAGTGTCTTTTTCTTCCACGATTAGTGGTGATGGTACATTTGGGGGAATTGTGGCATTGGCTTATAGTGGAACGGAAATTAATAACTGTGCATTTTTAGGTTCTTTTAAGGATGCCCCAAATACTAACTCCAATGGTGGTATTGTGGGATGGACAAACGACTTAGGGGTAAACATAAGTAATTGTTACGTGTATGGTGAAATCGGAACTAATACAGAAAACTGCGCAATAATTTCAAGGGGAACAAATAAACCAAACGTAAAAAACTGTTATTATACTGATGACTACGGCATGGTAAATGATGGTTGTTCTAAGATGAGTAAGGAACAGTTTGCAGAGGGTGAGGTATGTTATAAATTAAATCAAAACTCATCAGAAAATTGTGTATGGTTCCAGAAAATCGGAGAGGACAAAGCACCTGTTTTAAATAATACAGTAGATAATATTGTTTATGGAGTGCCTGACTGTGCGAATAAATTACTATATTCAAATACTCAGAACATAGAAAAGCATAAATATGAATTTGTAAAAAATGATGATGATTCTCATTCATTGAAATGTATAAGATGTGGAGACGTAAAAGAAACCCATGCATTGACATTAATAAAAAAGGATGAAGGAAACTGCGAAACAAAGACAGTTTATCATTATCATTGTGATACATGTGATAAAGATGTTGATATAGAGGGGGACTATGTTCATCAATATAAATTAATTAAGAAAGTTAAAGCAACATGTACAAAAGACGGGTATACATTATATGTTTGTGAAAAATGCAATGAAGAGAAAAAGGAAAGCGTAGTAAAGTCAAAAGGTCATAACTACGAGGAAGTTGAAAGAAAAGAAGCAGATTGTTTAAAAGATGGATACGTAAAGTCAAAATGTACAGTATGTAATAGTAAAAAAACGGAAACTTTAAAGTCAAAGGGTCATAATTTTGTAGATGGAGTCTGTACTGTTTGCGGTGCACAAAGCACAGGAATAAGAGTGACAACATATACAACTAATGAAGAGACGGGAGAAGAGGAAAGTATACAAAAATATTATGACGATTTTGAAGATGCAGTTAGTGCTGCCCTTGGAACAAAATCAACAATTACTTTACAAAGTGATGTACAGATTGAAAGTAAGAATGAAAACGCTATCTGTTTGGATGATGAAAATTCCCTGATCACAATTGATTTTGGAAAATATAATTTTACGGTTGACTATACAGAGTTGAGCTTTGAAGAGGGTCAGTATGTGTTAAAAGGAACATCAGGTACAGTAGATGCCGCAATGGAGATTTATGAGGCAGACGTAACCATTGATAGTGGTAATTACCAATGTAATTGGGCGTATCAGGCTATCACTGTTGGTGAAGATGGATCCTTAACAGTAAATGGTGGAAAAATAACAGGTAATCATTTAGCGATATATAGTATGGGAAGAACTATAATTACCGGTGGGGAATTTCATGGGGAATCCTGTGCCCTGGAAATTAGTCCGTTTAATCACAGTGAAATATACATATCCGGTGGAATGTTCAAAACAGATAAAAAAGATGGTGCTGTAAGTATAGATGCAGGTGGAAGAACAATTTTTGAAACAGGTTATGTGGCATATTTACTTGATGACAATGGAAATAAAACTGATAAGATAATGTCAGGTGAGTATGGAACTGATATAACAGAAAACGGAGATATAATTGTAGACAGACATGAAAAACATACTTATGGTATTTGGGGAGCATGTGAAAACTGTGGACAATACATAGAGGGAGTGACGGAAGATACAGTTGCAATTGTTACTATTGGAGATGAAATAACAGCATGGGATTCACTAAATGAAGCCTTTAATAAAGCAGAAGGCAAAAAGGCTACCATAGCGATTATGGAGGATGTAAATCTTGAAAGTCCTATAAATATAGATAACAGTAACACAGACATTACTGTTCTGCTTAATGAATGTACAATTGATGGAGAGGCTGAAGATGGAACAATCAATTATATTAACGTTAATGCAGGCAAAATGGCTATAAGTGATGTTGGTATGTTTAATAATGTAGCATATAACAATGGCCAGACATTGGCTGAACAATTGGAAATTGGATATGTTTATTATGATAATAATGGAAATATAATTGATGTCTGGGACAATGATGCTAAAGCAACTGATGGAGAAATGTATTATCTTGAAGAACATTACATCCATGATTTTGATAAAGAAAATGGTATCTGTAGTACCTGCAAAATGGATGCAGAAGCAAAAGTTACAATTGGAAATACTGAAAGCTATATGTCGGATATTGGTGAGATTTTCAATATGATAAATGCCTCATCCGAAGATGTAAAGATAACTTTTCTTAAGGATATAGAAACCTCAAGCGGTTTGAGTATTAGGAATAGTGAAAATATAGATATAACTTTAGATTTTGGAGAACACATATTAAAGTGTAATGATTTGTCAATTTTTGATAAAAGCAGTGTTGTATTTACCGGAACAACTGGAGGAATATCATCAAGATATAATACAATATATGTAGATGATAATTCAAATCTGTTGATTGACGGTGGAGAATACAGTTCCGTCTGCTCGTCAATTCTTTACGTTTCCGGTCAGGCTGCTGAAGATAATGTTGTGATAAAATCAGGTAAATTCAGTGCTAAAAGAGACGGAAACATATCCGCAAGTGGCTCCATAAGCAAAATATTAGCAGATGGTACTGTTATATATGACAGTGAAGGAAAAATTGTCGCAGATCATAATTACAGCAAGGAATTTCTGCGTATAAAAAATAGTTATGTTGAAGCAAGAGAACATACGGAGCATCGATGGGTATCAGGCAGGTGTGCCATATGTAATCTGGCTGATTCCAGGTCTATGGAGGCGTCTGCAGTAGTAACTGTTGGTGATGATTATAAATATTTTGATAAATTAGAAGATGCATTTACGGAAGCATCAGGAAAAAAGGCAGAAATTGCATTATTAAAGGATGTCATAGTTGAAAAAGAGATAATTATTGATGATGTAAATTCAGATATTACCCTTAATTTTAACGGATTTAAAACAGATGGAAATATCACTGATGCTGAATCAGGAAATACAACCACTAATTATATTTGGTTTAAAGCAGGAAAATTATCAATAAAAGGTAAGGCAGAATTTAATAATATCAGAATTAACAATGGTCAGATTTTTGGTGACCTGATAGATGAAGGATATGTATATTATGATGAGGACGGAAATCTCATAGGCACACATAAATGCCAAAATAGTTTTACGAATGGAAATATTTATATAGTTGATCTTCATGTAAATCATACCTTTAACGAAAAGGGAGAACCATGTAGTGAGTGTATGGCGAAACCGACAATTAAAATTACAGAAGAAGGAGTAGGTTCACATTATTTATCAGACATTGAAGAGGCATTGGCTGAGATGGGCTACGGATATGATAAGAACATTACCCTTACATTGCTTGATGATATGAAGACTGATGAATATTTAAGTATTTCAGGTCAAAATAATGTAACAATTGACTTCTCGAAATATACATTGAGCTGCAGAGGTCTTGATGTGAGGGCAAAAAAAGTAAACCTTAATGCTACTACCGGTGGTGTAAAATCCTTATATCAGACATTGCAAATCTGGAAAACAGAAGAAGGGGTTTTCATTAATGGTGGTACATACATATCGGAATTCTCTTCAGTAGTGATCTGTTCCTCAGATGCAATAGCAAAAATAAGTTCAGGAACCTTTATTTCAAACGAGGATGCAGCGGTTATAAGTTGCATACAGGGTGTAGGAAGTATTATTAATCAGGGAAATGTTTGGACTGATGAAGAAGGAAATGTTCTGGAAGGAGCGGCTTCTAAAAAAAATATCATTCATCCAAAGGCAGGAAAAGCAATTAAGGTAAGTGAACATAAGGAACATTCCTATGAAAATCACTATTGTAGGGATTGTCTCGTAATGGAAAAGGAAAGTGCAAATGTATCTGTCCAAATAGGAGAAACTGAAAATTGTTTTGAAACACTCCTTCAGGCAATAGAGTATGCTAATGGAAAAGATGCATATATAACATTGTTGAAGGATTACGAGGATATTAATGAAGATAATCTTGGAAAAATATTTTCCATTGATAAAGGAAACATTACCATTGATTTAGGAAATTATAATTATACTTTAAATTATGTTATTAAAATTAATGGAGGAAATGTTCAATTTAAGGGTGAAAAAGGCTCACTAAGATGTAATGAATGGTGTCCGACAATTTGGGTTAACGGCGGTGCCGGAGTGAGTTTTGAAGGCGGAAATTATTATGGTAAGTATACACCGTTACTTGTCCAAAATACAGGAAATGTAAGTTGTGAAATAAAATTAAAAAATGCAGTCTTTGAAGGAAAAATTATGGCAACATATTTTACTTTTGATAGTCTGTCTGATTCAGAAAAAATATACATTGATGGGTGCAAGATGGTTTCTGATAATTGCGCACTTCAAGCCATAAAGGCAAATGTAACAATAAGAGATGTAGAAATCAGTTCTAGTACAATAGGAGCATATTTTTTTGATTCAACCGTAAAGGTTTATAGTGGAACCTTCGAGGCAGAGGAAAAGGCACTATATTTACAAAACACATCTGCAGAAATATTAGGAGGCTATTATAATGGAAGTACCGAAATAAACTTTAAAGATAAAAATAAACTGCAGTTTTTGGGAGGAACCTTCCGTAGTATTAGGGTATATGATGAGGAACTTTCACATTTCCTTAGTGAAGGATATGTATTTGAAGATTCTGAAGGAACGGTCTATAAAATAGACTCCCCGGTTACTTATCTGGAGAAGGTAACTGTAAAGAAACACCTGGATCATATTAATGAGCAGGGAAAATGTAAATATTGTAATACCCTGATGGATACAACTCCTGTAGTAAGTGTTACTACAGACGATGGTACACAGTGTTATGACTCTGTCAGTGAAGCCGTAGAAGCAGTTAATACTGATGCTACAATTAATGTATACGCAGATTGCAGTGAAGATGAGAAAATACTACTTAATGCAGGGGATGCAAATGTAAAATTCAATATAAAGGAAAATGTTACACTGACTGCTAATAAGGGAATTGAAGTAGAAAGTGGAAATGTAGTTTTTGATGTAAAAGGAACTATGGAAACAGATGATTCTTTAAAATACAGCATAATTGCAGGAAAAGATGCAATTCTTACCCTCAATTCAGGAACCTATAGAGGCGTAAAGATAATAGATGGATTATTGGCAGATATTCTACAGGAGGGCAAAGTCCTTGTAGATGAGAATGATAATATAGTGGCACATTTCGGATTGGAAAATGTTAGTGAAACAGATTTAACAGTTAGTGTTAAAGAACATACTAACCATAATTTTACAGAAGGTGAAAAATGCTCCATCTGTAATGTAGCCCGCACGGTAATAGTAACTGAGAATCCGGATAATACAACTGTTAATGAGACATATTTTGCCAATTTTACCGAAGCATGGGATTATGCAGATGGAAAAAAGGCAATAATAACACTGTTAAGCGATCAGAATTATGACGAAAGACTGAATGGTTCATCAGATAGTGATATTACGGTTAATTTGGGTAAATATACCATTAATTTTAAAGGTGATAATGAAAACTATCCATTTGTACTTAGCGGAGGAAAGTATGAGTTCAATGCAACAACCGGTGGAATAAACTCCGAAAAAAATCTGATATTCTGCGACGATGGTACAACACAGTTAAAAATTAATGGTGGAAGATATTGTGGATTATATGGAATTCAAATTAATTCATTGGGTACGACAAATATATACAATGCTTATATTGAAACAAAATCGACAAACAGTGGTGCGATTTCAGTGGCAAGTAACAGCGAAAACTTTGATATTACAGTTAAAAATACAGAGCTTGTATCAAAGGGCTTTGGAATATATTCTTACAGCAGTAATTCAAAAGGTCAAACAAATATTGCTGTACAAAATTGTAATATTATGGCTAATTACGCTGCTGTATACAGTAGTAATAATAATTCTGAAATTACTATAGATGGAGGAGAGTATACCTCCGAAGGCTATGGCTGGGGATGTATTGAAGCGCATAACGGAAAAATCAATGTAGTAGATGGTAATTTTACGGGACTCACAAATGGGTTAAATTATGTCGGTGGTGAAGTTAAACTGTCAGGTGGTACTTTTAAAAATACTGACAAAGACGGCTATAGTATTTATGCAGGAACTGATAATATGGGATTGCGGAAAATTCTGGCAGATGAATATCTCTACGAAGGAATTGACGGAGAAATTATAGATATTGATGAAACTACCGCTAATTGGAAGGAGCCGTTAACAGTAGTTAAGTGTCAGCATAATTTTGACATTTCCGATAATGGAGATGGTACACATACTTACAAATGTGATACATGTAACTTTGAAAAGATTGAGAATTGTAAATACACTAAGACTACAATACCGCCTTGTGAAGGTGAAGGTTATGACCTTTATGAATGTGAAATCTGTAAAGCGGGTTATGATGATAACTATATTCCTCAGAAGGGTCATGATATAGAGTATATTTCTAACGAAAATGGAACCCATACAAAACATTGTAAGGTTTGTGATAAGTCCATAGAGACTATAGACTGCTCATATGGAGATTATCAGCAGAATTCGGATGGAAAAACTCATACAGGAAAATGTGAGATGTGTGGTTATGTAAATAAAAATCTTTCACATAATTATGTGGACTACACAAGTTTAAATAATGGAAAACACTCATCTATATGTACTGATTGTGGATATGAGCATATTGAGGATTGTGATTATACTTACGAACAGGATCAGGCTAATTTGAATATGCATAATATGACCTGTAAAAAATGTGGATATAAAAAATCCCGTACACATGACTGGAAGATAACTGCAAAGGACAATGTGTTAATCTTTGGATGTGAAAAGTGTGACTATGAAGCAACAGCAACACTGGTGATTGACAAGTCTGTTGACTTAACATATTCAGGAAAAGCCATAGAGCCGGTAACTGTTGTTTATTCAGAAAACTGGGTAGATAATAAAGATTTACTTATAAGTTATGTAAACAATATAAAGGCGGGCGAAGCAACTGCCAGTGTAACTGTATATAATGTTACTGCAGAGATTAAATTCCATATTGCAAAGAAACAGCTTACAGTAAATGTAACAGTAGAAAATAAAGAATACGACGGAACAACAGATGCGGTGATTAAAGAAGCAGAAATCCAGGGTATTGTTGATGGTGACAATGTTGGACTTGTAAATGGAACAGCAGCTTTTGCAGATAAGCATGTGGGAAAAGATAAGTCTGTAAACTTTACTGAATTTACTATTACAGGAGATGATGCAGATAATTATACATTAGTTCAGCCAACAGGAATTGTTGCTGAGATAACTGCAAAATCAATTGAAGATCTTACAACAGAAGTTGAAAAGTTCTCTGAGGAAACTGTTAAATCTTCAGATAAAACAGCAATTGAAAACATTAAGGAGTCAATTGGTGAGACTAAGACAGCCACAGATAATGAGGAGGAACTTGGTAAACTAAAGGAACTTGAAGGTGTATGTGATAAACTTCTTGGTAAGATTGAAACAGTAAATAAAGAGCTGACAAGATTAACAGAAGCTGTTAATTCTTATGATAAGAATACAGTATCCGACAAAGATAAGGCTGACGTTGAAAAACTGGTTTCTGATATTGATACATTGTTAAAAACTAATAATCTTACAGATGAAGAAAGAGAGTCACTTTCAACTGTTAAGGTTAATGCAGAGGAAATTTTAAAGAACTGTGTAAAACGGGATGATAATACCGGAAATAATGGAACGGTAAATCCTGATAATCCTACAGCAACTATTGACTCAGTTCTCAGAGTAAGTAAGATAACTTTTAAGGGTTCTAAGTTAAAAGTTAAATGGAACAATGTAGCAGGAGCAGAGGGCTACGACGTATTTATAGCCGCTAATGGCAAAAAAGCATTTTCAAAGAAACCGGCTAAGGTTGTAAAAGGAAAGTCCTGTAGCATTAAGAAGCTTGGAAAGAAAAAGCTGTCAGCAAAAGCATCTTACAAAGTAAGAATAAAGGCATTTAAGTTTGTTAACGGTAAGAAAACATACATTACATCAAGTGATGTTATGAGTATTGCCGGAAGTAAAAATAAAAAATATACAAATGCTAAAAAGATTAAAATTAAAAAATCAAAAGCTACTTTAACTAAGGGTAAGACATTTAAGATTTCGGCATCAGCTGTAAAGCAGAATAAAAAGAAGAAACTTTTGAATGGAAAGAAGAAATTCTATTATTATTCAGGTAATACAAGTGTTGCCACAGTGAATAATAAGGGTATAATTACAGCAGTAGCACAGGGCAGGGTAACAATTTATGTTGTTGCACAAAATGGTGTTAAGAAAGCTGTAACCCTCACAGTTAAGTAAAGGCATTAAAAAAAGAGTTCGGAAACGAACTCTTTTTTAATGCCGGCGACCGGAATCGAACCGGTACTGTGTTGCCACAACAGGATTTTAAGTCCTGCGCGTCTGCCAGTTCCGCCACGCCGGCATACTAAAACTATGAAATTTTAGTAATGGGCAGAGGTGGATTCGAACCACCGAAGCAAGTTGCAGCAGATTTACAGTCTGTCCCCTTTGGCCACTCGGGAATCTGCCCATTGGTATAACCATATATTTTATATCATATTTACAGAAAAAGTGCAAACATATTTTTTAACAATTTATTTAAATACAAAGGGTATGTTTGTATGTTTTGGTTTTATTTGATATGATATACTAAACAAGTTATAAAAATAGCGGAATTGGCCAGGGGGTACAGTTATATGAACCAGTCAAAGGACAATTTGTCCGAAAACACAAACATGGAAAATCCCAATATTGATATAGAAGCAGAAAATAAACACAAAGAAGAAAACAAAAGGGATAGTGGAATAGAACGAAAAAATAATAAAGAAACAGAAAAGGTTGTAAGAGAGACAGCAGATGGTTCTCTGGAAGTAGACTGGGATACTATTGAAGAAAAGTATCAGGAACACGCAAGAAGACGAAGACATCACAGACATAGAGAAACAACGAAAAATAATGAAGTACTAGAATCGTCCGGTACTAAAAAAAAGAAACATAAAAAATTAAAAGTTTTTTTAATTGTTATTTTATGTGTTGTACTTGCCATAATTTCTACATTGGCAGCTTTATATTTTATAGGAAGAAATCAGTTGCTGAATTATGATACAGCGAAGATTACACCACCTGATTTCGCGGAATATGAAGATGATGGTAAGACCGTTTATTATAATGGACATAAGTATACATTTAATGAACATATTGCCAGTATTCTCTTTATGGGTATAGACAACAGGAAACTTAAGGAAAACGCGGTTGCCGGTACGGCAGGACAGGCAGATGCATTATACTTATTTACATATGATTTAACGGCGGGAAAGATAAGGGTATTGAGTTTGAACCGTGATACAATGGCAGATATCAGCAGATATGATGACAAGGGAAATTTTTATGACACTTCCAATAGTCAGTTATGTCTTGCTTATGCTTATGGTGATGGTAAAAAGGTCAGTGCCAAGAATCAGGTTTCTGCTGTTCAACGTTTGATATACAATATTCCAATTAATGGTTATTATGCCATTGATTTGTCAGCAATTAAAACTTTGAATGACGATATTGGAGGAGTTACACTTACCCCTGAATATACATTTAAAAGCTTTACTAAGGGAGTTCAGGTTACACTGAAAGGCGACAAGGCAGAAGAGTTTGTAAGAACAAGAGATACAAGCCTGTTGGATGATAACCTGCGACGTATTGAATGTCAGAAAATGTACATAAATTCTTTTGCAGGTCAGATTGTTCCGGCGATAAAAAATGATTTAGGTATAATTAATAAATTGTACAGACATTCATCTGAAAATACCGTCACTAATGTTAACATTGCCACAATGTTTTATCTGGCATCTTCCTTAACTACAAATTATTCGGGATTAGGAATGACATCATTTGCAGGGGAATATAAGGTTGTTAAAGGGGATGAATTCCCGGAATACCAATTAGATAAAAAGAAGGCGTTTGAGACTGTGCTGGATATTTTCTATATAAAAGAAAAATAAAAATATTTGTTTTTTTCCCTATATTATGTATAATAAAGTAGTGGATTGATTATTTTTTGGGAGGTAAAACTACTATGAAAAAGAGATTATTAGTTATTTTAGCTATTTTGATATTTACATTTGCATTTGCAACAACATGTTTCGCAGCTAAGAGCCCTGGCGCACGCACATTACCGGGAGGAGAAAAAACCACTGTGGGTGGTAATGGAAATGGAGACAAAGATAAGAATAAGAATCGTAACACAGGATCAACATCACCTAAGACAGGTACGGATACAACAGTTCCTATGATTGCCCTTATTACGGCAGCAGGTGTTATGCTTATATCAAAGAAAGAATTTTCAAAAGCTAATTAATATTTGAATTATAAAAAAACAGGTCGGTGCATTGACCTGTTTTTTTGTTGATGAGAAAATTGAAATATTTATTGGTTCTCATCTTTTATTAGAACTCCCTGTACCAGAAATCTGGTGTTTTCGGCACCACTTGTACATGTGCTTAATGTAAGTATTTTACTGTCAGAATTCAAATTGACTTTTCGTGTCTGCTTTGAAAGAGAATCCGGATTTAGTGTATATTTAAAATAAGTGCCTCTGACTTTCTTTTTAGAAAAGTCAAATGAATTTAGGATATGTCTGTCATCATATACATAGGCTGCATATATTTTGTAAGTTAATTTTCGGTTTGGCATATAAATATATACGAATTTATTTTCTTTAAAAAATTTAGGCTCTTCAAATTTATGAAGCGTCTTGAACATTGAACCGTTATTCATATTGTGACCATACAGTATGGTCACAGGATCTGAATAGTCTGTTAAATTATTTTTCTCTGAGTAAATAGAACCTGCAAATTCGTATTTTTTTTCAATGTTATGATTTAAGTAAAAACTGTCAGGTGTATCTTCATCAGATTGGACAATAGGATAATCAACTTTTGTGTTTGGAATGTATATCCATGAATATATGTCCTTGTTTTTTTTCTTTAACTTACTCCAGTTTATGTTGTGAGTGTCCATGGTTCGGAGACTGTCGGCAGGTCTGGTAGTTTCAATGTAATCATTTGTATCTGTTCCCCTGCTTAAATAATTTGAAATAATAATATATCCACAAAATACAAAAACTATAAGGGCAATTGTAAAAATAACTTCCCACAGAATTTTTTTATTCATAATATCTGACCTCAATCTGTAAATAATCTTAAGATACAGTATATTATTAAAGACAAATCATGTCAAAATGGTAATACAATCGGGACAAAAAATTTAGTGGATTTAAGAGAAATAAAATTGAAAAAATCACCATAGATTTAAAAAAGATAATGTAGCCTTAATAGGTGCAAATGGGGTATGATAAGGCGTTTGACATACACTTATATGTTGGGTACAATAGTGAAGGATATAAAATAATACTAATAATAAAAAGAGGTTTTACAATGAGAATAGGATTTGGATGCGACCACGCAGCAATTGATTTAAAGAATGAATTATTGGCTTACATGGAGTCAAAAGGTTACGAGTGTGTTGACTATGGCACAAATTATGATGAAAATGGAGAAATCATAAAGTGTGATTATCCTGCAAAGGGAGAAGAAGTCGGACGTGCAGTTGTGGCAGGTGATGTTGATTACGGTGTGCTTATGTGTGGAACAGGCATCGGAATATCTATTGCAGCAAATAAGGTTCCCGGGGTTATAGCAGCAGTTTGTAGCGAACCTTATTCAGCAAAGCTTACAAAACAGCACAATAATGCTAATATTATTGCATTTGGAGCAAGAGTTGTGGGAGTTGAACTCGCAAAAATGATATTAGATGAATTTTTTGCAGCTGAGTTTGAAGGCGGAAGACATCAGAGAAGAGTTGACATGATAAGAGAAATCGAGAACAGATAGATTATGGGAAAACGTGAGATAAGATGGTAACAATAAAAGAAGTAAAGACGAGAAAAGATTTGCGTACATTTGCGTCATTTAATGAAAAAATGTATCGAGATGTACCGCAGGCTATGCCGGATTTGATATCTGACGAGATGGCTAATTTTAATCCTAAGAAAAACCCTGCTTATGAATATGCCGAATCAAGACAATTTCTTGCCTATAAGGATGGAGAATGTGTTGGAAGAATTGCAGGAATTATAAGTCGTAAAGCTAATGAAAAATGGAAAAGAAAGAGAATTCGTTTTACAAGAGTTGACTTTATAGACGATTATGAAGTATCAGAGGCTTTGTTTAAGGCAGTTGAAGATTGGGGCAGGGAAGCAGGACTTGATGCAATTCATGGACCAATCGGCTTTTGTGATTTAGATCAGGAAGGTATGCTCATAGAAGGTTTTGAGTACGATGGAATATTTATAACAATAAATAATGCACCATATTACAAGGACCATATGGAGCGTTTAGGATACACAAAATGTGTAGACTGGATTGAAAATAGGATTAACATTCCGGATAAAGTTTCTCCTTTTTTTGAGAAAGTATCTGACAGGGTTCTAAAAGAAAACAATTTAAAAGTTATTAAGTTAAAGTATAAATTTCAATTAAGAAAGTACATAAAATATATCTTTGACGTAATTAATGATGCGGCAAAAGAATTATATGGTGAAGTTGATTTGACAGATGATATGATAAAAAAATATGTTAATCAGTTTATTTTGATGGTTAATGTAAGGTTCATATCATTGATTGTAAATGAAAAGGACGAGATGGTAGGAATTGGTGTATCCGTTCCAACTATGGGAAGAGCTGCGAAAAAGTCTCATGGAAGACTTTTTCCATTTGGTTGGGCAAGAATACTTTATGCACCTTATTCAAAACCGGACACGTTGGAACTATATCTTGTAGGCGTCAGAGAAAAATACAGAAACAAAGGATTGCCAATGGTACTGATGACTGAAGTTATGAAGGAAGCAGTAAAGGATGGGATGAAATATGCGGAAACAGGACCTATGTTAGAGGATAACATAAAGGTACAATCCATGTGGAAAAGATTTGATAAGATACAGCATAGAAGAAGAAGATGCTGGATAAAAAAATTGGACTAGTTTACTAGTCCAATTTTTTTGTTGTAGGTGGAAGAGGTTGACTTCCCAGCGGTGTCTGTCAGAATTTTCCGGTGGAAAGCAACACAGAAATCAAATATTTCATATGTGTGGGGTAATATACAGCGCTGAACTCGGGATGCAGGTAGCAGAAAGCAACACAGAAGCAAGAGAATAACGTTCCGTGCGGTAATTGCACCCGCCCCGCGAAAATTTCGAGGGCAAAAAGCAGCCAAATAAAACATCTTGACACACCTGCAAACATTTAGTATAATCACTTTAATGCTTTAAAGCGTAACGGTTTAAAGCGGGACGCAATAATGAAGTTTGGAGGAAAATTATGACAGTTATATTGTGTACCATTATGTTGGTTGCTTTTTTTGCAGTAATGATATTTGTTGGATTTTACACAAGAAAACATGCAACAGATGTTAACGGATTCGTTTTAGGTGGAAGGGCTGCAGGACCATGGCTTACGGCTTTTGCGTTTGGAACATCTTACTTTTCGGCAGTTATTTTTGTAGGTTATGCAGGACAGTTCGGATGGAATTTTGGACTTGCATCTACATGGGCAGGACTAGGAAACGCATTTATTGGTTCACTTCTTGCATGGAACGTACTTGGAAGAAGAACAAGAGTTATGACACAGCATATTGATGCCAAGACAATGCCGGACTTCTTTGGAAAAAGATTTAAGTCTACACCACTTAAGGTTGCTTCATCAATTATAGTATTTATCTTTTTAATCCCATATACAGCGTCATTGTATAACGGATTATCAAGTTTGTTTGGACTTGTATTTGACATTCCATATTGGGTTGTTATTGCAGTGATGGCAGTGCTTACAGGATTCTATGTAATATTTGGTGGATATATGGCAACTGCGATTAATGATTTTATACAGGGAATTATAATGCTTTTTGGTATATGCGCGGTAATAGGTGCAGTTCTTGCTGACAATGGTGGTTTATTAAAAGCTATGCAGAAATTGTCAGAAGTACCAAGCGAAGGCTGGGCAGGTGGAGCATTTACTTCATTCCTAGGCCCTGATCCTTTGGCATTGTTGTTTGTAGTAATTCTTACTTCACTTGGAACATGGGGATTACCACAGATGGTAGGCAAATTTTATGCAATTAAGAGTGAAAACGATGTACATAAAGGAACAGTTATTTCTACAATTTTTGCAATTGTAGTTGCAGGAGGATGTTACTTCTTAGGTGGATTTGGAAGATTGTACGGTGATAAGATTACAATTAACGAAGCAACCGGAAAGCCATTGTTTGATACAATAATTCCTACTATGCTTTCAACACTTCCATCAATTGTAATTGCAGTAGTAATAGTACTTGTACTTTCTGCTTCTATGTCAACACTTTCTTCACTGGTACTTACATCAAGTTCAACATTTACACTTGACGTAATAAAGCCGGCGTCAAAGAAAGAAATGACAGAGAAAAAACAGGTATCAATAATGAGAATATTTATAGTATTCTTCATACTTGTTTCAGCAGCCATTGCAATATTTAAGGATTCACATCCGGAAGTAACATTTATTGCACAGATGATGGGTGTTTCCTGGGGAGCACTTGCCGGAGCGTTCTTAGCACCATTTTTGTATGGTTTGTACTGGAAGGGCGTAACAAAAGCATCAACAGTAGTCTGCTTTATATGGGGATGCGCAATTGCAGTAATTCAGCTTGTTATAACATTAGCAGGAGTAGATATATCAGGCTGGGGAACAGTTCTTTCATATGTATTTAAATCATCAATTAATTCCGGCGTTGTTGCCATGGTAGGGGGACTTATAATAGTTCCAATCATAAGTATGTTTACAAAGAAACAAAACAAAGCAGAATTAGATGAATTATTTGCATGCTACGAAGAGAAAACAGAAGCAGTTGCAAGGGAACATTTAAAATAAAAATTATATACAAAACATAAAAAAGATGTCTCATAATGAACAAAAAATGCAGAAAATGTTCATTACAGGACATCTTTTTTTGATGTTGTAAAGGATATGGAAAATCTATTGAACAATGGAAAAGGTGTGCGTATACTGTAGGCGTTCTGAAGAAAAAGAAAGAAAGGAGTGCAGAATGTGACAATTAAAACATATTCTGCAAGACATATATGTTTGGAAAAATAATAGGAACGGGATCATATGTGCCTGAAATGTTAATAACTAACAGTGAATTGTCTAAAAATGTTGAAACTACTGATCAATGGATTAGTGAAAGAACAGGAGTAAGACAAAGATATGTGATGAAAAATGAAACTACGGCGCAAATGGCAGTGAAAGCAGCAAAGGACGCTTTAAAAAGTGTGGATGTTTCCCCTAAGGACATAGATGTCATAGTTGTGTCAACAGTTTCCTCAGAATTGATTCTTCCAAATACGGCATGCTTTGTTCAGGAACAGATTGGGGCGGTTAATGCCTTTTGTTTTGACATTAATACAGCCTGCACAGGATTTATGATGGCATACAATACAGTGCAAAGTTACATAGACACAGGTTTAGTGGAAACTGCATTGATTATTGGAGCTGAAGGATTGTCAAGGATTGTTAATTGGGATGATAGAGGCACATGTATTTTATTTGGAGACGGGGCAGGAGCAGCAGTCATAAGAAAAGATGAAAAGGCTGTGTTTGAAACTGTTATGAAAGCTGATGGGAGTCAGGGAAGTTCACTTACATGTAACAATGGATTTGCCAACAGACCAAGAAAAATTGTAAAAAACGAAAAGACAAAAGAATTAGGAACTTACATTGAAATGGATGGCCAGAAGATTTTTAAATTTGCGGTAAAGCAGGTGCCGGAGTGTATTAATGAGTTGATGGAAAAAATAAAGGTCGCAAAAGATGAAATTGATATGTTTGTTTTACATCAGGCGAATCTTAGAATTTGTCAGGCAATAGCAAAAAGGCTAAAGGTTTCAATGGACAAGGTGCCTACTAATGTGGAACGTTATGGAAATACTTCATCTGCCTGCATACCAATACTTTTAGATGAATTGTACAAAACAGGACAGTTAAAAACAGGACAGAAAATTGTAATGTCGGGATTTGGCGCAGGAGTTACATTAGCCGCCACATATCTTGAAATATAAAAGGTTAATAACCGGCACTGCCGGAATTAAATATAAAATTTAAAGGAGAAAGAACAATGTTAGAAAAGATTAAAGAAATTATTGCAGAAGAATTAGGAGTTGAAGAAAGCAAGGTAGTAGAAGGAGCTTCTTTTTATGATGATTTAGGAGCAGATTCATTAGATTTATTTGAAATGGTTATGTCATTTGAAGATCAGTTTGGAGTTAAGATTCCTGAAGAGGAGCTGGAAAACATTAAGACAGTAGGGGATGTAGTTAAGTATATAGAAGAACATAAGTAAGAAGAATCAAAGAAAGGTTTTCACTATGAAGACAGAGATAACACAATTACTAAATATTAAATACCCCGTTATTCAGGGGGGAATGGCATGGGTTGCAGATTATCATCTTGCGGCAGCTGTTTCTAATGCCGGCGGACTTGGAGTGATAGGCTCGGGTGGTGCTTCGGCAGAATGGGTAAGAGATCAGATTAAACAAATGAAGGAGCTTACAGATAAACCATTTGGTGTCAACATTATGCTAATGAATCCTGAAGCAGATGATATTGCAAAAGTAATAATTGAAGAAAAAGTTCCGGTAGTAACTACAGGAGCGGGAAATCCTGCGAAATATATGGAGTTATGGAAAAGCGAAGGAATAAAAGTAATTCCTGTAGTTGCAAGCTGTGCTCTGGCAAAAATGATGGAGCGTTGTGGAGCAGATGCTCTGGTGGCTGAAGGAACAGAGGCCGGAGGGCATATAGGAGAAATTACAACAATGTCTTTAGTGCCACAGGTTGTGGATGCTGTAAATATTCCCGTAATAGCAGCAGGTGGAATTGCAGATGGAAGAGGAATGGCAGCAGCATTTATGCTGGGAGCTAAAGCAGTACAGATGGGAACGTGTTTTGTAGTAACAAAAGAATGCAATGTTCATAGTAACTACAAGGAAAAAATTATAAAGGCAAAAGACATAGATTCGAAAGTTACAGGACGAAGAACAGGTCATCCGGTTCGTGTACTTAGAAATAAAATGTCTAATGAATACATAAAAAAAGAAAATGCAGGGGCAACATTAGAGGAATTGGAATTGCTTACATTAGGTGGACTTAGAAAAGCAGTAGTAGATGGAGACGTAAAAGAAGGCAGCCTAATGGCAGGCCAGATAGCAGGTCTTGTAAAAGAGGAATGTAGTTGCAGGGAATTGGTTGAAAAAATTGTAAATGAAGCCGAAACAGTAATGAATCAGCAGGCGAAAGTTTTTGAAGTTTAACTGAAAGATCTGAATAAATAATGCAGAAAAAAGTTAAAAGTGGAGGAATGGCATATGACAGATATTGCATTTGTATATCCCGGGCAGGGTGTGCAGACAATAGGAATGGGGAAAGATTTTTATGAAAATTCTGTAGGCTCAAGGAAGATTTTTGATATGGCAAATGAAAATCTTGATTTTGATATCAAAAAAATCTGTTTTGAAGAAAACGAAAAAATAAATGACACAGAATATACTCAGGCCGCATTGGTCACAACATACCTGGCAATAACAAAGGCTATTGAAGCGAGAGGAATAAAACCACAGGTAGCAGCGGGACTTAGTCTTGGAGAATACGCAGCAATTGCCGTGGCTGGAGGAATGACCTATGAAGATGCCATAAAAACTGTAAGGTATCGTGGCATATATATGAACAGGGCAGTTCCAAAAGGCAGGGGAACAATGGCTGCAATACTTGGACTTGATGCAGAAACAATAGACAAGGTGATTGATAGCATAGATGGCGTGTCAGTTGCCAATTACAATTGCCCGGGGCAGATAGTAATAACAGGAGAGAAAAAAGCTGTTCTTAAAGCAATGGAGGCATTAAAAGAAGCAGGTGCAAGAAAAACTGTTGAGTTAAATGTCAGTGGACCATTCCATTCTGAATTCCTAAAGGGAGCAG
This sequence comes from uncultured Eubacterium sp., assembly GCA_900548465.1. Taxonomy (GTDB): domain Bacteria; phylum Bacillota; class Clostridia; order Lachnospirales; family Lachnospiraceae; genus Eubacterium_G. The sequence goes on from URKY01000001.1 coordinate 155,581, forward strand.
GTCAGCAGTTAGAGGAACTTCTAAAAAAAATAAAACTTCAAAAATTATCTATTCCATACGTTACTAATGTTACTGCAGATTATGTGAATGATATCAGTAAAACAAAAAGCCTGCTGGCAAAGCAGGTATATTCACCGGTTAGATGGGAAGAAAGTATAAGAAATATGATTAAAAATGGAGTGGATACATTTATAGAAATTGGACCGGGAAAGACGATTGCAGGATTTTTAAGAAAAATTGACAGAACTAAGAAATGCATAAATATTAGTAATTTTGAAGATTTAGAACAATTAAAAATGCTTGGAGAATAAATAATATGATGGGAAATAAGGTAGCTATAGTTACAGGTGCTTCAAGAGGAATTGGAGCAGCAGTAGCAAAAAAACTGGCTTCACTAGGGGCAACTGTAATAGTAAATTATGCATGCTCAAAAGATAAGGCAGATGAAACTGTCAGGGAAATTACACAAAATGGTGGAAAAGCCGTAGCCATGAAGTGTGATATTTCAGATTTTGAAATGTGTCAGCAGTTTATTAACAACGTACATAACGAATTTGGCTCTGTGGATATTTTAGTTAATAACGCAGGTATTACAAGAGACGGTATTTGCATGATAATGAAAGAAGAAGATTTTGATGCCGTAATAAACACTAATTTAAAAGGAACTTTTAATTGCATAAGATTTACGTCAAAAATAATGATGAAACAAAGATATGGAAAAATTATTAATATGGCTTCAGTATCCGGCGTTTCAGGTAATGCAGGACAGGTAAATTATTCTTCGGCAAAGGCAGGAGTAATTGGAATGACAAAATCCATTGCAAAGGAACTGGCATCAAGAAATATTAACGTAAATGCAGTAGCTCCAGGATTTATTGAAACAGATATGACCAGAGGACTCTCAGACAAGGTAAGAGAAGAAGCAATGGGGCAGATACCTCTTAAAAGATTTGGTAAACCGGAAGAAGTGGCAAATCTTGTGGCATTTCTGGCAGGGAGTGACAGCGATTATATAACAGGTCAGATATTTAATATAGATGGCGGAATGGTAATGTAGTGAGGTGACATATGAGAAGAGTTGTAGTAACGGGAATGGGTGCAATTACACCTATAGGAAACAGCATTGATGAATTTTGGAAGAGTATAAAAGAAAATAAAGTTGGAATAGACAATATTACTAAATTTGATACTACAGATTATCCGGTTAAACTGGCAGCAGAGGTTAAAGATTTTGTGGCGAAAGACAGAATGGAATTTAAAGCTGCAAAGAGAATGTCAGTATTTTCACAGTATGCAGTTTGTGCTGCAAAAGAGGCAGTTTGCCAGTCGGGACTTAAACTTAAAGATGAAGATCCTTACCGTGTGGGAGTGAGTATTGGCTCCGGTGTCGGTGGAATGAAGGATATGGAAGAGGAAAATAAAAAACTATTGGAAAAAGGTCCGGGAAGGGTTAAGCCATTGTTTATTCCTATGATGATAACAAATATGGCGGCAGGTAATGTGGCAATTGCCTTTGGGGCTAAGGGTAAGTGCATTAACGTGGTTACTGCCTGTGCAACGGGAACCCATTCTATAGGAGAGGCTTATAGGGCAATTCAATGCAGTGATGCAGATGTAATGATTGCAGGAGGAACTGAAAGTTCAATTACCCCACTTAGTGTGGCAGGTTTTACAAGCCTTACGGCACTTACTAAATCTACAGATAAGACAAGAGCATCAATACCTTTTGATAAAGACAGAAGTGGTTTTGTAATGGGAGAAGGCGCAGGAATTGTTGTGCTGGAAGAACTGGAACATGCAAAAAAACGAGGAGCAAATATTCTGGCGGAAGTTGTGGGATACGGAGCAACATGTGACGCATATCATATAACTTCACCTGCTGAAGATGGAAGTGGCGCCGCAAAGGCAATGGAGTTTGCCATGAATGAGGCAGAAATAACAGGAAAAGATGTAGATTATATTAATGCTCACGGAACAGGAACTCATCATAACGATTTGTTTGAAACGAGAGCCATAAAACTTGCACTGAAAGAGGCTGCATGGAATGTAAAAATCAATTCCACAAAATCTATGATTGGTCATTTGCTGGGGGCAGCAGGTGGGGTTGAATTTATAACATGTGTAAAGACCATAAATGACGGTTACATACATCCTACGGTAGGACTTAAAGAACCGGGGAAAGAGTGCGACCTGGATTACGTAATGGGGGAAGGTATAGAAAAAGAAGTTAATTATGCACTTAGTAATTCTTTAGGATTTGGAGGGCATAATGCAACATTGGCAATTAAGAAATATGTTGACTAAAAAGGGGTAAAAAATGAATATAAATGATATTAAAACATTAATTAATGAAGTATCATCTTCCAATCTGCATGAATTCAGATATGAGGAAAATGGTGTAAAGGTACAGCTTTCTAAGGGAGCAATAGAGAGTGGAAATAATAAAAGTATAATCACAGCCACGTCACAACCAAAATCACAGTACCTAGAGTCTGAGAGTCCGGAGGCAGAAGCTGAAACTAAAAGTGAAAGTCAAAAAGAAGAAGCCCCGGGAAACATTGTAACGGCTCCTCTTGTAGGCACAGTATATTTGGCACCGGCAGAAAATGAGCCCCCCTTTGTGTCTATAGGAGATAAGGTGGAAAAAGGTCAGCCCCTGGCAATAATTGAGGCCATGAAACTTATGAATGAAATTGAGTCAAAATATGATGGTGTTGTAAAAGATATTTTAGTAGAAAATGAGTCTCCTGTGGAATTTGGACAGGAAATGTTTGTTATTGAATAGAGGATAAAAATGTTAGATATAGAAGAAATAAAGAAAATTATTCCCCACAGACATCCCTTTCTGCTGGTGGACTATATAGAGGATTATGAGCCGGGACAATATGCTATAGGTTACAAATGCGTAACCTATAGAGAAGATTTTTTTGCAGGTCATTTTCCGGGAATGCCGGTAATGCCGGGAGTTCTTACTGTTGAGGCTTTGGCACAGGTAGGAGCTGTGGCTATTTTAAGTACTGAGGAAAATAAAGGAAAGACGGCCTTCTTTGGAGGAATTAATAAGTGCAGATTTAAGGGAAAAGTAGTTCCCGGGGATAAATTAAAATTGGAAACAAAAATTGTCAGACAAAAAGGACCTATGGGAATTGGCATGGCAACAGCCAGTGTGGATGGAAAGGTAGTTGTCACGGCAGAACTAACATTTATGGTTGGATAGTCAGTAGTTAGAGAATTAGAGGTGATTTTGTGATACGAAAAATGTTAATTGCAAACCGTGGAGAAATAGCAGTACGAATAATAAGAGTGTGCAGGGAAATGGGAATAGAAACTGTTGCGGTATATTCCGTTGCAGACAAAGAGGCATTACATACTCAGCTGGCGGATCAGGCAGTCTGTATTGGAGAAACAAAGGCCAGTGAAAGCTATCTGAATATGGAAAGCATAATAAGTGCGGCAATCACAACAGGAGCTGATGCAATTCATCCGGGATTTGGCTTTTTATCTGAAAATGCCACCTTTGCTAAATTGTGTGAAGCCTGCAATATTACATATGTAGGACCAAATCATCAGGTAATAGAAAAATTGGGAAATAAAGTAGAAGCCAGATGTACCATGTCCCGGGCAGGAATTCCTGTTATTCCCGGAAATGATGAAGGAATAACAGATTTGTCAGTAGGAAAAGAAATAGCAGAAAAAGTAGGATATCCCATAATAATAAAGGCTGCTCTTGGTGGCGGTGGAAAAGGTATGAGAGTAGCATATAATTCAGAGGAGTTTGAATGTGCATTTAGGGCTGCTCAAAAAGAAACCGAAATGGCCTTTGGCGATAACACTATGTATATTGAACATTTTGTGGAACATCCCAGACATATTGAGTTTCAGATTCTGGCAGACAAATACGGTAATGTGGTGCACCTTGGAGAAAGAGACTGTTCCCTACAGAGAAATCACCAAAAAATTTTGGAGGAAGCCCCATCAGAGGCTCTTTCCGATAAACTTAGAAAAGAGATGGGGGAGATGGCTGTGAGAGCTGCAAAGGCAGCCGGATATGAAAATGCAGGTACTATTGAATTTCTTCTGGAAAAAACGGGAAAGTATTACTTTATGGAAATGAATACAAGAATTCAGGTTGAACACCCGATTACGGAAAACATTACAGGCATTGATATTGTAAAAGAACAGATAAAAATAGCTGAAGGGCAGAAACTGCCTTTTGCTCAAAATGATATTGAGATAAAAGGGCATTCCATAGAATGTCGTATTAATGCAGAAAATCCAAACGAAAATTTCAGACCATGCCCGGGAGTAATAAATGAATTGCATTTTCCGGGAGGTAATGGAGTAAGAGTAGATTCTGCAATCTTTACGGGGTATGAAGTGACACCTTACTATGATTCAATGTTGGCAAAGCTCATTGTTTATGCAGATAACAGACAGGAAGCCATAGCAAAAATGAGAAGCGCTCTTGGAGAAGTGGTTATAGAAGGAATTGATACAAACATTGACTATGAATATGACCTTATAAATGACGAAAATTTCCAAAAAGGAAATTTTGATGTGGATTTTATTGAACAGTTTAATAAAAATAGGAGAGCTGTAAGTTGAGACTAAAAACCAAAATAAAAAAACAGAAAAATGGATATGTTACTATAAAAATCCCAAAGCCGGATGTGCCTAAAGGGCTTTTTAGAAAATGCAAAAAGTGCGGGCAGATGGTACTTTCTGAAGAGGTGAGAAATCAGGGATACATATGCTCTAAATGTGGCGGGTATTTCAGAATTCACGCAAAAAGAAGAATAAAAATGATAGGGGATGTGGGAACTTTTATACCTTGGTTTGAAGGAATGGAACTAAGTAATCCTCTTAAAGATGAAGAATACGAAAAAAAAGTAAAAGAAATTAAGGAAAAGACAGGTCTTGATGAAGCTGTTATTACCGGAAAAGTTATGATAAATGGAAATCCTGCTGTGCTTATAGTTATGGACGGCAGATTTTTAATGGCAAGTATGGGAGAAATTGTAGGAGAAAAAATAACCCGAAGTATAGAGAGGGCAACAAAAGAAAATCTGCCGGTAGTAATTTTTGCCTGTTCGGGAGGCGCCAGAATGCAGGAAGGCATTATATCTCTAATGCAAATGGCAAAAACTTCAGCGGCTCTTAAACGTCACAGTGACAGTGGAAATCTGTATATATCCGTTCTTACAGATCCAACCACAGGGGGAGTTACAGCCAGTTTTGCAATGCTTGGAGACATTATAATGGCAGAACCGGATGCTTTGATAGGATTTGCAGGACCTAGGGTAATTGAACAGACAATAGGACAGAAGTTGCCTAAAGGATTCCAAAAGTCAGAGTTTTTATTGGAGCATGGATTTATTGACATGATTGTTCCAAGACAGGAATTAAAAGAAAGGATCTCTCAGGTAATTGAGCTCCATTACAGAAAAAATATTGAGAAAGAAAATAATATTCATAATAATGTTGTTCCTATGACAAAGAATAATAACCTTACACCATGGCAGAAAGTGAAAATATCAAGAGACAACAAGCGTCCAAGTGGAATTGATTATATTGAAAAAATTTTTGACGGGTTTGTAGAATGTCATGGTGACAGATATTTTGGCGATGACACTGCTATAGTAGGAGGAATTTCTAAAATCAACGGAAGGGCTGTTACAGTAATTGCCCAGACAAAGGGACATGACACAAGAGAAAATATAAAAAGAAATTTTGGAATGCCATCTCCGGAAGGTTACAGAAAGGCCCTGAGACTAATGCACCAGGCGGAAAAATTCCACAGACCAATTATATGTTTTGTGGATACACCGGGAGCATTTTGTGGCATCGGGGCGGAAGAAAGAGGTCAGGGTGAAGCAATTGCAAGAAATCTGTATGAAATGTCATCTCTTTCAGTTCCTATACTTTCAATATTTATTGGAGAAGGTGGAAGTGGTGGCGCATTGGCTTTGGCTGTGGCTAACGAAGTATGGATGTTGGAAAATGCTGTTTATTCAATATTATCGCCTGAAGGATATGCGAGCATTCTTTGGAAAGACGGGAAAAAAGCGGATAAAGCAGCTAGTGTCATGAAAATGACGGCAGAGGATTTAAAGCAGTTGGAGGTTATTGAAAAAATATTTCCGGAACCAAAAGACTTTACTGTTGAAAACATGGATTTGACGGCACAGAGTCTGAAAAGTGAAATTAATTCATTTCTTACGGCAAAATCAGAAATGACTGGGCAGGAAATTATTAATGAGAGATATGACAGGTTTAGGAGACTCTAAAAATCAGACACTTTTACTATTATGTAAAAAAGTGGTAGAATATTGTCTTGAAAATAATTTGCTGATTAAGGAGTCGTGAGATGGAAAATATAGAAAAGGTTGATAAGAGAATAAGACGAACTAAAAAAATTCTTACAGAGGCTTTAATTGATATTTTGAAAGAAAAAAATGTGGAGGACATAACTGTAAGCGAATTGGCAAAAAGGGCAGATGTTACAAGGACTACTTTTTACCAGTATTACAGAGATCCTGTAGATATGCTTGAACAACTGCAGTATGAAACTACGCAGGATATTCAGAAAATTGTCGAAAGGACAGAGGGTGGAAATGCAGAAGGATTTTTTAGAGGGGTATTCAACTATTTTTATGAAGATAAATTAAAAGCACAGATTCTTTGCTTTGGAGTCAATAACAGAACCGGATATGAAAAAATGGGCTACTATATCCATGACAAATATATGCTTAGATGGAAAGACAAATTTATGGATAAATCTCTGAAGCAGTTTGAATATTACAGATATTATATTGTTTTTGGTTGTACAGCCGTTGTGGAAAACTGGGTTCGTGGTGGCATGAAGGAAAGTCCTGAGGACATGGCAACTATAGCAAAGAGCTTCCTACCGGGAGAGAAAATATACTTAAAATAAGGGTTTGTTGACTTATAAACAGTGATAAATTATAATATAGTGAAGTAAAAAAATGTCTATTTTTAAAGAGAGGTAGGAAGAAAAATTGAGCAAAAAGACAATTATGTTAGGCAATGAAGCTATTGCAAGAGGTGCCTATGAAGCAGGAGTGAAAGTTACATCCGCTTACCCAGGAACTCCAAGTACGGAAATTAGTGAAAATATAGTAAAATATGACGGAGTTTATGCAGAATGGGCGCCAAACGAAAAAGTAGCGGCAGAAGTTGCAATTGGTGCATCAATGGCAGGATGCCGTTCAATGTGCATGATGAAAATGGTAGGTCTTAATGTGGCAGCTGACCCATTGTATTCCGGAGCATATATCGGAGTAAATGGTGGTATGGTTGTAGTTGTTGCAGATGACCCGGGAATATATAGTTCACAGAATGAACAGGATACAAGAATGGTTGGCCGTGCGGCAATGATTCCTGTTATTGAACCGTCAGACAGTGAAGAAGCAAGAGTATTTACTAAGAGAGCTTACGAATTGTCAGAACAGTATGATACACCTATTATACTTAGAACAACAACAAGACTTGCTCACTCTCAGGGATTGGTTAATCTTGAAGACAGAGTAGAAGTTGATGATAAGCCATATGAAAGAAATATAGCTAAGAACGTTATGATGCCGGCTAACGCAATTAAGCGTCACGTTCATGTAGAAGAGCGTATGAACAAAATGGCAGAGGACGCAAGCAACCTTGACATTAACAAGGTTGAATATAATGATACAGGTATTGGTATTATTACAAGCGGAATCCCTTATCAGTATGTTAAGGAAGTTTTACCTAATGCTTCAGTTCTTAAATTAGGATTGGTTCATCCGATTGCAAAGGGACTTATAAAGGAATTTGCAAGTAAAGTAGACAGACTTGTAATTGTTGAGGAACTTGAACCTGTTATTGAAGAGCAGGTTAAGGCAATGGGAATTAAATGTGAAGGAAAGAATTTATTTACAATTCAGGGTGAATACAGTGCTAACATGTTAAGAGAAAAACTTCTCGGCGAAAAAGTAGAAGTTGAAGAGGCTGCTAAAGCACCTGCAAGACCTCCAATTCTTTGTCCGGGATGCCCTCACAGAAGTACATATTCAGTTCTTAAGAAGTTAAGAATTCATGCAGCAGGTGACATTGGATGTTATACACTTGGTGCCGTTAATCCATTGGCAGTAGTTGATACGACACTTTGCATGGGTTCAAGTATCTCTACACTTCACGGTATGGAAAAAGCAAAAGGAAAAGATTATATCAAAAACTGGGTGGCCGTAATTGGTGATTCTACATTCCTTCACACAGGTGTAAATTCACTTATGAATATGGTTTATAACAAGGCTACAGGAACAGTTATTATATTAGATAACTCTACAACAGGTATGACAGGTCATCAGGATCATCCTGCAACAGGAAAGACTCTTGACGGAGAACCTGCTTATGCAGTAGATTTAGTTGATTTGTGTCATGCATTAGGTGTTAAACATGTAGAAGTTGTTGATGCATTTGATGTAGACAGACTTACAAAGGTTGTTAAAGAAGAAGTGGCAAGAGATGAAGTTTCAGTAATCATTTCACAGTCACCATGTGCTCTTCTTAAATCATTTGTTCCAAAGGGCAAATGTTATACAGTTCCTGAAAAATGTGTTAAGTGCGGACAGTGTCTTGTACCGGGATGTCCTGCAATGACAAAGAACGAAGACGGAACAGTTGCAATTGACGCAACAATGTGTAACGGTTGTGGACTTTGCATGAGCAATTGTAAATTTGGCGCAATAGAATTAAAGAAGAGAGGAGAATAGTCATGGCAGATACAAAGAATATTATGATAGTAGGTGTTGGCGGACAGGGAACTCTCCTTACAAGTAGAATTTTAGGTGGTATTACTGTCGCAGCAGGATATGATGTAAAGTTATCAGAAGTACACGGTATGGCACAGCGTGGCGGTAGCGTAGTTACCTATGTAAGATACGGAAAAGAGGTAGCAGAACCTATTGTTGAAGAAGGTCAGGCAGATGTGCTTATTGCATTTGAAAGATTGGAAGCTTTAAGATATGCACATTTTCTCAAAAAAGATGGTGTTATTATTGTAAATGACCAGAGAATTGATCCAATGCCTGTTGTTACCGGAGTAGCAAAATATCCTGAAAACATAATTGAAGAACTTTCAAAAGAACATAAAGTTATATCAATTGATGCTCAGGAAGAAGCACTTAAAATGGGAAATTCAAGAGTATTCAACGTTATTATTCTTGGAGTTGCTGCCAAGCACATGGATTTCCCTAAAGAACAGTGGATTGAAGTAGTAAAAAATACTGTTCCACCAAAAACAGTGGATATTAACGTAGCAGCTTTCGAAAGAGGTTACGAAATCGCATAATATACTTTGGGCAGAAGGTTTTCGGAGAAATACCCGATATAATTTTTTGAACAAAGTGAAAGAAATATAAATACTAAAAGGGTGATTTGCCAAAAATGTCACATTTCTACCTTTGCTGCGCCGCATATTAACAATTGCTCCCGCAAACTCAGCCACTTCGTGGCTTCAGACAATGCTCCGCAATTGTAGCTATGCTCGCAAAGCTAACGAAATGTTTCCAATCTTTTTGCAAATCACCCTTTTAGTATTTATATTTCCATTCCCTTTGCATAAAAAAATTATATCCGGGTATTTTTCTAATAAAACCTTCTGCTCTAAATATGGGTTGTGGAATGGTTGACTTATTTTGTAGATTTATTTATAATGATTTATGACTTTAAAGCGAAAAAGTGAGGCGGAACATGATTATTGATATTCACACACATACATTTCCTGACAGGATTGCAGAGTCTGCAATAGTAGGAATGGAAGAGAATATTTTAAAAGGTCAGGGAATGGAAGTAAAATGTGCCAGGATTCCAACTTTTAAAGGATTGTCTGACAGTACAAAAAAAGCAGGGATTGATTTGTCGGTGGTGTGCCCGGTGGCTACTAATGTGAGACAGCCGGAGAAGATTAACAGAAGTTCTGCCAAGGTAAATGAAAAGATGGATGAAACCGGGATTTTTAATTTCGGAGCCATTCACCCGAATTGTGAAAACTACAGGGAAATTATAGATGATATTGTATCAATGGAGTTAAAAGCAATTAAACTTCATCCAGATTATCAGAATACATTTTTCGATGACGATAAGTACCTTAGAATAATTGATTATGCAGCAGAGAAGGATTTGGGAATTATTGTACATGCAGGAGAGGACGTTGGACTTCCTGAGTCGGTACATTGCACTCCCGATATGGTTCTTGATTTATGGAAGCATATTCAGCCTGAAAAATTAATTCTTGCCCATATGGGAGGCTGGAAAATGTGGGATGAAGTTGAAGAAAAATTACTGGGACTGCCAATATATCTGGATACCGCAGTGGTGCAGAATGATAAACTTCCTGTAAAAATAAGCGATGAACAGTTAAAAAGAATGATAGACAAACATGGAACAGACAAAATTTTATTTGGAACAGACAGTCCATGGTATGATCAGAGTCAGGCTTTAAAGGATTTTGACAGAATAGAACTTAATGAAAAAGATAAAAAATTAATTCTTGGTGAAAATGCTAACAGAATGTTTAAATTTATGTAAACAGGGAAAAGGAAGGATAAAAAAATGCCTATTACAGAATTATTAGAGAGAAATGCCAGAGAGTACGGAAGTGATGTAGCACTTGTTGAAATAAATCCTGACATTAAAGAAAAGAAGAGAGTTACATGGAGGGAGTACGAACTTATTCAGCCTGATATACGTCAACAATACAGACGTGAAATAACATGGCATGTTTTCGATGAAAAGGCCAACCGTGTGGCCAATTTACTTTTAAGCAGAGGGGTTCAAAAAGGAGACAAGGTTGCAATTCTTATGATGAACTGTCTGGAATGGCTTCCTATTTACTTCGGTATTTTGAAAATGGGAGCATTGGCAGTGCCAATGAACTTCAGATTTGACGAACATGAAATAAAATATTGTCTGGATCTTTCAGAGACGGATGTACTTTTCTTCGGTCCGGAATTTATAGGAAGAATTGAAGAAATAGTAGATGAAATAGATAAGAAAAGAATTTTATTCTATGTTGGCGGTGACTGTCCAAGTTTTGCAGAGGACTATAACCAGTTAGTATCCAACTGTTCATCATTGGCACCCAAAATTGAATTAAAAGATTCAGATGATGCGGCAATTTATTTTTCATCAGGAACAACAGGATTTCCGAAAGCTATTTTACATAACCATGAAAGCCTTATGCATGCTGCAAGAGTTGAACAGCACCATCATGGACAGACAAAGGATGATGTTTTCCTTTGCATTCCACCACTTTATCATACAGGAGCGAAGATGCACTGGTTTGGAAGTCTGATAACCGGTGGTAAGGCAGTTCTTCTTAAAGGGGTAACACCAAAGACAATTTTTGAAACTGTATCAAACGAGCATTGTACAATTGTGTGGTTGCTTGTTCCTTGGGCACAGGATATTTTGCTGGCTCTGGACAGAGGTGAGATTAAAATAGAAGATTATCATTTAGACCAATGGAGACTGATGCACATTGGGGCACAGCCGGTTCCACAGAGTCTTATTAAACGTTGGAAGGAATACTTCCCACATCATCAGTATGATACTAACTATGGTCTTAGTGAATCAATCGGACCAGGTTGTGTACATTTGGGAGTTGATAATATTGATAAGGTTGGAGCTATCGGTATTCCGGGATACGGATGGCAGGCTAAAATTGTTGACCCTGAAGGCAAAGAAGTCAATCAGGGTGAAGTTGGCGAACTTATTGTAAAAGGTCCCGGCGTTATGACATGCTACTATAATGATGAACAGGCTACATCTGAATGTCTGAAAGACGGATGGCTCTATACAGGTGATATGGCTGAAATGGACAAAGATGGATTTATCTACTTAGTTGATAGAAAGAAAGACGTTATTATCAGCGGCGGTGAAAATATTTACCCTGTACAGATTGAGAATTTTATTAGTAAACATTCGAAGGTTAAGGACGTTGCGGTTATTGGTCTGGCAGATGAAAGACTTGGAGAAATATCAGCAGCCATTATTGAACTTAAGCCTGATACGGAATGTACAGAAGAGGAAATTCAGGAATTCTGCAAGGAACTTCCAAGATATAAGAGACCTAGAAAAATTATTTTCGCAGATGTTCCACGAAATGCTACAGGAAAGATTGAAAAGCCAAAACTTCGTGAGATTTATCACAGCAAGAATCTTGTTGATGCACAAAATCGTGGATAGAAACAGGGATTTATTTATAAGAATCGTGTGTGATTTTGAATCGCGCACGATTTTTATTTTATAAAAAGTAAAAATTTTAACCTTTTTCGGTCAAAATATTGAGTTGTGAAAGACAAAGGTATAGGATACTATTAGTTAAATAGGAGTATTACGGAATTATAAAAAAGCGGAGTAGAAAAAAGTGAATAATATTATAAAACACTGGAAAAAAGCTAAGATAAGAACGCAGATTATCTTAACGTATGTATTAATTTTGTTAATATCATTTGTAATGACATTTTCAATGATTAGGGCAGTTAACGACAGATACACAAGAGAAGAGATTGGAAAAGCAGGGGTTCAGACGGTTAGTGTCCTTCAGGGAAATTTAGCATTATTATTTGAAAATGTTAAACAACTTTCAACATACATATATTTTGACGATATTGTACAGGATTCTTTAAGACAAATTAATTCAGCCAACATTGATTTAAATTATCAGAAAAACATAACAAGAAGTCTTTTTAACATGATTTTGTCAGGGGATTATGTTTCAGGGGTATACATATTCGACCAGTATAATAATTATTATAGTTCATACAAAAGAACACCTAAAAAAGTAAATAAACAGATTCAGGAAACTAACTGGTACAAAAAAATGCAGAAGGCAGGGGGCAATGGTTTCTTTTACAAGGGAAGTGACGGAACAATTGAATATTATGAAGGCAGTAATTATTTGTGCTATGTAAGACAGATTTTAGACAAAAAAGATTATAAGCCGTTGGCTACTTTACTTATTACCTTTGATAATACTGTATTACAGAGATATTTTAATCAGGTTAGCGAAGCCTCAAAAAATCAGTTTTATATCGTCGATTCAAAGGGGAATTACGTGATAAAGCCACAGGATGAAAAAAGAAATTTTGATAAGTATACAAAAATAGCTGAAAGTATTACCGGAGGATATAAAGAAGTAAAAAACGATGGGGAAGAAGGCATTGTTGCATGTCAGAGCATGGGAATACAGGACTGGAAACTTGTAGGCGTCTTTTCAATTGATGATATTACGTCCATAGCACCATATTACTCTACGATTATTGCAATAATTATGGCAATCAACATTATTTTTGTATTTTTGTGCTCAACATTACTTACATATTTAATTTTCAAGCCTTTAAGAAAAATCGAAGAGCATATGCAGATAGTGGAAAACGGGGAATTTATAACAATGCCTGTTGACGACAATGAAAATGAAATAACGAATCTGAGAAAGGTTTTTAACCATATGATTTTATCGGTTAAAGAGTTGATGCACAGAGTAAAAGAAGAGGAACGGATTATTGCCAAGGGAAAACTGGATATAATTTATGCTCAAATAAATCCTCATTTTCTATACAATACGTTAGATGCAATTTCTGCGTTAACTTTAATGGAGGAAAATGAAAAATGCTTCCAGATGATACAGGCTTTGGGAAATTTCTATAGAAACAGCTTAAACAGTGGACTGGATTATATAAGTGTAGAGGATGAAATAAACAGTATTAAGAGTTATATCACCATATTGAACACCAGATATGAAAATCAAATTGCAGTTAGTTATGATGTGGAAGAATCAATAAAAAAGGAAAAAGTTTTAAAACTGTTGCTTCAGCCTTTGGTAGAAAATGCCGTACATCATGGGTTAAATGGTGAGGAAGGCAATATTGAAATTAAAGTGTTTGAGCAGGAGGACGAAATAATATTTATCGTGTCAGACGATGGAGTGGGAATGAGCGATGAAAAGATAAAAGATATACTTGAAGGAAAAACTGTTACAGGAAAGTCAGGTTTTGGTTTGTATAGTTTAATACAAAGAATAAAGCTTATTTATGAAATAGAAGACCCAATGATTATTCAGAGTGAAGTAGGGGTAGGAACGGAGATAATAGTTACAGTTAAAAAAATTAAAGTGGAGAAATGATGTATGTTAAATGTATTATTGGTTGATGATGAAAAGTTAGAAAGAGTTTTAATCCGCAAAGGATATAATTGGGAAGAGAGCGGCTTTAATATTGTGGGAGAGGCTGCATCAGGGAAGGATGCATTAGAGTATATGGCTTACCACAAGGTTGATATTGTAGTTACAGATATTAACATGCCGGGAATGGACGGATTACAATTTACGGAAAAGCTATTACAAAAATATCCTAAATGCAGAGTAGTAATCGTAACAGGATTCAGGGAATTTGAGTATGCAAGAAGAGCAGTAAAGTTAGGGGTGGATGAATTTCTTTTAAAACCTATTAACATAAATGAACTTAGTGAAATCATGGCCAAAATTAAGGAGGAAATTAAGAAGGTTAATGAGGAGGAATCCAAAGTTGCACAGTTAAAAGAAAGTGTGGAAAAAAATTATGATGTCTTAAGAGAGAGTTTTCTCCTTAGATTGGTAGAAAATCGTATAGGAGAAGGGGATGCAACGAAAAAACTTGAGACATACAATTGTAATGAATTATTAGAGGGCTGTGTTTGTATAAACATAAAAATCAAAGATGCACAGGAAAACCAAAATTATAAAAAAGTATATGAGTGTATACAGGAACAAAACAATAATAACACTATTACATTTATACATTTTATGCATAACATTGTTATCTTTTTTGTAAAAACAGATGTAAATAAATGTATAGAGTATGCTAATGATTTACATACGAAATTAAACAATATGGGAATAGCGGCAACGATAGGTGTTAGTGATGAAAACAAAGATTTTAATGGTATTTCAGCAGCCTATAGTCAGGCAAATAAAGCAATAGGTGTTTCAGTATTATTGGGAAGAAACAAAGTTGTTACTTTTTCTGAATATCAGGAAATAATGGAAAAAAGTAATTCTAAAAAAGAAATAAATTGGGATGAATTTTCTGACGCAATAATTAATTGCAGAAGGGAAGAGGTACTAAAATATATTTCCGATTATATGGAAATAATTAAGGCTGAAAAGATACCCGATGAGGAATATTTGAAACTTATGGCAATGACGATAATAATGAGAGCAAGTTCAACATTAAATAAATATGGAACTAACATATATCAATTGGCAAGCGAGGAAGAAGTATTTCATAATGTAAGAGAAATCAGAAGTATGACTGGTACATCAGAGTGTGTAATAAAGTACATTAAACAGGTTTGCGATTATCACGAAAAAAAGCGATCAGGAAAGAGAACAAATGTAATTAAAGACGCATTAGATTATGTTAACAGAAATCTTTATAATCAGGATCTTTCATTGAAAAAAGTCGCTACGGATCTGTACATAAATGATAGCTACTTAAGCAGGGAATTTAAGAAGACATATGGAATAAGTTTTATAGAATACATATCTGAAAAAAGAATAGAGGCAAGCAAAAAACTTTTAAAAGAAACAGATTTAAGAGTGTATGAGGTTGCTGAAAAAATAGGATTTAAGGATTCACATTATTTCTGTATCTGCTTTAAAAAGCAGACAGGAAAAACAATAAGAGAATATAGAAATTAGTTAAAAAGAGGTTAGAAATTTTTTGTAAAATTTTTAACCTTTTTTGGTCAAAATATTAAATTGAGATAGGGGTGGCACTAAAGTATACTTTTAGTATAAAAATTTGAGGAGGAGACAAAATGAGAAAAAATTTCTTAAAAAAAGTGCTGGCGGTTACGTTAGCATCAACAATGGCATTCTCAATGGTAGGATGCGGAAACAGTGATAGTAAGAGCAAGGACGAAGGAAAAAAGAGTGACGGGACTATCACATTAAATGTATGGCATCAGTGGTCAAATGATACAAATGAACTTAAGGGCAGATATGAAGAAGCTGTTAAGGCTTACGAAAAAGAAAACCCTAATGTAAAAATCAAGACAGAAACATTGGACACAGAGGCATACAAAACAAAAATTAATGCTGAATTTGCAGGAGATGCAAAGGGTATTGATGTATTCTATTGGTGGGGTGCAGGCACAGCTAAGAAATTAGTTGATGCAGGAAAGGTAATGGCATTAGATAACTATTTAACAGATGATGTTAAATCAAAAATGGTAGAAGGATCAACATCAGCTTTTGAATATGACGGAAAATTATATTCAGTACCAATGTTTTCATGGTATATGACGTTATTCTGCAACAAGGCATTGTTTGATAAGGCAGGAGCAAAACTTCCTGAAACATATGATGAGTTAGTAGATGCGGTTAAGAAGTTAAAAACTATTGACGGAGTTACACCAATGGCAGCAGGAGCAAAGGACGGTTGGAATGCAGCTTTTGTATATCAGGCATTAGCTTTAAGAGAAGTTGGAGCTACAGGTGTTAACGAAATGTTATCAGGAAAGAAAGAGTTTGGAGACGAAGGATATAAGAAGGCAGCACAGAAAGTAGCTGATTTATACAAAATGGGTGCATTTGGAGAAAATCCATTAGAACAGGGCAATGATGATGCAAATGCAGCATTTGAAAACGGTAAAGCAGCAATGAGAATTATGGGTAGCTGGTTTGCAAACAATGTATATACAGATAAAGCAGCAACAGTTAAGCCTGAAGAAGTTGTAGCATTAAAGATACCTACAATCTCTGACGGAAAGGGTGAAGCATCTGATTACTGTGGTGGTTATGTTGAGTCATTCTGGGTTAACAACAATACTAAGTATAAAGAAGAAGCAGCAAAATTCTGTATCTATATTAATGAAAAAATGGGTGTTGCATCATATGAAACAGGTTCAGGTTTTAGCGGATGGACAACTAAGGCAGATGAAAGCAAGTTAAATCCATTATTTATCCAGATTAAGGATTTATTAGCACAGGGAAAACAGGGTGTTCTTGCATGGGATACATCTTTAGAAGCAGAACCTGCAGCAGTTCATAATGAACAGGTACAGACATTATTTGCAGACGGTGCAGATATAAATGCATTTATTGATGAACATAAAGCAGCAATTAACGGCAAATAATTAGTAGAGGTAGGTAGTGTTATGGATAAAATGCTTGGAAATAAAAAATACATAATAATTTTCATATTACCGGCGCTACTTTTATTTATAGGATTTACTCTAATCCCATTGGTAACATCGGGAGTATACAGCTTTTTCGAATACAATGGGATTGGAAGCAAATCGTTTATTGGAATAAAAAACTATATAGAATTGTTTACTAAAGACAGGTATTTTCCACTTGCAGTAAAAAATTCTTTAATATTAGTGGCAGCATCTTTATTTATTCAGTTGCCAATATCATTAACATTAGCCTTGGTGTTATCAAAAGGTGTAAAAGGAGATAATTTCTTTAGAACTGTATATTTTATACCGGTTGTAATATCAAGTATGGTTATTGGACAATTGTGGCTTAAAATGTTTAACAGTGATTATGGTGTAATAAACACAATAATAAGACATTTTATACCGGGATATGAACACTCATGGCTTACAAAAAATGCATTTATGACTGTGTTAATTCCATCTGTATGGCAATACATAGGTTATCACATGATTATTTTTTACGCGGGAATTAAGTCAATTTCAACGGATTACTATGAGGCAGCACAGATTGATGGGGCATCAACATGGCAGATTTATAGAAAAATTACTTTGCCTTTGCTTGTTCCCGTAATAAAGACATGTGTAATCTTTGCTATTACAGGTTCTTTAAGAGCTTTTGATTTAGTGTATGTAATGACAGGAGGAGGACCGAATCATGTAAGTGAGGTTCCAGCCACATTAATGTACAACAATTTGTTTAGAAAAGGATTATATGGTTATGGAAGTGCCCAGGCATTTTTCATAGTAATAGAATGTCTGATATTTACATTTATAGTAAGCAGATTGTTTAAAAAATCAGAAAAAAATGTTTCGGCAGTATAGGAGGGCGCAATGAAGAAGAAAAAAATTACAGGCAAAGTAAAATTTATAATACTTTTGTTAATTGCTTTGACTCAGTTGTTTCCTTTATACTGGCTTATAACATTTTCATTAAAAGGTAATGCGGAAATATTTGGTGAAAATGTAATAGGACTTCCAAAAGTGTGGAGATGGGACAACTATATAACTGCATTAGGTTCATCCAATTTAATAAGATATTTCTTAAATTCAGTTCTTTATTCAGTAGTAACAGTAGTTGTTGCGGGAATTATTTCATCAATGGCAGCATATGCCATTGCCAGAATGAAATGGAAATTTAGCAATGCTGTATATGGATTGTTTATGATAGGAATAATGATTCCGGCACAGGCAGCGTTGTTGCCGTTGTTCCAAATATTGGATAAAATAGGATTGAAGGGTGGATATTTGGGATTGATGATTCCATATATTGCAGGAGCTCTTCCTATGAGCATTATGATTTTAGTAGGATTCTATAGAGGAATACCAAGAGAGATGGAGGAGGCTGCATACATTGATGGTTGTGGAATATTCAAATGTTTTATACAGATAATATTCCCAATGGTTAAACCGGCTATTGCAACGGCTTCGATATTTACATTTTTGGGAACCTGGAATGAATTAATGTTAGCAAATACATTTGTTGACAGCGATAAATATAGGACACTTCCTGTAGGAATAATGTCCCTTGCAGGTCAGTATTCTACAGAGTGGGGCTTAATAGGAGCAGGAATGGTTATAGCAACATTACCTACGATTATTATTTATTTCTTTTTAAGCAAACAGGTACAGGAAAGCCTTGTAGTTGGAGCAGTAAAAGGGTGATACAGTAAATAACTTAAAATACATTAATAATATAAGGCTACGGTTAGTTAATTTTTATGAGAAACTAGCTGTGGCTTTTTTATGTGAAAAAAATTCAGGAACACAAATATTAATGAAGCCTGTAAAAATCTTCATTAAATCTTAAGATTTTTCTTCTAATTTGTTTTGCATTAAAAGTTAATATATTTCCAGTGATTGAAAAAGTTTTTATGGAGAGAATTTTTAATATGAAAACAAGATTAATTAGGGAATATAGGAAAAAAATATACTTTATAGGTGTGTATTCAATTATATTTGTAGCGCTTGCATTAGTTCTGGACAGAATTTTTGTGGCGGAAAATAAGACATTTATTTGGGGGATTGACGGACTTTTATGAATGGTTTCTCTTATGTAACAATGAGATTTAGTTATGGAATGGCACTTCTGTTGGCGGTAATGGTGGCGTTTGCAATAGAAAAACTTAAAACAAATACTTTAACTAATGTAAAAATTGAAACCAACAAAATTACGGGAAAAATAAGCACAAAAGAAAAGCGAATCCTGCAGCTTTCACTTCCATATAGTAAAGGCTATTCAGTATATGTGGACGGAAAAAGGGTAAAGACATTTACATCCGGTATAGGATATCTGGGAGTGGGATTAGAAAAAGGAACCCACAGCGTTGAAGTGAAATATGTTACCTATGGAATAATTCCAGCAGCAACGGTCAGTGTTGTGGCAAATTTACTCTTTATTTTACAATTATTTATGGACAGAAAACGTAAACAGAAAATGTGACAAAAAACGTCAAAAAAAACTATTGACATAGACCACCTAAAATTATATATAAATTGTGTACCAAAAGACAATTTGTATATAAGTAGAAGCTAAAGTGGAGATGTCAATGGAAAAGAAAATTATAGAGCTAAATAATTTGTCAAAAAATTTTGGGGATAATCAGGTTCTTAAGGGAATTGATTTAAACATATATGAAAATGAATTTTTAACATTATTAGGACCCAGTGGCTGCGGAAAGACTACGATTCTTCGAATAATTGGGGGATTTGAGACACCAAGCCACGGACAGGTTTTGTTTGAGGGAAAGGATATTACTAAGGTTCCGGCTTACAAAAGGGAAGTTAATACGGTATTTCAGAAATATGCACTATTTCCTTTCCTAAATGTATATGATAACGTGGCGTTCGGATTAAATATCAAAAAAGAGGACAAATCAGTAATAGACAAAAAAGTTAAAAACATGCTGGAACTTGTAGGACTTAAAGGTTTTGAAAAGCGTGATGTAACAAGTCTGTCCGGAGGACAGCAGCAGAGAGTGGCAATTGCAAGAGCTCTGGTAAATGAACCTAAGGTTTTACTTTTAGATGAACCACTTGCGGCTCTTGATGCAAAACTTCGAAAGGGAATGCAGTCAGAACTTAAAAAAATTCAAAAGGAAGTGGGAATTACATTTATATTTGTAACTCATGATCAGGAAGAGGCCCTTTCAATGTCGGACACAATTGTTGTAATGAATGACGGCATTATCCAGCAGATTGGGACGCCTATGGATATATATAACGAACCTCAAAACAGGTTTGTGGCAAGCTTTATTGGAGAGTCAAACATAATTGAGGGTATTATGCTAAAGGACTGCCTTGTTGAGTTTGACGGTGTACAGTGGGAATGTGTTGATAAAGGATTTAAGGACAATGAAAACATTGAGGTAGTGCTTAGACCGGAGGATATGGTAATAGTTCCTGCTGATGAAGGAAAAGTTTTGGGGGAGATTGTTTCCAAAGTATTTATGGGAGTGCATTATGAATATGTTGTAAAAACGAAAACAAGAGATTACAAGGTGCATACAACCAAAAATCTTGAGATGGGAACGGTAATAGGACTGACAATTGATCCATTTGACATTCAGGTAATGCACAAGATGGACAACTAGCCTGTAAACTTTAGTATCAGTGCCGAAGATAACGGTAGAACGGAGATTATTATGCATCATTATAAAGGATTGGTGAAACCTTATGTGTTATGGTCATTCTTACTTATAGCACTTCCCCTTGTGCTTATAGTACTTTATTCCATTACTACAGGGGATAATTCACTGTTAACAATACATCTTACATTGGATAACTTTAAGAAAATATCAGACCCGGTATACTTAAGCGTATTTGTGAAGTCTCTTGAAATGGGACTTATTACAACGGTGATTTGCCTGGTACTTGCTTACCCAATGGCATTTTTTATATCAAAATTTAATGAAGAGGCACAGAGTATTCTTATACTTTTGGTTACAATTCCTATGTGGATAAATACCCTGCTTAGAACGTATGCATGGATTAGTCTGCTGTCTGATAACGGAATTGTTAATTCCATATTAAAGGCTATAGGACTAAATCCCGTTAATATGATGTACACTAATTTTTCAGTATTAATGGGACTGATATGTGACCTGTTACCATTTATGGTTATTCCAATACATACGTCGCTGGCAAAGATGGACTATTCTTTAGTTGAGGCAGCCGGTGATCTTGGAGCAGGAAAAATTAAGACATTTACAAAAGTTATTTTAAAACTGTCTCTGCCGGGAGTGATTAACGGAGTAACTATGGTATTTTTGCTTTCAATATCATCCTTCGTAATCCCGGTACTTCTTGGAGGACATCAGTTTGTACTTATTGGTAATTTAATTGAAAATCAGTTTATATCTGTGGGAGACTGGAATTTCGGAAGTGCAATATCCGTATTGCTTGCCATAATAATTCTGGCGATGATGGGTGTCATGAAAAAAATTGACCCGGATGACAATGGAGGTGAAAGATGAAAAAGAAACTATCCATTGGACCTAAATTATATATTGCCTTAATGTTTGTATTTTTCTATCTTCCAATTCTGGTAACAATGATCTTTTCATTTAATTCATCAAAATCCCTGACTAAATTTACAGGGTTTTCGTTGAAATGGTACCAGAAACTCCTTACTGATAACAATATTATTGCAGCAGTATACGTGTCTATAAGTATAGCAATTATTGCTACGGCGGTTTCAACAATTCTTGGAACAATGACGGCAATCGGATTGTCCAGAAGCAGAAAAGTATTAAGAGAGGCAATCCTTAATGTAAACAATATGCCTATAATGAATCCGGAAATTGTAACGGCGATAGGTTTGATGATTTTATTTACATCAGCCCGTATGGAGAGAGGCTACATTACAATGCTGTTAGCACATATAATGTTTTGTACTCCTTATGTTATAGTCAGCGTTTATCCTAAGGTAAGAAGCATGGACCACAACCTGGCAAATGTTGCCATGGATCTTGGGGCTACACCGTTTCAGGCTCTTACAAAGGTAATTATCCCCATATTGAAACCGGGAATATATGCAGGAATGCTTCTTGCATTTACGATGTCCATAGACGATTTTGTTATTTCTTATTTTGTAACGGGAAATGGTGTATCTAACATTTCAATTGTAGTATATAACATGACAAAACGTACAAATCCTACAATAAATGCATTATCAACATTACTTATTCTTGTTGTGGTAATAGTGCTTGTAATTGTCAATGTCATACCAAGTATTGTGAAGAAACGTAAGGATAAAAGCATCGTTATGGAAAGCACAAAGCCTAAGTTTTACAAAAAAATTGCAGGAAGTGTTGCTTTTGTAGTAATGGTTGCCATTGCAATTTTTTGTGTAGTTAAATTTTCCACCATTAATAATAAGCCGGTTTTAAGAGTTTTTAACAGTGGAGAATATATGGATTCGAATCTAATAGAAAAATTCGAAAAGGAAAATGATTGTGATGTTGTATATGAAACTTTTGATTCTAATGAGTCGATGTATACCAAGTTGCAAAGTGGTTCGATGTATGATGTATTAGTTCCTTCAGACTATATGATTGAACGGCTTATAAAAGAAGATTATCTACAGCCTATAGACTGGGGCAAAATAACAAATAAAGATAAGATTGTTCCAAAGCTCTTGAATAATAATTTTGATAAAGGATCAAAATACGCTGTCCCATATTATTGGGGAACAGTTGGAATTGTGTATAACAAAAAGACTGTTTCTAAGGAAGACTTGCAGGAAGGCTGGAATATTTTAAAAAATAAAAAATACAGTGGAAAAATCTATATGTATGATTCCGAAAGGGATTCCTTTATGATTGCCCTGAAGGCTCTTGGATATTCAATGAATACAACTAATAAGAGTGAATTGCAGCAGGCTTATGAATGGCTCGTAGAACAGAACAAAACAATGAAACCGGTATATGTTGGGGATGATGTTATGGATAACATGATATCGGGAAACAAAGATATGGCAGTAGTGTATTCAGGAGACGGGGCCTATATTATTTCTGAAAACAGCAATATGGGATTTGTTGTTCCGGAGCAGGGAAGTAACAACTGGATAGACGGAATGGTTATAACAAAATCATGTAAGAATACGGAACTTGCCCATAAATTTATTAACTTTTTTCTGCAAAAAGATGTTGCAATTCAGAACACTGCATATATAGGATATGACAGTGCAGTAAAGTCCGTTTACGAATACTATAGAGATGAGGAATACGCAGGAAATCCGGGATGTGCTCCTGATACATCTAATCCGAAAAGTGAAGAATTCAAATATCAGGAACAGAAAATAAAAGAGTATTGTGCGAGCCTTTGGACAAAAGTAAAGTCAGATTAGAATAAGAAATGTAAAGAATTATTAACAAATGTAAATTAAACTTAAGAAAATCTTAATTAAAAAATACTTGTATTTAACTATATTAGATTGTATACTTTGTATTAGTCGATATATTACAATCCATTGAACTTTTTTATGAACTGTGAAATGTGATACAAAATTGATACATAGATAACTATAATTTAATTAAACTAATAAAGGGAAGAGTACAATGAATATTTTAAAAGAGATTAAGAGATTTTCAAAAATAAATAAAGACAGGATTGCCATCCATAGTGGTGATACCTGTCTTTCTTATGGGCAGCTGGACGATTATTCGGACAGGCTGGCTGCATGGCTCAATAGAGAATATAAGGAAAGCAGTACTCCTGTAATTGTTTACGGACACAAAAATCCATATATGATAGTCTGCTTTTTGGCATGTGTGAAGTCAGGCAGAGCTTATTGTCCGCAGGATATATCAATTCCTGACCAGAGGGTTTTAGATACAGTAGAGTGCGTTGAGCCGGACGTAATTTTGCAGGTAGAGGGAAATATTGATTTTGCCGGTGCCAATGTAAAGAACCTTTCGGACATAGAAAAAATAATCGAAAACAAAACGGAAATTATAGATGAATCCTGTTGGGTAAAACCTGATGATAATTATTACATTATTTTTACATCAGGAAGTACAGGAAAGCCAAAGGGAGTTCAGATTACATTTGACTGCCTTAACAATTATCTTGACTGGTCAACTAATTTAGGAAGCGGTAAAGAAGATAAGGAAGGAAAAAACTTCGGCAATCAGGCACCATTTTCATTTGATTTATCTGTAATGGATTTGTATACATGTCTTGCCTGTGGTGGAACTCTTCATACGCTGACAAAAAAGATGCAGGAAAATTATGGGTTGATGTATGAACATTTTGAAAAAGCAGACATTAATGTCTGGGTTTCAACACCGTCTTTTGCAGATATGTGTATGGCAGACAGGAAATTTAATAAAGAAATGCTTCCAAATCTGGAAATGTTTCTCTTCTGCGGAGAAGTCCTTACGATATCCACTGTTCAGAAACTCCACGAAAGATTTCCGGGAGTAAAGGTAATTAATACATATGGACCTACGGAATCCACAGTTGCAGTTTCAGATGTACTTATAACATCGGAACTTTTAGATGAAATGACAGTTAAGGGGAAATCATTGCCGGTAGGTCACGAAAAGCCGGGAACATGGCTTGAAATTCATAACGAACATGGCGAGATACTTCCTGAAGGACAACAGGGAGAAATAATAATTATTGGAGATACGGTAAGTACCGGATATTTCGGTAGAGATGATCTTACAGAAAAAGCTTTCTTCAAATGTATAAGGGACGGCAGAGAATACCGTGCATACCATACAGGGGATGCAGGGTATAAAGTGGGAGGACAGCTTTTCTACAACGGACGAATTGATCTTCAGGTAAAATTAAACGGATACAGAATTGAAATAGAAGACATAGAAAATAATATGTTAAAGCTGCCGCAAATAAGTCATGCAGTGGTAATTCCTAATGTAAAAGAAGGAAAAGTAAAAAGCCTTACGGCATTTGTTACAGGGGAACTTGAAGGCAAAAAGCCTCAGGAGTTTGGCAGAGAGATAAAGAAAGAGTTAAAGGATATTCTTCCAATATATATGATTCCTAAGAAGGTTAAATATATTGAAGAGATACCTATGAATAACAACGGAAAGGCAGACCGTAAATATTTAGGAGGTTTGTTATAATGAGTTTTTTTTCAGGAGAATATTTTTACATAGTATTCACGGTTGTTCTTCTTGGGGCTTTAATTCTGGGACTTCTTGAAAAACCACTGAAATGGTATAACATAATTACCTCAGCACTTTTTGTTGTACTGGTTTTAAAAGGAAATATATCTTCACTAATTTACTTTGGCGCATTTCTTTCAATGGAACTGATTTTTGTGAAAACTTATGAAGCCATAAGAAAGAAAGGTAGGGTATTGTGGATATACAGAGTGTTTGTTTTTCTTACAATACTGCCGTTGATATTATGTAAACTTTGTGAGATAAACACCTTAAAGGAAATGAGTTGGTTCCAATTTATAGGAATATCATATCTGACATTCAGGGTAGTGCAGATAATTATTGAAATGTATGATGGGGTAATTGAAAGCATCAGTGTAAGCAATTTTATAGCTTTCCTGATATTCTTCCCAACCTTCAGTTGTGGACCTATTGACCGAAGCAGAAGGTTTGATACAGATTTAACGAAAGTGTATAAAAGAAATGAATATCTGGAAAACTTTGGGATAGGACTTCAAAAATTCATATTCGGACTGCTGTATAAATTCGTTTTGGCAGATCTGGCTTATAAGGCGATGTTAGAACTTATGGCACCTACAGTATTGCAGGAAATAGGATATGCTTATACTTACGGAATTTATATGTTTTTTGATTTTGCAGGATATAGCCTTATGGCAGTTGGAACAGGCTATATGCTTGGAATAAAGGTTCCGGATAACTTTAATAAACCATTTATCAGTAAAGATATGAAGGACTTCTGGGCAAGATGGCATATATCCCTGTCTGAATGGTTTAGAGATTTTATTTTTACAAGATTTATTATAGCTTCAAGAAAAAAGAAGCGTTTTAAAACAAGACTTCAGACGGCATCTGTCGGATTCATTATAAACATGACAGTAATGGGAATCTGGCATGGTCTTGGATTAAACTATATTGTTTATGGTTTGTATCATGGTGTGCTTTTGGCATTAACTGAAATATATCAGAAAAAATCAAAGTTTTATAAGAAAAATAAAAAGAAAAAATGGTATGCGGTTGTTTCATGGGCTGTAACCATGAATCTTGTAATGTTTGGATTTTTAATCTTTTCAGGACATTTGTTTTAAAAAATAGAAATTAATTTAAAGGAGTAAAGGAATGAAAGAGAAAGTTTTAGATTTATTAGAAGAAGTTTGTGAAGACGATATTGTCAGAGAAGAATTGGATTTAGATTTATTTGAAGAAGACATTTTGGATTCATTAGGATTTGCAGAGCTTCTGGCAATGATAGAGGATGAGCTTGGAATTGTAATCGCACCTTCAGAGGTTGTAAGAAATCAGGTAAATACAGCAAATAAAATTATTGCTTTAGTAGAAGAAAAAAGTAATAAATAGAAAGTCTATAGAGGTGAAGCTAAATGAAAAATCTCAAAGCCATAGGTATGGCCTTTGTTCTGTTTCTCATAACTGTTTCGGGAATTAAAATTACAGAAAAGCACACAACTCCAAAAAACAGTGTTACGTATGGAACATGGGACAGCGCTTCAAAGTTTGCTAATACGGAGGGCCTTAAAAGACTGGTGAATAATAAGGAGGCAATGGTTATATTAGGTTCTTCAGAATTGAGACATTGTCAGAAAACAGGATTTCACGGAGATACTGTATATCAAAATACAGACATGAAACCGATCTTTATAGGAAGAGGAGGCTACCAGAGCTTAAACCATGCCATTACTCTTGGGGCAATAGCCGACGGCATAAAGAATAAAAAGGTTGTAATAAGTGTTTCCCCACAATGGTTTAAACCAACCGGTGTAAGGAAAGATGCCTTTGGAGATTCATACTCAGAATCCCATATGATAGCGTTTTTGAAAAACAAAGATATAAGTAAAGAAACAAAGAAATATGTTATTTCCAGAATAAAGACACTGACGGCAGACAATCATGTTATGTGGAGCCGCATTCAGGATGATGTAAAATGGTATATGGACAATGATGGAAATACTTTTGATAAAGTGAGAAAAAATATTCACAGCTATCTTGTAAATGACAAGGCTGAAACAAAACTTTTTATGGCATCCATTCTAAGGGGAAGGCTTAAGGACAAAAAACCGGGGAAAGAAAAGCAAATACAATGGGACAAATTATACAAAAAAGCAGACTTAAAAGGTAAAAAAATGGCACCTAAAAATAAATATGGAATGTTTGATGATGTTTATAAAAGAAAGCTTAAGTATAAAGTTGACCACAATATGATTAGAAAACTTAATTACACAACTAAATCAATTGAATTTAAAGATTTACAGTGCTTCTTAGATGTGTGTAGGGAAGAAAATATTAAAGCCATGATAGTGATGCTTCCTTTTAATGGGCGATGGAGTGACTACGCAGAGTACCCGCAAAAAAATAGAAATAAAATATATAATGCAGTCAGAAAAATCGCAAAAGATAAAGGAGCTGAACTGGCAGATCTTTCAGAAATGGAATATGAAAATTATGTATTTGAAGATGACAGTCATTTGGCATTGAAAGGATTGGTAAATTTTAATGAGCAGATTTACAACTTTTATAAACAAAATTAGGAGCAGCAGCAAAGCGAGATTTGTATGCAGAGTGCTGTTATTCTATGTTGTAATTATGATTATCTGGGGTTATTATATGTGTTCCAGAGATGCTGCAGCACCGGTGTTTATTTACGAAGAATTCTAAAAAAATAAAATAGCCAAACCGGGTTTTAAAATATGAGCCTTTGGAGTATACTAGTTTTGACAAGGAGAATGATATGAAGAAGGATTTTTGGCGTGAATATTTTTCTATACCTAATATAATGGGGTATTTTAGAATAGTGTTAGTTTTTGTTTATATGTACTTATTTTACAAATCATTGTCAGGAGCACCATACTGGCCTGTAATTGCAACCATTGTAGTATCAGGACTGACAGACTTTTTTGACGGTAAAGTTGCAAGAAGGTTTGACATGGTTACGGATTGGGGAAAGATGCTTGATCCAATTGCCGACAAGATTACAATAGGGGCAATAATACTTAGTCTGGCATTTAAATATAACATAGTGATAGTCATGGTTGGAATTTATATAATTAAAGAAGGATATATGGCTGTTTCGGGAATGATGCTGATAAAAAGAGGACATAAGATAGAGGGAGCAAAATGGTATGGAAAGGTTTGCACCTTTAGTACTTATGTAATATTAATAGCATTACTTCTGTTCCCGGGAATGCCGACAGGGGCGGTTACGGCACTTGTTATTATCGATATAGTCGTAATGTTATTTACTTTTAGCAGTTATATTTGTTATTATTCTAAAATTTTTAAAAATACTAACTTGACAAAAAGACAATGTTAGTATAAAATCATCAATGCAGTAATGATATGAGGTATTGCAAGCCTGGTTAGCTCAGTTGGTAGAGCAGAGGACTGAAAATCCTCGTGTCTCTGGTTCGATTCCGGAACCAGGCATTGTACATGCGGGTGTAGTTCAGTGGTAGAACACCAGCCTTCCAAGCTGGATATGTGGGTTCGATTCCCATCACCCGCTTTTTTTGTTGCGAAAAATAATAAAGCAGTACTGTTAGGATATGAAAAAATGATAAGAGATTACGTATGCGTAGATATAGAAACTACAGGAATCAGATCAAAGTGGGATAGAATTATAGAAATAGGTGCAGTTAAAGTGCGGGATGGAGAAGTTGTGGATACTTTTTCGGAATTAATTAATCCGGGAATTCCCGTTCCGGAAAGAATTACAGAACTTACAGGTATCACGACGGAAATGGTGAAAGACAAATCAGGAATTGAGAATGTACTACCTCAATTTATTGAATTCGCAGGAAATGACATAATATTGGGTCACAATGTAAGATTTGATTATGGATTTTTAAAACAGAATGCCATAAATCTTAATTTACAGTTTGACAAAAGCGGACTTGATACACTGAAAATAGCAAGAAAGACATTGCCGAAAGAGTGGAGTAAGGGACTTGAAAATTTATGTAGAATTTTTGGCATAGAGGACAAGAACCACCATAGGGCGTATAACGATGCAGAGGTAACGTCAAAGTTATATATGATTTTGATGAATCAGTATGGAAATGAATTTCCGGGGCTTTTTGAAGCAGAGGAATTTATATATAAAGTTAAGAAAATGCAACCAATTACAGAAAAACAGAAGAAATACCTGATTGCATTAATAAGATATCACAATTTAGAAATAGATTATGAAATTGACAGTCTTTCAAAAAACGAGGCTTCCAGAAAAATAGACAAAATTATAGCAGAAAATGGCAAAATTTTTGACTAGGACATTTTTTTTATATATGCTATACTTTCAGTTAAACAGAGGATTATTATAGAAGGAGAAGAAATATGAACTTTTTTTACAATAAAAAGAATCAAAAGATAATTGCAGGAACATTGGCAGTAATTTTAGTAGCTGCATTAGTTGTAACAACAATTTTTAGTTTCTAAAGTACCTACAGGAGGAAAAGAATGAAAAGAGTAGTAATATTTACTATTGTTTTTACTTTAGCAATGACATGTGGTCAGGTATTTGCCGCATCTTCTGACAAAGCAGGGGATACAATAAAAGAAGGCATTTATATTGAAAATATCAATGTTGGCGGTATGACTGCAAAAGAGGCTGAAAAAGCCGTAGCAAAAGAAGTTAAATTGAAAACCGAAACTAAAGTATCTTTGCAGATAGGTTCAAAGGTAGTGGATACTACTTTAGGTGAACTTGGATATGAATGGTTAAACAAAGGTATTGTTGATGAAGCAATATCAACAGGTAAAACCGGAAATATAATAAAAAGATATGAAGAAGAATTGGATTTAAAGAAAAAAAGTAAAAAATATGATTTAAAAATAGCATTGAATGAAAAAAAATTAAAATCCAATCTTGAAAAAATATGCGAACCATTCGAAAGTATGCCAAAGAATGCATCCTTGAAGGCTACGGGAAACGGATTTCAGGTTGTTCCCGGCAAAGAAGGTGTTGTTATCGATTTAGATACCACAATAAAAGGCTTTAAGGAACAGGTTTATAAAAAGTGGGATGGTAGTGAGAAGATTTCTTTTGTAACAACAACAAAGGTTGCAAAACCGAAATATACAACAGAAGATTGTGAAAAGGTATCTAATACCCCAATGGGAAGCTACACAACATATTTTTCAACAGGAGTTGTAAATCGTAACCTCAATATCAAGAACGGTGCAGAAAAAATTAATGGAAGTGTTATTTATCCGGGAGAAAGTTACTCATGTAACGAACATTTGGTACCGTGGACAGAGGATAACGGATGGAAGCCGGCAGGAACTTATGTAGATGGAGGAGTATCAGACAGTCTTGGTGGAGGAATCTGTCAGGTATCAAGTACATTATATAATGCTTTATTAAAAGCAGAAATAAAGATAACTGAAAGATATCCGCATTCTATGGCAGTTTCTTATGTTCCGTTGTCAGCGGACGCCGCATTGGCAGGGGATTACAAGGACCTTGTATTTGAGAATAATACTGATGCTCCAATTTATATTCAGGGAATATATACTGAAGGTGCCATTACTTTTAATGTGTACGGCCATGACACAAGAAAGAAAGGACATTCCGTTAAATATGTAAGTAAGACTATAAGTACTACACCGATAAAGACAAAGACTCAGAAGGATTCAACTAAATCTGAAGGATATAGGGAAGTTATCCCGGGACATGTGGGATATGTAGCAGAATTATATAAGATTACATATGAAAATGGAAAAGAAGTAAGTAAGGAATTAGTACATACAAGTACTTATAGGATGTCGCCAACAACTACAATTATTGGAACTAAAAAGAAAAAGGACGACTCAAAGAAAGATGATAAAAAGTCTAAAGATGAAACATCAAAGGCATCAAAGGACAAAAAGGCTAAAAAAAGTGATGAATAAATAAAGGCGGTATGTTTATGCAGACAGGGAAAATTTCCGAAATAGCATATAAACGTTCTGTTTTAAAAAAAATAAATAATAAAACAGAAAGCATTGAAGTAGGTATAGATTGTGCCACTGTGGAATTAGAAGATGTTACGTTAGTAATGTCTTCTAATTGTATTTTTAAGTGGTTTAAGGGATGTGAAGATTATTATATTGGAAAAGCAATTAATGCATTGTGTGAACAAAATGCAAAACCAAAGTATTTAAAAGTTGATATTAACATTCCTGCGGATTTTGAAGAAAAACAGTTGGGAAAAGTCATAAAAAAAATAAATGACAGCTCAGAAAAAAGACAACTTGATATAAAACAGTGCAGGGTATATGTGTCAAATGTTGAAAATATAATAGCGAATATTACAATAATAGGGTATAGTAGAGAGAGACACGCCAGAAAAAACATAAAAGAAAATATGCATGTGGTAATGGCGGGAACGGCAGGAATTGGTGCAACATATATTATGTCAATTTTGAGAAAGGAAGAACTGCTGAAGAAATTCTCACCAACGTTTGTTAATAATTGCATAAAAACCGGAGAATATCTGGATGTTGCAAAAATGACAGAAATAGCATTTGCCAGTGACGCAGTGGCAGTCCACGCCGTGTCAGATGGAGGAGTTTTTGGAGCATTGTGGGAATTGGCTTCATCTGTTAACCTTGGTATAGAGGCTGACATTAAAAAAATACCTGTATGGCAGGAAGCAATAGAAGTTGCGGAAGTTTTTAACTATAATCCATATCTGGTGGACGGGAGCGGAGCAATACTGATTGTTACGGAAAAGCCGGAGAAGACAGTGGAATATCTAAATGATAGTGGAATATATGCTACAGATGTAGCTGTTCTTACTAAAAGTAATGACAGAGTCATTATAAATGGAGAAGAAAAAAGATATTTAGAACCACCAAAAGGTGATATTATTTATAATCTGTTATAAAGCTATCATAAGATAGTTTATATAAATTATTTTAGAGAAAGGAAAAGTATAACCGGTTTTAAGGTTATACAGGATATGGCATGAGAGAAGAAATTTTAAGATTAATTGAAAACAAAAGCAGAATTGACCTGAAAGAAGCCGCGATTTTACTTGGAATGGAGGAAGCAGAAGTCGCCAATGCCATAGCCGAGATGGAAAAAGAAAATATTATTTGTGGATATTACACACTTATAGATTGGGATAAAACTAACGAAGACAGAGTTACAGCTTTAATCGAAGTAAGAGTTACTCCTCAGAGAGGAACAGGATTTGATGAAATTGCTGAACGTATTATGAGATACGACGAGGTTAAGGCAGTATATCTTATGTCAGGTGGATTTGATTTCACCGTAATTATTGAAGAAAAGACAATGAAGGAAATTTCACAGTTTGTTACAAGCAAATTATCTACATTGGATTCAATTCTTAGCACATCAACTAATTTTGTACTTAAAAAATATAAGGATTACGGAACAATCCTTGCAGAAACAGAAGAAAGGATATTGGTAACACCATAATGAGAGACCCATTATCAAAAGTAATAAAGGAAGTTAAGCCATCAGGTATCAGAAAATTTTTTGACATTGTCAGCGAAATGAAGGACGCCATTTCACTGGGAGTAGGAGAACCTGATTTTGATACACCATGGCATATTAGAGAAGAAGGTATTTACTCTTTAGAGAGAGGAAGAACTTTTTATACATCAAATGCAGGACTTAAGGAATTAAAGGTTGAGATTAGCAAATATCTTGAGAGAAAGATTAATGTTTTATACGACTACCATGATGAAATTATGGTTACGGTAGGTGGTAGCGAAGCTATTGACATTGCCATGAGAGCAATGCTTGATCCTGGAGATGAAGTGCTGATTCCACAACCAAGTTATGTATCATACCTGCCTTGTGCACAGTTGATACATGCTGTGCCGGTTATTATTGAACTAAAGGAAGAAAATCAGTTCAGGCTTACAAAGCAGGAGTTGCTTGACAGTATTACAGACAAAACAAAAATGCTGGTACTTCCGTTTCCTAACAATCCGACGGGAGCAATTATGGAACGTGAGGATTTGGAAGAAATCGCAAAAGTTTGCGTGGAAAAAGACATATTTGTTTTATCAGACGAAATATATTCAGAACTTACATATAAAGAAAAGCATGTTTCCATTGCATCCATGCCGGGGATGAAAGAGAGAACAGTAGTTATTAACGGTTTTTCAAAAGCTTTTGCCATGACAGGATGGAGACTTGGATATGCGGCAGCACCAAAGGTGATTTTACAGCAAATGCTTAAAATACATCAGTTTGCAATTATGTGTGCACCAACAACAAGCCAGTATGCGGCAGTTGATGCTTTAAAGCATGGTGAACATGATGTGGAAAAAATGACGGAGGCTTACAATCAGAGGAGAAGATATCTTCTTCACGAATTCAAAGAAATGGGACTTGACTGCTTTGAGCCTTACGGAGCTTTCTACGTATTTCCTAATATAAAGCGTTTCGGAATGACTTCAGAGGAATTTGCAACAAGACTTCTTGAAGAAGAAAAAGTTGCAGTAGTACCGGGAACAGCTTTTGGTGACTGTGGCGAAGGCTTCCTTAGAATTTCATATGCATATTCTTTAGAAAGTCTGAAGGTTGCTTTGGCGAGAGTCAGAAACTTTATCAAAAGACTTGATAAGGAAAAAACAGTAGATAAGAGATAGTTTACATAAAACCATAATACAGACTTAATGTAAAATATATATCCGTGTTACAATCATAATATTGTTTTTACCGGAGGCTAAAAATGTTGAAAGGAATAAAATATGAACATAGTGCTTTTAGAACCGGAAATCCCTCAGAATACCGGCAATATTGGAAGAACCTGTTGTGCAACAGGTACAAAACTTCATCTGATAGAACCTATGGGATTCCGCATAAATGAAAAATCTTTAAAGAGAGCCGGTATGGATTACTGGGATGATTTAGATGTTGCAATATATGACAGCTATAATGATTTTCTTGAACAGAATCCAAATGCCAAAATGTGGTATGCAACCACAAAGGCACCAAACAGATATTGCGATGTTTCCTTTGGAGAAAATGATTACATTATGTTTGGAAAAGAAAGCGCCGGTATACCGGAAGAAATTTTAGTTGAAAATAAAGATAAATGTATCAGGATACCTATGAATCCTGAAATTCGCTCATTAAACCTTGCAAATTCCGTAGCAATTGTTTTGTATGAATCACTTCGTCAGAATGATTTTACAGGAATGCAGATGGAAGGTCAGTTACATCGCCTTCATTGGAAGTAGGGACTGCCCGGAAATAGTTTACTGGGATTACAGAAATTTCACGTTATTTATTATATAAAATCAGTGTGGCTTTTACGGCACCGATGCAATTCCCACAGAATTCCTGATGAATTCTGCGGTCAGTGCATCTGAAACAGCGATTTGGAATCGCTGTTTCTCCGAAAAATCCACGCTGATTTTTTATAATAAATAATTGTGAAATTTCCAGCAATCCCAGTAAACTATTTCCGGGCAGCCCCTACTTCGATTCCTTTGACAGATTTGGGAAGTACGTGTAGAGATTTGTAATATTCAAACCAAGACGGTAAATTATCTCCATCCAAGTTATTTCGTCCGAAAAGTACATGTAAGAAGCAGGGAAAAAAGAAGTCAAGACGGTAAACCGTATCCACTCAAAGAAATTTCCCCGAAAAGTACATGTAAGAAGCAAGAAAAAAGAAATCAAGTCGGTAAACGATTTCCAATTTGCTAAAATTAACAATATCAGCGCACCTAAAATACAAAACCTTGTAAATAAGTCATAAATTTGGTAGAATAAAAACGTTTAAGGTAAATTTTACGAGAGACGTAATTTAAATTTAGCATAAAGGAGTAAAATCAAAAGAAAAAGGGAGGATTTGACAATGTCAAACGAATCAATCAACATCGGTAAAGACCCGGTGTATGACGCCAGAAAACTTGGTAAAGGTAAGATGGGCGTCCTTGGCTTCCAGCATATGTTCGCAATGTTCGGAGCAACAGTAACAGTTCCACTTTTGACAGGACTTAGTGTTCAGACAACACTTTTAATGGCAGGACTTGGAACATTATTATTTCACTTATTAACAAAATTTAAGGTGCCGGCATTTCTTGGTTCATCATTTGCTTTCATTGGTGGATATGCGGCAGTAGCACCTATGGATGGGAAAAATGCTAATCTTGAAATGCTTCCATATGCATGTTTGGGAGTCGTGTTTGCAGGATTGCTGTATTTGATACTTGCACTTGTAATCAGATTAGTAGGGGTATCAAAAGTGATGAAACTTTTCCCGGCTGTTGTTACAGGACCTATTATCATTTCAATTGGTTTGTGTCTTGCACCATCAGCACTTAATAACTGTGCGTCATGCTGGCCGCTTGCAATTGTAGCATTGGTAATCATAATTGCATTTAACATTTGGGGAAAAGGAATGGCAAAAATTATTCCTATTCTTTTAGGTGTAATAGGAGCATACATTGTAGCACTTATTTTTGGAAACCTTTTACATGTACAGGGAATTACTCCAATTGACACAAAAATGATTAGTGAAGCTGCTTGGATTGGACTTCCGGTAGATTGGAGCAGAACAGTATTTGGTGGAGTTAACTTCTCAGATGCAGCTAAAATAACAACAGCACTTACTACAATGATTCCGATTGCAATTGCAACAATGATGGAACATATTGGAGATATATGTGCAATAAGCGCAACAACAGAAAGAGATTACATCAATAATCCGGGACTTCATAGAACATTGTTAGGTGACGGACTTGCAACATCACTTGCCTCATTATTTGGTGGTCCTGCAAATACAACTTATGGCGAAAACACAGGTGTACTTGCTCTTTCAAAAGTTTATGATCCACGTGTAGTAAGAATAGCAGCATATATTGCAATCGTATGTTCATTCAGTCCTAAGTTTGCAGCAATAATAAATGCTATGCCAATGGGAATCGTTGGAGGTATTTCATTTATCCTTTACGGAATGATTGGTTCAGTTGGAATTAGAAACATGGTTGAAGCTCAGGTTGATTTCCAGAAATCAAGAAACGTAATCGTTGCAGCTATTATTCTTGTTTGTGCATTGGGAATTAACTTTAGTAATGCAGGCGCAGCTAAGCTTACGATAGCAGGTGTAACAATCAGCTTTTCAGGTTTAGCAGTTGCAGCAGTTGTGGGAATTATATTAAATGCATTATTCCCTGACAAAGATATACCAAAGCCTTTCGGCAAAAAAGAAGATTAAAATCTAATTTATAAAAATTCTAATAATAAAGAGGAAAAGCCCCGAAATCAGTCTTATTAAAAAATTGGTTTCGGGGTCCTTTTTTATTCTATTCAGAAAACAATAGAGTTACTTTCCTTTTATTCATTTTAATTAAATTGTCGTTTTTCATTTTTTTTAATTCTCTACTCATGGCACTTCTGTCCACAGATAAATAATCCGATAAATCCGTAATGCTGAAAGGAAGTTCGAAAGTATCTTCCCCGGCTTTGACAGATAAAATGGAAAAGTATGAAAGAATTCTCTCCCTGATTGAACGCTGACTTAAAACTTCAAGGTGCTCACAGATATGCTGGGCTTTTTCCTGAACCATTTCCAGAACGTTGCTGACAAGCTGGCTGTGATGGGCACAGGCTTTAATACACCTTTTAGTGAGATGTTCATAGTCAATGTACCGAACAACACAGTCGCTGGTGGCTTCTATAGAGATATTCTCTTTGGACGAATGATAATAAAAAAGGTCACCAAAAATATCTCCGGCTGATAAATCCTCAAGAATAGTTCTGGAGCCGTTTGGAAAATTATAAACAATGCAGGCATTTCCCTCTTCTACAATTCCAATGCCCATATTGGCTTCGCTAAAAAAATATAATACCTCTCCGGACATATATTTAATAAGGTGGGAATTGAAACATTTTATCATTGTCTGCTGTTCGGAATCATTAATATTAAAAAAAAGTTTGCTTTTGTTAATTGAATTCATAATGGTGCCTTTCCGATTTTTTCTTAATATATTTATAACAAAAAAAATGAAATGTTGCAATTGCAACAGAAAAAATAAAATAATAATATATAATAGCATTATAAGGTGAAAAACATATGTAAAGCTTATAAAATTTATAGTAAAAATCATTTCACTTTACAAAGTGAAAAAACGGAACTTTTTTTAATAAATTATTCCGTCTTTATCGTTGCAAAACGATTTATAAAGTGTTATATTAGTCACAGTTAGTGAAAATGATAGTTATTTGTAGGATTGCGTCTTGCAAAGAGTTACCATTTAAGAGAACTAACGAATACCAAAGGAGGTATGTTTATGGATGCAATTACATGTATAAAGACAAGAAGAAGTGTTAGAAAGTTCAAGAATGAAGAAATCTCAAAAGACATTATTGAAGATCTGGTGCTTGCAGCTTCATATGCACCTTCTTGGAAAAATACTCAGACTACCCGTTATATTGCAATAACGGACTCTCACATAAGACAGCGTTTGGCTGATGAGTGTTGCGGAGCACATAATCAGGAGATTATAAGCAATGCACCAATGCTTGTTGCCACTACAATAGTAGACAAGCGTTCAGGATTTGAGAGAGATGGAAGTTATTCAACTTCAAGAGAAGATAATTGGCAGGCATTTGATAATGGTATTGCCACACAGACATTTTGTCTGGCAGCTAAGGACAAGGGACTTGGCACAGTAATAATGGGCTTGTATGACATTAACAAAGCAGAAGAAATCTTAGAAGTACCGGAAGGACAGTTACTTATGGCTCTTATTGCCGTAGGATATCCTGATGAAGAACCATCGGTACCAAAGAAAAAGACGGTTGAAGATTTACTTATGTTTCGTTAGTCATTACTAATATATAAATTTTAAGCTTTACATTTATTTTTTAGGAGGAAGAACAGAGATGAGAGAAGAATGGACAGGATTCACTAGTGGCGCTTGGGAAAAAGAAATCAACGTCAGAGATTTTATCCAGAAGAACTACACACCATATGATGGTGATGCAAGTTTCTTGGCAGGACCTACACAGAACACAAAGGACTTATGGGAACAGGTTCTTGACCTTCAGAAACAGGAAAGAGCAGCAGGTGGTGTTCTTGATATGGATACAAAGGTTGTATCAACAATTACATCACACGGTGCTGGATATTTAAACAAAGATAAAGAAACTATCGTTGGTTTCCAGACAGATAAGCCATTTAAGAGAAGTCTTCAGGTTAACGGTGGTATCCGTATGGCAACAAAGGCTTGTAGCGATAACGGATATGAAGTAGATCCTGAAATCGTAGATTTCTATACAAACTACAGAAAGACACATAACGCAGGCGTATTTGATGCTTACACACCTGAAATCAGAACATGTAGAACAAACCATATCGTAACAGGTCTTCCTGATGCTTACGGACGTGGACGTATCATCGGTGACTACAGAAGAGTTGCTTTATATGGTGTTGATACACTTATCGTTGATAAGGAAGCTCAGAAGGCAGGTACTCCAACAGAAATGAGACCTGACGTAATTCGTGATAGAGAAGAATACTCAGAACAGATCAGAGCACTTAAGGAATTAAAAGAATTAGGTAAGATTTACGGATTCGATATTTCAAGACCTGCTCAGAACGTTCAGGAAGCTATTCAGTGGTTATATCTTGGATACTTAGCAGCAGTTAAGGAACAGAATGGTGCAGCTATGTCACTTGGACGTACATCAACATTCATCGACTGCTACGCTCAGAGAGATTTAGCTAACGGAACATTTACAGAAGAACAGATTCAGGAATTCATCGATCACTTCATCATGAAGTTAAGATGTGTTAAGTTCGCAAGAACACCTGAATATAACTCAATTTTCGCCGGCGATCCTGTATGGGTTACAGAATCAATCGGTGGTGTAGGTATCGACGGACGTCATATGGTAACAAAGACATCATTCAGATATCTTCATACATTAGAAAACTTAGGTGCAGCTCCAGAACCAAACTTAACAGTTCTTTGGTCAACAAGACTTCCGGAAGAATTCAAGAAATACTGTGCTAAGATTTCTATTGAATACTCATCAATTCAGTACGAAAACGATGACTTAATGAGACAGTACAATGGTGATGACTACGGAATCGCTTGTTGTGTATCTCCAATGAGAATTGGTAAGGAAATGCAGTTCTTCGGAGCTAGAGCAAACCTTGCAAAATGTTTACTTTACGCTATCAACGGTGGTGTTGATGAAAAGACTAAGGTTCAGGTAGGACCTAAGTACAGACCAATCACAGCTGAATACCTTGATTACGATGAAGTAATGGAAAGATATGAAGACATGATGAAATGGTTAGCAGGAGTATATGTAAATGCTCTTAACATCATTCATTACATGCATGATAAATATTCATACGAAAGAATTCAGTTAGCATTACATGATGCTCACGTTAAGAGATGGTTCGCAACAGGTGTTGCAGGACTTTCAGTAGTAGCTGACTCACTTTCAGCTATTAAGTATGCTAAGGTTAAAGCAATCAGAGATGAAGATGGAATCGTAGTTGATTACGAAGTTGAAGGAGATTTCCCTAAATACGGAAACGACGATGACAGAGTTGATAGCCTTGCAGTAATGATCGTTGACAAGTTTATGGGATACTTAAGACAGAACTACACATACAGAGACAGTGTTCCAACACAGTCAATTCTTACTATTACATCAAACGTAACATATGGTAAGAACACAGGTAACACACCTGACGGAAGAAAGGCTGGACAGCCATTTGCACCAGGTGCTAACCCACTTCACGGAAGAGACACACACGGTGCTGTATCTTCATTAGCATCAGTTGCTAAGATCCCATTTGAGAACGCTAGAGATGGTATCTCAGATACATTTACAGTAGTTCCGGATGCTCTTGGAAAAGATTGTCAGGTATTTACAGGTGATCTTGATGCAGATGATCTTGGACTTGATATCGACGAATTAATCAAGTTAACACACTAAAATAAATTTATATAAAGGAAATTCAGAATGACTACAGGAATAATTCATTCAATTGAAAGTTTTGGAACAGTAGATGGTCCGGGAGTAAGATTTGTAGTATTCTTTAAAGGTTGCCCCATGAGATGTGCCTATTGCCACAATCCGGATACTTGGACAATGGAAGGCGGAACCAAAATGACTGTGGAAGAAATTCTTCAGCAGTATGAGAAAAAGCGTCCATTCTACGAGACCGGTGGCATTACGGCTACGGGCGGGGAACCGATGGTACAGATTGATTTCCTTACAGAACTGTTTACTGAATCACACAAAAGAGGGATTAATACCTGTCTGGATACATCAGGCGTAACATTCAGACCTGATGATCCGGAATATCTGAAGAAGGTTGATAAATTACTGGAAGTAACCGATTTGGTTATGCTGGATATCAAACATATTAATCCTGAAGAGCACATGAAGCTGTGCAAACAGCCGAATGAAAATATTTTAGCATTTGCCAGATACCTGAATGATAAAGGTATCAAAATCTGGATAAGACATGTAGTAGTTCCTACTATCACAGACAAAGAGAAGTATCTATATGAGTTAGGACTTTTCATTGGACAGTTAAAGATGGTTAAGGCTTTGGATATGTTACCATATCATGATATGGCAAAGAAGAAGTACAAAGAACTGGGCATGGATTATGTATTAAAAGATATACCGCCGGCTACAAAAGAGCAGGCATTGGCAGCTAGAAATATTGTGCTAAAGGGATTCAAGGAATCCAGATTAAAATTATTAGAAGAGAATAAATAGGAGGTACTTAAAATGGCAGCAAGTGCAAAACAGGTTGATAATTTAGTTTCTTTAATAGATGGATACGCTCAAGAAGGAGGATATCATCTTAACGTTAACGTATTAAACAGAGATACATTACTTGATGCTCAGAAGCATCCTGAAAAGTATCCACAGCTTACAATCCGTGTATCAGGATACGCTGTAAACTTCATTAAGTTAACAAAAGAACAGCAGGATGATGTTATTAGCAGAACATTCCATCAGAATCTGTAATAACATTTTATAAAGGAAGAGTTACATCTTTTAGATGTTAATTATTTCAATTAAAAAGAGGTCAGCGAGAGCTGACCTCTATTGCTATATAGAAAATATTAAGATAAGACGAGGCGGTAAAATGTATA
Organism: uncultured Eubacterium sp.; assembly: GCA_900548465.1. Lineage (GTDB taxonomy): Bacteria > Bacillota > Clostridia > Lachnospirales > Lachnospiraceae > Eubacterium_G. The sequence goes on from URKY01000001.1 coordinate 197,103, forward strand.
ATATAGTATCTAAATTATTGATTTATGGTAATATGCCTAAAGACTCAATTCTGATGGAATTGAGTAGCATCATTAGAGAATATAAAGGTGAAAGTTATAAGAAAGATGAAATAATAACAAGAATATATCATCAGGTAAAAAGATTGCTGGAAGTAGCAACCGATTATGCTTTTGACAAAAACTTATGGCACAATTATCTTACATATATTTTAATTACAAATGAGAATCCCTTTAGTTTGACATGCGAGAAGGTAGGGGCAAATGAAGGAAGCGTAAACGATTTTGCCAAAAATGATTTCAAGCAGTTTAAGGCTTTGTTTGACTATGATTTTGAACCTATGGAAAAAGAGTTGGGAATAGATTGCTTCTCAAAACTTGAAAATTATAAGGCAATTGTTAAACCGGAATTAATGTATAACAAAAATGTTAGTGAGAAAGTAAGAGAATTAAGTGATAAACTTGCACAGTCAAAAGATGAAAATGAATTTTTTAATCACGTAACTCAGTTCTATAAAGATTATGGTGTAGGGATGTTTGGCTTGAATAAGGCATTTAGAATAAGCGATGAAACACCATTTAGATTCAAAGCAATCAATAATATGGATAAAGTTGTATTAGATGATCTTGTGGGATACGAGATTCAGAAAAAGAAACTTGTGGATAATACTGAAGCTTTTGTTGAAGGAAGAAAAGCAAATAACTGTCTTCTTTTTGGTGACAGTGGTACAGGAAAATCAACAAGTATTAAAGCAATTGTAAATCAATATTATGATAAAGGACTTAGAATGATTGAAATTTACAAACATCAGTTTAAGGATTTATCAAATGTAATCGCCCAGATAAAAAACAGAAATTATAAATTTATTATTTATATGGATGATTTGTCTTTTGAGGAGTTTGAAATTGAATATAAATTCCTGAAGGCTGTTATTGAAGGTGGAGTAGAGACAAAACCGGAAAATATTTTAATTTATGCAACATCAAACCGTCGTCACCTTATTAAGGAAACATGGAATGATAGAAGCGATGTTCAGGTAGAAAACGGTATGCACAAGTCAGATACAATGGAAGAAAAACTTTCCCTTGTAAATAGATTTGGTGTAACAATTAATTATTCTAAACCGTCACAGAAAGAATATTTTGATATAGCAGTTGAACTCTGCAGACGTCAGGGTGTTAAAATGAGTGATGAGGAAATCAGAGCTGAAGCAAACAAATGGGAACTAAGTCATGGTGGAATTTCCGGAAGAACAGCCCAGCAGTTTGCAAATTACCTGGCAGGACAGGAAAAATAATCTGACTAAGACAACACATAATACAGATGTGTACAGAAATAAAATAATTGGGAGTGCAGTGGATGAGAGAAATATACAGTTTTGGAGATATCCCGGTAGCTGTAGAGTATCGTGGCAAATATTTTGAAAAAAAAAGTAAGGACTATATTACAAGGGGCTTAGAACCGTTGTTTGAAATATTTGCTACGGATGAAGACTTGAAATATGAGAAGGATCATGCGGAACAAGAGAGTGTTTACAGCAATTCCTATTTGGAATATATTGCTATATACAGAAAGTTTTGTGAGAAAGCAATTGATTATAATGTGGCACTTTGTCATGGAAGTGTTGTAGAATATGAAGAAAAAGCCTACCTGTTTACAGCACCAAGTGGAACGGGAAAATCAACTCATACACGTATGTGGAGAGAATATTTTGGAGATAAAGTCAAAATGATAAACGATGATAAACCGCTTCTTAGATTTACGGAGCAGGGGGTGTATGTATATGGAACTCCGTGGGATGGAAAACATCATTTATCAATGAATAAAAAGTCAAAATTGCAGGCAATCTGTTTTCTACATCAGGATAAAGAAAATAAAATTTTAAAGGCAGATCCAAAACAGGTATTGGCGCTCTTAATGAATCAGATATATCGTCCAAGACAACCGGAAGGAATGTTAAAGACAATGGAATATGTTGATTTTATAATAAAAAATGTTCCCATGTATACTATGGGATGCACAATTTCTCACGAAGCAGCCAAAGTTGCTTATGAAGGGATGAGTGTGAACAGGTAAATATCCGGAAAAGCAGGAGGACGAAAGGAAAAAATAATGAAAATAAAAGAGGGTTTTTTAATTAGAAAAGTTGGAGAGCAGGCGGTTGTTGTGTCAGTTGGAGATGCAACAAACATCTTTAATGGAATGATAAGATTGAATGCAACCGGTGAGTTCCTTTGGAACAGAATAATTGATGGAGCAGATAGAGAAGAACTTGTTGATGCTTTAGTTTCTGAATATGAAGTAGACAGGGAAAAAGCAGGTGAAGATGTAGATAAATTTATAGCTATATTGTCAAAACCGGGAATTATTGAAGAATAAATTAGATAACTATTAAAAAAGATGGTGGAAATATATGAAAGCAATGGGACTGGAAGAAGGAATTAAATTAAATGGATTTCATTTATCTTCAATTGTTGGCGACAGCATGATGCCACTTTTGCGACAGGGTAAGGATTTGGTTAAGATTGTGGCCCCGCCGGAAAGATTAAAAAAATATGATATTGCTTTGTTTAAGAGACCTACAGGACAATATGTATTACACAGGGTTTTTAAGGTAAAGAATGATCACTATATTATATGTGGTGACAATAGATTTTTTAGGGAAAAAGTTCCTTTTGATTGGATTGTAGGGGTTGCAGAATCAGTTTATATTGATGATGTGGAATTAAAAGTGACAGATGAAAGACAAATAAAATATGCGAAGAAAGTATACAGGACATTTTGGATAAGAAGAATAAAAAATAAATTAAAAAAATGCTTGCATTCTAAATAATGTTGTGATAGAATATTCTCTGTCGCTAGACAATGGCCCATCGCCAAATGGTAAGGCACTGGACTCTGACTCCAGCATTTTCAAGGTTCGAATCCTTGTGGGCCAGTTAAAGATCAACACATTGTGTTGGTCTTTTTTTTGGTGTACTTCCACCCTCCGCAAAGCTACAGACACCGGAAAATATATAAAAATGACACCTCATAAAATTAGGATACTTTTCTATAAAATATATAATTGCTATAATATTGCCTAGCGTTAAAAATGAGAAAGGTAGGTCAAAAATGAAAAGATCAAGAATTTTGGCAGTTATATTGTCACTGGCTATGGTATTCAGCATGGCTGGAATATCAGGCTTCAATGTATCTGCAGCAGCGAAACTCAATAAGAAAAAAATTACTATTAGCGTAGGCCAGACGGTGAAACTAAAGGTAAAAAAGAACAGCAAAAAGGTAAAATGGAAATCTTCTAATAAGAAAATTGTTACGGTTTCTAAAAAAGGTAAAATTAAAGGTAAGAAAGTCGGAAAAGCAACTATTACAGCCAAAATTGGTAAGAAGAAATTAAAATGTAAAGTAAAAGTAGTTGCAAAGAAAACTAAAAATGACACAACAGTTAAACCGGCAAATCCATCACAGGTACCGGTAGCAACAACAAAGGCACCGGATAAGCCACAGCCGCCGGTAGCAACAACAAAGGGTCAGGACCAGCCACAGCCACCTGTAACAACAACAAAGGGTCAGGACCAGCCACAGACACCTGCAGCAACAACAAAGGGTCAGGACCAGCCACAGCCACCTGCAGCAACAACAAAGGGTCAGGACCAGCCACAGACACCTGCAGCAACAACAAAGAGTCAGGAACCGGCTACAACAGCTAAGCCGGCAACTCCGGATGATGGAAAGCCATCTCCAAAAGAAGTGTTTGGACAGAATATATTAAATAAAAAAGGTCTTCAGGTTACTTTTACATGGGGAAGTGACGAAGAAATTATTAACAGCGGACAGGTATTTAATATTTATTATGACGGTGTTGCAGGAGAACAGGGAGTAGCAGCAGGAGTTATAACACATACATTTGAGACAGAAGGAGAACATAGTATTGTTATCAAGGGCTCACTTAATGGAAAAGAAAGTCAGGGAGTAGAACTCAAGGTTACACTTCAAAATAGAGAACCGGGACAGGTATATTGGGCAGCAATCTCAGGTGAACCGGCAGACACATACTTCTATGATGACAATACAGACGTTAGCGTTGTATCAATTCAGAAGCCTGAATTTGCAAGCGAGACAGGTATTTACATGTCAGTTCTTTCAGGAATTGAATCTGTTACTATTAATGGACAGAACGCAGGTTATGCAGTTCAGGGCAGCGGAGTAATTGTATATTTGTCTGCTCTTACAAAGGCAAACAACACAATTACTATTAAGCATGCTGATGGAACATCAACAGTTATTATAAAAGATAAAACAAAATCAGGAACAGATGAACCTGATCCAACACAGTCTGTAACAACTAAGAAGGATGACACAAATCCAACACAGCCGG
>URKY01000002.1 GCA_900548465.1 uncultured Eubacterium sp.
TCTTTAGGTCAGGCGGCTATCCATAATCCCTTCAAGGTAGAGGTTGCAATTAATTTTTCAAATAAAACAACCGCTGCCTGTTTGCCATGCTCAAAAATAGAGTATATCCAACAGTTTTTCTGTAATTATACACCATTTTAAGCCTCTTAAGTGCCTTATTTAAGAACTTTTATAAATCAAGTAGTACTTACCTTGCGTTTAGTTTTTCATTTAAACGACATATTTATGGATAAGCTAAACATCTGTGAAGAAGCTGCCAAACATTGTTCCGGAGATATTAAAGGTCACAGCACTTATTTCTACGGTTTATGCAAAAACTGCAATTCTATTCATTAATGGTAAATCCATTTTATTTTTATTATTATTTTATTTTTATTTATAGGAGGAAAAAAATATGGCAAAATTTGTATGTTCAGTATGTGGTTATGTACACGAAGGAGATTCAGCACCGGAAAAGTGCCCAATTTGTGGTGCTCCTGCAGATAAGTTTACAAAGGTTGAAGAAGGAGAAAAGACATGGGCTGCAGAACATGTTGTTGGTGTAGCTCAGGGAGTAAGCGAAGATATATTAGCTGATTTAAGAGCAAACTTTGAAGGAGAATGTTCAGAAGTTGGAATGTATCTTGCAATGGCAAGAGTTGCCCATAGAGAAGGTTATCCTGAAATTGGATTATATTGGGAAAAGGCTGCTTACGAAGAAGCTGAACACGCTGCAAAATTCGCAGAATTACTTGGTGAAGTTGTAACAGATTCAACAAAGAAAAACCTTGAAATGAGAGTTGAAGCTGAAAACGGTGCTACCGCCGGCAAGTTTGACCTTGCAAAACGTGCAAAAGCTGCAAACCTTGACGCAATCCATGACACAGTACATGAAATGGCAAGAGACGAAGCAAGACACGGCAAAGCATTCGAAGGATTATTGAAGAGATACTTTGGTTAAGCTACAAGCCGAGCAAATATAAAATAAAAGTAGTTGGATGAGGATGCTTGCATACTCAGACAACTACTTTTTATTTTATATTTATTGGGCGACAGCCCACAGCGAGATGAAACGAAGTGAAATCGAGCTGGCTCGGCTTGCACTACGAAAGTTTACTTTCAGGAGTGTGGTTGTTTTTATTTTTATATTTTGACAATCTTCAGCGAGAAGTAGCGAAGCGGATTCGAGCTGGAGGTTGCTCGTAATTATAAACTATGAATTCATACCTCAATAAAAATCCCCTTGAAATATCTACAACTGTCTGTTACTATAATATTACAAAAGGCACTACCGATAGACGGTTAGTCCTGGTTTATAGTTACTAAAAAAGTAACCGCAACTTTCAGACTATGGCGGTTACTTTTTTAGTGTCTTGATATACTCTATTAAAATTGTAACCATGATTGAAATAACCATGAATACAACTGAAAGGATTTCAAAATCACTCATCAAGTCTAGTCCTCCTTTCACAGATTTCCTCTTTTGAAGATTTCTATGTAATCAGAAAGTTCAGTCTCTCTGTTAAAGGACTAACCGCCTACCGTTTTTCTGGTAACACCCTGTTTGTATGATATCATAGCCATTTACTTTTTTGCAACTTAAAATATATGTTTGTTTTCTAACTGTTTATATCGTTATAAGGGTACTCACCGTAAAGACAATGTAACTTACCTTATTAGAGAAAAAAGTTTTTATAAATTGTTAAGAGACTGCCACTCTAACGATTTATATCGTTAGAGCGACAGCCCCTTTTTATTTTCTAATGTTGTGCCAATCTTCAGTGAAAAGTAATAAAGCGAATTTGAACTGGTGATTACTCGTAATTATAAGCTACGCCCCCTTTAAATCTCCTGCATCCACTTCATTCCTATTTTCTCAAATGATTGATTATACCCTTTTAATGTTTCTTGCAAACACTTTGCTCCTTTTACTAAGTACTGATATGCTGCACTACCTCTTCTTTCTCTATAAAACACACTATCTCCTGCAAAAAAACCTTCGCTCTTATACGTTTGATTAAATGGTAGTCCCCAAAAATTACCATTATATGTATTAGAAAAAAACTCTGCTCTATATTTTTCTTCCATCTTATCATTGTTACTCAAAGTATAACTATTATACAATTCAATTACGGTCCATGAATTGTTTTGGACAGTTGCTCTCATATTTGGTATTGTTTCTGGTACACCTGGTGTATTACTTCCACGATTAATATCAAATATTAAAACATCTAACGATGAATCATAATATATATAATTCCATCCCGAACCCGTAATATATTTTTTATGTTCATTTACCTTGTATCCGTATTTTTCAATCGCATTTTTCAAAGCTTTTATTTCTTTAACTGTTACATCTTCAACCTCAACCTGACATGAAGCCACATAACCTCCTTCCTGTGTCGTTGCGTATATTGTTGTTTTTCCTGTTTTAATAGCACTAACAACTCCATTATCTACTGTAGCAACATTCGGATTACTTGATGTCCAATACACCGTTTTATTTGTTGCATTTTTCGGTAAAACTTGAGCATATATAGTAAAGCTTTCATCTGAATATATATTTTTTTCATAAGTATCTAATGATATTCCGTACACTTTTATCCTATTATCGGTAGCACTGTTATTAGTACTGTTATTAGTATTATTAGTATTGTTATTATTAGTATTATTATCATTACTAATGCTATTATTATTTACTTTTTTATTCTTTACAGTTACCTTACACTTATATTTTTTCTTTCCAACCTTTGCAATAATAGTAACCTTGCCTGTTTTCTTTCCTTTCACCTTTCCTTTACTGCTCACTGTTGCAATTTTCTTATTGGAAGAACTCCACTTTACTTTATTCTTATTATTCTTTAATTTTAAAGTAACTGTTTTTCCCGTATAAATAGTTGCCTTTGTCTTGTTTAATTTTATTTTGTTTGCCGCACTTACATTAGTTATTTGAATCATTGATATTGATAATACTAATGTAAGTATAATTGATAATATTTTCTTTGGCTCTCTCATATTTTTTCTCCTTTACTTACTCTTTTTTTCTCTTGGGCAGCTGACATTTCTTGGTATTCTCCAAGGAGAACCTTTTTTATCCTGTTCTGCACCATGTATTTTTTTCTCTCTACACCATTTGCTAACAGTTGCCTGTTTAACTCCCCAAAGTTCTGCTGCTTCTTTAGTTCCCGTATAAACCAACTCTTTTTCCTCTGTTTTTTCCATAATACCTCCTTTTATTTTTAAACTTACTATTTATACTAATGTTAGCAAATAAAGTCAACTAATTCAATGCTTATTCCACCTTTTGTGTATGCTTTCTATAGTAAACTTGTAACGAAGGAGGTTTTGTTATGGTTGATTTTGGAAACACACTAAAAACTTTAAGAACGCAACACGATATGGCACAATCACAGTTATCCAAGAAATTGGGTTTAACAAAATCTGTTATAAGTGCCTACGAAAACAGTTTGAGAATGCCCTCTTATGATGTTTTAATTGCGATTTCAAAACTCTTTAAAGTTACAACGGATTATCTTTTAGGAATAGAACATAGGCAGAATATAGATTTATCAGGATTATCTAACGAAGAAATAACTGCTTTACTACAGTTAATAAGTGCAATGAAAAGAAAAAAATAACACTACTTAGCCAAAATATTAAGTAGTGCTATTTTCTCTTAAATATTATTAATATTTATAATTTTCCCCCATTACTTCTTTAACTATTTCCTTATTATCTCCTTTTGTTACAACAATCTCCAGCGAAAATATTTGAAACAAATTTAAGTTGGATATTTCTCGTAATTATTGGTATGAACCAAGTTAATATAAAAAAAATCCCCTTGAAATATCTATAACTGTCTGTTACTATAATAATGTAAAAGGCACTACCGATAGACGGTTAGTCCTATATAGTTTAGTTAAAAAAGTAACTGCCCATTATCAGACTACGTGGCGGTTACTTTTTTAGTGTCTTAATATATTCTATTAAAATCATAACAATGATTGAAACAACCATTAACATGACTGATAAAATCTCAAAATCACTCATCAAGCATGTCCTCCTTTCACAGATTTCCTCTTTTGAAGATTTCTATGTAATCAGAAAGTTCAGTCTTTCTGTTAAAGGACTAACCGCCTACCGTTTTTCTGGTAGCACCCTGTTTGTATAATATCACAGTCGCTCATCTTTTACAACGTTTAATATGTGTTTATTTGTTTATTATTTATGTTATTATAAATTGTCAAAGCGGCAGGACCAGCCTGCCGCTTCTATTTATTAAACTTTTTATTTATTAAACTTCTTATTTATCTTTCCAAACAGCATCGTCAGATACCTAAATATAGAATCCGCTGCAAATGAGAACATAACAAACAGTAAAATACATCTACTGGATAAGCTGCTCATTGCGAATAGTTTGTTTAGGAACAGACCACATATGGCAAGTCCTGCAATATTTCCTACCCACACAATTTTCCGAAGCAAATTGAATGGTTCACTAATTCTAAATAGAATCATAAATCCGACTATGGCAAGCAACATTGTAGCTGCCGTTGCCACCTCATTAGTTTCCAAGCCAAAAGCCCTACCACACATTACCAGGGCTCCCACTGCTACTACATCCGTAAGGCCTGCCGGCAATGCCCTTAACAACACATTGGCAAGGAAGTTGCCTTTGATTCTGCTTTTGTTTGTTTCCATTGCCAGGAAAAATCCCGGTACACCGATTGTAAACATACTAATAAGAGAAACCTGAGACGGTTCCAATGGATATGTAATCATAAATACTGCCGAGAATATTGACAGTAAGAATGAGAAAATATTTTTTACAAGGAAAAGGCTTGCAGAACGCTGAATGTTATTTACTACACGCCGGCCTTCCAAAACTACCGAAGGCATTTTTGAGAAATCCGATTCAAGTAAAACAACCTGTGCTGCCTGAGCTGCTGCGTCACTTCCTGATGCCATGGCAACACTGCAGTCTGCATCTTTCATTGCCAATATGTCATTCACGCCATCACCTGTCATGGCAACAGTATGTCCTGCCTTTTGAAGTGCCTGAACCATCTGCTGTTTTTGTTTTGGAGTAACACGACCGAATACCGTATTTTCATTTACAGCCCTGTAAATATCCTCTTCAGACTGAAGAGTCGTAGCATCAACGTAATTTTCTGCATTGGCAATTCCCGCCTGATTCGACACCTCTGCTACCGTTGCTGCATTATCACCTGAAATTACCTTTACCGTAACTCCCTGATTTTCAAAATATTTAAAAGTCTTTGGTGCCATTTCTCTTATGGCGTTAGACAAGGTTATAATTCCGTAAGGAATGACCTTATCTGTCAAGGGTTCTCCATCTATGGTTCCAAGATATTTTCCAAAAACAAGAACACGGTAACCTTTACCTGCCAAATCCCTGATAAAGTCTTCGTAGTTAGCATAATCTTCCCTTAAAACAAGTTCCGGTGCTCCCAGCACATAGGCTCCGTCTTCATATGTAACGCTTGAATATTTTACTCTGGAAGAAAAAGACGTCCTGCTTACAGCAGTCTTTCCACTGTTTTGAGTATACTTCTTTTTCAGGGCCTCCATTGTAATATTATCTGATGACATATTGTTTGCGAAGTCACCAATCATAACCTCCAGAGGTGGAAGAGACGAATCATCTTCATACTCTTCCGTTTCTATACACTCATTTACAATCATATTATTTTCCGTGATTGTACCTGTTTTGTCCACGCATAAAACATCAACACGTGCCAATGTTTCAATACTCTTCATATCGTGCAGTAAAACTTTTTGCTTTGCCAGACGAATTGTACTTACTGCCAAGGCAACCGTTGTAAGAAGATACAGACCTTCCGGAATCATTCCAATAACAGCTGCAACCATAGCAACTATGCTTTCGCTAAAAGTCTCATGGTTTACGAAATATCCCTGAGCAAACAAAATGATGCCAACCGGAATAACAGCAATGCCAACCCATTTAACAAGTTTATTAATGGCCTTTATCATTTCTGATTGCTCGCCACTTCCCATTTTCTTTGCTTCTAATGTTAATTTAGAAATATAAGAATCCTCACCGACTTTTTCAAGTCTTGCATAACACTCTCCGGAAACAATAAAACTTCCGGACATAAGTCTCATTCCCGCTTTCTTAGTCAGTTCATCAGATTCACCTGTAAGCAATGATTCATTTACCTGTACCTCACCTGACAGTACAACGGCATCTGCCGGAATCTGCTCACCACCGTGAAACACAACTACATCATCCAGCACTAACTGTTCCGATGAAACCTGTATCCTTTCCCCATTTCTGATTACTGTTGTGGATGGTGCATTAAGAATATTCATTTTTTCCAGAACATTTTTTGCCCTAACTTCCTGAAAAATTCCAATTAATGTATTTCCTATTACAACAGGCAAAAAAGTCAGACTTCGAAACGAGCCCGCTAAACAAACCAGAATTGTAAGAACAAAAAATATCATATTAAAATATGTAAATGTGTTCTCAATTATAATTTCTCTGGTGGTCTTAGAAACTGAATCCACCATAACGTTTGTTTTTCCCGCTTGTACCCGTTTTTCAACCTGACTTCGCGTTAATCCCTGTATTTCTAAATTATTATCCATACTTTGTCTCACCTTTCAAAATGATTACATTAATTATACACTTACGGTAAGACTTTTTAAAGTTGATATCAAAAATTTAACAATTTCTACATCAAATGTTCATCATAAATAGCTCTTTGTCCCCCAATGAATTTAGGTCTGACTCTTGCAGCCAGAACATTTGCCTCACCGATTTTTCTATTTTCCAATTTAACCGGCACTGCAACTTTCTTTAAATGCATTCCTATCAATGTTCCACCAATATCTATTCCTGCGTCTGCCTTAATTTCTTCCAAAGCTACAGGTTCTTCAAAAGTTTTATAAGCTGTTGTTCCAAAAGAACCTCCTGCCTTTGGCTGTGGTACCACATTTACAATATCTGCAAAAGGAACTGCCTTTCGTTCAACAATAATTGCACGGTTTAAATGCTCACAGCACTGAGCTGCAAGATATATTCCCTTTTCCTGCAATACATCATATATTCCCTTAAAGACTGCCTGTGCCACCTCAAGATTAGAATTAGTTCCAATTCTGTCTCCGCATATTTCGCTTGAAGAACAACCCACAACTAAGATTTGTCCTTTTTTTAATCCTGCTTTTTCTACTATCTCCTTTGTGACATTTTCTGCCTGTTTTGTTAATTCAGAATACATTTAAACTCCTTCTTTCTTTAGAAATTATTCTTATACTAACTTCTTAATAAGTGCTGTTGCCTTTGATGCTTCGAGAGCTGCTACTAAAATGTATGCAAGTACTATACATATTCCTGCCTGAATAAAGTTACTTGGAATTGATGCTGCTGCAGCAAGACCGTATCCAAGAAGTGTGCTTTCATATAAGAAGTAACCAAACACCATAATAAGTTCAGCTACTACACTGCTTACGATATATGCAACAACTTTATTAATGTTAGCTTTCTTTATTGCCTTAAAAATCAACCATGCAGCAATTGCCATTAAAAGTTTTATAACTAATGTTCCCGGAACATATGTAGTGTAACCTGCAATTAAATCAGACATTGCTGAACCAATACCTGCTGCCAGTCCTCCATAAATACCACCAATAAGCCATGCGCTAAGTAATACCATAGTATCTCCAATATTTACATATCCATTAGTTCCAAGTGTAGGTACCTTAATAATATAAGTAGCTACAAAAGTAATTGCCGCAAAAAGTGCTGTAAGTACAATTTTGTTTACTGATTTATTTGTCATAACAATATTCCTCCCAATATAATTCATTATTATATATTTTGCAAAATATTTTAATTCATATATGACAAATATGAATTAAATAACTGTAATGATTATATCAGCATATGGTATTATTGTTATAGCCAATTTATTCAAAATTTATAATACCAGTTTGTGTTATCACTATGTTTTTCCCTCTGGCTACTCTTCATCTGCATAGACCATTGCGCACCTGACTGCTCTTTTCCAACCTTTTAATTTATTATTAACAATATTATCTGGCATTTGTCTGTCAAACTGTCGGTCTATACTCTGATTCTCAATTATTTCCTCTTTGCTCTTCCAGTAGCCCGTAGCAAGTCCTGCCAGATACGCAGCACCCAATCCTGTTGTTTCAATTACTGACGGACGTATTACACTTTTGCCTGTAATGTCTGATTGAAACTGCATAAGAAGATTGTTAGCCGACGCTCCACCGTCCACCTTCATTGAATTAATTTCTTCTCCAAGATCCTGCTCCATTGCCTTAAGTACATCATAAGTCTGATAAGCAAGAGACTCAAGTGTCGCCCTTACAAAGTGCTCTCTACTTGTACCTCTGGTAATTCCCACAGCCATTCCTCTGGCATTTTGTTTCCAATATGGTGCTCCCATTCCTGTAAATGCCGGCACTACATATACACCATCACTGTCTTCTACCATGCTGGCAATCCTCTCGCTTTCCGGTGCATTCTCTACAATTCGCATCTGGTCACGAAGCCACTGTATTGCTGCACCTGCCACAAAAACACTGCCCTCTAATGCATATTCAACTTTGTCAGTAGATGCGGCAATTGTAGTTATTAAACCATTGCTTGATTTGACAATCTTATCACCGGTGTTCATTAACAAAAAGCATCCGGTTCCATAGGTGTTTTTAACCTCTCCCTTGTTAAAACAACATTGTCCAAACAATGCCGCCTGCTGGTCTCCTGCGACACCACTAATTGGGACTTTTGCTCCCAGCAAATCCGTTGTTGTGTATCCAAAGACCCCGCTTGAAGCCTGAACTTTCGGCAACATAGATTGAGGAATATCAAGAATCTTCAATAGTTCCTCATCCCATTTCAAATCTCTTATATTATAAATCATTGTCCTGCTGGCGTTTGTATAATCCGTTGCATGAATTGCACCGCCACTTAGTTTCCACATAAGCCACGTGTCAATTGTTCCAAAAAGTAACTCACCGTTTTCGGCCTTTTTTCTTGCTCCTTTTACATTATCCAATATCCATTTTATCTTAGTTCCTGAAAAATAAGCATCGGGGACAAGTCCTGTCTTTTCTTTAATTAGTTCCCCATATCCCTCGTTTACAAGCGCGTCCACAATATCTGCAGTTCTTCTGCACTGCCATACAATGGCGTTATAAATAGGTTTACCTGTATTTTTATCCCAAACCACAGTTGTTTCACGCTGATTTGTTATGCCTATGGCATCTATGTCGCTTCCCTTTATCCCGGTGACATTCATTATCTCTTCCATTGTTAAAAGCTGCGTCATCCAGATTTCTTCAGGATTATGCTCAACTAATCCCGGCTTCGGAAATATCTGTTCAAATTCCTTGTTTGCCTGGCACACAATTTTCCCGTTCTTATCAAATAAAATTGTTCTGGAACTGGTTGTTCCCTGATCCAATGCCATTATGTACTTTCCCATTTTTTATCCTCCGTGTGTGTAAATATGTAACTGTATTCAATTGTAAATCACCATGTTTTAAAATTCAACAGTTGTGTATATTTTACTTTCCTGCAATTTGCTTATTTATTATTTACTAATTTACGATTAAGCAATTTGCATTTTTTATATCCCAAAAAATCAAACCATAGTTGTAAATTATCTCAAAAATAATTTTGTCTGCTATGGTTTGACCTTTTAATTTTGTGTTACCTGATTACCAATTATATCTACTAATCTTCATAATCTATAAATCCCAATGGATCCACTGGTTCACCGTCTTTTTCCATTGAAAAATATACGTTATCTCCTTCTTTTGTAAAATATCTTGTTGGAGTATTTACATATGCAATTGTCTGTCCGGCTTCAACAAAATCACCTGCTTCAATTTCCGGATTTACAATCTGTCCGTAAGTAGCAATATAACCGTCACCTACAGCCTGTTTTATATATACTCCAAGCTCGTCATCTTCTGAAATTTTTGTAATGACACCGTCTGCAGCCGCCTTAATTGCTGTGCCTTTTGAGCTTTGAATAACCAATCCGGGATTGCATTTATATTCATCCAATGTTGAATAATAAACTGTGTTTTCCATATCATATGGCAACAGAATGCTTCCCTGAACCGGCCACAGTAGCTGGCTGTCCTTATTGAATTTAAGTGCTTTAATCTGAGCTGCAGCTTCAGAAGACAAACCATACAAATAGTCATCCCCTTTTGCATTGGACTCAGTATTTTCTTCAACCACATTGTTTGCGTCTACTATTTCGGTTTCTCCCGGTTCTTTGTTTTTTACACTTTCATAATCAGCGACTCTGTCTGCCGCTGTAGTTTCTTCCATAACCTTTTGTGCTGCTTCGATGTTTTCATTTGCAGTTGTTACAGTATTTTTTGCCTCTTTCAAATTAACAACATTTTTGTCAGCCTTTTGACCTATGAAATAAGTACCGGTCGCCACGGCCGTCAATGCTATCACACAGACAATTACTGCTGCTATAAATTTCTTATCCATACTCATCACCTCATTGATAGTATGACCCATGTTTTACTGATTTATACACTTTTTTTAAAATTTAGTATTTATAGTTATTTTTATTGCCAACTATTTAATAATCAACAATAGAGCAATCATAAAATGTTTTTAAAATTTCCTTCCAGTCCTTTCCTTTTTCTGCCAACTCTCTTGCGTAATCCATGCTCAATCCAATTCCGTGTCCCTTTCCTTTTGTTTCAATCCTTATTCCTTTTTCATATTCCTTTATATCCATACTTGTTGAATTTAAATTCAGTGCTTTTGCAAATTTACCTGCTTCTATCTTTGTATCATATATTTTTAACCAAATCTGGTATCCCTCTTCATCCTTACTTGAAACATCAAATGAAGAAACAAATTCACTTATATCCATATCTTTTAAATTAGTTAATTCCTTCTTATCCTTATATATAATAATGCCTCTTGCTTTCAATTTTTCTAAAAAATCCTTTAATGTAAAAAATCTTACACTTAAATAATTTTCGCTTTTGCTATCACTTTCACATTTTACAGATTTATAGTAATTGTAATCATCTACCAAAATCTTTGATAAATCTCTTGTCTTTCCATTACTCGTATTATGAAATAATGGCAAAATTATTTTTCCTTTATTTTTCATTACTTTACCTTTTGTTTTGCTCATTATATTGCTTATTCCCTCAAAATTTTTTGAAAAAACTCTGCTTTTCCCCAATCCGGAAACTGTATAAAACATCCCCCATCCACTCAACATATTTTCTTCTTTATATTTATCATACCAATTTCCAGACATTTGCTGATACGAAACATATGGAAGTCCCAGTTCCTTAGCATTAATCGAATGTTTGTTTATCATTTTATTTAAAATATAAGTTCTCACTACCACACTTTGAGCCTTAAGCGCCTCCTTAGGACTATCTATAGACATTTGTGCCATTATCACACAAGGAATAAACGCCTCAACATCCATAGTCATGCTATATCCATTGCTTTCCATAACAACCTGTTTCCCAATTTTTTCAATAGGAAGTTTTTGTGGATTTATTTTATTATTTATTAATGATGCAATTGTAATTGTTATCATTCCTGTTAATACAAGAAATAAAGTTGTCTTATTTTTCATGACCCGGCGCTTAATAATATACTTACTCAGGATATTATATGTTGTGTTTTTTTGAAATATGAATTGGTGGATAGCATGTACGGGCAAGTTTGTTTTCTTCACTTAACTTTACATGTACTTTCGTCACTGATTTTTGTTGTTGGATAATATGTACATATAAATTTGATTTTTTAGTTACCATTTCATGTACGTACGACATTAATCTTTCTTGTGAGACAAGTTGTGCATAAGAAATTTTCATATTATGTTTCACTCGCATTATACATTTCAACATATTGATTATATTAAAAAGTTATGATATACTTTTCAAATAGCACATATTGATTATGCTAATATGATCTAAATTAATTTTATCGCGGAGGAAATGGGTATGAATGATATTAACGAACTACTGCAACAACGACTGACCGAAATAGATTCTATGATTAACGAGGCTAATAATTTTCTAGTTTCCGCACCTAACGGAACATTGAATTTGTCCAGATGTAAAAATACAGTTCAATACTACTGGAATCAGGGAGAACATAGAACTTACATCCCAAAAGGCGATTCCGACTTTTTACGTAAACTTGCTCAAAAGGAATACACTCTAAAACTTTTACCTGAATTGCACAAGGAACGCCTTTCAATAATTAATTTTATTGAACGATCTACAACTAAGTCCTTAGTCGATGCATATAATGATTTAAAAATTGAAAAGAAAAAATATGTTTTGCCATACATTTTCCCTTCCAACGAGTATGCAAAACAATGGGAGCTGGAGCAAAATCAAGCTAAAGAAACTATTTACAAAACAAATCGACGCTTTGCACTGGAGTCCGAAGACTTAACCGAGAATGGAATTTTAACTGAAAAAGGCGATTATGTTCGTTCAAAATCCGAAAAAATAATTGCTGATAAGCTCTTTTTGTTAAAAATTTCATATATATACGAAGCTCCTCTTCTTTTAAAGGGACATGGATATATCAAACCGGATTTTACTGTACTCAACAAACGAACCAGACGTCAATATATCTGGGAGCATTTTGGAATGATTGACAATATTGATTATGCTGGAAAAACCTCAAAAAAACTTGAATTATATATGAAAAACGGGTACATCCAAGGCAAAAATTTTCTTTCAACATTTGAAAGTAGTGTGGCTCCCTTAAAAACCAATACCCTTGAAACTATAATACAGGAATTTTTTTTATAATGTACGTGGATATTAATTATATATTTCTTCCTTTGGTGTATTTTTGCCCTCCCTAAAAATGCAACCGGCAAAAGTACGTGGATATAGATTGTATATTACCTTTTTTGGTGTATTTTTATCCTCCCTCAAAATGCAGCCGACAAAAGTACGTGGATATAGATTGTATATTACCTTTTTTGGTGTACTTTTGCCCTCTCCCCAAATGCGACCGGCGAAAGTACGTGGATATAGATTGTATGTTACCTTTTTTGGTGTATTTTTGCCCTCTCCCCAAATGCGACCGACAAAAGTACGTGGATATGAATTGATATTCTCCTTTTTTGGACGTACTATAGTCCGCCGGAAAAATATATCTTAAAGAGTATCCTTTGAAACTCAACAAAATTCAACATTACTACAATAAAGGGGCGTGCCAAAGCACGCCCCAAAAACAACTCTGCTATATCCTTATCGATTCAACATAACAAAATTTCAGATTTTCAATTAATCCATCTTAACTTCCACTTTCTTAAGATGCCAAATATCCTTAACGTATTCTTCTATAGTTCTGTCGGATGTAAACTTACCAACATTTGCTACGTTAAGCATAGCCGATTTCGCCCATCCTTCCTGGTTCTTGTATGCTTCCTCAACTCTTGACTGAGCTTCTGCATATGAACGGAAGTCTTTAAGGATAAAGTATCTGTCAGCTACCCCTGTTTCTTCCTTAGTAAGAAGTGAATTGTAGATAGGTCTGAACAATTCAGGATCTTCCGGTGAATAGAAACCATTAATTAACTGCATAAGAACCTTTCTGATATCCATATCTGAATTGAAAATTTCCATTGGATCATATCCGCCATTATTTTCATAGTTTATAACTTCATCAGATGACATACCGAAAATAAATGCATTTTCCTCTCCAACTTCTTCAACAATTTCAACATTGGCACCATCCATTGTGCCAAGAGTTAATGCTCCGTTAAGCATGAACTTCATGTTACCTGTACCTGAAGCTTCCTTCGAAGCTGTGGAAATCTGTTCAGAAACATCCGCTGCTGCGAAAATGATTTCAGCATTAGATACACGATAGTTTTCAATAAATACAACCTTTAACTTTCCGTTAATTGATTCATCATTGTTAATTACGTCTGCAACACTGTTAATTAATTTAATTGTAAGCTTGGCAATCTTGTATCCTGCTGCAGCCTTAGCACCGAAAATAAATGTTCTTGGTGTAAATTCCATACCAGGATTTTCTTTAATCTTATTATATAAGTACATAACATGAAGAATGTTAAGTAACTGTCTCTTATATTCATGAAGTCTCTTAACCTGTACATCAAAGATAGAACGTGGGTCAACATCAACACCATTGTGTTCCTTGATATATTTTGCAAGACGAATCTTGTTTTTATATTTGATGTTCATAAATTCAGCCTGAGCCTTCTTATCATCAACATAAACTTCAATACCTTTAATTTTTGGAAGATTTGTAATCCATTCATCGCCAACCTTATTAGTTACCCATTCTGCAAGAAGTGGATTACCGTGAAGTAAAAATCTTCTCTGAGTAATACCATTAGTCTTGTTGTTAAACTTTTCTGGCATCATTTCATAGAAATCTTTTAATTCCTGTTTTTCCAAAATTTCTGTATGAAGTTTTGCAACACCATTTACAGAATAACCTGCACAGATTGCTAGGTGAGCCATCTTAACCTGACCGTCATAAATAATTGCCATCTTAGCAATCTTGTCACGATTTTCAGGATACTTCTGCTCAATTTCAACACAGAATCTTCTATTAATTTCTTCAATAATCTGATAACATCTTGGAAGAAGTCTTGAGAATAACTCAATTGGCCATTTTTCAAGAGCTTCAGCCATAATAGTATGGTTAGTATATGCAACACACTTAGTTGTAACTTCCCATGCTTCATCCCATCCTAATAAATATTCATCCATAAGAAGTCTCATAAGTTCTGCTACTGTAAGCGTAGGATGTGTATCGTTCATCTGGAATACAACTTTTTCATGTAATTTTTTAATATCATCATGATTCTTTAAATATTTCTTAATAGCAGTCTGAAGTGAAGCTGATACAAAGAAATACTGCTGTTTTAATCTAAGTTCCTTACCTGCATAATGGTTGTCATTAGGATAAAGAACCTCTGTAATAGTCTTTGCAAGATTTTCCTGCTCAACAGCTGCCATATATGAACCTTTGTCAAATTCATCAAGATTGAAATGAACAACTGGTTCTGCGTCCCATATTCTCAGTGTATTTACAACGTTATTGCCATATCCGACAATTGGCATATCATATGGAATAGCCATAACTGCCTGATAATCTTCCTGTGAGAAGTAGTTGCGTCCGTCTCTGTGTTCAATCTTAACAGTTCCACCAAATCTTACTTCACAAGCATATTCTTCTCTCTTAATCTCTAAAGGATTAATATGCCTTAACCAGTCTTCCGGAATTTCTTTCTGGAAACCATTTTCAATTTTCTGCTGGAACATTCCATACTTATACCTAATACCACAGCCATATGCAGGATAATTAAGTGTAGCAAGACTGTCTAAGAAACATGCTGCAAGTCTTCCAAGACCACCATTTCCAAGAGCTGCATCAGGTTCCTGATCCTCAATTACGTTAAGATCAAGTCCTAATTCTTCAATAGCTTCTTTAATTTCATCACGGGCAGAAAGATTAATAATCATATTTCCTAATGCTCTGCCCATTAAGAATTCCATTGAAAGATAATAAACTGTTCTTTCATCTGCTTCTTCATATGCCTTCTGTGTAGCAATCCACTGATCAATAACAATATCCTTAACGGCGTATGCAACACAAACAAACTTATGTCTGTCACTTACTTCATCAAGTGTCTTACGGTAAAGCATCTTTGCCTGGTCTTTTACTCGTTTCTTAAATTCAGTTATAAAAACCTCTTTTTCATTTGCTAATGCCTTTTTAGTCATATATTTTTCTCTCCTCTTTCCAAAGCCAAAGGAACGATAACACTATCGTTCCTTTTATATTTGTAGTTTATGTCAATATAACTAGTCTTTAAGCAGTTTTTTCAACGCTGAATGTTACTTTTTCACCATTGATATTCCACTCTTTCTCATACCCATTTATTCTATCAAATTCCACATTATCTGCCAACACCTCTGACTTAATTTCGTCAAGATTGTCTTCAATAATAGTCTTAATCTTATCGTTCTTGTCTACATTTACTATAATCTTATCCATTACCTCGAATCCGGCTTCTTTTCTCATCGTCTGAATTTTGCTGACAATCTCTCTTACAAAACCTTCTTCAATAAGTTCATCTGATAAATTAGTGTCAAGAACAACAGTTACCGCATTGTCTCCTTCTGAAACATAGCCTTCAACCTGAGCCATATCAATAAGTAAATCTTCTTTTTCAAGAACAACCTCTGTTCCATCAAAGTCAAATTTCAAAGGTTCTCCTGCATTAAGCTGGTCCATAGCCTTATTTCCATCAAGCTTAGCCAATGCTTCCTTAATTTTGCCTAAGAACTTGCCATATTTAGGACCTACAGTTCTAAGCTGTGGTTTAAATGAATATGAAGTAAATGCTCTTACATCATCAGTAAACTCTACTTCTTTTATATTCAATTCATCAGCAATTATTTCCTTGAAAAAGTCTGAAAGTTCAAAATCTGCCTTAACAAACATCTTTCCGATAGGCTGTCTGTTCTTAATATTTGATTTATTTCTGCAGGCACGACCAAGTACAACAACTTTAAGAACTCTCTCCATGTTTTCTTCAAGTTCTGTATCAATATATGCTTCATTTACTTCAGGGAAATCACATAAATGAATTGACTCTTTAGCTGTAGGATCAACGCTTCTTACAAGATTCTGATAAATGTCTTCTGTCATAAACGGAATCATTGGTGCAGCTGCCTTGATTAAAGTTTCAAGTGCTGTATAAAGTGTCATATAAGCATTGATTTTTTCCTGTGGCATTCCCTTTGCCCAGAAACGTTCTCTTGAACGTCTTACGTACCAGTTAGACATTTCGTCAACAAAATCATCTAAAGCTCTTGCGGCTTCCGGAATCTTGTAGTTTGCCAGACTATCATCCACAGTTTTTACCATAGAATTCAATTTTGACAATAACCATTTGTCCATTACTGATAATTTATCGTAATCCAATTCATATTTTGTAGGGTCAAATTGGTCAATTTCCGCATAAAGTATATAGAATGCGTAAGTATTCCAAAGTGTGCCCATGAATTTACGCTGTCCCTCTTCAACTGCCTTTCCATGGAAACGGTTTGGAAGCCATGGTGCCGAATTGATATAGAAATACCATCTGATTGCATCTGCACCGTATTTCTCCAATGCTTCGAAAGGATCAACTGCATTTCCTTTAGACTTACTCATCTTCTGACCATTTTCATCCTGAACATGACCAAGAACAATAACATTCTTATATGGTGCTTTGTTAAATAGCAAAGTTGACTCTGCAAGAAGTGAATAAAACCATCCTCTTGTCTGATCTACTGCTTCAGAAATAAAGTCTGCCGGAAACTGTTTTTCAAATATATCTTTATTTTCAAATGGATAATGATGCTGTGCAAAAGGCATAGCTCCACTGTCGAACCAGCAGTCAATAACTTCCGGCACTCTCTTCATTGTGCCACCACATTCAGGACATGGCATTGTAATTTCGTCAATATAAGGTCTGTGGAGTTCAACTGTCTTAGCCTTCTCATCCCCTGACTTTTCAAACAATTCCTGTCTGCTTCCGATTGACTGCATACAGCCACAGTCACACTGCCAGATATTAAGCGGTGTACCCCAATAACGGTTACGGCTGATTCCCCAATCCTGAACATTTTCAATCCAGTTTCCAAAACGTCCTTTTCCAATACTTTCAGGAATCCAGTTAATTGTATTATTATTTCTAACTAAATCATCTCTTACTGCTGTCATCTTGATAAACCATGACTCACGTGCATAGTAAATAAGCGGAGTATCACATCTCCAGCAATGTGGATAACTATGTTCAAATTTAGGGGCATCATAAAGAAGTCCTCTTCCATCTAAATCTTTTAATACTTCAGGATCTGCCTTCTTAACAAACAATCCACCAAAAGGTGTATCATCTGTCATATCACCTTTTTCATCTACTAACTGTACAAAAGGAAGGTCATAATTTCTTCCTACATTAGCATCATCCTCACCAAATGCCGGTGCAATATGAACTACACCTGTACCATCTGTTAACGTTACATAAGTGTCACATGTAATAAAGAATCCCTTCTTATGCTGCTTATCTGCTATCTTCTTTGCGCAATCATATAAAGGCTCGTACTCTTTATGTTCAAGGTCTTTTCCCTTATATGTTTCAAGTACTTCGTATGCCTTAACGCCTTCTTCTTCATTTCCAAGACGTCCAAGTACTGTATCGAGAAGTGCTGATGCCATATAATATGTGTATCCGTCAGCAGCCTTAACCTTAGCGTATTCTTCATTAGGATTTACACAAAGAGCCACGTTACTTGGAAGAGTCCAAGGTGTTGTAGTCCATGCAAGGAAGTATGCATCTTCATCTACTACCTTAAATCTTACAATGGCTGAACGTTCCTTAACATCCTTGTATCCCTGAGCAACTTCCTGAGATGAAAGTGGTGTTCCACAACGTGGGCAATAAGGTACAATCTTAAAGCCTTTGTATAATAAACCTTTATCCCAAATAGTTTTAAGAGCCCACCATTCTGACTCAATATAATTATCTTCGTAAGTAACATATGGATGTTCCATGTCTGCCCAGAAACCTACAGTACCTGAGAAATCTTCCCACATACCTTTGTATTTCCAAACACTTTCTTTGCATTTATTAATAAATGGAACTAAACCGTATTCTTCAATCTGATCTTTTCCATCAAGTCCTAAAGCCTTCTCTACTTCTAACTCTACTGGAAGTCCATGTGTATCCCAGCCTGCTTTCCTTGGAACCATATGTCCCTTCATTGTCTGGTAACGTGGAATCATATCCTTTATAACACGGGTTAAAACGTGTCCGATATGAGGCTTTCCATTAGCTGTTGGAGGTCCATCATAAAATGTATATGTTTCTCCTTCCTTACGGCTATCCATACTCTTTTCAAAAATGTCGTTGTCTTCCCAAAATTTTTCTGTAGCTTTTTCACGTTCTACAAAGTTAAGATTTGTCGATACTTTCTTGTACATGTCGTACTCCTTTCTTATATAATAAATAAGACTTTCGTCCTGTCTAAGGACGAAAGTCTGTAATTACTAACGTTATACCACCTTTAACAGCATACTCGGGATATCCCCTTTATATGTGTTCTCTGTAACGGGAGAAACCGTCAGCTCCTACTTAATGTTAAATGACTTTTAGTAAAAAGTTCGGGCTGCAACTCCGGAGTGATTTTCGTATATCAGTTACTAGCATCCGCCTTTCACCAATGACGAACTCTCTGTGACGTTTGCTGATAAATTACTGTCTCCATCAATGTCTTTTCTTTATCACTAGTTATTTTAGACAATTCATAAAAAAATGTCAACCACTATAATTTCTTATTTCCTATATAATTTCAGCAATCATGAATAATACTTATTCATGGCATCCAAAATTTCTTCTTGAGATAACTGGAATCTTTTCTCTATCTGCTTTATGATTAGTTCTTTTGTGGCTCCCAATTCCTTTGCCATTTCAATTGAAGCACGTAAACCTTCCTGTATGCCCTCCTGCTTTCCTTCAAGAATCATGTCATCTATTGCCTTGCACATGAAAAGTATATATTAGCGATTGCATATTGTCAACACATTGTTTATATTTGTTTGCATACTGTATTATTTTCAAGATTGCATTACACAAAAAAAGAAGCATCGCCCCAATTAGGTAATGCCTCTTCTTTATCTACGGAGTTACCACACCTCCCCAACCATATTCCTCTTCATTGTTAATATAGTATGGGTTGAATTTTGGTAACTTGTGTAAAATATACTTGTATAAATATTTATGTTCTTCAAGAGATGGTGATAAACCAGCTGTATAAATCTTATGTGCAATCTGCGCAAAAGAAGTTAAGAATGCATATTGTCCATAAATTATAACATCCTTTCCGGCTTCATCGGTAGCTACCACAAAGGCTCTTATCCACAAAGAGTTTACCATATATGCATCCATATTTGTCATGGTTCTGACATAGGTTGTTAATCCGTCTGACTTTTGCTTTATGCCCTCATCTGTAGCTAAATATCCTCTGGTATACATTACTTTGTTGTAATACTTATCCCCTATGTAACTGAAATCAAGATTTTTCTTGGAATTATCAGTATATGGTATAGGATTTAAAATTGTGTAAGATTTATCCAAAAGGTTTTTGGAATTATCGCCCGTAGTATTAATGTCCTTGGAATATATAGTCCCTAACTTCCTTACTATGTACTTTTTTCCTTCAACCTCTATTGTGCTTCCAATATTCGGAGCCTTGCATACGGTTCGAAAAGCAACACCTTCATTCATGGCAGCTTTAGTTCTAATCTGGCATCCAACTATTTGAATGTCGAAAGATACCAAAGTATTTTCAGCAGCATTTACAGTATTACTGTTAATACTGTAAATGCCTGAAAAAGCAATCGAACATATCATGAAAAGTGTAACAATTTTTCTTATAAACTTATTCATCTGCCACCCTTTCTAATCAATTATTATTCAGTAGCTATTGCATTAAATCTAAAATCATCCAAAGAAATCATCCGGATCAATATCTGTTATTGATTCCACATCATTACCTGTTATTGGTACTGTATGATCTTCCATAATTACATTATTAACATCAAATTTAGTGATTTCCATTTCAGGGGTTTCATACTTATTTGTGTTTATCATTTTACTCTCCTTCTGTTGTTTCTCTCCAATAAACTACACTTGTTCACCTGTATTAGCAGTTGCTCTTTCATATTTTTTTACCTGATAGAAACCATTTTCAGTAACATTTCTGGTAATCCAATCTGCAACACTTGTATACGGTGTATCCGGATTCAATTTATCA
Organism: uncultured Eubacterium sp.; assembly: GCA_900548465.1. Classification (GTDB taxonomy): domain Bacteria; phylum Bacillota; class Clostridia; order Lachnospirales; family Lachnospiraceae; genus Eubacterium_G. The sequence continues at coordinate 20,872 of URKY01000002.1, forward strand.
TTCAGTATCTTCAACAATATTGTTTCATTGTCAACATTGTCAAATTGTGTCTTTGAAGTAAATTTACCACGATCCATATAACTCTTATAAGCATAATTTTTAGCTAGATGTACATAATAGTATAAATCACGATACATCGCATTTACATATTTATAATTTTCATCATTCTTACTCGTTATACCTAAAGCTTTCAGCATTTGCTTTGTTATATTTATGTAATTATTAGTTATAGAAACTATATTCAAAACATTATCGTATAAGTAATCATGTGCCGCTTCATTTGGCATCATACTGTTATTGTATAAATACTCTGCCATTTTGTAAATACTTACTGTTGGTACAACAGGTTTTTCGTAGCCATTCTCTTCTGTTGTATCATAAATAACTGTACCGTTTTCCGATATAGCATAAGCTCTAACTTTGTACTCCTGTGTCAATCCCTGAACAACATATTCAACAGGTTTAAATGTTACTGCATAGTAATCATAGTTATCCTTGTCGTTATCTCCTTCAGCTCCTGACCAGTTGGTTACAATTCCTTTCTCTTCTGTTGCAGTAAACTGATGTACACCCTTTTCTTCATTAGATGATATTTCGCCTAACTTTGTATTATCATTTGAAGGTGTATATGTTACTGTCATATCATCATTGCTTACACCACCAGCTAATGCATAAATTGTACCTCTTGCAACAATAGCTTCAATACTTGGGTTATCTTCTGTATCGCCGGTTTTCTGTACTGCAGCAATCTTACCTGCTCTTGATACTACTCTAAATGATGGTGCAAACTCGGATACGGCACCAGGAGTTGCATCTGTATTCATCTGAAATCCTCTAATTTCAACATTGCCCTTAGCTTCAACTACAGATTCCAGCATGATATACGATGTATAAGATGTTCCATCATCGTTTGTTGTTTCAACCTTAACAAGATAACATGTTGTTAAATGATTTGCTGTCATAAGGTTCTTTGCCATAATCTGCAACTGACCATCAATATAATTATATTTTTCTACATCTGAATAGTTATATGAATCTGCTGTTCCATTCTTAATAGCCTCACGTGCAGCTTTTACCTGTGCTCTTGTCGTAAATCCACTTGTTACTGAAACCTTTGATTTTGCATTGTAATACTTAGCATTACCATTGATTGCAATGTAATCTCCATTGTATCCAATAACTGAGTTAACATGATTGTCTCCTCTGTTATAATAAAATGAAATTGTACCAGGTGTCTGTACGGGCTTACTTTGTCCTGCCTGAATATTAATTTCACTCTGTCCTGAAATAAGGTGCCAATCCTCTTTTGCTTCAGCCTTAACTTCAACATCTGTGCTAATTTCCTGTTCGCACCAATATGCTTTAACAGTAACCTTATTATTTGCAGCCTTTAATTTGTCTTGGTATGTATTATAATCAAATGTTAAAATCTGTTGCTGTGTATAAGGTCCACCAATTTCTTCATTGCCAATAAATATCTTGTATGTATATCCATAAGTAACCTGTTCCGGTAACTCACTCCAAGATACAGTAAATACACTGTTATCATTGTCATCATATGACATCTGAGCATTTATATTCTGCGCAGGTTGAATCTGTGGAATGTCTGCATGCAATGCCACAGGTATCAAAATTGATCCATCTTTGTAATTATTGATATTGTCCTGACTAGGATTATCTGAATCTGATGTTCCTTTAGTTGTATCAGGAACAATTCTTATCCAATAAAATTCAGTATCCTTTTGTCCACCCTTGTCACTATGAATTGGAAGATTTTCAGTTAACCAAGGAAGACCAATATGTATGGTATTTGTTCCCTGGATTCCTACATGAGAACCTGCTGTATTAGGGTCAACATCATACCACTTACCATCCTTACCTACGAATTTGTTATTATTTGTAGGGTCAACTTGTGCTCTTGCAATCTGAACTTTCCAGTTCTTTGTACCATCTGCATTATCATTTGCAAATCTAACATATTCTGATGTTGCAACTGACAACCAGTTTCCGTTGTATACAGAAATAGAAGATAATTTAATATCTTTGGAATTGTACCATAATGCACCTGTTGTTTCATACAACTGACCATCATAATTTTCCACATTACATGTGTCATTTGTCTCCTGTGGATTTGTTCCACAATAATACATTGGTAATGTATTTGGATTTGAAATATTATCACTTGCAAGTGACTGTGTCCATGTACCTGAAAGAATACTTATAGTAACTTCTTTTTTATTATTTGTCTCGTCACACTCTGTCATGAAACCATTTGGATAATTGTCTGCATCGGCCATACCACCAATATTAATTGTTCCTGCCTGTACATCTTCCTTTTGTACTGTATAGTTAAATGTAACTGTTCGTTTATCATTTACAGCAACTGGTGAGTCAACAATTTTCCATGGATCACCTTCAATTCCTGTAGTAAGAAATTCTCCACCCTTAATTGGCTTGATAGTTAGGTTTCCTGCTGCTGTACCTGCTGTAAAACCAACATTTTTCATTGTAAGTGTAATAGGAATAACTTCTCCTTCAACATACATAGTCTTAGGAGTGCTTACATCAGATATAATCAAATCTGATAATGGCTTTCCTTGAGCATGCACATGTTCGTCATCATCACTACCTACTGTTATAACACTTACTGTACTTCCTTCATCAAATGCTACTAAATCTCCAAAGTCACATTTATTTGCAGTTACAGTTTTTGTCTTTGTTTCGCCATTTACTACATATTTGACTATGTATTCTTTTATATCATTTGATGCCGGCCATGTAGCTACAATGCTTCCGTTATTCTTTGTAAATGTAACTTCTTTAAGTGGATCATAGAATTTGAATCTCTTTGTATACTCGTTATTATCTTCGTCCTCGCCTTCATCTACCACTTTGTCATAATCAGCTACTGCTTTAAGTTTGTAGAAATTTGTATTATCATCTAACTGTTTAATTTCATATGGAAATTCTGCTGTAAATGTATCACCAGCTTTTATATAACCATTTGTTTCAGTACCGTTTATTAATTCCTTCTCATGATCATGACATATCCTATTGCCAATTTGTTTAGCAGTTCCATCAGATAGTATATCAAATAAGGACACTGATAAGTTCTTTCCAGCTTCTGGTACTGCATCAGCATTACCGATATTTTTCATAGTAACACTAACTGTTACTGTATCTCCAATATAATGTGTTCCCTCCGGTACACTAATATCTGTAATAACCAAGTCAGGCTTTTTTATCTTTGATATTATTGCCTTATCTTCTTTAGAACTTGTAATTGTACTATGATAAATACTCTTTACAACTACCGTATGTTCTCCTACTGCATAATCTTTAGCAGTAATGTTCTGTACTTTTCCGGGAATTTCTGTTCCGTATGTTGGATCCTTATATACTTTACCATCAATTATAACCTGATACGTATATGAACCAAGCATTCTGTTTGGAATATTTGTTGACCATGATACAAACAAATCACCTGTTTCTGTTTCTGTATTTGTACCTGTTGCCTTAAGGTCAGTAATACCATATACAGTACTAATGTCAGCATCTGACAATGTTAATGTCTTGCCTGTTGCATCTTTAAAGTTTAAATTGCCAAGTCCAAACAACAAATCATAGGAATCATTTGTTGATACAAATGACATTGAATATTCGATAACAGCATTTCCATCTTTATCTTTTACAAAAGTATAATCTTTTTCTTCGTAAATATCTTCTGGACCTGTATAACTTCCATCACGTACTTCTTCACGGCAACATTTGATTCTTATAGTCTGACCAATCAGTTCTTTTGGTCCATAAATGTTAAATCCCAGATTCTGTGTTTCACCATTTTTTGCTGCCTCATCATAAATTGCTGCCTTTATAGTCCATGCCTGATCATCTCCAGAATGTTTTCCCATATTGTTAAATGTTAAATCTGCGAATCCATTGCTGTTGTAGTCAACTTTGACATCTGCTCCGGTTGTTATATTACTGTGCGCAGCCTCACATACTGTAAAATTCCATTTACTTTCAGTACCTGATTTATTCCATAGATTTGTTCCTTTACCATAAATATAGTTTACATATAATGTGAACTTATTCTGTCCCATAATATTGTCTGAACTTACATCTGATAAGTTTTCTTTTACTTCATCGCCATCTTTAATTACAACAATTGCACTTGTATGTGTTCCAACTGTTGTTGGCTGACCGTTGGCATTTGTACCATTTGCAAATGCATATGCAGGAACTGTTGTCATTTCCTGTGTTGGATCCTCAATTGTCTGATAAAGTTTGCCGTCTACATATACAGCATATTTTACTGCATCATCAACTGCAGTCCATTTTATTTCTTCGTAACGACATTTTTCCCACTGACCTGCATCATCTTTAAATGATATAGGTGCTCTATATTCTATATTTGTCTTTGCACTTGCCAAAACATTACCTGCTCCGTCAATTGTGCTTACAACCACTTCATATGTTCCATATGAACCTTCTGTAAACTGGTATGTAGCAGTTGTTCCTGTTACTGTAGCATCTTTTCCGTCTACTGTAACCTTGTATGTATATCCTGCATTTACTGCATCCTGTGATGGAGTCCATGCTATACTTGCCAAGCCGCTTTTATCAACTGTTCCCGCAACACCTGTTGGTGCATAATCTTTGACTGCTGATTTTCTAACATAAAACGGAACTGTAGTATTTCCATCTGCTGATGTTACTTCCAGCTTATAATTTTTGCCATTTTCAAGTTCAGCCTTCTTTATCTGTACATAAGCTGCACCGGAATTCGTATAATCTGCACCATTTAATTTTACTGTTTTAAACGGAGCACCGATTTCCTTATACCCAAAATAAATTGTTGTTGACTCATTATTAACTGTTGCAAGATATTTTGTATAATCAGCCGGTATATAATACTGATATTCGCCATTTGTTCCCGTTATGCTGACCCAAGTTGCATCATCAGGTATTGCAGGTTCTATTGTTGTTGCCTCTTCTGATGTTTCAACCTGTGTTGGTGTAGTTGTTTCAACTTCATTACCAACTACTTTTAATGCAAAGGCTACATCCTGTTTAGAGTTTGTACAATAAACTATTACCTTGAATATATGGTTTTTTGCTCCATTTAAACTAAAAAGGCTCTGAGCCATATATGCAATATCACCACCATTGGCAACCTTAATACCATCAGCCGGATATCTTACTCCATCAACACTGACTGCACTAACAGATGCGCTATTTCCAATTATGAAAGAAACAAGTGGAGTGTTGGCATTTTCATCTTTAAATGGAATGCCCCATGTTTGTTTTTCTAATGATGAAGTCTTATCGTACAAGCCAAAGTTTGCTTTGTTGGTTACTGAATCTTTAAACTTAGTTTGAATATAATACTTGTCTCCATTTACTGCCACATTTGACTGTGCATCATTACTCTTAAATGGAGTCCAGTTTGGGTCATCCAATTCAGGAATTGTAATATCATACGAATCATATTTCTGAACTAAAATTGGGAATGTATGATCTCCTGCTGTTTTTCTTTTAACAGTAATGTAAAATACTTTTGAATCAGCATTCCCTAAATCTAGCAATGATTTTGATATTGTCATTACATCCGGATTTGTTGGAGACTGACAATATAATGCTTTGTCTGTTATTTTAACTCCATCAATCCAAATAGAATCAAAATCTGTTCTAATTGAATCTGAAGAAAATGCAAACGCTGCTCCTGAAACTGTGTTGGCATCTTTTCCGGCGTATTCTATTGTTTTGGCATCTGCGAAGAATCCCCAAACACCTGCAGTTCCAAAGAAATTATCGTTGTTAGCACCTTCATAGTCATAATTCTTTGCAATGTAAAATTTGATACTTTTATTGCTATCAACACTGCTACCGCCATGTGCCGTTTTCTCATTCCATCCTTCTAAGTTGTCTGTAGAAGGTGTGTTAGCCTTTGCTTCAGACAAATCAACAGACTCATCCGGTTTTGTCTGACTTTCTGTCTGTGTCTCTGTTGTTGTACCGTCACTTGTTCCATTTGTATTTTTAATGATGACTGTGCCTGTTCCACCTGCATAATTGATTGTAACTGTATTTATCCGTTTTGTCAGAGCTGACAAATATACTACTGTTCCTGCACCCTGAATTGCTGCAACGCCTTCTGTATTTCCATTTACAGAGACACTTGAAATTCCTTTAGGTGCATTAATATATATACCCTTTTCTTTTGCAAATCCAGGCTGCTGAATATTAACTACACCTGAGATTCCGCTCATACTGTTTTTATCATAGTACCATGTGTTAGCATCTCCACCACCTATCACTTCCCATGAAGAATCGCCACTGGCCGGTGTTGTTTCCTTAGCAGTTGTTGTTACTCCTACTTCACCACTGCCTGTTACATCTGTTACTTTTACATTGCTAAATTTAAGTGTTGTTCCCGCGTCTACATTTGCAAGGTTGAACATAAACTGCATTGTATCGGAGTTTGCTGTAAAGCTACCTGTTAATGTATTATTTCCTGCTGACAATGCCTGGTTGGTAAACTCAGTGTGACCGATTTCATCTTTCATCAATACACCACCTGTTGCAGATGATGAATTTACATCAACACTAACATTGTACTTATGTCCACTTATTACTGATATATTTTTTGTAAACGCCTGAACTCCCCAGTTTGATTTGTTGTTTGAAGTAAGTTTCAAAACGAACTCATCGTCTAAATTTGTGCCATTCTGATATTTTCCTGCATTTCCACTTAACATATAATATCCCCAACCACCAAGACTGGTCTTTTCACTTGAACATATTGTGAATCCATCTCCTGTTGTAGTTTGTGTTGGCTTTGTCTCTGATGTTCCTGACTTTCTAATAGAAAATGCTGAGTCTTTTCCCTGATATACTCTTATATAATCAACATACATTGTAGCTGATTGAAAATCAGCACTTACAGTCTGTCCCAATGTAAATGGGGAATTGCTACTGCCAATTGCAAGATTTAGCAATATGAAATGTTCCTTCTGGAACTCTTCCATTTCTGAACTGTTTATGTTAAGAGTCTCAAAGCATACACCATCCAGATAAAACTTCATAACATCTTCATACCATTCTACTGCATAATCGTGCCAATCGTTAATGCTGTCTATGTTTCCATATTGGTTTGTTGTCTCACTACCTGCATAAATATGATTATAATTTGCACTTGTACCTGTTCCTGTATTCCAATGAAGTGTACTGATGATTTGTTTTTCTGCATTTCTATGTTCCATAATGTCTATTTCGCCACAATATGGCCATGATGCGCCGCTCTCAATGTCATTGCCCATCATCCAAAATGCAGGCCATACACCTGAACGCATACCATCATCAAGTCTAAGTCTTGCTTCTACTCTTCCATACTTCATATACTGTTTGTTTAATGTTTTTATTCTTCCTGATGTAATCTCACCATTTTCCCTTTTGGCTGTAATGGCAAGTGCCTTTCCATCAGTAGACCCTGAGTCTGATGACATATCAACAATTCTTACATTGTCTGTGCTGTTGGTATATCTTTGTACTTCCTGATTGCCCCATCCATTATCACCATGTCCGGTATCATATGACCATGTTGATGAATCAGGTGCTCCTCCTACTGTCTGATTAAATTCATCATTCCATACCAATGACCATGAACTGCTTCCACTACTTGAGTTTACTGCAGCTTCTACTGTGCTTGGTAAAATGTTTACACTGGTAAATATCATTGCAATAGATAGTAACAATGAAATAACCTTTTTCATCTTTCCCTTCATTGCTTTATTTCCTTCCTTATTTTTTTATTTTTAGGTAATGTTATAAAGTCAATTTGTATTTTTTACTTGCATTATTTTATGCACTTTTCAGCAATATTACGTGATTCTGTGTCATATTCTTTTTAGTTTTCTTATTATTTTCGTAGTTTTTCTCTATCTTTCCTTATTGCCTTTTTTAAAAATGATACAGAAAATAAGCATAGCTATACCTATACTTATAAGATACCACCGAGACATTTTAGTGTCAATTATGGAAAAACGCTTTCATGCCTATTTTCTCCCCTTTGGAACATTAATTTCAGCGTAGAAAATCCGGTTAAATTTTCTTCTACTACATAACGATTTTAAACCCTAACTATCCCGTCACATTTCCAAGATTTACAAGACCTTTCTTTCTTCCTGCCATATTTACTGAAGACTTAAGTTCTATTCTTCTAAACCCACTATTTTCTATATGTTACCTGACGCAGGATCTTTAACTAAATCTCCCCATGGATTGGCACTAGTATCTCCATCTACCTCTACATCTCCATCCATTGTCTTATCATCTACATCAAATTTAATTATTTCACATTCAGGTACTTCATATTTTTTCATTTGCCGAACCTCTTTCTTATAATCTCCAGTACTGTTTGTTATATCATTATATTATATACATCAATTGTATTACATTATTAAGTTGTATTGTTTTGTAAAATAAACATCTTATTTTTTCTTTATTTTTATAGCTTTTATCTTGGTCCATACACCATAAATAGTTTTTTTGTTATTTGCTACAACATAAGCTCTGGCTTTTACATAATATTTTTTATTAGCTTTTAACTTTGTCAAAGTAATTTTATTTTTCTTAAATGTCTTTATTCTGAATTTTTTTATTTTTTTATTTGTTCCATACTTTATCTGATATTTGACATTTTTTAATACTGTAATCTTTTTTACAACTACTTTTGCCTTTTTGGCACTCTTTGTTTTTTTCGTTGCTGAAACTACAGTAGTCTTCAAAGCTTTTTTGACTGTATCTTCCGTTACATTACTTTTTGTATTGTCTGTTGAGTTATTCTTTGAATCATTATCTTTTTGATTATTCTTATCATCCGGTTCTAAATCTCCCGGGTCTTTGTTGTCATCCTTAAACAAATCTGCCCAAGGGTTTTCGATTATATCCCCATCATAATCGTTCTGGGTAGCTGCAAATGTAACCGTATTCATCCCTACAGTAACAATCGCAACAGTTAAATATATTAATGTTCTTTTAATTATTTTATTAAACATAATAATCCATCCTCTTATTTTCGATTATTTTTTTATTTTAACTTTCTTTGGTGCAGACCACTTTTGGGCACCTACCGCCTTTATTCTTACATAAAGTTTCTTTTTATTTCTTAATATTTTTCTTTTGATTGTTACAGAAACTTTTTTAACTTTCTTTCTTGCGATTACTTTTTTAAATTTTTTAGTTTGAGATATCTCAACAATATATTTCTGGGCTCCCTTTACTTTTTTAAATGTTATTTTTATCTTATTAAACTTTATATTTTTCTTTGTGGCTTTTTTTACTTTTGTTGCCCCCAACACATTTCCGATTGGTGCTGTTGTAGCTTGTTGATTTTTTGTTATTGGTTGTACTTTCGTAGTCTGTGGTACTTTTGTTGTTTGCAAATTTTTCGCTGTGCTAGTTTCCACTGCTTCGTTTCTTGTTGTTTCCACTATTCCGGCTTTTGTTGTCTCTACTGTTCCTGACTTTGTTGTTTCATCTGTTCCGGCTTTTGTTGTCTCTACCATTCCTGACTTTGTTGTTTCATCTGTTCCGGCTTTTGTTGTCTCTACCGTTCCTGACTTTGTTGTTTCATCTGTTCCGGCTTTTGTTGTCTCTACTGTTTCCGAGTTGGTCGTCTCATCTGTGGTTGCCGGAGATGTAACCTGATTTGTTATAATTTCCAAATCTGATATTGTAGTAGTTTCTTCATCTTTCGTTGTGGCATCTTCTCTGATTTCCTCTTCCCATGGGTTTTTCACAACATCACCATCGAAATCATAATTGTTTTTCGGCTCTGCAAATGCCACTGTACTCACACCAACCAACATTGATGCTGCAGTTATGTATATAATTGCTTTTTTTACTATTTTCCTCATAATGTAAACTCTCTTTTTTCTGAATTTCTTGTGTATACCCAAAATTATGGACATACTTTGATTTAAGTTTAACACTTAGGTTAGAAAATAACAATCATTTTTGTGATTATGGCAATGATGTGGCAATAATTTTTCTTTTAGCCAGAGAGATACACTAAGATTTTCAATATTTCAATCTTTTACACGTACTTTCCCTACTACTTTTCCGATAAACTTCAGAAATACACTTAAGGCTTTATTTTTTCAAGCTTCTACACGTACTTTCCCCTCTTCTCTTCCAACAAGCCTCAGAAATACACCAAAGGCTTCAATATATCTAGCTACTACACGTACTCTCCACACTACTTTCCTAACAAGCTCCAGAAGTACACCCAAAGTTTCATTTTTTCAAGCTCCTACACGTACTTTCCACACTACTTTCCCAACAAGCTCCATAAGTACACCCATGGCTTCATTTTTTTCAAGCTCCTACATGTACTCTCCCCACCACTTTCCAAACAATCCTAAGAAGTACACCCATGGCTTCATTTTTTTCAAGCTTCTACACGTACTTTCCACATTACTTTCCTAACAAGCCCAAGAAATACACTCAGGGCTTCATTTTTTCAAGCTTCTACATGTACTTTCCCCACCACTTTCCAAACCAGCTCCAGAAATACACCCATGACTTCAATATTTCAAGCTTCTACACGTACTTTCCACACTACTTTCCAAACAAGCTCCAGAAATACACCAAAGGCTTCAATATATCTAGCTCCTACACGTACTTCCCCCACAACCCAGGCATACAAAAAGAGACAAGTGAAAACCTCACCTGTCTCTTCTGACTTATTTAACTTTTACACGTTTCTTACTGCTCCAAGCTGCACAGTATTTCTTGCCATCTACATAATAGATTGCCCTTACCTTAACATACAACTTTTTAGCATTCTTAAACTTCTTAGCCTTTAAGTTTGCCTTTGTCTTTGTAACTATCTTTGTAATAGTCTTTTTCTTTGCAAACTTCTTTGATGATGAAACCTTAACTTCATACTTTTTAGCATTTGCTACTTTCTTGAACAAAATCTTGATTTTAACTGATTTTGCTTTTTTCGTAGCCTTACTGATTTTTGTCTTTGGGACATTGATATTTGTTGCTACGCTAGCTGTTGTTGTTAATTTTCCTTTATCTTTAGTTGTTGCAATATTGTTGCCTGTTGTTTCATTTCCTGTTGTTGCAATAGTTTCTTCCGAACTCTGTTCCGATGTTGGCTCTACTGTTGTTTCAACCACACCATCTTTTGTAGTCGGTTCTTCAGTAGTTGGTTTTACTGAAGGTTCTACCGTAGGCTTATCTGTTGGCTTTGCAGTAGGTGCTACTGTTGTTGGTGGTGCTACCGTTGTTGGTTCCTCACCATGCCCCGGTTTACTTTCTTCGTAGGCTGAATTCATATTGATTCCCCACTGTTCGCACAACCATGCATTTCTGTTTTTCAGCCAGTCTCTTAAGAACTCAATAGGCTGTTTCCAATTAGTCCAATGAGCTGTTGATGTATAACTGTATCCGTCTTCATCAGTAAGACTCCAACCTGCTCCTAAATTATTTTTGTCTTTGTAGTTTCTTTCAAAAGAAGCTCCGTACTGATCAACCAAATAATTTATACTCAAAGTTGTTTCTGAATCTGTCTTATACATATTCTGGATTACATACTGTAATTCCTTGTATCTCTGTTTAACTTTTGAATAGAATGTTTCATTCTTAAATAACTTTTTATACCAATTCATGCCCTGACAGTAGTAACCCTTATAACTTACTCCGTCTACATAATATTCTCTATAATACTCCGGTTTACAGTTTCCACTGGACAAATCGAAGTCCCACAAAGGCCCTGCATAAACCTTACTGCCCTTGATATAAAATCTTGTTGAACTGAAATTAAAGTCAACATTCTTGAATAATTCACTGGCAATATAGAAATTAACAAAAGTGTCTTCATCCATATACTTTAAGATTTCATCATAATTATTCTTACTTAATGCCGTCTCAAAATCACCAAGGAATACTCTTGCTCTCTGGATTTTTGCATCTACTTCTGCGTCAGTTAAATCATCACCTTTTTCAGGATCATTTACATCAAATGTAATTCCTAACTTTGGTGTCTGGAAATGATCAACTCCCTGCTCATTTCTTGTACCAAGTTCTAACAGAATATCATTATTTGTTGAATTATATGCATCTATTTCAACCCTTCCTGTCTTTGCTTCAACAGGTTCTGTCATGAGATAGTTGCCATTATATGTTCCATTAATGTAAACATCTACGAATCTGCTCTGACTTGAATATGTAACACCATTCTGTAATCCCAAATCATAAACAAGACTGTTTCTCATTAATGACTTGTCAAAAGAGTTTGCAAGAAGGCACCACTTCTTACCTTTATCCATACCAAGAACACTCTTCTTACCACTTAACTTGATATTCCATGGTTTTTTTGCCGCTCCGGCAGTTGAATTTCCACGAACCTTAATATTACATTCGCCGTCAGTAATATCTTTGTATGTACCACCTTTTTTATCAACAATTGAAACTGTTACATCAGGGTTTGCATGATAATCCTTACTTATGCTCTTATCTGTGTAAATATATACTTGAGGTACATCTGTAAATGTACCTTCCTGGTCCCATACATTAAATGTTGTATGAAGCATTGCAGATTCCTTACCGGTAGCATCAGTGTTAGCCACATATAATGTATGGTTTCCTGCTGAAAGACCTTTTATGTCCTTAGCTGTAAGATATGAACCGGTGCTTTTAATTGTCTTAATTTTTGTATCAGTATTGTCAATATATATATTGTAGCCTGATGATTCCTCTGCTTCGTCAAAGTAAATCATGTACTTTCCTGTATATTTGTAATAATCCCTAACTTTTAAGTTAGATAATACTGAAACTACATCCTTCTGTGTTTCACTTCCAAATATACCCAATTCATAAATAGAATCACCATATATCGTATTTCTTGATAAGCAGTTAATCTTAACTGTACGAACTGAAATTGCCTTTGACAGCTTAAGCATATCCGTTCTACCACCTATCTTGGACTCAATGTCTGTTAATTCTTTGAAGTTTTCTCCATCGGCTGATACTTCTACCTTATATTTTTTTGCTGAAGCAGTTTCCCAATAAATTGCTAAAGCTTTAATACTGTAAGTATTTCCTAAATCAATAACAAGTTCCTGTGGATCAACTCCGTGATTGGACTCCCATCTCGTGCCTGTTTTTCCGTCAATGGCATTCAATGCTGCACCCATTTCTGTTGATGCGGAAGCCGAAACTCCCGTATAGCGTGAATAGTTATTGTATGTCACGCCATCAATTGACATTGTCTTCTGCGTCAATGCATTTATTAGTTGTGCGTCTCCATTCTCCACGATGTTGGATTGAACGGTTACACCCGTTATATCCACATCTGTTGTCCCTGCTTTTACGTTCTGTGATGCTGACTTTGAAAATCCGCTAACTGATGTAAATACCATTGCCAAAGCCAAAACCACAGACATAATGCTACGATTAGTATTTTTCATTGTTACCTCCTTAATTTTTATCCGAGCTCTCTCTAATCCACATTATATCAAATTATCTTTTAAAACACACTAATGTTTTTATTTAATTTTTACAGTTTTTCTCCTGCTCCACTTGCCATAAATAACTATGCTTCCGGACTTTTTCATTGCTCTTGCCTTTACATAATATTTCTTAGCTGATTTAAGTTTCTTAATCTTAATAGTTGACGTAGACTTCTTAACTATCTTTGTAATAGTTACTTTCTTCTTGCCCTTAAATCTCTTAGATGTAGAAACCTTAACCTGATAATTAGTTGCTCCAATTACCTTCTTAAGTGTAAGCTTAATCTTCTTAGCAGCTTTCTTCTTTGTAGCCTTCTTAACCTTTGTTTTTCCTAACTTTATAGCCTTATCTTCTGAAGCAGTTGTTACATTACCAGCCTTTGTTGTTTCTCCTGAAGCTGCCTTTGTAGTTTCATTTGATGCCGGCTTTGTTGGCGCTACTGTTGTTTCATCTGATGATGGTTTTGTTGTAGGTGCCTCTGTTGTTTCATCTGAAGAAGGCTCTGTTGGAGCTTCTGTCGTTTCATCTGATGAAGGCTCTGTTGGAGCTTCTGTCGTAGTATCTGATGAAGGCTCTGTTGGAGTTTCTGTTGTCTCATCCGTTGAAGGCTTCGTTGTAGGTGTCTCTGTTGTCTCATCTGATGCTGGTTTTGTTGTAGGCGCTACTGTTGTAGGTTTTGCTGTTGTAGGTGCTTCTGTTGTTACCGGTACAGTTGTCTGTGGTCCTGCCTCAACACTTACAGTTGCTGAAACACCCTTTGATTCAATGTCGTTTAATTTTGCTGTAACTCTTACTGTATGAACACCTGCATCAATTCCATTGTATGTATATGTTCCTGCTGTTACATCCATGCCCTTTAAGGCACCGTCAATGTATACTGAATATAACTGGTTAGCTTCGCCTGTCCAAGATACTTGGATTAAATTATTTCCGGGACTTGTTACGACAAGGCCTTTTGCTTCTACAGGCATTAATACGTCTGTACCCATAATTGCAATTTCAGAAATCTGATATCCCCAATTTGCATTTCCGTTAGTTAAGTTAACTTTGACGTATCTTACTTTGTCTTTTGAATAACTGTCTGCATCAAACTTGTCTTCGTATGCTGCCTTATATTCAACATTTGTCTTATCAATTACCTTTTCGTAATTTATTCCATCTTCTGAGAACTCAATGTTGTATTCTGTTGCATTAGTGTTGTTTGCCTTAAATGCCAGCAATACTTCATCAATAAGTTTCTTGTCGATGGCACTGCCTAAATCAATTGTAATTGTTGCAGTTTTACTTCCCCATACTGTTTCAATAACTTTGTTTGTCTCGGTTGATATAACACCATCCGTCAGTGTCTGTGGGTCTTTGCTTCCCTCTTCATGTTCTGATTCAATGTCTTCTACTGTTACTGTTGCACCTTTTGAAAGATTACGTGTAGTTCCTACATATGGTACAAGAGAACCGTCATCTACATCTACTTCTTTTGTTATACCCTTTGATGTAAGACCATTGTAGAATGCGATTACCTGTACTTTGTGTGTTCCTGCTGCTACATCTTTAATTACACCACTTCCGGCTTCAATTAAATCTGTCTTTCTGATTCCATCTACATATACAGCATATTTGTAACCTTCCTGATTTCCACCTGGAGTAATTGTATATTCGATTTCACAAATCTTGTCAGATGTTACTGTAAAGTCTTTAGGATCAGCGCAGTTTTCTACTTCTATAGTCTTAAGATTCTGTTCTGTACTGATAACACCGATTTCACAAATCTGTATACCATATCCTGCACTCTTTGGATAATATACCTTTACGTATCTTATTCCACCTCTCTGTCCTACGACATTAGATACTATGCAGTTATCTTTATCCATATCTGCTGCTGTAACTGTATCTGAGGTATATACAGTGTTGTAATCAATTCCGTTAGTTGAATACTGTATTTCATATTTTTTATTCATTACAGTATCGTTCTCAGCCTGATCTTTGTACTGTACAATAACCTGATCAATTGTGGATGCGTCATATGTATTCCCCAGATCGATTATTGCGTAACATTCACCACTATAATTCCATCCTTTTTTTCCTAGTGCGGCATGATTTCCTCCTGCTGAAAGTGCGCCGTCTGTAATATACGAAATGTTGCCCTCTGCTATTTCCGGATATGCTGTTACATTCTTCTTAAGTGCTGCATTGTATCTGCTGCTTGCAACTAATTCTGTATTTGTTGCTGTTGGTCCAACTGTAACTTTACATTCTGCCGTAAATTTTCCAACTGTAACTTTTACTGTTGCTTCGCCTTCACCCTTCGCAGTGATTGTACCATTTTCATTTACTGTTAATACGTGTTCATCGCTTGATTCCCACTTAGCTGTCGTATCATCTGTTGTGTCTTCCGGATTAATCTTAAGCTCAAGAGTTTCTGATGTCTTGTTTCTGATTTCAAATGTTTCAGGAATTGAGATTGATACTATATGTATTGGTTCTGTTACAGTAACATTACATGTAGCTGTCTTTCCACTTGCTGTAGTTGCTGTAATCTTTGCTATACCTACTGACTTTCCTGTTACTAATCCGTTTTTATCTACTGCTGCAATATTTCCATTACTGCTTGTCCATGTTACGCTTTCATTAGTTAATGCTGAAAGCTGAACTGTTCTGTCAATTGCTATCTTTGCAGAATCCTTATCAAGTGCAATTGTTCCTGCAATAATAATACTTGATTCTGTAGGGTCTGATAACAACATTCCCTTTCTGTATGTAACTGCTCTTACTATTGTTGACTTATTAATAGTAATAGGAGCTGTGTATGTCTTTGAATCTTCAGTAGGAGTTGTTCCATCTAAAGTATATTTAACTTCAGCACCCTTTACTGAGGTTGACATTGTTACTTTCTGCTCTCCGCTGTATGTACCACTTACAGGAGTAATTACAGGAGCTTCTGCCTGTAATGCCCCATATACTTCCATTTCATAAATAGAATATCCGTATGCAGTACCTCGCTTAACGCCCTGCATTCTTACGTAACGCGCCTGAGTTGCAGGGAATGATGAAGTGATTTCACCTACAAGTCCGTTTTCTTTTGCTACTGTAGTCCACTTTTCTCCATCCTTTGATACCTGGATTTCGTATTTTTCAGCATAAGCAGCTTCCCAATTGATTTTTACTGTATTGACTGTCTTTACTCTTCCTAAGTCAACCTGTAACCATTCATTATCATTTGATTCTGCCTGCCATCTTGTTGTTCCATCTCCATCTATAGCCTTGGCTGCAGGTTCTTTTTCTGTTGATGCAGTTGCTGTAGATCCTATACTTAAGTTATCACTGCTCTGTACAACATCACCGTTAATCTTGATTACTGTTGATGCATATGCAGAGTCAATACAGTTATCCTTAACTGCAATTGCCTTAATTGTTGTATCACTTGAAACCAAAATCTTGTCTGTATATAATTTTGATTCTGTAGTTGGAACTGTTCCATCTGTTGTGTAGTAAATCTTTGCTCCTGCATCTGTTGCAGTAAGTTCTACTAACTGTGTATCATCAAATGATGTTGTTCCTGTTACATTATTTGTAACTTTTCCGTCTGCAAGAGCTGTAGCTTTAATTACAGGTGTTCCTACCTGAGTAAGATCAAATTTCTTTCCTGTATCAATATTAAACGCTACTGTTGCCATTGAACCTATCCTTGCTGTTTCTGCAACTGTTCCGTCAGCCTTCTTAACTGTTACTGTCTGTGTTTTGTCTGTTGGGTTCCATACTTCTGCAGTATACTTGCCGTCTTTTACATATACTGAACCCTGAATGTTTCCAACGATAGAATAATCGTTTGTTCTGTGTCCTATCTGATCCATTGCTGAAATGAACCAAAGAGTATTTGCTCTGTCTTCTACCTGTACCTTTGATACGTTTGCTTCAAACTTATCATATGCACTCTGTGCATTTGTCTGTGATAGGAATGGCCATGTAATATGCTGCCATCCTGTATCAGGAGTAACATAATTGTCAGGATTATGCCATGACTTATCAGGATCTACTCCATTTTTCTTGTCTTCTTCAAAAAGTCTTTTTTCAATATTTATAGCATATTGTGTATCATCCTCAAGACCCTGATATATTTTTTTACACTTTGCCTGATTCATACCATAGTTTGTAAGGTATTCAGAAATTGGAAGCCACTGGATACCATATACATATACAGGCTGTCCGCCAAAGTATGTTCCGTAGCCCATTGATGCTCCGTATATCTGACCTGCTGCCTGGAAAGGATAAGCCTTTAACCAGTTAGTTTCATCATAATCGAACCAGTACTGTTCTACTGCATCCATTTCTGTTGTAAATCCATATGCACCTGCATCAATATATGTCTGATTCTGAGTAGCTTCACCCCAAAGATACATACCTACCCAGCTGAACAATGCCTCTGATGCCGATTCCTGGTTGTTACCTGAATCGCTGTCTGCATATCCGCCTGCCCATGAATGACCTGAATACTGATCAAATGCTCTGAACTTACAGAACATGTTTCCATCATCCTTTGGTTCGTATGGATCAGCGTAATCTCTTACGAGAAGTTCTATCATATCTTTATAATCATTGTAGAACTGTTTATCATATGCTGCTAAAACTGCTGCACCAAACATAAAGTATCCATATGTAAAGTGGTGGTCACAGATAGCTGCGTTTGCGCCGTAGGCACTATCCGGATAATATAACGTTCCCCAATCTTTGTTGTAAATGAGGTAACATCTGTCATCCCCTCCATCATAGTTGAACCAGTCAACCATAATGCTCTTTAATTTTTTAAGTAATTTTTCTTTAATTTCTGTTTCACCTAACTGGTCAGCCATAAGTGCGCTGATTGCAAGTGGGTGTACATTCTTACCTTCCCAATATGCATCTGAAACAGGTGCTGTATTAATCTTTGAAGCAACTACCTGATTTAAATATTCAATCATTTCGCTGCTGTTAAACATACTGCTGTTTGATTTTGCAAATGTAGGAAGTAAACCTGAAAACTGCTGTGTTGTTTTGTATTCATTTGACCATATTGACTTCATATCACCACGAATTGATGGATATGTAGCATATGGTGTATCTGCTGCATTTGTATGCTTCCACTGATGTGGAAACAGACAATGCATTGTAACATTAGAGAAGCCTGTTCTCATTAATTTTGTTGTAGCTGTGTATGTAGTGACGATTTTTGAATTATCTTTTCCATATGTATATCCAACTTTTGTATCTGTTACAAATGCATAACCATGTTTGTAATAATCCTCAATGTCGCCCTTCCTTGTCATTCCGGCTACAGACATATAGTTATCTTTCTTTGAAGGGAATGTAATTTTAATCTTGTAATTTCCTTCTGCAATCATTACTTTAAATTCTGTTCCTTCAGGAGCATTTAATTCAAAATATGTTCCTTCATTATTTGCTTTTGTGTTCTCATCATCAACAGTCTTAAATCCAATGTGGTCTGTTACAAGAGTGTCACCCTTCTTTGTCAATATCTTATTTCCATTTTCATCAAAGAATTCTGTTATTGAGCTTCCACTAAGGAATGCAACTGTATTGTCACAGAACTCATTAAAAATATAAGGCGAACCCTTTACTATTGTTGATTTCATCTGAAGATTATCTTCATCCATAAGTCCTAACTGAACTGAATAATCTCCGTAACTTTCTACTCTGTCGTAAGCTGTTGCCGTATCAAGATTTTCCGGTGTGATATAGAAATCTCTCGTTGTTTCCGTACTCTGATCAGTTCCTAAATCATTTTCTGTTCTTGTTCCTACCCAACCTGCTGTTGCAAGTAATACTCCAAGCCCTTTCTTTGAGAAGCTTGCCTTAAGAGGTGTAGAACATAACAGATTACTGAAAGTCTGTACCATAGCTGATGACCACCAGCTGTTTGAGTCAATAGGTGTTTTGATTGTATCCGGATTAACAAAGGTTGGAAGTTTGTTCTTTTCATTATACATTTCTCCTGAAACGTAAGAACCTTTTCCATTTTTGTTATTTACAATCTGTCTCTTTGGTAATTCTGTTATTGTTTCATTTTCTTTACTGTCACCATCTACATATTCGTAAACTGACAATTCATTAATACCAAATCCGCTTCCGCTTTCAACTTTTGTATATCCAAGTACTCTGACATATCTTACATTTTTCTGATACATTGTAAAATTATCAGTCATGTTTGCATATCCTTTTTGAACACGGTGAACTGTTTTCCAGTTCTTTGCATCACTTGATACTTCTACATCATAAATTTTTCCTGCATCTGAATTCCAGTTGATTACTACACGACCAAGAGTATATTCTTTCTGTAAATCCACGTATATCCACTGGTCATCTCCCTGATATGATGTAAATGATGTGTTTGTTTTTCCATCAACTGCATTTTCAGGTTTTACATTATCGTATGCATCCTGTTTAATATTTCCGTCTGAATCATACATCCACCATTCATCACGGACATTTACTTCTTTTGTTTTATCTCCGTCTTTAATAGTGTTTGTTCTTGATTTTACAGGTTTGTTAAGTGCAAGGTTTTCACCATAATCCTTTGGTGGTCTTACAACACCATTTGTTCCATATACCTGGAATTCATAAAGTGAACTACCGTAATTCATAACTCTTTCAGTAGTTACAACTTTTACATATCTTGCTTTTTTAGCACTTAACTGTGAAGCTTCAATTGTTTGTTTTAAATTAGCATTAGTGTCAACAACAACTCCGTTGTCACCACTTCCGCCTTCAACAACATTTACTTCACATGTTGCACTTCCAAGTTCTGCATTTGTTTCAGGATTAAATGCAACAACTTTTATTGTATGTTTTCCTTCACTCAGTTTGAAATTTCCCTGAGTTCCTCCATATGCCTTAAAATCATAATTGTCCGGCGCCTTTGCAATAGTATCTCCGTCATATACTTTGTACTTTGCATCTTCCACTGATGTCCATTCTCCTGAAACTTCAGCATATCCGTCTTTTAGACTATTTACTTTGTAGGAAAAAGCCATATTTACATATGCACCTACCTGCTTTCCTTTTGTATATACTGTTGTCCAGTTATCTTCATCGTTTGAAAACTGTATTTCATAATATTTGGCGCGGGCAGCTTCCCAGTGAAGATAAATGTGATCAATGTCAGCCTCTGCTCCAAGGTCAACATATAACCATTCATTCTGATCACTCTGTTTAGCCTGCCATCTGGTGCTTTCGTCACCATCTACTGCATTTTCAACCGCAACACCGCTACTGTCCTGAGAGCTGGCATACACAGGTCTGCCATATGAAATGTTATACGGTTTTGTACTGTCAGATTTTGCCTGAATATCAATAATCTGAGTCTGTGGACATATAGTTATTACCATAGTCGCAGCCAAAACCACCGATGTGATTTTTTTCAAGATTTTCATTTCTGTTCTCCTTTAAACACAATAATATACCTATATTATAAATTCTATTTTTGTAGCCAACAAGAATAAAAAGGGTTTTATGGTTATTTTCAATTTCTTGACTAAAAGGGGGTAATTATATGAGATATTTGCCCTTTATTTTTGTTAATTTTATACCTTTTTTAACTATTTTTGTTATTATTCAGAAAAACGTTTTTATTATTTTTTTCTTTTTTTATTACTTAAGGGGATGTTGTTTGGGGGTAGAACATAATTTTGCGTGTTGTATTTTTTCTTACATGTATTCTTTTGAGATACGTTGAATGCAATGGATTATTAAATTTTTACATGTATAACTTCTTAACATAAAAAACTGCCACCCGGTGGGTGACAGTTTCACGTAATTAATTTCTAATTATTTTATTTTGATTTTTTTAGGCTTTGACCATTTATCTGTGCCAACTGCCCTTACTCTGATGTATAGTTTCTTTTTATTCTTAAGTTTCTTACTGCTTATTGTTACTTTTACTTTCTTGATAATTTTATTAACAAGCACTTTCTTAAATTTCTTAGATGTAGAAATCTGTACCTGATATTTAGTTGCTCCGTTAATCTTCTTAAATGTAACACTAACTTTAGTTGCTTTCTTTGACTTAGCTGCCTTTGTTACTGATGTTGCCCCCAGCGATTTAGAAACAGAAGGATTCTCTGTTGCTTTGTCCGGTTTATCATATGATGTAGTCTTCGTTGAAATGTTAACAGGGTCAACCTTTGTCTGTGTATCCTTTGTTGTAGGTTCAGCTGTAGCAGGTTCCACTGTTGTTGTTTTTTCCGCCTCAGTCGTTGGCTGTTCAGTTGCAGATTGCACTGTTGTTGGCGCTACCGTTGTTGAATTGTCGCTCGTCTTTGCAACAAGTTTCAAATCCTTTACATATAAACTGCCCTTCATATCAATTTCATCAGGATATGATAGCAAGTAAGCTCCTGCGTTTAACTGAACAAAAATATTTTCGCCTTCATAATCTGCTGGTATTTTGAACTTTACAGTTATTGTTTTTTCATCTGCATTTTTATCAGCAAGGAAAATGCCGTATTTTGTACATCCACTGTTTTCTGTAAAATTAAGGTTGCTTCCATCCTGAGGATTTATAATTTCTAACCCTATATGCTTTGTATAAATCTCTTCTTTTTCATTTTGTGCCCCTTTATATATGGTACGATATATATCGCTTGTATATTTAAAGGATAAAGTATATGTACAATTCTTTTTTATAGGAATATTTGACGTGTAAAACCTCAAACCATAAGGATTGTCATCAGCTAAAACTTCACCATTGTATAAAGCGTCCCAGCCTGTATTTTTTGCATATAATCGTGCATTAGAGGCTGTTGTTCCCGGAACTACCCAACCCTTTGTTGCAAAATCTGCACCTTCAACATATCCATTAGGTCTCTCGTTTGTGCTTAAATGTGTTAATGTATGATACCAGCAATATGGATGTTCCTTGCTTCCATTTTCTCCCTGGACATGACCATTGTGTTCTTCATCTAATGTACTTTCTCCGTCCAATGGACAAACTGAAAACCAATTCCAGTCCACATTTGATGCAAAATTTTCTCCCTCATCCTCAACAGGTTCTGTTGTAATTTCCGGTGTAGTTGGTTGAGGTTTTAAAGTAGGTTTTTCAGGTTCCGGGTCAACAATAACAAAATCCGGTGAACGGCCTTCATCTATAATTTCAAAATCACTTACAGTTACTGTGCCTTTCCATTTATTTTCAACATCTGTTACGATGCTTGAAATATCATTTCCTGCACAATCATATTTTGCGTTAAAAGCACCAAGCATAAGTTTTGTATTAAGCTTTGTAGCTGATACATAGTTAACAAATGTAAATGTATATGTCTGTTCTGTTGGTGTAATAGTTATAACCTGCTGTCCATCCAATTCATCATCACCATAAGGTGTTAGATTATCTATATCACTTCCAAATGCAACATATGCATATTTCTTTTTTGATGATTTTGCATTAAATCTGACAGTATACTTATGACCTGATTTAATATTCACATTCTCCATAGAGGTCTGAATGGACCACGGATTAATTCTAACCGGTGATTGATCCCACTTGGCATCCCAGCCCGTGTTTTCAATATCAATAGTGAATCCGTTTGAAACTTTCTTTGCTGTCATTGTCTGATTAACTGAAGGATCTGCATCGCCTGCCTTGTTTCCTTTTAACCATCCTGTAAGTTTTTCGTTTGTACTACTCATAGTAACTGAGTTAATATAACCTTCGTTACCTTCTTCTGCTGGGTTGTACATACCTCCCTGTAAAAATGTCCAATTG
This sequence comes from uncultured Eubacterium sp., assembly GCA_900548465.1. GTDB lineage: Bacteria > Bacillota > Clostridia > Lachnospirales > Lachnospiraceae > Eubacterium_G. The sequence goes on from URKY01000002.1 coordinate 44,150, forward strand.
CTAAGTGTAATAGACTCTTCACTTGCTTCAATTGTGTTAGTTCCTCTTACTCCCATCATTATTGATGCTACCAATGTAGTTGCCACAAACACTGCCAACATTTTCTTCATCTTTTTCATTTCCCACTCTCCTTTTTTATTTTCGTATAAGTTCCACACCTTCATCTATAACTATGTGTTTAAGTTTATCATTTGAACTATTAAATGGCAAGAAAATCCATATGGTTTCCCATAAAGTCAAACAAAAGAGTTTAAAAAAACTGCCACCAATTGGGTGGCAGTTTCAAATAGTTAATACTATTTATTTTTTAATTTTAATTTTCTTAGCCTTTGACCACTTATCTGCGCCAACTGCTTTTACTCTAATGTATAATTTCTTCTTATTCTTAAGTTTCTTGTTACTAATTGTAACTGTTGCTTTCTTAACTGTCTTCTTAACAAGAACCTTCTTGAACTTCTTAGATGTAGAAATCTGTACCTGATATTTAGCTGCTCCGTTAACCTTCTTAAATGTAACGCTAACCTTAGCTGCTGCTTTCTTCTTTGTAGCCTTAGTTACCTTTGTAGTACCAAGCTTTGTAGCTACTGTTGTCTTGGCTTCAGGAGCTTTTGTTGTAACAGGAGCTGTTGTAGCTGGTTCTACTGCCGGTGTTGTAGCTGGCTCAACTGCTGGTGTTGTTGTCTCAGGATCAACTACTGGTGTTGTTGTTTCTGGTTCTGAACCCTTTTCTGTAAACTTAGCATCTGTAAATGTAAGTCTTACGTTAATACCAACAACTGCTGCTTCAACTACTGCCTTAGCTACACCATTTTCATCAGCTACTACGTCTGTTCCAATTGTGAGTTCTTTCTGATTCTTACCCTGATTGAAGAATTCTGTATTATTAAAGCTTAATGCGAAATCTACTAAGTTAGCACTTACCTTTGCTGTGAATTCATATTCTGCACCAGGTGTTAATCCATCCTGTGAATATGTATATGTAACAGCATTAACAGGATCCCATACGTTGTTATTCGCCTTCAACTTCTTTGTATAACCTTATCATAGTTGAGGTTGTTACCACCATCTTTGATTCCCCATACCCAGTCGTTACTTGATGAACGTGCCAAATGGTCATCCGAAATATCATCAATAAATGCTGCATATGCATAATCTGCCGCCTCACTTCCCTGGTATGCTGTAAATGTTAAGTTAGCAATACCATAAACCACCTTTCCGTCTGTTGTTGGCAATGTAGTAATAGTAACAGGATTAATCTTCCATGTATCATCAGCTTTTGCTGTTATGTTATATACTGTAACAGATGTAACAACAAGTGCTAATGAACATACCACCGCCAACATTTTTTTCATTGTTTTGCTTAGTTTCATGCGTTTCTCCTTTCGTACACTATCAAAAGACAGCTTTATAAATTCCACTATTATTTCACTTTAAAATGCCCCTGTTTTCAATATAGTTTCAAATAAAACACATTTTATTTTATCGTTATTTTTTTATAAGAAAAAGCAGGGTAAATCACCTGTTTAAAGGCATTTTCCCTGCTTCTTTTCTTATAAAAATATTTCAATTCGTTTTTTTTTATTCAAACATTAGTTTCGGCTTTCTGTCTACAGTAAACATTCCCCAGTTCTTTTCCGCCTCATTCGGTTTGTTTCCACCCTTCCAAGGTTCATCAAAAGCTTCAAACATATATGAGATTATTTTTTCTGAATCAGACCATTCCCAAAACTCTTCATAATATTTTTTTTGGTTTTCCTCATTGGCTTCCCCTTCTTTCATCTGGGTGAATACGGCGCAGTCCGTAGCCCAGCCAACTTCTGAAAAAATAACAAACTTGTCAGGATACATCTCCTTTACTTTTTTATACCAGTCTTTGTTAACTTTTAGTGCTTCATCTACCGTATTTCCATACCAAAGCGGATATGAATGAACACTTATTATATCAAGGTGTTTTGCAAGTTCCTTTAAATGAACCCACTCAAAAGCACCCTCATTAAAAGTTACAGGTTTTCCTGTTCCTTCTCTTAATCTGTCAGCAAATTCTATGAGACGTTCCACCGGCACATTATTTGCTCCCCACTCAGGAGTATTTTCATTTCCAACGGAAACAACATTAATTATATCAGAATTCTCATTTGCAATTCTAATCAACTCATCAATATTTCTGTCATTTCTTTCAGCACGCTGTTTTAATTCTTCCTCTGAATAATTTGTTTTAAGCCATGGGCATCCCGGATTATTTACTTCTGAAATCAAATCAGGTCCTAACATCATTTTCATATCAAGACCTAAATCTCTGATAACCTGACATGTCATCTCTGCATAGCTTATTGGGTCGTACATTCTTATGTACTTAAATCCCATTTCATCCAATATTTTCAAATCTTCAACTATCTGATCGTATGTTGGATACGTACATATTTTCGGACTCTGTCCTTCTCTGTAACCTGAATAGCACACAGCTCTTCCCCATTCAAACATTTTTTAACTCCTCTCTTTTTCTTATTTTACAAAACAGGCATAGTCTATTATCCTAAAACTGCAGTAATAATACTCTTGTCACCTAATTTATCTACATCTTCTTTTGCAATTGTGTCACCATCGCTGTATTTTTCACCATCAATATAAATCTCTTTTACTCTGTAATTTCCTACTTCAAGATTAAAAGGATTCTGATATGTAACTGTAATGTTTACACCTCTAAACATACATGTTGCACTTGCCATTCCATTTGTAAACTGAGTTGCAAGAAGTTTTGGCTGTAACTTAAGTGCTCCCAACTGTCCCTTTATTCCGTACATCTCATTTAATACTGTGAGCAATAACCAGCTTGCTGCACCTGTAAGGTAATGATACATTCCCTGCCCACGCTGATTTACGTACTCAGGAACTCCAGGATATATGTTACTTAAATTGTAATCATTACAATGTTTATATAAAGTGTTAATTACTTTGTATCCTTCTTTTGCAAAGCCCCTTGAATACAATGCATTGGCATACATTACAGCCATATGTGAGAATACGGCACCGTTTTCTTTATGTCCAAATGCAAATCCGAAAAGTCTTCCAAGGTCTGTTTTTACTTCGTTAAAGTTAGTATTTAGTCTGTAACCACCGATTTTTTCGTCATATAAGTATTTATCAGTTGCTTTTACTATTTCTGCCACCTGTTCTTTAGTAGCCGTTTCAGACATTATGGCAAATACCTGTCCCGTAAGCATCATCCTTACTCCTGTTTCGAAATCTCCTTCTACAGCCTTACCACTATTGTCATAGTATCCGTTAAACCATGAATAACCATCTTTATCACTTAACCATTCCGTTTTTCTGATATGGTTTCCAATCCAGTCTGACATTCCATTTAAGACATCAATCAGTTTGTCACAAGGTACTTCCACTTTTTCGCCTGAAATAATGTGTTTTACGCTCTCACAATATTCATCAAGTACAGCATGCTTGTCACCAATGCTATCATAAATCGATTTATCTGCATCTATTAATGTAAGTATTTCTTTTGCAAGGGTAATTGTGTTCTTTCCTGTTTTTTCTTCGTATGCTTTTATGTTCTTAGCGAGGTTTCTCATGTTTCCGCCATAAAGTGCCGTAAATGCAACACTTTCACCTCTGTCATTTGCCATATCAAGGCCATCATTCCAGTCAGCGCCACGAAGTCTAATATGATTATGTTCACCCACATCATAGAATGAAGTCAAATGCTGGATTAATAAATGCTCCAAAACAGTTCCTCTGTAAGGCTCTGCTTCTGTTGTCATCTGCTTATTTCCACGGGAATCATTCCATCTCTCATCTCTATCTTCTCCACGGTGAATTTGAGCATCCTTGAAATACGTATTTTCTTCTCTTAAGAATTCAATATCACCTGTCTGTTCTATGTAAAGACTTGTTGTAAGATATGGCCATGCTCCATGATCCATCCAAACACGAACAATATTATTTCTGTCTGCAATAAATTCTCCCTGCTTTGAGCCGATGATTGTGGCATTAGTTCCGTCGAATCTTACGCCCCCAAAATTGTCAATTAACATCTGACGTACCTGTTCAGGCTCCATTATAAGAAGTGCAAGACAGTCCTGCCATAAATCTCTCCATCCTCTTCCGCCTTTTCCATAATCATGGTGTGGAAGGAATGAACATCCATATATTCTTCTTAACATTGGTTGGAAATTAACCCAGTGCATCCAGTTGTCAAAGTCTGTATCTGATGAATTATAACTTACATTTATTTTCTTCTGCCAATATTCTTTTGTTTCTTCTAAATATCTATCAAAATGTTTTGTTATAAGATATTTCTTGCTTATTTCTGTAATTTCTGCTTCTGATTCACCGAATCCCAATGCAACAATGTATGTTCTAGTCTCTCCCGGCGCAAGCACCGTATCTTCAAACCTTATTGCTGCAACAGTTTCATATCCGTCAACTTCTTCCCCTACCTTATATGGTAATGGTTCATTCTTCATTACATAATATGGATTTTCAAAGTTTCCACCAGGACCTATAAACTCTTCTGTAACAGGACAAAAGCTTATTGGTGAAACCATCTCCCCATTTACTTCTTCCTTTGCCAGAGCTCCATAATATACTTTGTTTTTATTATGACCTCTCTCATCAAATGTCAGTGTCGGATGAATCATTATTCCATTTTTCACTGTAAATGTTCTGTGAAGAAGTGATGTTACATGTCTGTGATCCCTGATGTTTGATGCAGAACGGGCATACAATGGTATTGCAACTGTTGATGTAATTTTCTGTTCTTTATCTGACGTGTTTGTTATTTCAAATTTTGTCAGTTCAGCTTTTTCCTCTGTATTTGGAACAAAGCTGGTCATTACAGCCTTTAATTCCATTTCATCAGATTCTCTCTCCACCTGATGCCACATAATTCCTGCTGTAAGTTTTACTTTTTCCTTGTCATCCTCAAAAAGTTTTGCCTGTTGCTTACTGGAACGTCCTGTTACAGACCATGCTCCCTTTCCTTCCACATATACCCAAAAGTTTCTGGATGACTTATTATTATGCAAATTTTCACTACTAACCGGCTCCAGTAAAAATGTATTCTGATCTAATTTTATGTCTCCGTTCAAGTCCGGTGTAATAGAACTCATCATGCCAGCTTCATTGGCAAGTGGAAAATACATATAGCTTGTTAAATCAGGATCATCTAATGTAAATGTTCCTTTTTTATCTAAATAATTTAAGTTGCCCATATTTATTTTCTCCTTTTCGTTATCTTGGTATAAGTATACTATCATAAAATCGTTTCATTATAAACATGTTCGTTACATTTTCTTAAATTATTGTAAATTTGTTTTTTGTTGTCCCTTAATTATTGTTAATCTGTACTTAACTATTTACTTACAGAACTTTTCGTGTATATTTTTTTACATTTTTGCTACTCAAAATATTGTCCTATCATCTTGTCAACGTGTTTTACATTAAGAGGGTGTTCCTTAGTTTCGTATGTAACTATTAATTTATCCCCTTGAAATATCCCATTTTTTTCATATAATTCTATTTTCTTAATTGCCTTTTCCACATAATCTGCATCATCCATCATTCCCAAATGCTCCCAATATATTTCTTTTCGTGTTTTCCTATTCAACACTTTAAAATCTGGAACAATATAGCAATATCCATTAAAAAGTAGCGGTTGCTCATATACATAAGGCACACCTTTTTTGTTCAGTTTGTCTGCTATTATTTTTTCTGATTTGGATCTTACGGGCTCGCCTTTATCAGTAGTTAGTTCAGAATCTTCATCCAATTCATATTTGTTTGAAATTTTAGTTTGTAATCTTTCCTTTAGCGCCTGTTGCTCAAAACTCCATCTTTCTGCGAACTCTTTTTCCGGCAGACTATAAGCCTCAATTTTTTCTTTTTTTGACGTGGAAAGATTTTCATAGACTTTTGTTACACCATCAAACATATAACTATCAAGAATTTTTTGGATATATCTTTTGTTTTTCGTGACACTTTTTAATACCTGCGTTTCATATTCCTTTTGCGCCAACGCCCTAATTAACTCATCGTTTTTCTTTGATATATATTTTCCATGCTTATCATACTTATCTTTTTTCCAATAATACTGACTTGTATTTTTGTTTGTTATCGTATATAAACTCCCCTCCGGGGCTTCACTTAAAAACTTCTTACTATTCTTTTCAATTCTCTCAAGTTCTTTTAACTCATTTTGTAGTACTTCTTTTAACATTTCTTCCCCCTTTTTGCTGCCTATTATATGCATTATGATACTTTTATTTAAACTAAGTATTAAGTATATGTAAATTTTGTCTTAAAGGAAATATTTGGGGTTCGAGATTACAAGGATATTTTTTTTTCACAAGCCTAATCCCTGTAAAAAAATCATATTTTCAAATTATAAAAAATTCATTGCACGGTTATTGCTATTATACAAAAATATCCCTGTAATATTTTGAAATTTCATAGGGGTTCTTCTATCAAAAAAATCTACTTTGCAAGGATTTTTAATAAAAAGTTTGAAAACCTTGTACTATTTAATGTGCCACCCCTCACCGGAAGATGAAAATTACAAGGATATAGTATAAAAATAAGCAAATCCTTGTAATGGAAATTTGAATATGAAAATGTTGGCATAATAATACAGGGTTATTTCAATTAATCATTTGAAAACCATGTAAAGTCATCGTACAAATACACAAATCAGGTCTAAAATTCATTTTTTCTAACTTTTTTGAACACTATAATTTAAAAGGATCAAATTTTCCTTGCATCCATAAGCCACAAAACAAAGAAGCCACACTCTAACGAACGTTAAAGTGCAGCTCCTGCATTATATTTATATAGATTTATTCAAAATACACTGTTATAGCTTTTATCTTGCCGTCACGAACAGCTTCTGCCTTTTCGCCAACAAGCTTTCCTTCTGTAGCAACAGTTTCGCCGTCAATTTCAACCTTTGAAACTTTTGCCGAATCATCGCCGTATGTATTCTTACCTGTGTTATTAACATATGTAACATCACATGTAGAAAGAAGTCTAAATGTAACCTTACCTTCGTCAAATAACCAGTTTGCAAGTTTAGGGTCAAAGTTAAGTACTAACTTACCGTCTTCGTATGTAAATACTTTTCCACCCATCATCATTTCAATCCACATAGAAATCATTTCTGTAGTTGAACCTGATAATCTTGCAACAAATCCTCTTCCGTGAACATCTTCGTTAGGGTTAACGCTTGAAGCAAGGAATGAAGAGTTTTCAAGTGTACTTCTTCCATACATATTTGGATCTAAGAATGGAATAAGTGCTCTTGTAATTGTATCGTAATATTCATCATAAAGACCTGCTTTAATCATAGCAAGAATGTACTTGTATTCCATATGTAAGAATACGTTTTCTCTTTCCTGCCATCCCGGTGTAAATGCACGACAACGACCATTTTCCATTGAGCATTTCTCTATTGAAGCTGATGTCTTATACATAGCAAGCTTCTTATCATAAATATCTGTTTCTTTAACTGCATTGAATAACTTACGTGCATCATCAGCATCCATGTAACCCATCATTCTTGCAGGACCTTCTAAGAAGTATGGAAGTGGAATTGTTTTGAATTCCTTGACCTTTGCTTTCTGTAATCCGTAATGACTGATAACAGGTTCCCCGTTAGCATCTGTAACAGGTTCAAAGTCGACCGCTTCATGAGTAAGATATGTTGGAACAATACCATTTCCAAGCTCGATTGCTTTCTCAATTCCTTTTTCAATCTTTTCAAGGAATGAGGCAAACACTTCATTAATATGAGCCTTTGTTACATTAACCTCATCGCCGCTAAATGCTAATTTAACTTTTGCCCTGTAATCCTCTCTTATTGAGGCAACCTTATCCCAATATTCATAATCAGAAAGTTTGCCGTTATTGTACTTATCAAGAGTTGCTTTTACGGCATCCATATATTCAGCAATTTCAGCCGGCATAACAATTTCGCCGTCTCCACTGATATTTTCTACCATAAATTTAATAAGTCTCTTTAATTCAAATGTTTCAGGTGTTCCTGAACCGAATAATCCCGGAAGTCCGTTCATTGCGTCATTCCAACCCGGTTTTCCACCTTCCATTTCAACACCGATACCATCAACATCGAGCTGTGCAAACTTGCTAAGAGCAAGAATTACCATTTTAACTGCCAATGTAGTATTATATGTTTCACCTGATTTAGTCTTTAACCAGTTAGTTGCCCACTTGTTAAATCCTTCTCTGGCAAGCTTTTCTTCATCTTCTACTTCCATACCATACTGACGAACATCGCCCTTATGGTTAATTACATATTTTTCATCTCTAGGTACAACATATGCTACACTATCGTAGAACTTATATGACTTGTCTTCAAATAAGAATTCATTTAATTTATCAGGATATACTGACAAATAATTGTCAACTAAATCCATATTGTAATCCCAGTGATCGCTCCAATATCCTTCACCAAATCCTGCTTCGATATTCTGGTTGCAGTCATTAAGAATATTTGCAATAAAATCTCCGTCATCCACTTTGAGATTTAACTGGAGTTTTGCTATTGTATTTGAAATCTGTCCCGGTGTAAACTTACCTTCTACTATCTTTTCAATTGCAGATGCATCACCGTCAATGCTTTCTTCTACGTATTTCTTAACTTCCTCTTCCTTACCTTCTTTAACATCAAAAAGACTTGGACGAACCTCTAATGGATTGTAACCGTCAGCCTGTACGAGGCTGAAGAAAGTCTTAACATTGAAATCTCCTACGTCCTTGTTAAAGAATACGTCGTTTCTTCTGTTCTGTGAAACATCACGGAAGTTACCATTACCCTGTGAATAATATTCAGCAGCAATTGAGAAGAAGTTGTAATCTCTTTCAGGATCACCATGCTTACGGCTGAACAAGTGGATAACTGATTTATTTCCATCCTTATTAAGAACATATGGATATCCACCACGAAGGAAGTTGTCTAAGTAACACTGTTCAATATACTGATCGAACTTTCCTGCTGCAGTATGAGTCTTAACATCTGATGTAAAGCTCTTTGCAAGTTCTTCTGCTTCTTCAAACTTGACATCAATATATCCCGGCTTGCAGAATGTATCAATCTTTGCGTTAATCTGCTCAACTGATCCTGCAAATCCCATCATTGTATCAAATGCAATTTCTTTTCCTGCCTTTACTGTTTCCTTAAATGGTGTAAATCCACAAGGTACTTTATTTGCAAAACACTGTTTCTTTGCAAGTACATTGTCAACGCCACCATCAATAAATCTTGCAGGTGTCATTAATGATAAATCATATCCGAATACTGTGTCTACATCGTAAATAACATCCTGTAATTTTCCATCTCTTACAGTCAGATAATAATATCCACCTTCAACGTCGGAAACTTCTGCCGAATCCTTTGTTGAAGCTCTAAGTGTGTAATATGGAACTTTGTTATCAATGTTTTTGATGTATGCCCAACTCTTAAAAAGGTTTGACATTTCCTTAAATTCACCATTTGAAATTCCATATGTAATAATCTTTGGAAGTCCGTCAATTACTTCGATGTTTTTATCTTTTCCGCTAATGTTCTTAATAGAAACCTGTCTTACTAAAGCGCCTATACTCTCATTAGGTAAAACATAATAATTTATAGTAACCTCTATTCCATATTTTTCGTTTTTTTCAATAACTTTGAAGCTGTTTTTGTTCATTCTTATCTGACGTTTTGCATCAGCTTCATATTTGAAAAATGGTTCATAGTATTCCCCATCAATAATTAGGAATGTTCTAAAACCTTTTACTGTTGTATTTTCAAAAGCAGTATTGGCTGAATTAAATTCCATTATGGCATTGCCCTTATTGTCAATACCAAAGCTGTTCATTCCCTGACCTCTATTAGTATAGAATGTCCACATTGGAATACCTTTAACACCTGCCAAACCAGGTAAAAAACTAGAAAACGCCGGCAATTTATCATAATCGTCAATGACAAATGTTTCGCCTTCAAGTCTATATTTATCCATAATATGTCACCAAGCATCAAACTTAATTATATTTGATGCACAAACATCACTTGTGTTTGTTTTCCCTTTCTTCATTTTTAAGTAATTTCTCCGGTTTAATTCTTGCGTTTTCCACATGAACTTCTATATACCATCTTTGGAGAAAGTTTTGTTACAGTGCCTCCCTTGTCCCCTTCATCATTTAATAATCTGAAAAGTTCATTTGCACTTGCACTACCCATTTCTGAAATTGGGCTGTGAACTGTTGTAAGTGGTACTTCGTAATAACCACTAAGTGTGCTGTCATCATATCCAACAACACTTATCTGCTCGGGAACCTTGATTCCCACATCCTGCAATGCCTTTATACATCCCCATGCCATTTCATCGTTAGCACAAAACATTGCTTCCGGTAATTTAACACCACTTGATAATAGCGATCGCATCTCACTATATGCTAATGCTTCTTCATAATATCCTCTTAAAACAATATCCTCATCTATTGGAAGATTGTTTTTCTGCATCATTTCTACATATCCCTGATAACGGTGCTTATCATCTCCTGTATCATTTCCATGCATGTATCCGATTCTCCTGTGTCCTAATTTAATCAGATAATCAATTGCCATGGATGCACCTAATTTATCATCAGCCAATACTCCTGAAATATTTTTTCCCTTGCTATTTCTGTCAATGAAAACCATTGGAATATTGACTGTTGCAATTCTTTTTACATAATCTCCTGTTAAATCTTCGTGATATATAATTGCTCCTGCAACGCCTGAAGCAATTATCATTCTATATATTTCATCAGGAGAGTTTTCATTACTTACATAAATATTTAATAAATAATTATTTAGCTTACACTGTAAATGAATTGCCTGTGTTAAAACTTTATAAAAATCTCCCTGTAAGCTTGTTAAAAAAAGGCCTATTGTATTTTTTCTATTGGACTTTAAAAGTTTTGCATTCATATTTGGAATATAATGCAATTTTTCAACAGCAGCTAATACTCTTTGTTTTGTTTCTTCACTTACAATGTCAGCGTTGTTAAAAACATTTGATACTGTTGAAATCGCCACACCCGCTTCACGGGCTACATCTTTTATTGTAACCATACAATAACCTCCCTGCTAAAAACAGACTTTGAAATGCAAAGGGTAAAATACCCTTCGCATCCCAGTCTGATATTTACTGATATACTCTAACGTAATCCACATACATAAAGTCTCTATAAATTTCGTTGTAAACATTAGGCATTACATTTCCGTTTGCATCATATACCGGAACCTTTTCATTTGTCTTTGTCCAGTAATTTAATCCCACATTTCCACCTAATGTTCCACCTACTGCACAGTTAAGAATAAGATAGAATGGTTTATCAAAAGGCCATACCTGTTTATTATCCTGTCCGCCTGTTCCTGTAGCACTGTACATATTAGGATCATACGTCCATGTTTCCTGTCCATCAATAGTAAATGTTATAGCATCTGCTGTCCAAATAATTCCATATGTATGGTATTCGCTTGTTGCTGTATTTATTTTGGTCTCTTTATACTTGTTTCCTGTACTTGATGACATACCATTGAATCTCTTACAATGAATTGACTGAGGTATTATTGTCTTTGTGGCTTCCCACTTTGTTTCAAGAACGTCAATTTCTCCACAATTTGGCCAAGCTCCGTAATTGTTAGCATTTCCTAACATCCAGCATGCTGCCCATGTTCCCTGTCCCTTAGGAAGTTTTGCTCTAAATTCTACTTTACCATATGTAAATTCATACTGACCATTTGTCCAAAGTTTTGTTGAATAAATTTTATTTTTGTTAATCTGTTTTGTTCTTGGATTGTATTCAAACTGTGGCTTAATGATGAGTGAACCGTCTTTTACTTCACAATACTTCATCTGATAATTCTGAAGTTCCTGGTTTCCGTATCCACCGGCACCTGTTGCACCATTATTATTCCATTTTGTTGTATCAAGCTTGTTTCCATCAAATTCATCATGCCATACAAGTTTGTATGTTTTAACTGATTTTGTAGCTGAGAAAGCTTTGCTGTAAACTTTCTTCTTTCCAACTTTTGCAAAAGCCTTAACTTTGAAGTAGTATGTATTTCCTTCTTTTAATCCGCTAATCTTTGTGCTTAAACTGTTAACACCATTTACATTTACTGCTGTAAATCCACCGCTTGCATTGTTTGAGTAATAAACTGCATAACCTGAGGCGCCTTTAACCTTGTTCCATGTTACTGTTGCGGTATCTACCGCTGTTAAATCTACTGATTTAATGCTGACATTAGCAAGATTAACTCTTACAGGAACCTTTTTAGAACTCTTTCCTACTTTAACAGTAATTTTACATGTTCCGGGCTTCTTAGCTGTAACCTTACCCTTCTTGGATACTGTTGCAATTTTCTTATTGCTTGTTTTAAATTTAGCCTTTTTCTGTTTTACTTTAATTTTCTTGCTTTTTCCAACTGTTAAAACAATTTTCTTGCCGGACTTGATTGTAACTTTTGCACTTGCCGGTATTGGACTAATGGCAACAAGACCTGCAATCATTGCCAATGACAATGCAATGGCTGTGATTTTCTTTGAAATTCTCATAATCTTCCTCCTATTCACCTGTTATTCCTGTGTTTTCAATACCCTCAATAAACTGCTTCTGTACACATGCATATAATACCAATAACGGTGCTATTGCAATTAATGTAGCAGCCATTTTGTTCGCTTCGTTTACAACATTACCTGTACTTGCTGCGGCACCATTATCAAACAGTGCCAGCTTACCAGGTAATAGTTCAAGAGCATCACCCAACAGAATATTTGTAGTATATGTTTCATTCCAGTTAAATACAAATGAGAATAAGAATACTACTAAGATTGTTGAAAGTGATAATCTAATTGCTACATGGTAGAAAACTTTAAATGATCCTGCACCGTCAATCATTGCGGCTTCGTCAAGTGACTTAGGTATCATATTAAAGAAGTTGTAGAAAATTAATATCAACATTGTTGAATATGCACCCTGTCCCAATAAAGCCATCAAAAACTGAGGTACTATCGAGTTAATAAGTTTTATACCAATAATTTCTTCAAATGTACCAAATAAAATTATTCTTGGTACTGTAAGCAATGGAATCGGTAAGATAAATGCTATTATAAGCATTACAAACCAAAAGTTATGTCCCTTAAATGTATAACGGGATAATGCAAATCCTGTCATAGCTGAAACGGCTGTCTGTGCAATCGCAAGTAATGCAGAGAACCATATTGAATTTAAAAGCGATGCCGGAACATCCAATGTTGATATGGCGTTCTTAAAGTTATCAAATGTTGCATGCTTTGCAATCCATGTAATTGAAGGATCAATTAAGTCCTTAGCAGTCATGATTGACTTTGATATCATTTCAAATATAGGTTCCAAAAAGATAAATCCTATACAAATAAGTACAAAATAAATTGCAATTTTTGAAACAATATTTACACCTTTTAATCTCTTAATTTTGGCAAAGTTGATTTTCTTTAATGCTGACAAATCAATCTTCTTTGCGTTACTATTTTTATTTGCCATATAACTTTGCCTCCTTTGACTGATGTCTCTTCTGTGCAGCTAACCTTCTCTTCTGCTGCTTCTCTAATTTCTTAAGTTTCTTCTCCTGTTTCTGTCTTACCTTAATATCTCTTGGCTTTCTGTTCTTAAACAACAGGAATACGAAACCTACAATTAACAGAACTATTATTGTATATATCCAAGCATAAGTTGCCGCGTATCCAAGTCCTGTTCCCGTCTCGCCGGTCTTTTCCTGAATAAGTTCATATACCGGGTTGATTGAATCAAACATACCTAATTGAATTACCGTAAATACAGTAATTATCAATCCGATTTGTCTTAACATCGGGATTGTAATCTTCCACATAATCTGCCATGCATTAGCAGAATCAATCTTGGCTGCTTCATATATACTCTTGTTAATTTTCTGTAAACCGTTAATAAACAATACTATTGGAATACCTGTAAACCAAAGTATTATTGATAACTCATCAAATATGTCTGCCAATCCCTGTGCAAGTGCAGGTGAGTAACTATGTATAATCTGCATAATAAATATGTTTGAATATGCATTAGTATGCTCTACTGCTGATGAAACTTTTTGTGCTGCAGTGTCTGCCGCACCCTGAACTGACATAATCTGGCTCATAACCGGACCTGACATGATAATAACCGGAAGGAAATATATTGTTCTTAAAATCCCCTTACCTGTGTTAATCTTGCATAAAAGATATGCAATGATAAATGATAATACTACAACGATAAATGTGTAAGGTATAATCATTTTTAAATAATTAAGCAATGCAGGTAAAAATTCTGTGTTTCCAACGAATGCCTTAATGTAGTTATTAAAGCCTGCAAAACTGATTTCATATCCTACAATTGTTTTCTTTACATTTGTAAAACTTAAATAAATTGTGAACAAGAATGGAAACAGCGTAAATGCTGCGAAACCAACAATCCAAGGTGCCATAAACATATAACCTGTTCTATTCTGTCTCTGCTGATATGTACGCATCTTCTTTTGTTTCTTAGGTTTACTTTCTTTTTTCTTTTCCACTTTTGTTTCTTTAGGAGTTGTTTCGGCTACTGCCTCTTTTTTAATGTCTTCAGCCATTATTCAACACCTCCTTCTATTACTGCAGCACTCTTCTTTTCAACATCTGTGCCACTTACTGATACTTTTTCATCAGTATAGTTAATAATTATTGTCTTCTTGTTTCCATCTTTTTCGTAAATATTTGCAATAACACCGTTATCTAAAACTTTTCTGCTTGTCCATTTGTATCCGATAACCTGTGATAACGGATCATTTACTTTCTTGTAAATTTCAGTTACAAGTTTCTCATACTGTTCAAACTCTGTTGAATAGTAATCAGAAGAAGTAGTTGATGCTAACAAATATGATGGTTGTTTTGTCAGTACAAATGATGGCATAATATTGTAATCAATCATTCTTAACTGATCTGTTGTGCTGTAAAATGAGAAGTTAGCATATGGTGCATAAACTTCCATTGTACCGTTTAATACCATCTGTAAGAATGGAACTGTATCTGTTTCGTATACATACTGTGATGTTCCTACAGGTGACTGTAAATATCTGTCAGTATATTTCCACAAATACTTGTTCGGGTTAACAAGGTTAATCTTTGTTCCTTTTTTCTTCATATTTCCAATTGAAGTCTGGTAAAGCTTTATTGCCTGACTTACAGTTGTATCTACACCATCACTATTATAAGTACTTACTAAAGTATTTGATGCTCCGTCAATTGTAAATGACTTGCTTAAATCACCTAAATCATCATACAAATCATCCATCCACTGAGCTGTCTTCTTTGGTGTAGCATATCCGTATTCAGAAACAGGTACGTTCTTAGGGAGAACTCCTGACTTATCTACTTTCAAATACTGTGTATTCATATGTTTTGCAGCATTGTTATAATAACTCAGCATGCTTTCATTAATAGTTGTAAATTCTCTTGAGAATGAAATATCAATGTTCTTTTTCTGGAAATCAGACATTAAATTTTTAAAATCTGATTCTTTACCGATAGCACTTGAGAAACTTGTGCTGTTTGGCTTTGACAATGTCTGACCACCGCTCTGCCATCCGATAAGTCCACTATTAATATTTGTTATTCCATCCTTAATTAACTTATTAAGAATTTCTGATATGTCTTTTGTATTCGTCACGCTTACCTGCTGTGTTGAGAATACACCCTTCTTTGAATCTGAATTAAGGAAATCGATTCTAATTGGAATGCTGTCTCCTTCAGGAGTGATTTCCGTTAATGTCTTATTATCAATTAAATGCTGTCTGTATGCCTGAGCCATACCTACATAATCTGCTGAAGGTGTTCCGTCACTTCCGTCACCGCTTAAGAACTGATATGTCATTGAAATATCAACCTTATTTGGTTCGTCCTGAGTCTTACGGTATGTATCACCAGCCTGGTTAATTACCTGATAGTACTCTGAATTATATTTGAATTTAGGATAAGCATATGTATATCTTACGTCACCGTCTACTAATGATGATGGTACTGCATTAATTGTCATGTACTCATCGCCCTTGTCAGCGTAAGCTACAAACGCTGCCTGTGTTCCGTCACCATGAGAAATACCAAATACCGGTAATGTTGGTTTTTTCAGCGGAACAACATCTGTTTCTGTTGAGTAATATGTAAGGTCTGTTGCAGCATCGCCGCCATATACTTTTCCTTCATAATCACTAAACTTTGTGTCGTTCTCATCAAATCTTACTAAAGCACCACTTCCATCCGGGATCAATGCATAACCCGGTGTAAGCTTTTTGCCCTTAAGTTTTACCCAGTCTGACTGGCTCTTATCATATGCAAGAGTTGCACCACCGCTTGTTCCAAGGAATGGTGTAATCATAATATTGGCAATCTTCTTTATTGCATCGCCTGTTATTTCTTTATAAGGGATGTCATATTTAATTGTTCCGTTGTCACCAAATGTGATATCAACATTAATTCCAAGGTCAGCATCTTCTAATTTGAATTTGCAGGCAAGTCTGTATTTGCCGTTTTCCTTGTCAACTTCCTGAAACTCTGAATGACCTTCTTTTTCTTTATATGCTGCCGAAGAAACTCTTGTAGTCTTCATGGCTTTTCCTTCACCTGTGTAATATTCCACAGTGATAAGTGAATTTGCAAAAGCAGCATAACGGTCATTTGTAAATGATGAATCCTTTGGTGTATTTGCAAGTTTCTTTACGTCTGCCACAGACATTTCTTTTTCTTCTGCATAATCTTTCAGTTCAGACGGATCATTATTTTCTTTTGAACTGTCAACAACACTTAATGCTTCCTCTATGTCTGAAGGAAGTGCAACGTCTACACCTGTTTTCCAGATATATCCGTTTTTTGTGTTTTCTACTAAGATAATATCTCTATCATCTCTGAAATAATACTTGTAATCACCCTTTTCGCACAGAAATTCATATGCGTTTGATTTTTCAAGGGTTGACTTTACACTCTCCGGTGCAGGTCTTGTATCTCTGTTTGTGTTAAGGAATGCAGCTGCTACTGCTACTCCGAGAGAAAGGACGCATAAGAGAGATACGACAAGTGCCACTGCTTTTATTTTTTTATGTCTAGCTACCTGTAACATTTCTTATAATCTCCTTTCCTACTGTTAATAAGAAGTCTTTTAACTGCTCCCACATAATGATTACTACAAGAACAACGATTGCTGCAATAAGCATAAATACAACTGTTATTATCAAACTTAATACTGTATGTTTGAAGTCGTAATCATGTACTGTTGCAAGACCTTCAAATATTGTTGCTATACTCCAACATACGCCAATAGCCATTATTGTTGTAAGTATGAAGGATTCATTGTATGTTAAAACATATGACATTCCAATTGTCACCAGCATACTTATCATTGCCGGCATTACACCGTATGCAGGAATCATATATACCTGTTTTAATGTTCCATCACCATCTGTAATTGATGTAACAAGGAAGTTACAAACAATAAATAAGATTAATATTGCGAAGAAACCTACAACTACAGCTCCCATATCCATATCTTCTACCTTTGTATACTGATATATGAAACCTTTCTGTGTCTGATATAACATATATACTCCGAAGAATACTATATAAATAATTGTTGCTGCAATCATTGATCCATTCTTATGAACCCTTATATCGTAATATCTGTCTATAGGATGTTTTGCACACTTAAATGCGTATCCTATTTCACCAATTACCGGTGTGTTTTTAAGTTTCTTTCCTAAAGCTCTCTTAGCTTTTCTTATCTTCTTATCTCTGTCCACAAAGCTAATAACTACCTTGAGAAGAATAAGAACGATAACAATTATCAGGAAAGTACCAAGTCCCTTCTGAATTTCTTTATTTCTTACTTCCCAGAATGCATTTGAATAACCGTCTCTGTTACCGGCAATTTCAAAATGTTCCATTGCCTTATCATATTCTTCGTCATTGTAGTAGGCTTTAGCAACACCGTTATGCGCCAATACAGACATCTGGTTAAGTCTTAATACGTAATTCCAATCTGTAAGGGCATCATCATAATCACCATTCTCATATTCGTCTAATGCTCTGTAAATTGTTGTAGCATATTCTGTAGGATTGAATGACTGTAAAATTCCTTTTTCACTATCCGCAGTCCAGATGTTTCCTTTGTTGTCTACTGCAATAGTCATAAGTGATGAATATAAACCTGATATATCAGTATCTTCAGCCTGTTCACCAAATTCGAAAATCACTTCACCCTGACTTGTGTATACCCAAACATAACCATGGGAGTCACATGCATAAATAATGCCGTTTTCATCTGTAGTTACATCTGTTAATGCTGAAGGTGTTTTAACATCACCGAACATGTTCGTTCCGTTTGTACTATGTTTCTTTAAAAGGTCGTTACCTTTACCCATACATGTTGAGTAAGCAGTTCCCTGTCTGTCCACATATACATTAGAGAAAGTTGACGGAAGTGTGTTAAGTATTTCCGACTTTTTCTGCTGTTCCTTTGTGTAAATGAGTTTCAAGAACATCTGCTGTGGTGTAAGTACCGACTTATTAGATGTAAAGTATCCTAAAAACTCACCTGTGTTTGCCAACTGAATAATACCGGCATAAACACCTTCTGAAACAATGTATAAGTTATTACCACTATCTACGGCAACCTTACTTGGTTCGTAGTTTGTGTCAGCAAATATTGGTGCTGTAGGTTTATCATATCTTCTTACAAATTCAAAATCCTTCGTAAATCTGAATACTGTTTTGGCACCCGAATCCGCAATATATAGTTCACCTTCATTAGTTCTGAAAATTCCCTTTGGTGTTTCAAAACCTGTAAATTCATCAGAATTAATTGTTCCCTTTTTCATTTCTTTAACTACTTTTTCAGTATTTAAATCATAAACAACAATTCTCTGATTTCCGGTGTCTACAATATATGCAATGTTATTTTCATCAATAACCATATCTGATGGTTCTGACAATCCTAAATCTGTTATTGTTTTGTCCGGCAGGTACGCATCCTGTGTTCTAACCATTTCATCCTGATCATCAAGTGTATATGTATAACTTGTGGCCTGGGATGCTCCAACAGGAAGCGCTGCCATTACCATAAATATCAAAGTCAGGAACAGAACCAATGATTTTTTCTTTATCTTTTTCATTTCTGCCTCCTTACTTGATACCTGAACTTGCCATTGTGTTCATAACCTTAGACTGCATACATATGAATATTACCAGGTTAGGTATAAACATAATCAGGTTGGCCGCTGCTACCATACCGGAAGCCGCTACGGCGTTATTAACACCAATGGAGTTGACATAGTATGTTAATGTTCTTAAAGCTTCGTTTGTTATATAGTTGTTTGATGTTTCCACGTTCTGCCATACCTGCTGGAATGTAAGAACGACAGATGTTGCAAGAGCCGGTTTAGTAAGCGGAATGATTACTTTTCTAAGAATTGTAACATCTCCGGCACCATCTACTACTGCTGCTTCTATTAAAGCATCCGGGATACCGTCTACGAACTGTTTTACAAGGAACAATCCGACAGGCATTGCAATCAATGGAAGAATATGTGCAAACCATGTATTGTAAGCACCTATTCCAACTATGATTAAGTATCTTGGAATTGCAACCGCTGTGGCTACAAACATAAGGGCCATCTGGTTGACTTCCCATAAAGCACCTTTAATTTTGAATTTCTTCTTCGAGAATACATACGCTGCCATAATTGTAATAATCAAGTTAAGTACTACTGTAAGGACCGTAACTATCAACGAGTTCAAGAAATATCGTGACATTGGAATACCTGTTGAACCAGCAAGGTTCGTAAGGTTTTTAAAGTTATCTAATGTCGGGCTTTGTACAAAAATCGTTGGCGGGAATCTAAACAATTCACCAAGTGGTTTAAACGCATTGTTTATCAAAAATACTACAGGAATAATCATGAATATTGATAAAGGAAATGCGATAGCGTGGAACTTAAGTTGTCCCTTTGAAAATCTTGAAGGGTTTATTCTGTTACCTTGAAAATTTGCCATTTACTTTTCCTCCTTTCTAATATTCATCTTTTTCTGTAAATAACTTGTTTGCTACTTTACTACATACCCATACAAGACAAAGAAGTGCAACTGATACTGCAGCTGCGTATCCCATTTCGTAACGTACGAATGCGTAGTCATCAATGTGGTTCGCTATCAACTGTCCTGCATATCCCGGAGTTGGATTTGCCCCTGCAAGAGCAACACCTATCCACCCCATATTGAAGGCATTAACAATTGACATTACCGCGCCGAATAACATCTGTGGTTTCATCGAAGGAACAGTAATATAAATAATTTCCTGTGCCCTGTTCTTTATACCATCCACATATGCTGCTTCGTATAATTCCTGATCTATATTCATAATACCTGAAAGCATTGATAAAAAGCCGATACCCATTGAAGACCATAACGATACGAAAATCATAATTCCCATAAAGTAATCTGAGGAAATCAACCACTGAATTGGCTGACTTATAAATCCCAGTTTTTGCAGGTACGCATTGGCAAGACCACTCTGGTCACCTGAGAAAATTGTTTTCCAGATAACCTGAATCATAATCTGACCTACCATTGAAGGTGTGTACATTGCAAGTGCGTACAAGGTTCTTGCTCTTGGTGTAACCTGAGCAAGAATCCATGCCATTAAGAACGATAATACGTATCCGCCCACACCAACTACTATAGCGTAGAGCACCGTGTTTGGAAGTACATATTTCATGAATACTTCATCACCTGTAAAAAGTGTTATGTAATTGCTCATTCCTGCAAACTTTGGTGTATTAATAACATCAAAGTATGTGAATGACAATCCGATTGCTATTAATATAGGTAATAATATAAATGCGAAAAACAACAATCCATAAGGAAGTAAAAGTAAAAATGAATGAAAGCCTTCTGTCTGAGTGAATTTCTTCTTTGATTTAATTTTGGCCGGCTTTGCCACTACGGCTGCATTACTCATTAGCACTTACCTCCTCTTCCGGATTTGCTTTTGCATTTTCCTGATTTTGTTTTATCCAGTCATAACCACGAAGTTTGAACTTCTTAACCATCTTTCCGTTATCATCATAATATCCAAGTTCCTGCATCTTACGGACAATTTCTTTATTAACATCATTTTTAGCTTCGTCTACTGCTACCTGACCGACAGTTCCGTCAAATACCATTGTTGTCCATATGTTAGAAATAGTTCTTTCCAATAAGTACTGTCCAGGAGTTCTTGTTACGTCAGTAACGTAATCAATCTGTTCTGTTACGACTTTCTTATCTGCTTCGTCCATAGGGTTGTTCTCAAGAGCAGCTCTGTTAGCTGACAACCAGAAGAATGTCTTTCCATATGTTGAACGAAGTGTGTATGTATATTCTGTCTGAACTTTCTTGCTTGTCCACCATTTAAGGAATTCCCAAGCCTCGTCCTTCTTGTTTGAATCTTTAAATATTGCTCCACCTGTACCATTTGCAACAAATGTTCTGTTTACGCTTCCATCTTCCTGCTTAGTTCCAAGATATTTTGAGATAGCCCATTTACCATCTAATTCTCTTGCACCATTCTTAATCAATGTATAATCTTCCATTCCGATAATACCTATTGGGTTTACTGAATATCTGAATGAGTTGAAGAAAGTCTGTACTGATGTTTCCAAAGAGTACTTTGTAAATAAGTTTCCAAGTAATGATAATCCTTTAACTGACTTCTTAGAATCAATACCTGTCTTTACAAGCCCCTTATCATCCTGAACATATAACTCTCCACCATTCTGTAAAATCATTGGTGATGTCTGATAGAACCACTTATATCCTGTCTGACCGTTTGCAATATTATGGTAAAAATTCATACCATATCTCTGAAGTGTTGGGAGAATATCAATTAATTCATCCCATGTATCAGGTACTTTAAGACCAAGGTTATTAAATATGTCTGTTCTATATACTACAGCATTGAAATCTGTAGTTTCAGGAATTGCATACATTCCTTCATTATATACATAGGAAACAAATGCTCCTGTTGGGAATCTTCTTGCTACAGTCCAGAAATCGTCAAACTTGCTTAAATCATACAAAGCACCACGGCTTGATAAATCAAATGGAACATATGACATAAGTCCCAATGCAATGTCTGGTGTTTCCTTTGCGGCAATGGCAAGAGTGAGTTTTGCTACGTCAGGCATTGTTGTAACTTTAATCTTAATGTCTTTACCTGTCTTTTCTTTGTAATACTGTTTAAATTCTGTATCAGCCATCTTCTGTAGTAAATCTACGTGAGTAATAGCTCTATTAACCCAGATTG
The DNA here is from genome assembly GCA_900548465.1 of uncultured Eubacterium sp. GTDB lineage: Bacteria > Bacillota > Clostridia > Lachnospirales > Lachnospiraceae > Eubacterium_G. The sequence continues at coordinate 66,560 of URKY01000002.1, forward strand.
TAAGTGTTTCATCATCTTCCTTAGCACCTGTTGAATACTTTGGAGATGTGAACGTGTTTACAAGTGTTCTAATCGAAGTCCATAATGATCCTCCAAATGATGGGTTAGGGCTTTCAAGCTGATCCTTGTCACCATAAACATATATTCTGTCTAATGTAAAATCATTAGATGTTACTTCTGTTGTGAAGTTACTAAGTGAAACAAGTATTGAGTTCTCAGCACCTGTCAAATCTGCAGTATGTAAAGCAATTTCATCAGGATATTTCTTAATATCCTTTATAAACTGTTCTGCTTCGTCTAAATACGCAAGAATAGCTCCCGAATTTCCGTTTGAAGAATAATCCTGGAGTAAGAATCTTATATGGTGAATCATGGTTTCATAAGACTCAAGATACTTTGGAATGTTTGGAATGTATTTTGTCATCTTCCAATTACGTTCCGTATCAACATCACTACCTGTAATCTTTGTGATTTCCAACTGGAAATCTGTAATATGTTTCTGAAGAAGTAATGCATATCTGTACGCTTGCATTACAGGTTCATTTTCCTGCTTAATTGATATTGTATGTTTTCCTTCTTCAAGATAGAAATTATAGTTATTTCCTTTTTTGTCTGATAATGTATGGTTTGAATAACCTGATGAAACAGGATCAAACGCATAATTATACATTTCCGCAAAAGGAACCTCTCCGTCAATCTTTATCGTTTCGAAAGTCTGGAATTCCTTCTTTCCATTGTCATAGTGGAACGCTATATTATAATTTCCCGACTTCTTGACATTGAAAGTGTAGGTAATTTCATTACCTGCTGATGCCCACTGTATTTTATTTAATTTTTCTTTATCTATGTTAAATCTTGTAAGTGAAGTTTTTGTTTCTGTACCATATGTGGCATCTGTTGAGTTTTTCTCTGTATAATATATTGCATCAATCTGTAATGCATCTTTATCATCAGTTACAAGTTCTGCATCTTTATGTTCATCTGCATACTCGTTATAATCTTTAATTTCAGTCTTTGCCTGAGATACTTCTAATTTTCCCAACGTAAGTCCGCCCGATGATACGTTTTCAATCTGAATTTTGTTTTCCCCTTTTTCAAGATAGAAACACAATGGAGTACTTGACACGTATGTATTGTTATATAAATATGTATTAGTCCACTCCTGAATTCTATTCTGGCTTGGAGCCATTTCATCGCCATATGCGTCTAACGGAAATTCTTTTTTCTGTTCACTACTTATATATGAATCTTTGTCCACGTCAGTCCACAATATTGGTAATGCTATTGTATTCATTTCTGAATATTGCTGTTTACCGTTTACCGCGAGTTTTACTGTGTAATCAGATAAGGATTCGCCTACAGATATGTAATCCACAGACATATAGTATAGTCCTGCCTTCGGTACATTTACTGTATAATTAGCCTTGTCCGTATAATCCAGTTCTGTTATTTTTGCTGAATAGTCTTTAACAGATTCCGGTGTAGTGTCATCTGCGTTATCCTTTTTTTTGTTATTGTAGTAGTCTGTTGCATCAACACCATTTTTTAAGGTTGCTTTATGCGTGCCCTCACCAATTTCTGTATTTGCCTTAATGAAATCCGTAAAGTACACCTCTGCCTCTTCTCCCTCATCCAAGTAAGAGTTAGAAAGCAAATCATATGACTCTTCCAGTTTTTTGCTATCAACATCTTTTATGTGAGTAGTCTTAGTTGTAAATACAAACTGTTTGAGACATACTGCTGCAACAATGACACATACTATAGCAATCAAAATAGTAATAATCTTCTTTTTCATTGTTGTCCTTTCTCTGTGATAAAAGCGGAACTACTGTTTTTTGGCAGTTCCGCTTCTATGTTATTAACAATTAGTTTATATTATTTAGCATCAATACCGTAGTATGTTTTTAAAGCATCTTTTAACTGTTTCTGTGCAGTTCCGATACGTTTGTTGATTGTGTCATTCCAGTCTGGCAATCTTGATTTAACGTTATCAGCCCAGCCTTTATCTCCCGGCCAGCATCCTGCTACTGTTTCGTCACCGTTGTGCATCCATTCATATAATGTGTCTTTCTTTTCGCCATTTTCTGTAACTGACTTTGTCCAACACTTTTCACATGCATCAGTGTAGTCTACAAGAGTGTTCTTTCCTTCTTTCCAAATCTTAAGAACTTCCTGGAATCCAGGTTTATCTTTGTAAACTTTATGAGCTTCAAGTCCATTCCATAACTTCATCTGTTCATCATAACCTTCACCTGTTACTACCGGGAATGAATCTCCTGCAGCAAGTTTCATCTGTCCGTTTTCTGAGAATTTCTGAGCGTAGACAGCTTTCTTAGCTACTGTTGAAGCTGTCCAGAATGATGTGAATGTATAAGCTACATCACGCTTCTGAATTTCTTCTTTACTCCACTCGTTATTCTTATCATCTGCTGCATAGTTATGTATACAAATCGGGTCCATAACAATCTTTACACTGTTGTCTGTGTATTTTGTTGATGGGAATGGATAGAAATCCCAATCAGCTGCTTTAATATATGCATCACTTTCTTTTGCTGATTTATCAGCACCTGCTGTCAAGAACCAAGGATCAACTACGTTAACTAATGTTCTGTTGTTTGTGAAGTAATACCATGTGTAACCCTGGCTTTCTTTTACAATTTCTTTTGTAAGAGCACCTGAACCTTCAGCAGAATCGATTGTACAATCTGACCACTTAGGAATGTAACTTAATAATGATTTAACTTCTTCATTATTTAAATCAACCTTGTTATCTTTTTCAATTGATCTTGCAATTACGTTTGTTCCGATATTTAAGATTGTTCCCGGAATTCCTTTGATTCCCCAAAATGTCTTCTTGTCAGCTTTTGTAATAAAACGTGTGAATTCATCAATCGTCCAATCAGGATCAGGAACATTAATATTATTGTCCTCTGCTAATGATTTGTTTACCCAAATACCCCAAGGAATTGTATATGATGGGATACCTGCCTGAAATCCACTGTAATTAATCTTGCTCATAAGTGATTTGTTGTAAGTCTTATATGTATCATCATCTTTGTATACCGACAAATCTGCAACTAAACCTTTCTTAACATCACCTGTCACGTCTGTTGATGCCCAGATGTCAGGGTATTTCTTATATTTAGCCTTGAATGTTTCCATTTCCTGTTCCCATGACTGTGTATTATACTGATCAGGGTCACCTGATTTTGACCACAGATTAATCTTTACATTAGGATATGTTTCATTAAATTTCTTAGCCACTGCATATACCTGAGCTACGTTACTAGCTTTGATATTAGCAGGGTCTGCTAACTTCTTTCCTGCAGCACTGTCAGGATTTCCGATATCTTCATAATAGTTTCCATCTCCGGACCAAACCATAATGGAAATATCACCCTTTACATTTTTGTCCAGCTTCATTGAGATACCTAAATCTCCATCTCCGCTGCCTCCTTTGTTTCCACTTTTGCTTCCGCCACATCCTGTTAAAAGCATAGATGTACCTAAAACGAGCGCAAGTGATAAAGCTAATGCTTTACGGCCTAATTTTCTCATTTCTAATTTTCCTCCTTCTCGAAAAAACTTTCACCTACATTAGAATTTCACATAGTGATATTCTTGAAAGTAATTTTATCACAACAGTATGTACAAATCAACAAGAAAAAACGATTTTACTTTGAAAAATATTGTGATTTTTTAACAACATGCACTAAATGCTTATATTGTACAAATATAATTTTTGACTATTTTTTACAATTTGCACTTTGACAATTTATTCACAATCACTACATGTAGTGAAACGTTTTCATAATATATACAATATAATGAAATCATTTTTATATAGAAAAATATTTTTATCTGATAATAATTGTCCTTAATTTATGAGACAGTTTACCGATTTGAGTATTTTTGCTTTGTTCCATACTCTATCCGGGATGAGTTTACACAATTTTAGAGATTTGATGATTTGTTTGCGTAATTTGGTCTTGTCTTGCGCTCTATCGGGGATGCTTTTACACAATTCTAGACATTTGATGATTCGTTTGTGTAATTCACTCTCGACTTATGCCGTGTTGCAGATACTTTTACACAATTTTAGAGATTTGATAATTTATTTGTGTAATTCACTCTTAGTTTACGCTCTACAGGGGACGCTTTTACACAATTCTAGACATTAAATGATTTGTTTGTGTAATTTGGTCTTGTTTTGCACTATACCAGAGATGATTTTACACATTTTAATGAATAAAATGATTTGTTTGTGTAATCCCTCTTTTTAGAGGGGCATCTATACATTGCAAATCACACACGATATATACAAGGGGCTACCCCCATGCTTGACAAAGAGCCTAAAAATCGTGCGTGATCCCCCATGATTGGTTTCGAAGTAAAAAAGAAGCAGAGCTTACAATGTAAGTTCTGCTTCCAAAATACTATCTAATTAAATTTATATATGTACACGTTAATTAGTCGTTTTCTCTTTTTCTTGCAAATACAACGATAACTGATGCTGCAAGTATTGCTGCCACACCACAAGCGATAGGTGTGAAATCACCTGTTGCCACTGTCTGCTTAGCATTTGTATCTGTTGCCTGCTGTGTGTTTGTATTTGTATTTGTATTTGTGTTTGTCTGTGCTGCTGCTTTTGCTTCAAGTGAATAACCTGACATCTTAAGGGTTGTTCCTTTTCCAGCAACATCACCCTTGCCATCACTGATAGACTTCTGTCCACCTTCAGCCCAATCATAAAGACCACTCTTCTTTTCGTCATCTCTGTCACCGAATTCCCCACCTAAACCGAAGTAAACTGATGTAGCATCGCATTTAGCTGTGAAAGTTTCATTGATAGTAGTTGTCTGACCTTTCTTTAAGTGAACCCATTTAGCGAATGCAATATTATCTTTTGTTGCAATCTTTATAACAATCCACTTATCAAGTTTGCTTGATGACAAATTACATTTAAGTGTGTATTCCTGACCTTTTTTTATTGATACGTTTCCGTATCCCTGTTTTGAATCCTGAAACATCTGACAGCCCCAAACACCACCCCATCCGATAGTGTCTAACTTAACTGTCCATCCAGTTGCTGTATTCTGTGTTACTTTTCCTTCTGACGCTTCATACCAAGTATGACCCGGTTTTCCATCAAATCCAATGTAATCACCCCATGGTGCTTTTGCGAATACGCTTACGCACATTCCAAGTGTAAGTGTGAGAGCTGATATAACAGCTACCATTCTCTTTAACGCTTTCATGTTAAATCCTCCTCTTTAATTGCGAAATATCGCTATTTATGGTTACTATATCACGATGCACCTATTAATTCAATAAATAAAAACAGTTTTATTGTTGTTTCTAACATAATTTACAATTTTCATTTTGAATTACTGTATATTTTTACTAAACATAATATTTAAAATATAATAATAATATGTTAGAATTGTTTCTATTAATAAGAAAAGGAGATTTTCAATTTATTATGATTAGACTTATATTATTATTACTATTTCTTACAGTCTATTTTCTTGTTTCCATGCCAATACAGCTGGCAGAATTAATTATCGAAAAATTCAATATGGATGTAAGGAATAAAAGCAGTCTGCGTTTTGTTCAATGGGGACTGAGATGCGTATCATTTATTTCCGGAGTCAAAATAGAAGTTAAGGGGCTTGAAAACATTCCGGAAGACCAGGCCGTATTATTTATCGGTAATCACATCAGTTTATTTGACATAATCATTACTTATCCTCTTATGAAAAACTATACCGGATATATTGCTAAAAAGGAAATTAAAAAGGTTCCTTTTTTAAGTTGGTGGATGTACTTTGTTAACTGTATTTTTCTTGACAGAAGCAATCCAAGACAGGGGCTTACTTCTATATTAAAGGCTACCGATTATATTAAAAACGGGATTTCAATATTCCTTTTTCCTGAAGGCACCCGCTCAAAGGATGGAAAATTACATGAATTTAGAGATGGTGGTTTCAAAATTGCGACAAAATCAAAGTGTCCTGTTATCCCTGTAGGAATACAAAATACTTCTAATATACTTGAGCGACAGTTTCCTCGTATAAAATCTTCACATGTAACTGTCACCTTTGGAAAACCTATATATACAGCTGGCATGGACCGTGCCCAGCAGAAAGCCCTTCCGGCACAAGTTTGGAATGAAGTCAAAAATTTGTCAGGTCAGTAAATTTTTTAATCAATTTATATTTATTAATAAGAAAAAAAGTTATTTTATTGTAAATTTATGTATTAAATGTTAGAATATCACAGAAACATTATAAAAAGGAGGTACGGGATGCTTAATAATATGCCAGTTATAGCACTTGGTGCTTTAAGTATTACACTTATCGTAATAGCTGCTGTTTTACTTATAGCAGTTGTTGCACTTTATTTTGTCGGAAAAAAAGCCGAAAAGAAACAAGCTGAACAGCAGAAAACTTTACAGGAAAACGCACAGACAATCAGTTTATTTGTAATTGATAAGAAGAAATTAAAACTAAAGGACGCAGGTCTTCCAAGTATCGTCGTAGAGCAGACACCAAAGTATGCAAGACGTGCTAAATTACCTATTGTCAAAGTTAAAGCCGGTCCAAGAGTTATGAATCTTATTGCTGACGCAAAAATCTATGAACAGATTCTTCCTAAACAGGAAATCAAGGCTACAGTCAGTGGTATCTATATAACAGGCTTCAAACGTATTCGTGGTCCTGTTTACGAACCACCAAAGAAAAAGAAACGTTTCGGCAGAAAATAAAAAATATCAGAGTAAAAAATTATAAATAAAAAAGACTGTTGTGAGAAACAATCGGAAGGATTTTGTAATCTTTACGAGCATAGCTACAATCGCGAAGCACTGTTCGAAGTTGCGAAGCAACTGAGTTTGCGGGAACGATTGTTAATAAGCGACGCAGTAAAGATAAAAATCCGACGCGTTTCACATAACAGTCTTTTTTATTTATAATTTTTTAATCTAATATTTTTTAATTATTATGCTGTATGTTTATCTCTATTTTGTTGTCGGAGACTTTGTCTCCATCAATAAACATTTCGTAGTCTACCAAGAGATTAACATCAGATTCCTTTTCGTTTAAGGAAATATTTTTAGTAAACACTTCAATAAGCATGTCACCGAAAGGTGTGCTGTAAAGTGACTGGTTTGTTTTATTTAATGTAAAATTAAGTTTAGTGTTTACAGCACCTTTTCTTGTAACTTCAATAAAGTCTTTATCAAACTTAATGATATTACTTATTTTTTTATTGTTCTCTTCTAGTTCATCATAGAAAGCGTAGTGTTTTTCATTTTTTATATAATGCTTTCCGGCTGATATTGTTTCTATGCTTTCACCTGAATCATCAACTACCTGAAGACCTGAAATCTTTATTATTGCATCATTTTTCATTTAATATTCCTCTATATTAATTCTGTTTGTTTCGTCTATCCGGAAAGGCATAATCGAATTGGCAAAACTCTTAAATTTGTCTGCTGCATCGCTTACAAAAAACTGATACTTAGGTTTTGCATTAATGTCTGCACGAATGTTGTTCTTTTTCAAAAGTTCCCCAAGGCTTATTGCTGTTTCATACGCCGGATTAACCAGATTAACGTTCTCCCCCATTATCTTTCCTATTGTGCTTCTAAGCAATGGGTAATGTGTACATCCAAGAATAAGGCTATCGATATTCTGTTCCTTTAATTCATCCAAATATCTTCTGGCGACCTCATCTGTTACAGTATCATGAAGCATTCCTTCTTCTACAAGAGGCACAAAAAGCGGACAGGCTTTTCCAATGACTGTAGCTTCCGGATCAATTCCATGAATATACTCAGTATAAAGTTCACTGTTAATAGTTCCCTCTGTACCTATTATTCCAATTCTATTGTTCTTTGTATTTTCAATTGCTGACTTTGCTCCCGGCTTCACTACCCCAATAATTGGAATGTCTAATTCTTTTTCTATCGTATCCAAAGCAAAAGCACTGGCTGTATTACATGCAATTACAATTGCCTTTACATTCTTTGTTCTCAAAAATCTTACTATCTGTCTTGAATATCTTATAATTGTATCTTTTGATTTGCTCCCGTATGGCACACGGGCAGTATCACCAAAATAAACAATACTTTCGTTTGGAAGCTGTCTTGTGATTTCTCTTGCCACGGTAAGTCCGCCTACACCTGAATCAAAAACACCTACCGGTGCATTCTTATTAACACTATCCATAATATTACCTTTCCTTTTTCGTTCCTTTATTTTACCTTTTATATAATAATAATTCAATAGAATTGAATAAAATGTTTTTCCCGGGTAATAATCTTTGTATAAAAGTCAAATGCCACTAAAATGGTGACAGAAATGGAGATTATTATGAAATATATGAAATACATAGTATGTTTAGTACTTACCTTAGGAATAATTACTTTTGCAATGTATGCAAACATGGAAACAAAAAGTGCCCGCAAATCACTTTCTCAAAGTGCCATACGTTTCCACGTTTTGGCAAACAGCGATTCAACATCCGATCAGGAACTGAAAATGAAAGTTAAAAAAGCTGTCGTTGATTATATATATCACAATACCAATGACTTCGACACAATAGACGAAACAAAAATATTTTTAACGCGACATGACGCCCGCATAAAAAGAATCGCTGAAAATGTATTAACTGCCAACAGTTCTGACTACAACATATCCTCAACTTTCGGCAAAGACACATTTCCAACGAAATCTTATGGTGACGTCACATTTCCAGCAGGTGAATACACCTCCTACACCCTAACTATCGGTTCCGGCAAAGGTCATAACTGGTGGTGTGTACTTTACCCGCCCCTTTGCTTCATTGATGAGTCCACCGGAGTCCTTCCCGACTCATCCAAGCAACAATTGAAAGAAAATCTGACAGAAACAGAATATCAGGTCATTAAAAAATACAAATTTAAATACCTGACTTTCCTGAACAAATTTATAGAAAATTAAGTTTAAATATTTTTGGAAACTGTGGGGGGCAAAACAAAAGAAACCGGAGTAAAAAACTGTCGTATTTCTACCTTTGCTGCGCCGCATATTAACAATTGCTCTCGCAAACTCAGCCACTTTGTGGCTTCAAACAGCGCTCCGCAATTGTAGCTATGCTCGCAAAGCTAACGAAATACTTCCAATGTTTTTTTTCTTCCGGTTTCTTTTGTTTTGCCCCCAGATTTTCCGAAATCACTTAAACTTAATTTTGTATAAATTTTGTAAGATAAAGTTGTTCTGTAAGATTTAATTTTTTCAATAATTTCATTGTGTTTTCGGCTTTCTCTAAATTGTCATAGATACCGAAGACTGTAGGTCCGCTTCCACTCATTATTGAATTTAGAGCGCCATTTTCAATCATCATCTTTTTAATATCTGCGATTATTGGATATTCCGGTACAGTTACATCTTCCATAACGTTGTATAAAAGGGAAGACATTTTGTATAAGTCACCATTTTTTATTGCCTCTGCCATTCCATCAATGTCCGGGCGTTTGGTTATTTCATTCGGTCTTATGTGTCCATAAACAAAAGCTGTTGAAACTGAAACAGGTGGCTTTGCGATTATAACATGACATTCAGGTGGAGTAGGAAGTGGCGTTAATATTTCACCAATTCCTTCTGCTATGGCCGTTTTCCCTAATACGCAGTAAGGAACATCCGCCCCTAATTTTACACCACGTTTCATCAGGTCTTCCTTTGACAATTTAAGGTCAAACATTTCATTTATTCCCATTAACGTAGTGGCGCAATCGGAACTTCCTCCTGCCATCCCCCCTGCTATAGGTATCCTTTTATTTATCTTTATTTCTATTCCCTGATGTATGTCGAATTCATCAAACAGCAATTTTGCTGCCATATAAGCAAGGTTTCCCTTTTCATTTTCCAAAACAAACTTATCGGTAGCAACTATTATTTCATCTTTCCTGTCAGTTTTAGTTATAATAATATCGTCATATACATCCACCATTTGCATAATCATTTTCAAATTATGATAACCGTCAGGTCTCTTTCTCAGTACATCTAATCCTAAATTTATTTTTCCGTATGCTTTAAGTGCTAATTTATCCATATGCATTCCTCCAAAATTTCTATCTAAAGTATACTTTTTTTACGTCCTATTGACAAGATTTTATAAGAATAAGCCTGTCACCTTTCTTTATGTGTTCACTTGTAAGTTCGTTAATCTCCATTATTTTTTCAATAGTTGTATAATTTTCTTTTGCCAGTTTCCACAGTGTATCACCCGGCTTTACAATGTATCCTTTTAACACCGGTGCGGCATTCACTTTTTCCATATCTATTGGTTCTTCCTTAATGTCGCATATAAAGGTTTTCTTTTCTTCTTTAAACACGAGAGTTTCTAATGCAATAACTGCCTTTATTTCTACCTCCTGTGTGCTAATCATATTTGCATTAACCTGTTCTACGCGCCAGTTAATATAATATTTGTCTTCCGGTGAAATTCCCTCCGCATCTATTCTGTGTTCAAATTCTGCTTCCTGCCATTTATGGCAAATAGGTCTTGTATCATCAGAAGAAACATAAATTACATATGCTCTGATTTTTCCTACTGCTTTTAATCCGTTATCACTGATAAATATCTTTTCGACTTTTACATCTGCACCGCTGCTGCATATTTGAAGAATATGTCCCTTGCTTTCATCAATGTCCAATTTAATTGTATTTTTTGTTCTTGATTCATTTTTTACAAGAAGTCTTTCATATTTTTTCTCCTCTGTTACAGGAATCAGATTAACATCCGGAGCGTATACATCTTCCAAAACATCTACCCGGGTTTCTTCATATATTTTAATGTTTAATTTAAGCAATGCATTAATAAAAATATCTCTTGTTTCATTGTCCTGATTCATTTCCACATCTGCACTGACATTGTGAAGTTCCGTATTAACATAGGAAACCAAATCTTCTCTTGCTTCCGTAGTTTCTACAGTGCCTCCAAAATTTAAAGTAGTGTCAATCCACTGCCCCGGCATCATGTCATCCTGTGGAGCATACACAATAAACACTTTTAACTCTCCGCCAATATGTATAACACCATCCATCATTTTAGTTGTTATGTTTTTAATTCTGATATCTTTCCATACAATTTTTCCAATATCCGGCTTTCCCGTTGGAACAGATATTCTCTCATTAATTCTAAATGTGTCATTTTTATCCGCAATAATAGATAATCCTTCTATCTCTGCGTATCGCGTCATCATGTTATTCTTATTCGCACCACATACTACTTCCATATCTTCAAGCTGCTCAATTGTAATATATGCCATAATTGTTGTTTTGTATATATAGTTTTCTTCATCAACAGTTTTAACCGAAGAGCTTATTACAACCAGTTTTACCTGGGCATTGCAGTTATCGTCTATACCGTTAATTTTCACATTTTCCTCAAAAGGTATTTCATTTTCAATTCCACATATCATATCCGAGCCGTCAGAATAATAAAGCATTTCATACGAAACCGTTCCATTAATTACAACCTGACCATTTCTGACAGATACATTGTCCAGCGTAACAAAATCCTTCCATGCAACCACATTATTTATGGGATTATCTGCCTCCGTAATTCTGTCTTCGTGGTTTACATAAAAGTTTGCTACTTCACTTTTTACTATTTTGTTCATTCTGATATTGTTTTTACTTAAATCCATATTCTCCCCCTTTACTAATAACTATCTATAATCTATGAACTACAGTCTTCCAATTATTCACCAAAAATTATATTTTTATCGCTATATTTAATTTTTATTACAATATACGGGTATGAATTTTCCTCCTTTTCCGTATATTTTTCCGGCCCCTTAAATTCAGTTTTTACAAAAACCGCATTTGCCGTTTCATACAAATTAGTAACAGTAATACTATAACCGCTGTATTTTTGTTTTCCATATCCGATTACAATGTAAGTATACTGTTCATCAGAGTAAGTAACCTTAAACTCCTTTTCCTTTCGTTCCTCTATAATTTTAATCACTTCTTTCGGAGTTTCCTGCGATGAAACTATAGTGTAATCCACATCATTTAGTTTTTTACTGCTTGTTTTTTCCCAGCCACAGGCAGAAGTTACTGCTATGCATATCATAAGAATTACCGTTAATTTTATTTTATTTTTCTGCATAAAAAAACACCATAATATATCTTTTATTAAAATATATTATGGTGAATATTTTTTATTCTTAATTTTAGTCATTAAGCATTGCGTTAATCATATCTTTCATATAATTTCCAAGTGCTTCTAACTTTTCATCTGCATCGTCAAAGTTCTTACCCTTAACTCCGTAGTAGAACTTAAGTTTCGGTTCTGTTCCTGACGGTCTTATGCAAACCCATGCCTCTTCACTCAATTCAAGATATAAAACATTTGATTTTGGAAGCCCTGTTGGAACCACTTCCTTAGTCTGCATATCTGTAATAATATCAAGTTTGTAATCTCTTACTTTCAATACGTTATAATGACCAACAGTTGTTGGAACATTTCCTCTAAGTCTTTCAAGAGTGTTCTGAATTTTTTCAATTCCTTCCTTACCTTTCAAAGTAATAGCGTGAACACCATCTCTCCAGTATCCGTATCTTTCATACATCTCTTTCATCTTATCCCAAAGAGACATACCCTTTGTCTTATAATATGCAGCTGCTTCACACAGTGCCATAGTAGCAACAATTGCATCCTTGTCTCTTGCATGAGTTCCAATTAAGCAGCCGTAACTTTCTTCAAATCCAAATACATATGTTCCATTGCCATCTGTTTCAAATTCAAGCATCTTTTCACCGATGTATTTAAATCCTGTAAGAACTTCTATTAAATCAATGTTATAATATTTTGCAATGTCATTAGCGAGGTTTGTACTTACTATACTCTTAACTAATGCTCCATCTTCCGGTAACATTCCTTTTTCTTTCATCTGACTGATTTCATATTCAGCTAAAAGACACCCTGACATATTTCCCGTAAGAACATGATATGTTCCAGGCTTACTTCCCTTAATGTAAACACCAAGCCTGTCTGCATCAGGGTCGGTAGCAAGCAATAAGTCAGCTTCTACTTCATTTCCCAACTTCACTGCAAGTTCAAAAGCCTCTGCTGATTCAGGGTTAGGATAGCTTACTGTAGGAAAATCACCATCCGGCATTTCCTGTTCCTTAACTACATATACATTTTCAAAACCAAGTTCCTTTAAAACTCTTCTTACAGGAATATTTCCTGTTCCATGAAGTGGTGTATATACAATCTTAATATCCTTCTGAACCTGTTTAATGATATCAGGATTCTTAACCTGTGTCTTTATTGCTGCAATATATTTATCATCAATGGCTTTTCCAATTGTGATATACAATCCTTTATCAATGGCTTCTGTCTTTTCCATCGTTTTCATTGTTGAATAATCTGTAATTGCCTTAACTGCATCCATTATTCCTGTATCATGAGGTGGAGTAATCTGTGCTCCATCTTCCCAATACACTTTATATCCATTATATTCTGCCGGGTTATGGCTGGCTGTAACATTAATTCCTGCAATACAACCTAACTCTCTAACAGCAAAAGATAGTTCCGGTGTAGGGCGAAGTGACTCAAATACATAGGCTTTGATTCCGTTTGCATTTAAACATAAAGCTGCTTCATCTGCGAATTCAGGTGACATATGTCTTGAATCGTATGAAATTGCTACGCCTTTATCCTGTCCTTTCATTTCGATTATATAATTAGCAAGTCCCTGTGTAGCCTTACGTACAGTGTAAATATTCATTCTGTTAGTACCTGCACCGATAACTCCACGAAGCCCCGCTGTACCAAATTCTAATTCCGTATAAAATCTGTCTTCAATTTCTTTTTCGTCTGATTCGATTGCTTTCAACTCTTCTTTTGTTTCTTCATCGAAATATGGGTTTGAAAGCCATTCATTATACAACTCTTTATAGTCCATAACTATCCTCCAACAATTTTTCCCAATCGTTTTTCATCATATCATAATATTTTTGTAATTAAAATAGAAAAAACGTTTTTTTTAACATTTTTACACTATTTTCATAGATTATTGATAAATTTCCACCTCAATTTTTCCTGATTTATAAACTGTTTCAATTTTTCTTCATTTTTTTCCGAATACCATGCTTTGTTTGAATTATAATAATAATTAATGATTTTCCAAAATTTTTCCGGATAAGAAATAAGATATTTAAGTACCTCATATTCCCTTACTGAAATGGGGCGCACTTTGTCATACCCTGCAAGTATACCTTCTCCTAATTTTATATTCCAATTGTTTTTCTCCATTACCTTTCTTAAAAAATCATACAAATCCTGTATGGCCGGTGCATAATTTACTTTTAAAAGATTTACCATAATAACCTTTCGGTTCATAAATAAAATATTATGGTAATTATAAGCTCCATGATTTACTGTTTCGTCATTTATTGCATCCCGGTAAATTTCCTCATAAAAAGAATTATCCAACAGTTCCTTTGCTTCCATTCCCTGAGCGTGATACTGGTCAATAATATTGTGGAGAGACATTTCAAAAAAATTCTTATTTTTTCGCTTTTTGATGTAGTTTTTGATTCGAAGAATTTCCGAATTATGTTTTTCAAATATTACCGCCATGTTTTTACCGGCATGCAGCCGGTTTTCTTCTGTAAAGATATCTGACATGTTTTCCGTTGCATTATGAAATCCTGCAAGATTTTTTGCCGCCATTAGAAGTTGTTCCGCATTGTTGTTACTGCAGTCTTCCGCCACAAACCATTTTTTTAATATGTAAGGGTATCCGTCCTCACTGATTGTTACATACTCTCCCTCTTTGTTTGCCACAACACTGTCTACCGTAAATCCCTTCGCCTCCAAATAATTATAAAAAGCACTCATAGTTGCCATTTTTTCATTACTGTTATTATACTCCTGCAAAATGTATCTTCCATTTTCAGTCTCACAACCGTAATTTCCTTTTGACCTATAAGTGATTTCTATCTTTAAATCATACTGTTCTAATACACTTAACGCTTTCTCGTTCATTCCTTTCCCTCCATATCTTATTTGCATTATTCTAAAATATGAAGAAAAACATGCTGTTAGAACATTGTCCCTGCAATATCCTTTAATATTTCTTTTTGATTTAATTTTGGATTTTCAAGAACCTTTTTTAGGAGATTTTCCAAAATGTCCCCAATGATTTCTCCTTTTGGACATCCTATGGCAATTAAATCTTTTCCTGCAATTTTTAATTCTTTTTTCGAAGTGCAAATATCCTTTTCCACAATCTCTTCGTACTGTTTTTTTACATACAGGTATCCGTCAAATCCCTTTTCTTTTCCATAATCGCTTTTTCCCTGAAAATCTGCATAAACCAGTTCCAGATATTTGTCATATATATCCTTTCCAATATTATGAACACTAATTCTTACATTAACAGGACTCTTTTCATATTGAACCGGTCTGTCATCATGACAATACACAAGCCTTGTCACAAACTTAATTGTTTTATTATCCATTTTCAGTCTACGCATAATTTTCTGTGCTATTTCTGCGCCAACATGGGCATGACCATAGAAATGCATTCTCTCCGGATCTTTTTTGTCGTAAGTTATTGCCTGAGGTTTTCCTATATCATGTAAAAGTGCTGCCCATCGCATCTCTTTAGTGTTTTCCACATTTTCCATGACTTTAATTGTATGTTCCCCAACATTATATTTATGATACGGAGTATTTTGCGGACATTCCATCATTTTATCAAATTCAGGGAATATAACTTTTGTAATTCCACTTTTATATGCCGTAATTAATTTATCAGGGTGATTTGACACAATTAATTTTTCCATCTCTACTCTTATTCGCTCTGCACTTATTTTTTCTAATGTTGGTGCAAGCTTCTCTATTGCCTTCATTGTGTCATTTTCAATTTCAAATCCAAGTTGCGCTGAAAATCTCACTGCACGAAGAATTCTTAGGGCATCCTCCCCAAAACGTTCTTCTGCAACTCCCACACATTTAATAAGCTTTCTTTCAATATCACCAATTCCGTCAAAAGCATCAATCAGCCCTACTGTAGGATTATATGCCATGGCATTAATTGTAAAATCTCTTCTCTTCAGATCTTCAATAAGATTAGATGTAAATTCAACGCTGTCAGGATGTCTTCCATCGTTATATTCGCCATCCACTCTATACGTGGTAACTTCATATCCTACCCGCTTTATCATAACAGTAACTGTTCCATGCTGTATTCCCGTATCTATTGTTCTGTTAAAAAGTGCCTTTACCTGCTCCGGCAGGGCTGACGTAGTAATATCCCAATCCTGAGGATTTCTTCCAAGTATGGTATCCCTTACACATCCTCCCACAGCAAATGCCTCAAAGCCATTTTCCTCAAGGACATTTATTATAAGTTTTACACTTTTAGGTATTTCTATTTTAAATTCTTTTAATCCTTCATAATTGTTCAAATCCGTGCTCCTTCGATTTACATAATTTATTTTAATATATTGTCTATAATTTCCAATGCCTTTTCCAATCTACTTTCCGGCACTGCGGAATAATTTATAATAAATTTATGTTCAAATTCTTTCAATTTATTATAACAGTAATCTGACACTCCTGAAATATTAATATTCTGCTGCTTTAAAAGTTCCTTAAACTTTTCATCATCTATATCTTTATTTATTCCCAATATAAAATGAAGTCCCGCATTTTCTTCCTCTATTGTAACTTTTGAATACACAGGTGACTGTTTTATTGCCCCAATTATTCTGTTTCTGTACTCTCTATAATAGTTGCGCATCCGGTTAATATGCCGTTCATAATAACCTTTTGAAATAAAATTAGCCAAAGTATACTGTTCAAATCCCGACACTGTTCCTGAATAAAAATTTAATTCTTTATTATACTTTTCCATTAATTCATCCGGCAAAATCATATAGGCTATTCTTATGGATGGAGCAAGAGTCTTTGAAAAAGTATTCATATATATTACCCTTGAGCTGTCCATTCCTGCCATTGGTGGAATAGGTCTTCCCGAAAACCTAAATTCACTGTCGTAATCATCTTCTATTATATAACCATTATTATTTACAGCCCATCCCAACAAATTATGTCTTCTTGATACCGGCATAACCCTTCCTGTTGGAAACTGATGACTAGGAGATATGTGAACTGCTTTTGCATTAGTATTTACAAGCTGTTCTGTTCTAATTCCTGATTTATCCATAGGCAGGTGCAGACATCTGACTCCATTGCTCTCATATACTTTGCTTATTTTTTTGTATCCCGGATCTTCCAGGGCGATTGTACTGTCTTTTCCCAGTAACTGTACAATAATGCTGTAGAGATATTCCGTTCCTGCTCCTACGATTATATTATCCGCCTTTGCCTGAAGTCCCCTGAAATGTAACAGATAGTCCGCTATGGCATTTCGCAGTTCCTCTACTCCTGTTGCTGCCGGGCTGGTAAGAAATGTATTTTCCTGATCTAAAAGAGTCTGTCTCATTATCTTCGACCATGTGGCAAAAGGGAAATTGTCATATACCATATGATTTGAACTAAAGTCCACGAACCACTGTTTTTTCTTTTCCTTTTTTTTACTCTCGATATTACTTTTCTTTTGACTATTTTCATTTCTCTTCTTATAGTCAATATACTGCTCGCTTATTTCGCTTACAAAATATCCCTTCTTTTCTTCCGTATAAATATATCCCTCAACAATCAGTTGGGCGTACGCATTTTCCACGGTTATTACACTAATATTATGATTTTTTGCCATTTCACGCTTTGATGGCAGTTTTTCCTTGGACTTCAGTTTGCCCGATAATATATCTTCTCTTATGCACTTATATAAGTATTCATATAAAGGTTCTTTTCCTTTTTTCTCAAAATCATATGTTAACATTTTTTCACCCACTTTTTCCGGATACGTTTAATGTCAGAATTTCCATTAATTTTTATACTTGACTGGTATTATATTTTTCCTGTAATATGGCAATAGCAATAATACCATGTTGGTATTATACTTTATTAAATTTATATTGTAAATTTATTATTTTGTACAATTATGATTGGAGTTATTTATGAAACGTGTTCTTAGTATTCAGGATATATCGTGCTTAGGAAAGTGTTCCCTTACAGTGGCTCTTCCTATTATTTCGGCAATGGGAGTAGAAACAAGCATTGTTCCCACTGCTGTTTTGTCCACTCATACAAAATTTAACCACTTCACTTTCAGGGATCTGACAAATGATATGGAAGGGATTAAAAACCACTGGATTTCAGAAGGGTTTAAGTTTGATGCCATTTATACCGGGTATTTAGGCAGTAAAGAACAGGTAGATATTGTTTCGGAATATTTTTCTACTTTTGGAAACAGTCATAATTATATTGTTGTTGATCCGGCAATGGCAGATAACGGAAAGATGTATACAGGCTTTACAAAAGATTTCGCCATTACAATGTCAAGGCTTTGTTCAAAGGCAGATATCATTCTCCCAAACATTTCTGAAGCCTGCTTTATGCTAAACAGGGATTATGTTGGCGAAGATGCTCCTCTACCGGTTATTAAAGAACTGCTTACAGACTTAATTAAGCTCGGCTCAAAATACGCTGTAATTACCGGGGTAAAACTTCCTGATGGAAAGCTTGGATTTATCGGATACGACAGCAGTAGTCAGGAGTTCTTTATGTATGGCACGGACGAAGTTCCTATAAAATCTCACGGAACAGGTGATGTTTTTGCCAGCACATTTACCGGTGCCTTAATGAATGGCTATAGTGTATTTGAGTCTTTGAAAATTGCAGCAGATTTTACGTATCTTTGTATTCAGGATACTTACAATGATTCAAACGCCGTTGACTATGCAGTGAATTTTGAGACACAAATTCCTAATCTTTTGAAGATGATAAATAAATAACTTCTACAATTTCTCCGTTTTGTAAGCTTTGTACCCTTCATAGAAATAACTGTTATCAATTCCCTTCATATAAATTTCACGGCTGTCTGTTTTATCAGTTAAGGCATTTTGTAAGACATGCTTAATTTCAATATCTCTAATTGGACTGCGTTCCATGGCAAGAAGATAATCTTCTTTGTCAACCTTACTCCAGTCTATGACCTTTCCTATTTCACTTTTCAAAATATGGTCAAGCCATATTCTCGTACTTCTTCCATTGCCTTCCCTAAAGGGATGTGCAATATTCATTTCCACATATTTTTCAATTATCTCATCCAAATTTGATTGTGGCATTTTATCAATATTGTTCAAAGCTGTCTCTAAATACATTAATGGAGCAAAACGGAAATTTCCCTTTGCTAAATTAACATCTCTAATCTCTCCTGCGAAATAATAAATATCTTCAAACAGGAATTTATGAATTCGTTGTAATGTAACAAATTTTCCGGGTTCTAATTTTCCCAGCATATTATTCTCAAATAATTCTTTCGCTTTCTTTTTGCTTATTCGTTCCTCTTCTCTTGCAAGTTCAGCCGAATCATTTATCCTTAATTTATTTTCCAGCATAGTTATCTCTCCTACTTTTTATATGTAATCATTATAACATATTGAAGATTATATTTGTTCGGCAAATCAAAAAAGCACAGCCACAAACATCAATACTTCTTTCAATGTTTATAGTTGTGCTTTTTTATGTTTCTATTTTAATTTATTTTGCATATTTTGCTAATATGTCTACCTTGTCTGTTTTCTCCCAAGGCACATCAATGTCATGTCTTCCAAAGTGACCGTAAGCTGCTGTCTGCTTGTATATTGGTCTTCTTAAGTCTAACATTTTGATAATTCCGGCAGGTCTTAAGTCAAAGTTTTCACGGATTATTTCCACAAACTTTTCATCACTTAACTTTCCTGTTCCAAATGTATCAACCATAATTGATGTCGGATGTGCTACACCGATAGCATATGATAACTGGATTTCACACTTATCAGCAAGGCCTGCTGCAACAATGTTCTTTGCAACATATCTTGCTGCATAGGCTGCTGAACGGTCAACCTTTGTACAGTCTTTTCCCGAGAAAGCTCCGCCACCGTGTCTTGCATATCCACCATAAGTGTCAACAATAATTTTTCTTCCTGTCAAACCACTGTCTCCATTTGGTCCACCGATTACAAAACGTCCTGTTGGATTAATGAAGAACTTTGTGTTTTCGTCTACCATATCCTTTGGTAATACAGGATCAAACACATATTTCTTAATGTCCTTATGGATCTGCTCCTGTGAAACCTCTGCATCATGCTGAGTTGATAAAACAACGGCGTCAAGTCTTACAGGTTTTCCATCTTCATCGTATTCTACCGTAACCTGTGTTTTTCCATCAGGTCTGAGATATGAAAGAGTTCCGTTCTTTCTTACTTCTGTTAATTTAAGTGCAAGCTTGTGAGCTAAAGCAATTGGGTATGGCATAAATTCTTCTGTCTCGTTTGTGGCATAACCAAACATCATCCCCTGATCTCCGGCACCAAT
The DNA here is from genome assembly GCA_900548465.1 of uncultured Eubacterium sp. GTDB lineage: Bacteria > Bacillota > Clostridia > Lachnospirales > Lachnospiraceae > Eubacterium_G. The sequence continues at coordinate 87,056 of URKY01000002.1, forward strand.
AGCATCTAATTCTTCATCAGACATTTTATTCTCTTTCGCCTCTAATGCCTTGTCAACACCCATTGCAATATCACTTGACTGTTCATCTAAAGCTGTTATAACACCACATGTATCACAGTCAAATCCGTACTTTGCTCTGTCGTATCCGATTTCTCTAATTGTTTCTCTTACTACTTTCTGAATATCAACATATCCCTTTGTAGTAATTTCGCCCATTACTAAAACAAGTCCTGTCGTAATGCTTGTTTCACAGGCAACACGGCTCATCGGATCCTGTTTCATTAATTCATCCAAGATGGCATCTGAAATCTGATCACAGATTTTATCAGGATGTCCTTCTGTTACTGACTCTGATGTAAATAATCTCTTTTCCATTTACGTCTCCTTTTCTTTACTGTGCATTACTGCTTTAACTATAGTATCTCGCAAATATTTATTTTCTACTTGGGAGAATTTTTATTGTAAAAGAAAAAGTCCACTAATTAGTGGACTTGAATTCAAGGTATCAAATCCTCTTATTGATCAAACTTGTGTCTGCTCAGGTTGGCACCTTCCTGACTGTTGTCGGGGTTGCCGTGGCTTCCTCGGTCCTTGTACCTCCACCACTCTGAATAAGAGAAAATATTTATTTGCAATGGTTATATTACTATCATAACATTAACATGTCAAGACATACACCTAAATTAGTTTTTTCCATTTCTAAACTGAACCGGTGTTATTCCATATTTTTTCTTAAATAATCTGTTAAAGTGTTCTACGTTCTGGTAACCAACTTTTTCTGCTATGTTCTCTACTGTCATGTTACTGCTCTTTAACAATGTTCTTGCCTTTTTCATACGAACATTCTTGACAATTTCACCAAATGTCTTTCCTGATTTATCTTTAATATACTTTGATAAATATGGTTTTGACAAATGGAAATATTCTTCTAATTCATCTAATGTTACAGTCAGATAATTTGTGTTAATGTAATTGATTATTTCCGTAAGTCTTTCATCCTGACATACCTGTGTACCTTTAGTCTTTATTACCTGGTTTACGGCAACAGTTAAAGCATGAATTGATGATTTAATAATATCTTCATCAATACCAACACCCCAATACATTTTTCCATCACAGCTGATTCCAACATATGAAACAGCCTTTGACGAAGAACCTCTTGACAATGAATGTTCCTCATATATTGAAAGTTCATAACTAATGTCAAAGTACTGCTTAAATGCGTTGCTGACAGAGTCAAGACGACCATTACCTGTACTCTTTACAACTCTTACAACATCATTTCTCGCAATAGTCACTTCTGCAACAATACCGTTTTTCTGTGCAAAGTGAGTTTCAGGAACATTAAATTCACTGCAGTTGTTAATATATTTATCCTCAAATATCTGGTATACCCATTCAGGTGATAATTCCTTATGTTCCTTATCAGATACATCTTTTACGCTATATCCCACTTCCTCACGCATCTTTTCAGGTACAGATAATCCAAAGTTCTGTTTTAAGATGTAGCTTACACCACCTTTTCCTGACTGGCTGTTAATACGAATAACATCTGAGTCATATGTTCTTCCAACATCCATAGGGTCAATTGGAAGATAAGGAACATTCCACATTCCCTTTGGATCCTTAGCCTTGCATGCCATTCCCTTGGAGATTGCATCCTGATGTGAACCGGAAAATGCTGTAAATACCAAATCGCCCGCATATGGCTGACGTGGACTTACATTCATTCTTGTTACACGTTCATATAATTTTACTATTTCAGGCATATTGCTAAATTCCAAATGTGGATTAACACCATGAGATAACATGTTCATGGCAAGTGTTACAATGTCAACATTACCTGTTCTCTCACCATTACCAAACAGTGTACCTTCTATACGGTCAGCTCCTGCCAACATTGAAAGTTCTGCTGTAGCCACTCCACATCCTCTATCGTTATGTGGGTGTACCGAAATAGTTACGGCATCACGATACTTAAGGTTTTTATCCATATATTCTATTTGTGTTGCAAATACATGTGGCATTGCATTTTCAACTGTAGCCGGAAGATTTATAATAACCTTATTTTCCTTTGTTGGCTTCCATACATCTAATACTGCATTGCATACTTCTAATGCGTAGTCCATTTCAGTTCCTGAAAAACTTTCCGGACTATATTCAAATGAAAAGTTTCCGTCTACTTCTGAAGCCAATTCATTAAGAAGCTTTGCTCCGTCAATAGCGATTTTCTTTATTTCTTCTTTACTCTTCTTGAACACCTGCTCACGCTGAGCTACAGATGTTGAATTATACAAATGAATAACTGCGTGTTTTGCTCCCTTTACAGCCTCGAAAGTTTTTTTAATAATGTGCTCTCTTGCCTGTGTCAGCACCTGAACTGTAACATCATCAGGTATCATCTCTCTCTCAATTAATGCACGCATAAAATTATATTCTGTTTCTGATGCAGCAGGAAATCCCACCTCAATCTCCTTAAATCCAATCTTTACAAGCATCTGGAAGAACTCCAATTTTTCGTCTAAGCTCATTGGCTCTATTAATGCCTGATTACCATCTCTAAGGTCAACGCTACACCATATTGGTGCCTTTTCAATGTACTCTTTTTTTACCCAATCATATGTTGGTGTTGGTGGCATAAAATATTGTCTTTGATACTTCTTGTAGTTCATAATAATACCTCTTTCTTATAAATATTGATATGTGGCTTATCTTTAGTATGATTTTTTTGTAAGAACTGCTTCTACACAACAAAAACGTCTCTGTGTTCATCTTAGAACACAGAGACGTAAGCTTTACATACGCGGTACCACTCTGTTTCATGTAATACATGCTCTCTTGAATGCTGTCACATCCGTTCCCTGTAACGTGGGAGTACGTCACGACCTACTTGTCTGTTCAGCCGGAAGCTCCAAGGTGAGTTCGCTAAATTGCTTCTGATGTTTCACACCAACCAACATCTCTCTGAAATCCACTCATTAACTACTATTCCTTTTCAAAGCCTTTTTCTTCTTAGGATGAAGTTATATTAACACATACATTTCTTATTGTATAGTGGTAAATTTAATCATTTTTATTGATTTATTTTAATATTTTGTTTGGTTTAGCTTACTTTTAATTTGAATTTCATTTCTTCTTTTTCAGAATCAACTTTTGCTATTATAGCACCAAGTTCCGTAAGTTTCTCTTCAAATCTTTCATAGCCTCGCTGAATATATACGATATCATCTACGGTAGTGAAACCTTCTGCTGCAAGACCTGCAATAACAAGTGCTGCTCCTGCTCTTAAGTCCGGTGCAGATACCTTTGCTCCCTCAAGTCCGCCTACGCCTGTAATAATTGCAGTGTTTCCTTCTACCTTATTGATAGCTCCCATTCTTGAAAGCTCAGCCATATACTTAAATCTGTTTTCAAATATACTTTCAGTTACCGTACTTGTTCCATTAGCTATTGAAAGAACTACTGCCATCTGTGGCTGCATATCAGTAGGAAATCCCGGATATGGAAGTGTCTTAATGTGGGCACTTCTAATAAAATCCCCTGCCTTTACAGTAACGGCATCGTCATATTCTATAACTGTGCATCCCATCTCTATTAACTTAGATGTAATACACTCCAAATGTCTTGGTATAACATTTCTTACTAAAATCTCTCCACCTGTAGCTGCTGCTGCACACATAAATGTACCTGCTTCTATCTGATCAGGAATTGTTGAGTAAACTGTTCCATGAAGTTTTTCAACTCCATTAATTCTAATCTTATCTGTTCCTGCTCCTCTGATATCAGCTCCCATGCTGTTAAGCATGTTGGCAACGTCTACTACGTGCGGTTCCTTTGCAGCATTTTCAATTACTGTTCTGCCTTCTGCCTTTACCGCAGCAAGCATTACATTAATTGTCGCTCCAACTGAAACCACATCAAAAAAGATATGAGTTCCCATTAAATTATCTGCAGATGCATTAAGCATACCATGATCCTGAATTACTTCTGCCCCAAGTGCTCTGAATCCCTTTAAATGCTGGTCTATTGGTCTTGCTCCAATAACACATCCTCCCGGAAGTGCTACTTCTGCCTTTTTAAATTTTCCTAATAACGCTCCGAGAAGATAATATGAAGCTCTGATTTTTCTCATCTGCTCCTCTTCAACAACGTAAGACGTAATTGTCTTTCCGTTAATAATAACCGTGTGTCTGTCTACACGGTTAACTGTTGCTCCAATCATCGCTATTGCGTCTATTAACTGATTAATATCACTTACATCCGGCAAATTTTCAATAGTTACATCTTCGTCTGCCAAAATAGATGCTGCAAGTAATGCAAGAGCTGCATTCTTTGCTCCACTTATATCTACTGTGCCATTAAGGGCTACTCCACCTTTTATAATATATTTTTCCATTATCCACCTCTGGTAGTATGTAATTTTTATATCTAATGCAAATTTGTCTGTCTAATTTATATATGTGCTCCATATTTATTTCAGAGCACACTTTCTATTATTATAACATAATCTATTTCTTTGTAAACCATGTAAAAACACAATCTATAGTAATATTTTATGAATTACCACTAGATTGTGTTCCTTTTTTGAAAATATTGGTTTATTTTAAAGTTACTAAAGGATTAATAAATTGTCCCTTTCTTATCATTTCAAAATGTAAATGCGGACCGGTGCTGTCACCTGTGTTTCCACTTAATCCTATAATTTCCTCCTGTTTTACGCGCTGCCCCTGTGTTACATATAGTTTTGACATATGGGCATATCTGGTTTTCATACCATTTTCGTGATCAATCAGCACATTATACCCATAACTCTGACTAAGATATGCTTTTTCCACAATACCTGTAGCAGATGCCACTACTTTTGTTCCGACAGGCACTGCCCAGTCATGTCCTTTATGACTTTTATATCTGTCTATTGTATCTCCAAATTCCGATGTACTTACACCACCGCTTACAGGCTTAATATATGAGACAGTTACATTTTCTTTTGCTTTTTTACTTTCAGTTTTTTTTCTGATGTTCTTAGTTTCTTTTTTCTTTTTTTCTTTGACTGTATTTATATGATTATTTATTTCACCGGTTCTTTTTGCCATAAAACTATATGCATAGATTTCCATTGACATTTGTGAAAAAACAATCTGAGTCATCATTAGTATAATCATTATCACCGGGATTACAACTAAAACCCTGTGTTCTTTAAACAGATTATACTTTTTAATTTTCTATTCCTCCAGTTTTTTTACAATTTTCTTCACCGTCTGCTGAATAGAGCAGCGATGTTCATTTACTATTATATCCGCATATTTTTTATATAACGGTGTTCTTTCATTATATAGATCTTTTAACGTCTGTCCATTTTTCAGTACTACCCCACGTTTTTCCAGATTTCCAAGTCTTCTTGATAACGCCGGAAGGTCCAGTTCCAGATATACTATTGTTCCAATTTGAGAAAGATGCTCCATCGCCTCTTTTCCATAAACAACACTTCCTCCTGTGGCAATTACAGTTTTCTCTGTGTTTAAGGATTTGTTTACATCGTTTTCAATTTTTATGAATTCTTCTATTCCATCTTCTGCAATAATATCCTTAAGCAATCTGCCTGTTCTTTCCTGAATTACTAAATCTGCATCCACAAATCTATATCCTAAAATTTTTGCTAATACTACTCCTATGGTACTTTTGCCTACTCCCGGCATTCCTATTAAAATAATATTTTCTTTACTCCCTAACATATTTTCTGCTCCTTAGTCTTCAGTCTTTTTATTTTTTAGTAAGCTTGCCCTACTTATTGCATCTTTTCCATATTTGTCTTTTATTTCATCTAATGCCGCATCCAGTTTTCTTAATTTTTCTCTCGAAAGGGCATTTCCGAATTTCTTTCCTACATCAGTTCTGTTTTCATTAAACAACTCCATAATAGACATTTGTGCCGGTGCTCCTTTTGCCATTAGATTGCTTGTCCTAACTCCCAGAAGTCTTACAGGTTTTCCACTCCACACCCGACTGAACAATTCCTTTGAAAGCTGATATATTTCAGTACCTGAATCCGTCTGACCTTCAAATGTAGTCTGTTTTGATGTCTTTGTAAAATCATTATATTTTATTTCAACGGCAACTGTTTTAGCCAATTGTTTTCCTGCTCTAAGTCTCCCTGCTACTTTTTCCGAAAGCATAAGAAGAACTTTCTCTATTTCCTCAATATTATCTAAGTCATTTGGAAGGGTTACTGAATTTCCAACACCTTTTAAATCTTCAATAATTGGATTTACTACACTGTCATCTATTCCGTTGGCATACTCCCACAATGTCCTCCCATGACTTTTTAAATGAGTCTCCAAAATATTAACAGGACTTTGAGCCAGCTGACCTATTGTAAATATACCAAGTTTATGAAGAGTGTCTACACTGGATTTTCCCGCCATAAATAATTCTTCAATAGGAAGAGGCCACATCTTTTCCCGTATCTCATGTTTATATAATGTATGTACTTTGTCAGGTTTTTCAAAGTCTGATGCCATTTTTGCAAGAACCTTCACATCTGATATACCGATATTCACGGTAAATCCAAAACTCTTCTTTACCTTATCCTTTATTTCATATGCCGCCTTCAGACTGCTTTCATACATATTCTGTATGCCTGTAAAATCCATGTAACACTCATCTACGCTGACCTGCTCAATATCAGGTGTATATGACCTTAAAAGATTCATCAGTTTGCTGCTCTGTAGGTGATAATAATCATGCTCCGGTGGTACAATTTGGAGATTTGGACATTTCTTTAATGCATTAACAACCGGTTCGCCTGTTACAATGCCATATTTCTTTGCAGGAATGGATTTTGCCAGCACAATTCCATGACGGCTTTTTTTGTCTCCACCCACAATGCAGGGGATTTCCCTAATATCTGTTGTTTCCCCTTCTTCTAATCTCTTTACGGCAGTCCAGCTAAGGTATGCCGAGTTAACATCTATATGAAAAATCACTTTTTCTTTTCCCACTATTTTTTCTTCTTTCTAACCGAGAAACCAAATCTTCCTATTTTTTTGCCAACAGTATAATACTGACCATGAGAATAAACTATAGGAAGCGCTTTTGCCAAATCAAATTTGCCCTTGCTGTCCATATACTTTTTATCCGCATGTACGCAAAGTACTTTTGCCAGAAACATATCATGGGTTCCAAGTTTTGTCACTCCAACAACTTCACACTCAATATTGACAGGGCTGTCTTTAAGAAGCGGTGCCTTAACATAGCTTGCACTTTCTTTTTCCAAATTCATTGATTTGAATTTATCTTCATCCCTGCCGGATTTTACTCCGCAGTAGTCAGTTGCTATTGCCAGTTTCTCTGTTGTAAGATTAATTACAAACTGTCCTGTTTCATTTATCATATCGTAAGAATGTCTGGATGGTCTTACAGATATATATACCATTGCAGGATCTGTACATACTGTACCTGTCCATGCCACGGTAAACACATTATCATTTCCCTTCCCATCTGTTACGGTTACCAAAACTGCCGGCAATGGATATAACATATTTCCCGGCTTCCACATTTCTTTTGCCATAATTACCTCCTAATCATTCTTCTTGTTTTTATTCTTTATCTGAATGTCTCTTACGATAACTTTATCTTTCTGTGCTTCGTACTTAATTGTCATTTTGCTTGTACATTTTCCCGACAGTTTGTACACATAACTGTTATACAATGCAGTGTCTGTAGCCGAAACATAATCATATGAATAATCATATGTTAAGGTATAGATTTTTTTCTTATCATCATAAGTAATACCTGATTTGAGATTTTTCATACTCATATCTATGACTTTATACTTATCTATATTTTTTGTATCTTTCCAGTAAACAATTTTCTCCGACTCTTCCACAAGTTTTTTTACAGCCTTAGCCGCCTTTTTATCGGAAAATAATCTTATTAATTTCTCATTGTCAGATTTTCTCTTTCTTACAGCCTTGTAAAATTCATCCAATATTTTCCTTCCACTTTCATTAATAAGTTTTGAATACTTTGCATTCGCAATATGTTTTTCTTTAGTTAAATCTATTGAAGTATTTGACTCTGTAAGATTTATACTGCTTACCATAGAATAAGTATCATTTGTTCCACAGATTTTGTATTTTCCTGAAATCATTCCTGTTATGTTATACATAACATTATTTCCATCATTTTTGATGTCAGCCATCTTTTCTGTTATTGTTACATCATTTAGCTGTAACTGATTTCCCTTTGGAATGGTTACTGAAAAACGCTTAACCGTAAGATTGCTTATATCTACATAATATTCCGGAGATATGCTGAAACCATTTCTTTTTGATGCTATTAAAACGTCAAAGTTTTTAGTTTTTCCACTATTTTCGTCCCTGCACACTACAGTTACTGTTTTCTGCCCATTTTTATTTTCAGGCTCCTTAATTTCGTATGTATCTATTACATATTGACTACGAAGTTTTTTCATGGTATCCATATATAGATTTTTATCCAGATAGTACCCTTCTTCTTTGTATAAACATTCGTACATTTTGTTGTAATCATTTCCTACAAATGCCCTGAAATATGTAGCCGCCACGTCTGTCGGATCAGACTCGTGTTGTATAAATGCAATCATAGAACCAATTCCGAGACATATTCCGATAAAAATTAAAATTCCAATAAGTGTAAATATTCTGTTTTTTGCAATTTTTTTTAATTTTTCCTTCATTTCAGTCTCCTTTTCAGTTAAATCCGCATAAGTAAATGTTACCTATTATCCTTGATTTTTGCAAGGCTTTTATGTATCATTTATGTAATATTATTTTACTGTTAAAAAGAAAGGATTGACATATGGATAAAAAAACTCTTTTTAATAATGCTTTAACAAAACTTGTTGAATTTGCTGCAACAAAAGAAAATAAAATTGCTATATCGGATGTTAAATCATTTTTTGATGGAATCATAGATGATGACTCTCAATATCATTTTATATACGACTATCTTACTACCAACAAAATTATTATTGAAGGAATCAGTTCACCTGAAGATATAAAAGATGTTGAAGAAGAAAAAACTTTTGAAGAAGAATTTAACAATGTTTCCGACACAGATTATTCAATTGATTCTGAGACTGAAATGTCATTTGTAAATATGTATATGGCGGAAATGGATTCAATTCCGCCTGTCAGCGATGAGGAAAAAAAACGCCTTGTTAAAGATCTTCTTAATGGTGACACCTCTGTTGTAAACAGAATTATTGAATCAAAACTAAAAGATGTTGCTGAGATTGCTTCTACATACAGAGGCAAAGGTGTTTCTTTTGGTGATTTAATTCAGGAAGGTAATATCGGTCTGATGGTTGCAATATCTGACTATAATGATAATCTTGGTGATTTTGATGAATATATTAATAAATGTATTATAAATACTATCAAATCAACAATCAACGATGAGATCAATTCAGATCGTATCGGGCAGCATCTTGCCGATAAACTTAATCAGTTAGATAAAGCCACAAAAACCCTTAGTGAAAAATTGGGACATGTTCCTGAAATTTCTGAGCTTTCCAAAGAAATGGGATTAGATGAAGACGAAGTTTCCATACTTCTTAAAACTTCTTTAGATACATTGTCAGTAAATGAAGACACACATATAACCGATGAAGAACAACCTGACTGCTCTGAAGATAATACTACACCTTCTTCCGGAAGTGATCCTCTTCAATGGAGAAAACATACCAGAAAATAAAATTTATTTTTCAATATATTTTTTGAACATGTTCGCAAGAATCATAACTTGCTTTAAATTTTTCAATTGTTAAAAGGGTAACATATAATATATTAATTTCACCACATATATTAACTGAATACAAAATCTTTATATCCTTTTTCACCAAAAGAGCCGGCACATAGTGCCGACCCTAATGAGATTAAGTAAAATATATTTAAGAACTAAAGTTCTAAATACCTAATTAATTATTCATCTGTTTTAAGAGCTTCGTAACCTGTCTCTCCGGTTCTGACTCTCATAACATCTTCAACATCTGTAATGAAGATCTTACCATCTCCAAAATGTTCTGTATTAAGTGCCTTTCTTGCTGCTGCAACTACAAGACCCGGATCTACTGTCGAAACAACAATGTCAACCTGTATCTTTCTATATAAATTCATTGTTGTAGCAACACCTCTGTATCTACCTGTCTTTCCTTTTTCAGCACCACATCCCATTACCTGAGATACTGTCATTCCCATAACTCCTATTGCATTCATTGTGTCACGGAGTACACCAAAACGTTCTTCCGGACAAATAATAGAAATCTTTGTATACTTGCCTTCTGCTCTTGTTCCCAATGTAAGAGGTGCCGGTTTAACATCTGTAAGGTCAACTGCACCTTCTTTTTCACCTGCATATGATGGTGCTGCAGGAAGGAAATCTGCATATGCTGATGCAAGACCATGTTCTGAAATATCCATACCTATTATTTCTTCTTCAGCTGTTACTCTAAGACCAATTGTATGTTTAATCAACTGGAATACTATTACCATCATAATTGCTGCATATACATCAATTGCAACTATACCTAAAACCTGAATTCCTAACAACTTAAATCCACCACCATAGAAAAGACCTGCGTATGTTGAACCATCTGCAAATGCATTAACTGTATCACCTTTTCCGGTAGCAAATAAACCAACTGCTATAGTTCCCCAAACACCATTTGCCCAATGGACACCTACGGCACCAACCGGATCATCAATATGTAATTTCTTATCAAGTACTTCTACTACTACATCTACTAAAATACCTGCAACTGCTCCTATTACCAATGCTCCAATTGTATCTACTGAAGCACATCCTGCCGTAATGGCTACCAGACCTGCCAAAGATGCATTTAAACACATGCCTACATCAGGCTTTCCATCTTTAATCCATGTAAATAACATACATACGACTGTTGCTGTTGCCGGTGCGATTGTAGTGTTCATAAATACTGATGCCAAGCTATCTGTATTTGTCGTAGCAGCACCGTTAAATCCGTACCAGCCAAACCAAAGAATGAAACATCCAAGCGCACCAAGTGTTATTGAATGACCTGCAATGGCGTTTGATCTTATTTTGCCATTTGATCTCTTAGTATATTTTCCAATACGTGGACCAACTATAATTGCTCCAACTAATGCGGCTACACCACCAACTGAATGAATTACTGCTGAACCTGCGAAATCAACAAAGTGTAACTGCTGTAACCAGCCATGTCCTCCATAGTTCCAAACCCAACCTGCTTCAATAGGATATACAATTAAACTAATTGCCGCTGAGTAAATACAATAAGCACTAAACTTTGTTCTCTCAGCCATGGCTCCTGAAACTATTGTTGCTGCTGTTGCACAGAACACTAACTGAAATACGAACTGTGACCAGTTAAAGTTTGCATAATTTGTAAAAATGTCTAAATTTGGAATACCTATGATTCCCATTACATAATCCTCTGACATCATTAAGCCAAAACCTAAAATTATGTACATTATTGTTCCTATACAAAAATCCATTAAGTTTTTCATAATAATGTTACCTGCATTCTTTGCTCTGGTAAATCCTGTCTCAACCATAGCAAATCCTGCCTGCATAAAGAATACCAGTCCGGCTCCAATCAGGAACCAAATATCGAAACTGCTCTTTGTGGCCATTTCTAAAATTTCTTTTGCATCCATAATTACTTCCTCCATTTCAATCATTCTTTTTTATTATCGTAACAAACAGTAATTAAACCTGCCGTTACTACTGACAACGAAATGATTTTGTACTTTGAAACAACAGCCAAACTATATATTGATTATTATTTCAAAATATAGAAAAAAGGAGCAAGACTATTACGTCTGCTCCCTTGCATTTCGTTTAACAGTTGCTAGTATATCATCATTTTTTCTGATTGCAATCTTTTAAACTACTAATTTTATTTTTTTAAGTCCAAATTTATTTTTGTAAATTGTTTGTTTAATTTTTTTATCTTACTGCTTTATAATGTAAAGTGTAGAAACGTTTTTTGCTTTACATTATATTCCTACTGCGTAATTTTTTTAATTGAATTGTAGATTCCTTCACCATCTAAACCAAATTCTTTTAACAACTCTACTGCAGGACCTGAATGTCCGTAAATGTCATTCACGCCAAGTTTTGTAACAGGTGTTGGTAATTTTGCACTTAATGCATCGCAAACTGCACTTCCTAAACCACCAATTACTGAATGTTCCTCAACAGTAACAACCTTTCCTGTTTTCTTTGCAGATTCTACTATAATCTCTTCATCTAAAGGTTTTATGGTATGAATGTTAATAACCTCAGCGTCAACTCCATCTGCTGACAATTTTTCTGCTGCTTCAAGAGCTGCACTAACCATTAATCCTGTAGCTACAATTGTAAGATCCTTACCTTCCCTTAAAAGTACACCTTTTCCAAGTTCAAACTTGTAATTCTCTTTGTTAATTACAGGTGCTGCAAGTCTTCCAAATCTTAAATATACCGGGCCTTCCATTTCGTACGCTACCTTAACTGCTGCTTTTGCTTCTATATCATCACACGGATTAATTATTGTCATTCCCGGAATTGTTCTCATAAGAGCAATATCTTCATTACACTGATGAGTTGCGCCGTCTTCTCCTACAGAAATACCAGCATGAGTTGCACCGATTTTGACATTAAGATGTGGATAACCGATTGTATTTCTAATCTGCTCATAAGCACGCCCTGCTGCAAACATTGCAAAAGTACTTGCAAATGGTACTTTACCACATGTTGAAAGCCCTGCTGCTATTCCCATCATATTAGCTTCTGCAATACCACAGTCGATATGTCTGTCAGGAAATTCCTTCTTAAATATACCTGTTTTTGTAGCTGCCGCAAGGTCAGCATCAAGGACTACCAAATCATCATGCTCTTTAGCTAATTCTACAAGAGCATTTCCGTAACTTTCTCTGGTTGCAATTTTCTTTACTTCTGACATAATGCTTCACCTACTTTCTCTAAGTCTTCCATTGCCTGTTTGTACTGCTCATCATTTGGGGCTGCTCCATGCCAGTTAACGGCATTCTCCATAAATGATACACCTTTTCCCTTTACAGTATTCATAATAATTGCCGTTGGCATTCCCTTTGTAGTTTTTGCATTGTCTAGTGCTTTTCTTATTTCATCAAAGTCATGGCCGTTAATAACCTGTACATTAAAATTAAATGCCTCGAATTTTTTATCTATAGGATATGGTGAACATACTTCTTCCACTGTTCCATCAATCTGTAAGTTGTTGTTGTCAACAATTACAACAAGGTTGTCTAATTTTCTATGTCCGGCAAACATTGCAGCTTCCCAAACCTGACCTTCTTCTATTTCACCATCACCAAGCATAGTGTAAACTCTGTAATCACTGTTATCCATTTTCCCTGCCAAAGCCATACCTACTGCAGTAGATACTCCCTGACCTAAAGATCCGGCTGACATATCCACTCCCGGAGTATGTTTCATGTCAGGATGTCCCTGAAGATATGAATTTGTCTTTCTCAGTGTAACTAAATCTTTTTTAGGTAAGTATCCTTTTTCTGCCAGCACACCATATAAAACCGGTGCTGCATGACCCTTTGACAAAACGAACCTGTCTCTATTTGGATCTTTAGGATTCTTTGGATCCACATTCATTTCCTCATAATACAGATAAGTAACCATATCTGCCGCTGATAAAGATCCACCCGGATGTCCTGATTTTGCACTGTGTAGTGCTGTTACAATGTTTTTCCTAACCTCATTTGCTTTTAATGCAAGTTGTAAATTATCCATTACTTTTTCCTTTCTTTTTAAATATTAAAGTCTGATTCTTGCAATATTTTTAATCCATCACCGTCGGTTTTTGATTCAAAGATGCCTTTTACCTTTCTTCCCAGTCTGCCTGATTTACTGATTGCATTATCTATTATGTTTTCAACATCTTTCTGTCCAATTCCCTTATTGGCACCAAAGAAGTCGTCAATAGCTTTATAGAAAGCAAGATTTGCTAACTCATCAATGCCATAGCCCTTGTCCATGGCATATTTTTTTCCATATTCTACCCATTCTTTAATATCATATTCTTTGATTCTTACAACCCTGTTGAAAACCTGTTGTACTCTAGACGATGAAGCAATAAGTTCTTCCATTCCCTCTGTTTCGCCTTCCAGAACAATAAGCATGTCATCTGTAAACATTCCTGAAACATCTATAATTTCACTTAATGTCATCTTTCCAAGTGTATGGGCATTTTCAATAATCAAATCGCTTCCAATAAGTTTATTTAATGCATATCTGAAACCTTTTCTGTTTAAAGCTGCTGCATCTACCTTGGCAAGTCTTCGGTTTCGGCGACCACGCTTTTTGTTAACCAGTTTAATCAATTCAATTGCCAATGTTGTTTTTCCGGTTTTTTCATTTCCCATTATAATAACATTGTCTTTGTCTGACTTTCCGTTCGGTACATAATTTGTAATCAAACCTTCAATAACTTCCCTTATACTTGTTTCAAAACCTTCAACATTAAGGTAATTCTTAAATTCTGTTAATTCATCCTCTGAAAGAATATCTTCCCCGGAATTATCATTTCCCGTTGCTTCAGTAGCAGTTTTTTCAGCCGGTTCTTCCTTCTTTGGCTGTGCCTCCACTACCGTAACTTTTTCTTCTTTTTCAGGTGCGTTTTCTTCAACGGTTGTTTCAGGTGCGTTTACTTCCTCTTTTCCCACCCTTTCTTCCGGATTATTCTCAGTTTTTTCAGCACTGTCTTCCTGCTGATTCTTTTCCCTTAATTCTTCTGTATTAATTGTCCCCTCTTCGACAACTCCTGCTCCTGCAAGAATCTCAACCTTAGAAGACGGTTTAACCTTTACTTTCAAATCAAGAACTTCTTCCACTTCTTTATCTTTGTCAGTGTCACTGTTATTTACAACCTGTTCAGCTTTTTTGATTGCTTCCTGAAGTTCTTCTCTTGTAGGTAACTTATCTGTTTTATATCCAAGGTCAGAATTTGCAGCAATATTCTCATATATATTTTTCTGACCCATATCATTGCTTTCATCTCTCTGTGGAGTTTCAAAAGACAAGTCAAATACCGGCACGTTCTTATTATCTTTTTCAACAACACCTTCAGGTATTGCCCGGGTCTCTTTCATCTTATCTAATTCTTCTTTAATTTGAGCCTTGTCAAATATCTGTGTGCTGCCTGCTTCAGGATTCTGAACATTATTCTCAACCTTTGTCTCCGGTTCAGTTTCTTCCTGCATCGGTTCTTTATTAACAGGTCTTACAATTTCCACAGCATCTTCGTCTATTATTTCTACCTCTTCCGGAGTTTCATCTAAGATGTCTGCTTCTTCAACTATGTCATCTCCTATTGATATTTCTTCATTAGCAACAGGTTCTTCCACAATTTCTTCAACCTTTTCTTCTTCACCCTCTGCAGCGTCCTCAACGATTTCATCTGTAATATCTTCAACCTTTGTCTTAGAAGGAGTTTCCGCAGGTTTGCTTTCCATCTCAATCTGTTTTTCCAAAGTCTTTTCATCAACAGATTCTTCGTCCTTAACTTCGCTTGCCTCATCAATAATATTTACAGCCTGCTGCACTGTTTCTGCCTTAAGGATACCTCTTGCCTGCAACTGTTTCAGAATATCACTTACATCATTGATATCGTACAGTTTTTCAGGTTTTGATTCTTCCTGTTTCTCTGTATCTTCTACATCAGCGCTGTCATTGTTTTCATTGGTTTCTGTTTCTTCCGTTGTTTCCTCCTGCAATGATTTCTCTTCATCTGAAACCTCATCATCTGAAATTTCATCTGTGAGAAGTTCCTCTATTGTTTCTTCCTTCTTCGGTTCCTCTTCAGGTTCAGGCAATACAATTTCTTCTATTTCTCCGGTAACTCTTGAAACCGGTTTTTCTTCTTTTCTGCGTGCTTCTTCTGTTTCTTTTTCAATTTCCGTTTTTGCAATCATATCCGGATTAATCTGAAATGGCATAAGTTTCTTTTTCTTTTCAGGAACTGCCTCCTTAGACTGTATTTCAATTGGTTCCTTTTCTTCCACTTCTGCCTTAATATCTTCTGTCTCTTCTTCTTTTTTTGCAAAACTTGACTTTATCTCTTCTATACCAGGATTAATTCTGTGTGTTTCATCATATTTTTCCTGCTGTGCCGGAGTTAGCAATGCATATTTTTCCTTTAGTTCCATTGCTTTATTTACATATTTCCCTTCTGAGAACCAAATGCTTATTTCATCACACATATCTACACATTTATCTATCTCTCCTGCCTTGCTGTATAATCTTGCAAGTTCATATGCCCACTTTTCTTCCATATCCAAATGAACATATTCTTCAAGAATTGATATTAATTCTTCAATCGGCTCACCCTTTGCTTTCGCCATTCTATATTTTAAAATGTATCTTGCATTATCACGAGGTGCCATCTCAACAAAATCCTCGTAATATTTTCTTGCTTCATCAAATTCTTTAGTCTTAGTTGAAATCACACAAAGCTTATATGCTATCTGTCTGCCTGCCATTGTATTGTCATACGCCGTAAGCAATACACGTTTCGCTTCTATGTAATTTTTGTTAGCTTCATAAGCCTCTGCAATCAGACATAAACTTCCGTTATCTTTGATTTTCTTTATATCAAAGGTTCTTGCTATTTCAAGGGCGTGTGGGTAATTTTTTCCCCTCATTGCCCCTTTTAATTCTTCAATTCTAAGACTCTGTTCCTTTCTATCCATTTGAATACCTCTTTAGCTTATTATTTTTGTTATACAGTCACTCTTCCCTGCAGGGCTCTAAGCAAAGTTACATTATCTATGCATTCTAAATCTCCACCTACCGGAACTCCACTTGCAATTCTTGTGACTTTTATGCCCAAAGGTTTTACGACCTTGCTAATGTACATAGCCGTAGCCTCTCCTTCAACGCTGGAGTTCGTTGCAATTATTACTTCGTCAATGTCATCCTTTAATCGTTGAAACAGTTCTTTAAGTCTGATATCATTCTGGCCAATTCCTGCCATGGGATTAATGGCACCATGCAAAACATGATAAACACCATTGTATTCTCCCACTTTTTCATATGCCATCATATCCTTGGTAGACTCAACAACCATAATTGTCTTATGGTCTCTGGTCTTACTGCTACATATCGGACATACGTCCTGATCTGTCAGTGTGCAGCAAACCTTGCAGTATTTCACATTATTTTTTGCATTTATCATGGAATTTGCCAGGTCTTCTACCTGTTCCTTTGGCATATTTAAAATGTGAAACGCCAGCCTTCCTGCTGTTTTTGAGCCTACTCCCGGCAGTGATGCCAATTCTTCAACCAGCTTCGTAATATATCCACTGTAATAATCCAATGTTTAACCTCTCTTTATTTAGAAAAGTCCGCCAAGCCCACCTGTAATGCTGGACATTTTCTGAGTAGACATTTCTTCTATTTTTCTGATTGCCTCATTTGTGGCAGCCATTATTAAGTCCTCAAGCATCTCAACATCATCAGGATCCACTGCATCAGGATCCAATTTTACTTTTGTAATTTCCTTAGTTCCTGAGATAGTTACTTCTACAGCTCCACCACCTGCTGTTGCTGTGTATTCTGCAGCCTCTAATTCTGCCTGAGCCTCTTCCATTTGCTTCTGCATTTTCTGAGCCTGCTTCATTATATTATTCATGTTTCCTGCCGGCATTCCTCCCGGAAATCCACCTCTTCTTGCCATATTATATATCCTCCTCATCAATCTGCATATTTATTTTTTTTACAACCTCCTGAAAATAGTCGCCAAAATTCTGATTATTTTCAAGCATTGTCATTTCTACTTTTACCCGTTTTTGTATTTCATCACTGATAAGTCCCGTAAGCATCTCAATAACCTCAGGTTTGTTGCAGCCTTCATAGCCAATTGAGCCCGTATTAAATACTATAAGCAAAGTGTCTGCTCCCTTAACACTAAAACGTGCATCCTGCAGATATATCTTATAAGGGTTTGAAATATGTCTCTGAATTTTTCCCCAGTTATTTACTACTTCCTGTATATCCTCAGGTATAGGCTTATCATATACCTTTTTAGGCTTTTTCTCCGCCTGTTGCTGCACTGGTGTTGTCGAAACATTTTGAACCGTAAAGTTGCCCTTTTCTAATTTATTTTCAACTACTGCTATTCTGTTGTTTAATGCACTTATGTCATTTTCCATAGCCGGCCTGTTTAGCTTAATAAGGGCAATTTCTATAAGAACCCTTTTCTGTGATGAATATTTCATCTGACTTTCAAGTTCTGAAAAAACTTTGATGTATCTCATTATCACATCAATGTCTATCATCTCCGCCTCTTCCTTCAAAGCCTCAAGGCTTTCCGTGGAGGCATCAATGGCATCCATTGCACCGTCAGATGTTTTAATAAGCATAAGATTTCTCAGATACCATATAAAATCATTAACAAACTGTCCCAATTCTCTTCCCTGCATTACCATTTCATCCAAAATATCAATACAGGCCACAATGTTATTATCTATAATGTTTCGAACAAGTCTGCTGAATATTTCGTTATCAACTGCTCCAAGTACATCAAGTACATTGTCGTATGTTAATTTCTTTCCAAGGTAGAATGCTATACACTGATCCAAAAGACTTAAAGCATCACGCATGGAGCCATCCGCAGCTTTTGCCACATATCTTATAGCCTTTTCCTCTACCTCAACCCCTTCTTTTTCCATTAACTCAGTAAGTCTTGCCGCAATTGTATCAATGGATATTCTTTTAAAATCATATCTTTGACATCTTGACAATATAGTTATTGGAATCTTATGGGGTTCTGTTGTTGCCAGAATAAAAATAACATATGAAGGTGGCTCCTCTAATGTTTTAAGAAGTGCGTTAAAAGCACCAATAGAGAGCATATGAACTTCGTCAATTATATATACGGTATACTTTCCACTTGAGGGTGCATACTGTATTTCTTCTCTGATTTGTCTTATGTTATCTACACCATTATTAGAAGCAGCATCGATTTCAATTACATTCATCGAATTACCCATATTGACAGCCTTACATGTATCACATTCGTTACATGGGCTTCCATCTACCGGATGTTCACAGTTTACCGCCTTGGCAAATATCTTTGCTACAGTTGTCTTACCGGTACCTCTTGTACCGCAAAAAAGATATGCATGTCCTATTCTGTTTGCATTTATCTGATTTTTTAATGTCTGTACTATATGGTCCTGACCTTTTACCTGGTCAAATTCCGAAGGTCTGAACTTTCTGTATAATGCTGTATAAGACATGACCGCTCCTTTCAATGATGTAAGGTATAATTGTTTTATGCCTGTTTGGGCACAATTCACCCATTTACACCTTTGGAAACATTATAAACCAAAAAAGTTTTCCATACAAGATGTAGGAAAACTTTTCTAGTGTTTTTATTTGAATTTATTCATATCTCAAAGCATCTATAGGATTTAAAGTTTCACATTAGCAATTGCCGTACTTCTGGCTATAAGATTATATGTCTGAAATACAAAACCTATATTTTTGTTTCTAATCTCTGACAACTGCTTGTCTTTTGCCCTACACACATCGGTTCCATCTAAATAATAATCACCTTTTGTAGGTTTGTCCAAGGCACCAATTATGTTCATCAAAGTTGATTTACCTGATCCGGATTCTCCTACTACCGAAAGAAATTCTCCCTGCTTAACCTCCAAATCAATTCCATGCAATATTTCCAACTCATTGGGTTTTCCAACAAAGAAACTTTTTCTTATATTTTCCAGTTTTATAATATAATCTTTGTTATTTCTTTCCGTCATAAGTCTACCTCTTTCTCCTTGTTCTAAATTTTTATGGCTCTTTGTATTAAACTGTTTCCATTTTCTTTAACCGTGATATAACTGTTTCCATCCTTTGACGTTGTTATTGCATCATAAGGAACTGCATATACATCATCCGCTTCTTTTAAAAGAATACTGCACTTAGCAGTAAGACCTATTTTCAATCTTTCATCATTTGTCTTTATTTTGATTTTCACTTCATATCCGTCAGATGAACCTGATGAGTTTCCTAATTATAGATAATTTTTCCATTGCAAACATAAATATAGGCAGAAAAAAAGAAGCTTAAAAGCTTCTTTCATATAGAGTGATGTTTTGCAAATTAGCATCATTTATTTTTTTAATCCGTGCGATTTGCTTTGTGAATATCCCATAAGCGTTACCTTTACAGTTAACTCGGCTTAGGCACCCTCATGTCACACAAAGTTATCTGCTTAGTGCTGCTTCATTCCTGACCTGACACGGTTCACAGGACTTTGTTGCATAAGACCCAAACGTCAACATCACTTATAAAGGGCAGCCCTACAAAATATCCCCGAGGCAAATCATCACCCCTGCTGTAGCGGTTTGCAGGTACAGGGCTCCGCTATCTCCCCGGCTGCACGGAAATGTTAAAACATATTTAGTTGTGTCACCATCACAGTAATATAGTGACAAAGGGTAGTATACCCTAATTTGTTTTTCTTTGTCAACTTAAGATTTTCTAAGTTTTCTAAAAAAGTCTTTTAGTAAACCGCTGCATTCGTCTTTAAGAATGCCTGTTTCGATTTCTACCTGATGATTAAACTTATCTACCTGTAGGAGATTCATTATGGAACCTGCACATCCCGCCTTTGGATTCATGCAGCCAATATAAACTTTTTTTATTCGTGCCTGAACAATTGCTCCGGCACACATTTGACAGGGTTCAGTTGTTACATACATTTCACAATCATCCAAACGCCAGTCATCTAACTTTTTGCTGGCTTTTTTTATGGCATTAAGTTCCGCATGACTCAATGTATTCTTGTCCGTCATTCTTCTGTTATATCCACGTCCAATGACTTTTCCATCATGCACAATTACGCAACCTATTGGGACCTCTCCAATACTTGCAGCCTTTTTAGCCTGATTAATTGCCTGACGCATATACTTTTCTTCCATTATATTCTCCAAAAACTTTTTTATTACTTAAGTTCTTTGTCAATTACTTTCCAAATGCTGTCTTTTTCCTGACCAAGAGCCCAATATGCTGCCCCTGCCAGTTTATACTTTTTGATTAATTCCATTCTTGACTTAATGGATGTTTCATCTTCAAGCCATATTGAATAAGTAGTCTTGCCCTTTGAATATGTTACGAAATTCTGACCTGTTTCCTTATCAAATGTAGGCTTTACTCCCGCCTCTTTATAAGCCTTTTCTGCTGCCTTCATTCCCAATGCTTCACATGACAGGTAATAATTTCCATTTGCAGCATCCTGAATTAATACACCTGAACCATCGCTGTGTTCCTGTGGTGTTTCCTTCCATGCTCTTGTGTAGAACGGAATACCGTTAATAATTCTTGATGCATCCTTTGCTTCTGCAATTGTATCTTTTATGGATTTTTCTGCGTATGACATAGAAGATACGGAACCTGCCACCTTGCTTCCCGTTGTGTGCTCATCATAATTCATAATCATAATATAATCTGCAATCTTAAGTTGCTGCTCCCTGTCATAAAATCCACTCCACTCTGCCGGTGCGTAATTATCCACGGACAATACTTTCTTCGCTTTTCTACATGCCACGGAAAGTTCTCTTAAAAACTGCAAATAATCTCCGCTAATTTCTGAAGTAATATATTCAAAATCAATATTTACCCCGTCCAGTTCATAACTGCTTACATAATACATTATGTTATTAACAAATTTCTGTCTTAATTTTGTAGATGTTAAAACTGTCTTTGTAAGCTTCTTATCAGTAAAATCATTTACAAGAGCCCACACCTTAATTCCTTTTTTATGAGCCTTCTCAACATAATCAAGTTCTGCCAGCGTTGAAAGATTTCCATTTTTGTCTGTCAGAGAGAACCATGTAGGTGAAAGAACATTAATGCCTGATGTATTTTTAAGAAGATCATCAATATTTTTATTAGCACTCTGATTATAAATCTGATTCCATGCAAGACTTACTTTTTTGTCCATAAGAACATGTGTGTATGTATCATCATCATTCTTATATGAAACTTTTTTAGTATTTTTATTTTCTAAATTCTTCGTTGGAACATAACCGATATAACCGTCTTTTGTTTTTACTTTATCCCAGTTTTTTCCTGTTTCAATAACGGTAACCTCTGTGCCCTTTGCTACTGTTTTTACAATAAGATTCTGATAATCCCCTTTAGTTCTCATTTCAATGTCTTTATCAGTTTTCATTGTAGTTTTTTCACCACTCTGATAACCAAGGCTTATTATTGCCGGTGCAGTCTTTGTAGCCTTTGTTATACTGTAATTTACATCAACAAATTTCTTAATAAATTTTATATTTAAGTAACACTTATTATTTTCCACCAGATACGGAGTATAATCTATATTCTCTGTTGTCTTCCCTACAATTGTTTTCTTTCCCTGTTCGGCTGTATATACCGTTGTGGCATCAGTAAAAAGAACTTTATTTTCTTTTTTGTCCCAGTAAAATCTTTTATCTATATTCGACGCTACGGTATCAATGTTGATGAAAGCATCAACGTCTTTTAATATGGCATAGTTTTTGCTGTACTCTCTTTCCAAGGCTATTGCTGCAACTGCAGTTCCCACTTTTGTTGTATAGGAAATGTCTTCATTGTTTTCGTTTTCATATGTCAGTTTCATATACCATTTTAAATCTACTTTTCCGTCATTTGTCTTTATAAATAAATCACATCCTGTAAACACTAACAGGGTAGAAATAATTGTAACCGCAATTAATATCTTTTTGTATATTGACTTCATTAGGCTTCCTCCTCATTAAAACTATGTTTCATAATACCACATTTTTTTTATTCAGCCAATGACAAGAAAGGCTTTTGTGTCATAAAATAAACTATAACACAAAAGCCACGTATTTCTGGGAAAACTCAATTGTAATCAGGTAAGTCAAACTATACCCCGTGATATATAAACAATTCAGTTGTTGTTTAACCGCCCCATAAATTGTTCGCTCTTCAATTATAACATAATATATAAATGTTGCAATATATTTTTATGTGATTTTTATTTTTTAACAATTTTAAAAATCTTGTAATATTTTGTACACTTTTATCGTATATATATTATATTGTAATATATTGCTAAGGCAAAAACTTTACACTTCTTAATTAATTGGATATACTATTAGAAGGATTAGATTGTGAGGTGATTTTTATGAAAATTGAAAAAATAAATGAAAATCAGATTCGCTGCACCCTAACTAAGGAAGATCTTGCCGACCGTAATATTAAAATAAGCGAATTAGCATACGGCTCGGGTAAAACAAGAGAACTCTTTCAGGATATGATGCGTCAAGCCAATGATGATTTTGGATTTGAAGTAAATGATATTCCACTTATGGTAGAAGCTATTCCAATTTCACCGGAAGGCATTGTGTTAGTAATTACTAAAGTCAATGACCCCGAAGAAACGGAAAAACATTTATCAAAATTCTTTTCGAAAGAAATTAAAGATAAATTCAAAGATGGGCTTTTGTCACATTTGGACGATATGGAATTGGAGCTTGATGATTTCGAAGAAATTAACGACCATATTAAGGAACCACAAGGTCAGGTGGCAGAAGCCAACAATGATTCGGAAGCCGGTTCATTATTATATAGTATCTATTCATTTAACACTCTAAGCGATGTGATTTCCGTAGCTGAAATTCTCGCTCCATCTTACAAGGGTGACAGTTCTGTTTATAAATCTCCATTTGATAACAGATATTACCTTTCATTGTGTGTAGATGGTTCAGAGGAGGGTATTATCAACAGAACCTGCGCAGTTCTCACTGAAAACGGCAGACGTGAAACACCAACCTACGTTAAGGAACTATATTTTGCAGAACACTTCGACGAAATAATCGCAGACAATGCCATCGAAAAGTTAGGCCAATTATAAAATCTGATAACGAAACCTGCCCGGCTTTTTGACGGAGCAGAAACGTAAGCACCGCCCGGGAAGTGATTTCTGGAGCGGTGTTTGCATTTAAATATCATTAGTATTTATATATAAAAAGAGCATCATATATTTTATAGGGAAAAGGTGATTTCCGAATCACTTTTTCAGATGCACTTGGCGCAGAATTTATCAGAAATTCTGCGTTAATTGCATCGGTACTATAAAATTGATGCTCTTTTTATATCAATAAATACTAGTTATATTTAAGTTAAAACACCGCTCCAGAAATCACTTCCCGGGCGGTGCTTATATTTCTTCTTCCGGTAAATAACCGGATATGTTTTATTTATAGTCCGTTGCTTTGACCCAATTTTCATATGGTGTCATCTGTTCCCAGAATGATTTAATTGAACCTTTCTCACCAACGTAGATGTCAAGTAATCCCTGTTTGAAAGTCAACTCTTCATCTGTTATTCTGTTAAGCCCTGCTGGAACCATTCCTTTTTCATAGAATTTTCCGAAGTACCATAACTTGTTGAATACATTTAATTCAAGACATGCCTTTGTTACTGCCTGATCCGTCTGCTTATGCTGTCTGTGTCCTGTTTCTCCTGCAGGACTATGAGAAGCAATTAAGTTCCAGTTTTTATATTTAATAACTTCTAATGCATCCTTATAAGCTGCATCTCTAACATATGTCCAATTATCTTTATCCCACTTTCCATCCTCTCTAAAGATTACGTCAGGATAATCTAATATAATTCCCTTTGCGCCACTGGCAGCAAGCATCTTCTTATATTCAGCCTTTCTGCTGGCAGTATACTGGTTTGTCATACATACTATAAACCATTTTCCTTCTTTTAAATGGGCACCTCCCCATAAAGTTTCATCATCAGGATGTGCCACAATCATAAGATTGGTTCTATCATCAATGTCCAGATTATCTAACATTGATTTTGTAATAAATCCTTCTTTTTGTTCAACAATAACACATATTGAAACCTGCTCTTTTTTGTCAGTAGTAACTGCCTTTATGTATGCCTGTCCCGGTCTTACTGCCGTAACAACACCAGTTTGACTTACTTTTACTATTTTGCTGTCTACTGACTGATATGTATATGGTTTTGAAGGTCTGTTAATGAACTGAAGATGGAGCTGGCTGCTCTGTCCCGTTGTAAGCATAAGTTTTTTGCCCTCTGAAAATGCTATTCTCGGAATTTCCTCAGCATTAATAACTATTTTTTTAGTCTTTTTTGTTTTTTTGGCAATTGCCTTTATAGTTACTCTTCCCTGTTTCTTAACCTTTATTTCGCCCTTCTGGTTAATATGAACAATTTTTTTGTTCATACTCTTCCACTTTATTCCTTCATCAGCTTTTTTAGGATTTGTAACTGCTGTAAGGACATATTTCTGTCCAACATAAAATTTTGTTGTATTAGCTGTTATGTTAATCTTTTTGATATTCGCAAGTACTCTTACTTTGCATTTTGCTTTTTTAGATGTACCTTTAATCTTTGCAGTAATAACGGCTTTTCCTTTATTCTTTGCAGTAATAACACCATTTTTGTTTACTTTTGCAACTTTTTTATTGGATGAAGTAAACACTATCTTTCCTCCGCTATATGCCGGAAGTGTTATATCTGCCTTTAATTCTTTCTTCTGACTTCCATACATAGTAAGATTTTTTGCATTAAGTGAAACTCCTTTTGCCTGTACCTTACTGCTTCCCGCTGTAGCAACTGCAACCAGAACAAGTGCAATCATTGCTATCTTTTTAAAGTATTTCATTTTTGTCCTCCAATGATTTTAAATTTGCCTTTTCAAGCATCGACCTTAATCATAGTCTTTTTTTTTTGACTTTTCAAGCCCCTTGTCTAAGAAAGATATGTATGGCTTATAATGTTTAGTAGCCATGTTTTTATCTTATCTCCTGGCTTCATACATCAATATCGCCGTTGCCACGGCAGCATTAAGTGACTCGACTTTTCCTTCCATTGGAATTTTGATTAACTTATCTGCCATAGCTGATACTTCATCACTTAATCCCTTAGCTTCGTTTCCAATTAAAAGGGCTATATCTTTGCCAAATGTGCCTTTTTGATATTCCCTCCCATTAAGATGTGCCGCATATGTTTCGATGCCGTTTTGCTTCATTTTTTTTATTGCATCCTGTACATCAGAAACCACTGCAACGGGAACCCTGAAAACCGACCCCATTGTAGAGCGAATTACTTTTGGATTATACAGGTCAACAGAATCATTGCTCATCACTATTCCGGTAATTCCTGCCCCTTCTCCTGTTCTCACAATTGTTCCAAGATTTCCCGGATCCTGAAGTCTGTCCAATACAATAATACAGCTTCTTTCTTTATCTCTTCTTTCGATAATATCATCAACGGTAAATTCATTTTGTTTTACAACTGCAAGAATTCCCTGAGGCGTTACGGTGTCTGATATTTTTTTAAAAACACTGTCACTTAACAGAGTATAGTCTGTATGAGAAAGCAGTTTTTCATTTTCTTTTTCAAACTTTTCAGATACAAATACACTGACAAGCTTATCCTTTGGAATTTCACGGAACATCTTTATTCCTTCAACCACAAACAACTTCTTCTGTTTTCTGACTTTTGCCTTTTCCTTTAGTTGTATAATATTTTTTATCTGTTCATTTGATGTTGACGTAATCATCTATCTGTTCTCCTACTTTTACTGAAGATATTTTACAAAATTTTCTCCATATATTTTTTTCAACTCTTCCAAAAACTCAGGCGTAACATTAACCCAATATCCTATAGGTAACATTTTTCTCTGTCTTTCTTTTGCCAGAGCAATCAAAACCTTATCTTTTCCCTTATGCTGCATTAACAATGTCATTAATTCCTGCTCTTTTTTCTGATAGGTCTCTTTGTCCGGAAAAGCAATCCAAAGTTCCGATGGAATATCAGAAAATTCAGTTATTGTATTTGCAATTACTTTTCCCGCTGCATTTTCCTCTATGTTAGCATCACCTTCTACAAGAACTTTCTTTCCTTCTTCAAGAAGATTTCTGCTTTTATCAAACTGCCTTGGAAAAACTATTACTTCCACGGTACCAACTAAATCTTCCAAAGTAATAAATGACATCTGGGCACCATTCTTCGTAAACTTCCTTGTAATGGCACTGATAATGCCACCAACTTTAACTTTGCTTTTATCCCTTACTTTTGACTCTTCCCCTTCCTGTGGTTCTGCGAAATCAAGGGTCATATTAGTAATGCATCTGCGCCACTTCTGTTCCTGATCCTGAAGAGGATGTCCGCTTGCATAAATTCCAATTACTTCTTTTTCAAACTCAAGTTTCTGATCAATGTCATACTCCCCAACATCAGGCATTTGAATTTTGTATTTTTCCTTATCCTCAGTGTCTGCAAAATCAAACAATGATATCTGTCCTGCCATGGCGTCTTTCTTTTCCTGGTTTACGCTGTCAACAATCTGAATATAAACCATCATCATCTGCTTTCTTGTTGCACCTAAAGAATCAAATGCTCCAGCCTTAATAAAGTTTTCAAGGGCACGTTTGTTAACACCTAATCCGGCAGTTCTTGTAATAAAATCCTCCAAATCCCTATAAACTCCATGAATATTACGTTCATTGATTATATTGTCTATTACAGCTTTACCAACATTTTTTATTGCTGACAATCCATATCTTATTTTGTTATCTTTTGCAGAGAAACTGCTTTCTCCTTCGTTAATATCCGGTGGTAATATTTCTATCCCCATGGAACGGCATGAATATACATATTCTGCAACTTTGCTTGACATGTCCATTACTGATGTAAGCATTGCCGCCATAAATTCTGCCGTATAGTAATATTTTAAATAAGCTGTCTGATACGCCACTACAGCATAGGCTGCGGCATGAGATTTATTAAAAGCATATTTTGCAAAATCTGTCATTTCATCATATATCTTATTGGCAATTTCTTCGCTAATGCCGTTATTAATGCACCCCTTAACGCCTTCTGTATCATCTCCGTAAACGAACTTCTGACGTTCTCTTGCCATAACATCGGCTTTTTTCTTTGACATGGCTCGTCTAAGTAAATCACTTCTTCCAAGGGTATACCCTGCCAAATCCCTAACTATCTGCATAACCTGTTCCTGATACACGATACAACCATATGTAGGTTCCAGAATGGGTTCAAGCTGTGGGCAGTCATAAGTTACACTGTCTATATTATTTTTCCCTTCTATATACTTTGGAATAAAATCCATCGGTCCCGGACGATATAGGGAAATTCCCGCAATAATGTCTTCAAGACTCTGTGGCTTCAGTTCCTTCATGAAGTTTTTCATTCCACCACTTTCCAACTGGAAAATTCCTTCTGTATTTCCTGTTCCAATATATGCAAGAACTTTTTTGTCTGCATAATCTATATTATTTAAATCTAAATCAATTCCATGATTTTTCTTTATAAGCCGCTGTGTGTTCTGTATGACCGTAAGGTTTCTAAGCCCCAAAAAGTCCATTTTAAGCAAGCCAAGTTCTTCCAATGTAGTCATAATGTACTGAGTTGTTATTGAGCCATCGGCTGCCCTTGAAAGTGGTACATATTCATCAACAGGCTTTGCACAAATAACTACCCCTGCCGCATGCATTGAAGCATGCCTTGGAAGTCCCTCAAGTCTCATAGACATATCCATAAGATATTTTACTTCCGGGTCAGTATCATACAAAGTTTTTAATTCTTTGTTCTGCTTCATTGCCAGTTCCAAAGTCATATGCAAATCATTTGGAATCATTTTAGCTATGGAGTCTGCCTGGGCATATGGCATATCAAGAACTCTTGCCACATCCCTTATAACACCCTTTGCTTTCAAGGTACCAAAAGTAACAATCTGTGCCACATGGTCTTTTCCATATTTTCTTCCTACATAATCAATGACTTCCTGTCTTCTCTCGATACAGAAGTCCACGTCAATATCGGGCATTGACACACGCTCAGGATTTAAGAAACGTTCAAAAAGAAGATTATATCTCATTGGTTCGATATCTGTAATTTCCAGACAATATGACACTATACTTCCCGCTGCGGATCCTCGTCCCGGTCCTACTGCAATGCCATGTGATTTTGCATAATGTATAAAATCCCACACAATAAGGAAATACTCCACATATCCCATAGTCTTAATTGTGTTAAGTTCATATTCCAATCTGTCCCATAACTGCTCTTTTGATAATTTGCAGTGTTCATCTTTCTCCCCTCTGACAACAGGATATCTCTTACATAATCCCTGCTCACATAATTCTTTCAGATATGTCCACGCAGTATAACCTTCAGGTACTTCATAATTTGGCAGCTTTGTCTTACCAAATTCAAAAGTTACATTGCAGCGTTCTGCAATTTTGTGAGTATTCTCCAGTGCCTGAGGTGCAAACTTGAACAATTCAGCCATCTCTTCTTCTGACTTTAAGTAGAACTGACCACCCTCATATCTCATTCTGTCTTCATCCGCTTTCTTCTTTCCTGTCTGAATACATAAAAGAATGTCATGGGCTTCCGCATCCTCTGCATAGGTGTAATGAACATCATTTGTACAGACAAAATCTACACCAATTTCTTCACTAAGTCTTAACAGCTGCTGATTAACGCTTTGCTGCTCCAATATTCCATGGTCCTGAAGTTCCAGAAAATAGTTATCTTTTCCAAATATGTCTACGTGACGAAGGGCTGCTTCTTTTGCCTTCTCATATTCACCACGATTCAAAAATCTTTGAACCTCTCCTGCCAGACATGCACTGAGACATATAAGCCCTTCAGAAAATTCTCTAAGAACTTCATAATCTACTCTAGGCTTATAATAAAATCCTTCAACAAAACCCTTTGATACAATTTTGCATAGATTTTCGTAGCCTCTATTATTTTCTGCAAGCAAAATAAGGTGATAATATCTGTCATCACCTGCATTAGCTTCTTTATCAAAACGAGAGCCGGGAGCCACATATACCTCACAACCTATAATAGGTTTTATACCATTATCAAGAGCCGCACGGTAAAAATCAATTACACCGTACATAACTCCATGATCAGTAATGGCAAGGCTGTCCATTCCCAACTCTTTTGCTCTTTTAGTTATTTCTTTTATTTTACTTGAACCATCCAACAGACTGTATTCCGTATGGACATGCAAATGTGTAAATGCCATATATATACCAAACTTTCCATAATATCTATCTGCTATCTTAACATATCTAAAAATTTATTCAAGAAAAGAAAGGACCCCGGCGTTTATATACCGGAGCCCTAATTATAGAGAAAAACATTAAAAAGGTTTACTAAGCTATTACCATTTCAAATCTAATATAAGTGCTGTAGGATTTGTGTAATGAAGTAATGTACTCTGATCATTTACATCATCATAGCAGAATCCATACGCGAAATTGTTTACAGAATGCTTATGCATAAATGCTGAATAGTAGTTGTACGTACTATTTTTGTAATACGCTGAAGGATTCTGATAATTTGCAGGATCTGTTGCAACACCTCTGTTAAATGCTGCACAAAGCTGTGCTTCAATAACTAATTCTGTGGAATTACCACGGTTAAAGTTGCCCTTTCCTTCTAATACATCCTGTCCTACAAGTCTTGTAACAACCGGGAAGCTGAAGAAATCTACCCTTGTTGTATTTCCCCAATACTCTTTATTTGTTACTGTAAATTCAGCAAATTCAAAAAGTACATCATTATTTGGATCAGACGGATTATTTAAGTCAGGTCCTGCATAACCGACAGTTAATTTTGTGTTCAAAATTTCTGTTACTTCCGCTCATAGTAATGTTCTGCTGTGCACCATAATTCACTTTATAGTGAATTTAAGACGCTTTTAAACACTCTTCTGTTCATATTTCCTTATTCAATTTTCTCGCTCACAAATAATTGTGTCTCATTCGTTCAATTATGTTTTACATTATTTTTATTAATCATAAAAGGCATCATATTTTATTTAAGTACTTTTTTTAATAAAAATATTTTTGTATTTTATGCGAAATAATTAGCCTTTTGTATGAAAAAATTTAGTTTTAATTTTTTATAATAAAAAAAGAGTTGATTTTTCATCAAAATCAACTCTTTTTTCTATAATATATTGCTATTTATTTGCTTCCCAAATACTTTTCAATACTATCAATGGCCTGACTTTCATCAACTCCATCTGCTGAAACCTTTACTGTCTGTCCAGGAACAATTCCAAGTGCCATCATTCCCATTATGCTTTTTGCATTAACCTTTTTTGTGTCATATTCAACATAGATCTTGCTTTCAAATTGACTTGCAAGTTGCACACACTTTGCAACCGGACTTGCCTGAGCTCCCTGCTTTACTTCAATAGTTACATCTCTTGTTGTCATATTAATTTCTCCTCCTTGGGCTATTATGCCCTTAAATCATCTGCAATCTGACAAATCTTTCTAAGCCTATGGTTTACCCCTGATTTTCCAAGTGGCGGATCCAACATCTCACCTAATTCCTGAAGTGAAGCATCCGGATTGTCTAACCTAACCATTGCAATGTCCTGCAATTTCTGCGGTAAATATTTAATCCCCACTTTTTCAATAATATAATTTATATCTTGAATTTGCCTAAATGATGTTGTTACAGTTTTCATTAAATTGGCAGTTTCGCAATTGTTTTGTCTGTTGTAATAGTTACTCATACCTTTTAGGATACGGATATTTTCCATTTCCATAAGGGCAACGTGGGCTTCCATAACGTTTAAAACATCTACGATTTCTTCGCCTTCCTTGATATATACCACATAATTACCTTTTCTTGCAACTGTTTTCGCATCAATTTCGAACTTTTTCAGCAAATTTATTAATTGTTCCGATTTTTTATTGTTATTGCACTTTATTTCAAAATGATAAGACTTGTTAGGATCACTAATTGACCCGGCTGCCATAAATGCGCCTCTGATAAAAGCCCGCTTACAACAATCCTTCATTACTATAACGTTATTTGTTATAGAAAAGTTTTCCTCAATATCTCCGGTGGAATTTATTAATTTAGTAGCCTGTAAAACCTTCAAGGCCTGTTCATTGTCCTTTATACTTACAGTATATGTTGTCTGGGTTTTGGAATATACATTATTTCTTGCAACAATTTCTGTATCTATATGAAATGTTTTCCACAGCAGTGTTCTTGTCTTTTCCGCTGTAGGTTCCGTTTCGGTTTTTATTCTGATAGAATAATTTCCTTCCACATCAATGGCCACGTTTCCACACATGGAGATAATTGCAGCCAGTTCTGCAATTCTGCAATGCATGGCACTACTAACATGACCTGCCAGTTCCTTTTTTACTTCACTTGAAAAACTCATGTCTTTTTTCTTTCTATCTGAGAATATCTCTATGGGATATTCTTATTCCATATTTTGCATCTACATTGTTTAACTGGCGGTAAAGCTCGTTTGCCACCGTTACTGATCTATGATGTCCGCCGGTACATCCAATTCCTATTACCAACTGATTTTTTCCTTCATCTATGTAATGTGGAATCAAAAACTTTATCATATCTATAAGTTTATCTAAAAATTCCCTAGATACCGGTGAATCCAGAACAAAATCCCTTACTTCCTGCTGTTCACCTGTTTTGTGTTTTAACTCAGGTACATAGTATGGATTAGGAAGAAACCTTACGTCAAATACAAGATCACAGTCTGCCGGGACTCCATACTTAAATCCAAATGACATAATGGTTACAAAAAGATTTCTGTAATCCTGATGCATAACAAATATTTTTTCTATTTCGGCTGTTAAATCCCTTACTAAAAGATTACTTGTGTCAATTATGTAATCCGCATGGTCCCGTAAATACTTTAACTGCTCACGCTCTGCATTAATTTCATTTTCGACGCTGTCTGCATCTCCCATAGGATGACTTCTTCTTGTTTCCTTAAATCGCTTAATAAGAGTGCTGTTGGAACAGTCCAAAAACAGTATCTCAAAATTCTGGTCTTTCTTTTTCAGATTTTTTAATACATCATTAATTTTATCAAGCTGTTCACCACTTCTAATGTCAACTCCCATTGCCACTTTATTTTTTTCACTCGTTTGTGTAAATAGCAAATCAGCAAAGTTTTCAATTAAGTCAATGGGTAAATTATCAACACAATAATATCCGTTATCTTCAAATATTTTCAGTGCAGTAATTTTTCCTGCCCCTGACATTCCTGTTACAATAACAAATCGCATACTTATCTCCTGTTTTCAGCACAAATTGATTTATATTAGCTTAACTTCCGTTTCAAGTTCCACATTAAATTTTTCTTTAACTTTCTTCTGAACATCTTCTATGAGGTTGAGAACATCTGTAGCAGTTGCATTGTCATAATTTATAACAAATCCACAATGCTTTTCCGAAACCATTGCTCCGCCTACACGATACCCCCTAAGACCTGCATCATCAATTAACTTTCCGGCAAAATATCCTTCCGGTCTTTTAAATGTACTTCCTGCACTTGGATACTCTAAAGGCTGTTTTGCTTTTCTCTGCTGCATCATAACCTGCATAACATATGCGATTTCATCCGAAGCTCCTATATCAAGTTTTATGCACATCTGAAGCACAATAAGACCTCTTTTTGAAACTACACTTGTTCTGTATCCTAACTCTAATTCTTCATTATTAAGTGTCACAATATTACCCTCTTCATCCAATACTTTTACCCACTTAATAACATCTTTCATCTCACCGCCATAAGCGCCTGCATTCATAACTACGGCACCACCTACATTTCCCGGTATTCCATGAGCAAACTCGAATCCCGCCAGGTCATTTTCATAGGCTGTCATGGCCACGGCTGAAAGTTTTGCACCTGCATCTGCAACTATTTCATCGCCAATAACATCAATATCGTTAATTCTGCTGTTTACTTCAATAATTGCTCCCTTGTAGCCTTCATCTCTGACTAAAATATTGCTTCCGTTTCCAATTACCATGTATGGATAATTTTCCTGACAGCACGTCTTAATAACTTCAGTCAATTCTTCTACATTTCCCGGAATAACATAAAGCTCCGCATTGCCACCACATCTAAAAGTACAATGTTTTGCCATTGATTCATTTTCTTTTATATATTTTTCACCAACGATTTCTTTTAACCTGTTATACAATCTACGCTACCTCAATCTATATTTTTTGATTTTTAGTCTAATACCAATGCTGCTGCACCATACATACCTGCGTCATTTCCAAGCTCTGCCAAATGAACTGCCGCATCGCCACAGGCTGCGAAACAATGTTCACGATATGTAAGTTTTATTGCATCAATTAAAATCTTACCTGCCTTACTTACTCCGCCACCAATAATAAATGCCTGTGGATTAACAGTAACTGCAACATGAGCCATAGCTTTTCCAAGATAATTTCCCATCTTTGCCACAACTGCCTTTGCACCTTCATCTCCTTCTTTAGCAAGATCAAAAACATCCTTTGCTGTGATGTCATTACCAAATTCTGACATCTTTGTTGTTTCTTTTGTTTCACTCATATATTTCTTTGCAAGTCTAACTACGCCTGTAGCTGAAGCGTACTGTTCAAGACAGCCTTTTCCTCCACAATTACAAAAATCGGTTTCATCATCATTCATGTGCATATGTCCGATTTCTCCGGCGCCTCCGTTATATCCTGTAAGAATCTGGTTGTTAATGATAACGCCACCTCCTACACCTGTTCCAAGTGTAATCATAACGATATCCTTGTAATTCTTTCCACCACCTTTCCAGTTTTCACCAAGGGCTGCCACATTGGCATCATTGCCTGCCTTTACTTTAATGTCATGGAACATCTCTGAAAAAGTATCTGCAACATTATATGTACCCCAACCTAAGTTAACACACTGAAGTACTGTTCCGTCAGCTAAAACAGGTCCGGGCAGTCCAATTCCGACCCCCTCAATTTCATCCAGACTTACACCCTGTTCTATTATTTTTTTCTCTAAAGATTCACAAATATCTCCTAATATATTCTCTCCAAAATTATCTGTGTTTGTCTTAATTTCCCATTTATCAAGCATTGTTCCATCTGTATTAAAAAATCCAATTTTTATTGTTGTTCCACCAACATCAACGCCAAAGCAATATTTTTTCATTATCTGTCTCCTATCTTTTTTATAAATTTATATTATTGAAATTCAATAACTATTCTTCGTCATTTCCCTTCATCATGCTTTCCTGCACTCTTCTGTACAATTCCTGAGCAGCATTATAACCCATTCGTTTCTGTCTGTGATTAACCGCAGCAGACTCAACTATTACAGCCAGATTTCTTCCCGGTCTGATTGGTATTGAATGACATACAACTTTATTTCCAAGGAATTCTATATAATTATCCTCTAATCCCATTCTGTCATAATCTTTTTCCCTGCTCCACTCTTCTAACTGTATAACCATATCAATGTTAGATGTATCAAGTATGCTTTCAACACCAAACAGAGCTTTCACGTCTATGATTCCAATACCTCTAAGTTCTATAAGATGTTTTGTAATAGCCGGTGATGTTCCTATCAATGTCTCATCACTGACTTTTCTTATTTCTACAACATCATCTGTTACAAGTCGGTGTCCTCGCTTTATAAGTTCAAGGGCTGCCTCGCTTTTTCCGATTCCGCTTTCTCCCATAATTAAAACGCCTTCACCATAAACATCTACCAATACACCA
Organism: uncultured Eubacterium sp.; assembly: GCA_900548465.1. Classification (GTDB taxonomy): domain Bacteria; phylum Bacillota; class Clostridia; order Lachnospirales; family Lachnospiraceae; genus Eubacterium_G. Next base: position 122,714 of record URKY01000002.1, read on the forward strand.
TGTCTTGTTATGCAAGGAGCAAGTTCAACATTAAGCCATCTGGACAATTCAGCATTGAAATTTGATGTGGAAATATCTGTTGAACAAACAGGTACACCGTATTTATAACCTGCCGCAATCATATCTTCATCCGGCTTGTTTCCCCTGCATAGGATGAGACATGGAATTCCACTACTCATCAACTTTTCGTATACCCACTGTCTGTTCTGGCGCTGCATATTATCAAGAAATGCACACTCAACATTTCCTATTATCTGTACTCTTTCCTTGTCAAAATGTTCAAAAAATCCTGCCAGTTGCAACGCCGGTCTGTTAACTTCCGGTATTGTAATGTGAATCTTATCAGTGTCAATTTCCGGTGTGTGATTTGTAAGCTCATAATTATCAATTAGCTTTGTAAATTTGATATACATATCTGCCATATTTGTACCTCCTGTATCTTTTTATCACGCATATTTTTTATATAAAATTTTTCTTTATCTTTCTACAATATCCTATTAATCATATCATTTGTGAAAAAATTTGTATATATCTTTTGCCACATTTTCAGTGATTCCACCTACCTTTTGCAGCTCTTCCACTGAGGCATTTCTTATTGTCTCAATGTCCTTAAAATGTCTCATGAGATTTTTCCTTCTGGTAGGACCAACTCCCTTTATGTCATCCAGAATAGACTTAATCTCTTTCTGACCTCTGAGTTTTCTATGATATTCAATGGCAAATCTATGAGTTTCATCCTGAATTCTTGTTATTAGTTTAAATGCCTCTGACCTTGTATCAATAGGTATTTCCACATTATCAAAATATAGTCCTCTTGTTCTGTGGTTGTCGTCCTTAACCATACCACACACTGGAATGTTTAATTTCAGGTTATCCAGCACTTTCAGGGCAACATTTACCTGTCCCTTTCCACCATCCATTAATATCAGTTCCGGAAATCTGCTGAAGCTTCCAAGTTCATAATCCCGTCCTTCCAGATCCAGTTTTTCCCTCTCTTCAAGTCCATGGGTAAATCTACGGGTCAGAACCTCTTCCATACTTGCGTAATCATCAGGACCCTTCACGGTCTTAATTTTAAATTTACGATAATTATTTCTCTTTGGCTTTCCGTCTTCGTAAACTATCATTGAGGCAACAGACTCATACCCATTAGTGTTTGATATATCGAAAGATTCCATTCTGTGAATTCCTTCTATTTCAATTAATTCCTCTATCTCATGTACTGCCCCTACTGTTTTTCTCTGCTCTCTTCTATATTTTTCTTTATTTTGTTCCAGAAGATTTCTTGCATTTTTTGCTGCAAGTTCCACAAGCTTTTCCTTGCTTCCTTTTTTAGGATTTACAATTTTCACTGTATAATTCTGGTTTCTGCTGAGAAGTCTGCTTAAAAGTTCAGGCTCCTCAACCTCCTCCTGAACTAAAAGTTCATGGGGAATAAAAGGTGTTCCAATGTAATACTGTTTTATAAAACTTGTAATAATGTCTTTTCCCGTATCGCCCGGAACCGTTGTCAGATAGAAATGTTCTCTTCCTATAAGTTTTCCGTTTCTTACAAAGAAGACCTGAACTACCGCATCGTTTCCTTCCTCGGCATAAGCAATAATATCCCTGTTTTCAAACTGATGTGTTGTTATCTTCTGATTTCCTGCCACATGATTAATGCTATTAATAAGGTCTCTGCATTCCATGGCAGTTTCAAAATCCATTCTGTCTGATGCTTCCTGCATCTTTTCTTCTAATTCTTTTATAGTTTCCCTGTAATTTCCCTCAAGGAATTTAATTGCCTTGTCTACATTTTCCCTGTATTTTTCCTTACTTATATATCCCTGACAGGCACCGTCACATTGTCCGATATGGTAATAAAGGCATGGTCTTCCATTAACCTTAGGAATTTCACTTTTGTTATCATCTGACTCCCAAGGCTTTCTTTCGCTTATAATTGACTTATTACAATTCCTTATTTTGTACATTTTCTGCAAAAGGTCAATGGTATCTCTTACTGCCCCTCCACTTGTAAATGGTCCGAAATATTTATTGTTATCTTTCTTCATTCTTCTTGCCATTACGATTCGCGGGTAATCCTCACTTGTAGTTACCATGACATAAGGATACGTCTTATCATCCATTAACATTGTATTGTATTTCGGACGGTATTCTTTTATAAGATTGCACTCTAAAATAAGAGCCTCAAGTTCAGAGTCTGTGAGAATATATTCAAATCTTGCCACGTTTTCTACCATGGATTGAATCTTCAGACTCTTCTTTGTGCTCTTTCTGAAATATGAGCTGACACGCCGTTTTAAATTTACAGCTTTTCCCACATAAATAACATCATCATGTTTATTATGCATCAGATATACTCCCGGCGTGTCCGGCATTTTTTTTAGTTCCTCTGAAAAATTAAATTCACTCATATTATCACTATATCATATGCTCACAAAATGTGGTAGTGGATGGGGAAATTCTACCATAAGTACTCGTATTGTTCCTTATATTTCGTCCATCTTCCATATTTCTTTTTGCCCTTTACAAGTTTGTATGGTCTTATTTTTATGTAAACCGTTTGATCTTTCTTTACATAACCTTCACCCTGGCTTTTATTTTTCTTAAAGTTTAATTTGTGTACATCTTTTTTAAACTTTTTGTCTGTACTTAGCATTACCGTGTAGCCGCTTGCACCTTCAGTTTTGCACCACCAGAATTTTGCTTTACAGCCCTTCTTTGTAGGATACCCAACATGGGTTAAAACTATTTTTGAAAAGCTACTTTTTATTCCTCCACCGAATTTCATAACAAGTTTTTTTGAACTTTCACCAAAGGCATATACATTTGATGTCGGCACTTTCTTTCCGGTAAAGGTAACACTTCTTGCTTCTTTTTTTGAATCCCAGAACAAAGCATTTTTTCCAACTTTTATATATGAAGGAATTTTCAGACTTTTCCATTTTACATACGCAAAAGCATCTTCATCTATAGACTTCAAATTCCTATTATTCAAAAATGCCTGTACATCTACATTTGTGGAAGCAAAAGCTGCCTCCCCTATTTCTTTCAGCCCTGACGGCACATTAACTGACCTGAGATTATAATTGTGATAAAACATTCTCTTTGGAATTTTGATCCAGTTATCAGGAAGTGTTGCCTTTGACAGACTGCAGTCTTCAAAAGCACTTTCCCCTACAGTTGTGACGCTGTCAGGAATTGCTATTCCCTTTATCTGGGAATCATAGAAACAACGTTTCCCAATCTTCTTTAAACCTTCCGGAAAATTAATGTCACATACATTGCTTGACTTAAATGCACATGGTCCGATTTCCTTTATACCTACCGGTAATATTACTTTTTTATTTTTTGAGTTTTTAAATGAATATGCATTTATTCTTGTGATTTTTTCAGGAATTTTCAAAGTTGAATCCTTTTCTTCCCTGTCTTTTGCATAACTGATAACTACTTTGTCATCAACAATACGCAAACCATTTTCTTCTTTTATACGTTTCGTATTTTTATAATCAACTCCCCCAACTTTTAATTTAATTGTATCATCATAATCACTGTTTTCTGAATTGGATCCGTCAATGTTTTCCATATATGTCACAATGTCTGCAAGTGAATCCGTATCTATGTTTTCAGGAATAAGCATTTCTTCCAATGTCACATTTTCCATATCACGATAATCCCAGTTGACTTCAATTTTTGCCGCATTGTTTAAATCAATTTTCTTTAAATCCTCACAGGCTGCCAAATCAACCTCTCCCTCATCCTCGTGATAACCATAGAAAATTGCATCTGTCATGAATATTTTACAATTTGAATCCAGCTTTGCTTCCTTCCTGTCAGAGGGAACCCTTATTACTTTACTTCCATCCTTTGTGTACACTATCCCATCAATCGATTTGTATTTAGGATCGCTGCCTTGAACTTCCCAGTTACTTCCTCCTAAGTATCTGCAAATATATGGATTAAGTGCTGTATTAAATTTAACATTTGTCAGTTTCTTTCCGCTTGCAACACAGTCTGTCGCATCTTCAATGTCCTCCATCTCATCATCAAACGGAGTATAATAATATTTGAAATTTCCCGGTATTGTCAGACTTTCTAACTGATTGCAAGCATCAAAGGCTGAACATCCTATAATCTTAACAGATTTTGGAATTGTTATGCTTTTTATTGGAGTCCCACAAAAAGCAAACTCTCCAATTTCTTTTACACCGTTTTCTATTTTTACACTCTTAAGATTTTTGCAGTAGGCAAAAGCAAACCATGAAATAGATTTAACGCCCTTCTTTATAATTACTTTTTTAATTTTTCTGCTGTCTCTAAACTTCATACTTTTAGGCATTTTTCCTTTTCCACTAATAGTCATGGTGCCATTTTTGCTTAACTTGTATTTCACTCCACTCTTAGCTGAAGTGCTTGTTGTATTAAATGCCACCATAGTCATTAACAGAAATATAATTGTCATTCCAAACATTATTCTTCTTTTCATAATAGTCCTCCTGCTTTTTGTCATTACATAGATGTAAACGGAAATTTACTGTTTTTTATTGCGTTTCTTAATTGTGTTTTCACATATTTATTATCTTTTCACATTATCCGGCTCTTTACTGCCTTGTTTATTATAGATTATTTGGAGTATTTACACAAATAGTATTGTTTATTCCTGCATTTACGTAATTTGATTTTTCTCTTGATTTTCACTACAAAGTCGGTTACGCCGATGTCCACGCACTGGGGTCAGTATACTGTGAATTCCCACCGTCGATTATGCCCCCAATTTTTTTCTCACAACAGAAAACTGCCGTGCCGGGACTCTTTAAGCCCTAAGCACGACAGCATTACATACCATTATATTCAATTACTCTTCAACACCTGAAGTTTCGACATTTTCCTGACTATCATTTTCCTGTGAGCCGGATTCCTGCTCTCCCTCAGGTTCGTCACATTTATGATATATTTCCATAAACTGCTTGCCGGTAATTGTTTCCTTTTCATAGAGGAATTTTGCAATTCGATCAAGCTTGTCACGGTTTTCTCTAAGAAGCTTCTTTGCTTCCTCGTATTTTTCTTTAAGAAGAATCTTAACTTCTTCTTCTATTTCAGTTGCAGTCTTATCACTGCAGTTAAGCTGTGAATGTCTGCCAAGGTATGGATCGTTGATTTTTTCAAGACTCATCAATCCGAACTTTTCTGACATACCGTATTGTGCAATCATTGAGCGGGCAATGTCAGTAGCCTTTTCCATATCGTTGGAAGCACCTGTTGTAATAGAATTAAATACTATTTCTTCTGATGCACGTCCTGCAAGGAGTGTAACAAGTCTTGCATTTAATTCATCCTGTGACATAAGATACTTTTCTTCTTCCGGAGCCTGAATTACATATCCGAGAGAACCCATTGTTCTTGGAACAATTGTAATTTTCTGTACCGGCTCTGCATGTTTTTGAAGAGCAGTTACAAGTGCGTGACCAACCTCATGGTAGGCAACAATCTTCTTTTCTTCCTTACTTAGGATTCTGTCTTTCTTTTCTTTTCCTGCAATTACCACTTCAACAGCTTCCATTAAATCATCCTGTGAAATAGCTTTTCTGCCACACTTGACGGCATTAATTGCAGCTTCATTAACCATATTTGCGAGATCTGAACCAACTGCACCACTGGTTATATTGGCAATTGCCTCAAGATCAACAGTTTCATCTAACTTAACATCCTTTGAATGAACTTTTAATGTATCAAGTCTTCCCTTAAAGTCAGGGGAATCAACAATTATACGTCTGTCAAAACGCCCCGGACGAAGCAGTGCCGGATCTAACACTTCCGGTCTGTTCGTTGCTGCCAGAATCAAAATACCCTTTGATGAATCAAATCCGTCCATCTCTGCAAGAAGGGCATTAAGTGTCTGCTCACGCTCGTCATTTCCACCACCGTATCTTGAATCACGGCTTTTACCAATAGAATCAATCTCGTCAATAAATATAATACAAGGTGCATTTTCCTCAGCCTGTTTAAATAAATCTCTAACTCTTGAAGCACCTACACCTACAAACATTTCAACGAAGTCTGAACCTGACAATGAGAAGAAAGGTACTTTAGCTTCCCCTGCCACAGCCTTTGCCAGGAGGGTTTTACCTGTTCCCGGAGGTCCCACAAGAAGGGCGCCTTTTGGTAATTTGGCACCAATTGCTGTGTATTTTCCCGGATTGTGAAGGAAATCAACTAATTCCACAACAGATTCCTTTGCCTCTTCCTGACCTGCCACATCTTTAAATGTAACACCTGTTTCCTTTTGAATGTAAATTTTGGCATTGGATTTTCCTACTCCAAATACACCGCCGGTTCCATTCTTTCCACCCATTCTTCTCATAATGAGCATCATTAAGCCCCAGAATAAAATGAGTGGCAACAAATACTGAACAAGAATTATCATAATGCCGGTTGATGCACTGGTTGCTTCTGCTTTGAAGTTTACATCGGTATATTTATTTTTTAAATCATTTATTAATTCCGTATCTTCAATTTGTGTTGTCCAATAGGTTCTCTTAATTAATGCATTTTCATCTGCCTTAAGTTCTATATATATTTTGTTGGAATCAAAAACAACATCCTTAACTTTATCCTGATCCAATAATTGAACGAACTGTCTGTAAGTTATTTCTTTTTTAGTTGCTGAACTGATTAAAGATGAACTAATCATTGTAAAAATTAAAGCAACTATCAAAGTAATAACTATGGTAGCTATTGTATTTTTTCTTTGATTCTTATCTCCCCCACCATTAACCGGTGGTCTGTTCATATTGTTATCCATAAATTTTCCTTTCCTGGTAATTTCTTCAATTAAAATATCACTTACACTTAACAATATGTTAATTGTATTTTTTTTTATACCATTACAATATACCATATCGTGCTGATTTAGTGTTAAATTTTAATTAATATTTCGTGAATTTTTCACAAAATATATTTTTTTCTAGTAAATCAAAGTCTTCTGTAGTAAACTAGAAAGGTATTTTAATTTATTAAAATCTGACTGAAAAAAACTATATATTAGTATGCATATGGAGGAAAATCACATGGCAGTAAAATACGTTTTTGTAACGGGGGGTGTCGTATCAGGATTAGGAAAAGGTATTACGGCCGCTTCACTTGGAAGACTTCTTAAAGCCCGTGGTTATAAAGTAACCATGCAGAAGTTTGACCCTTATATCAATATTGACCCTGGTACTATGAATCCGGTTCAACACGGTGAAGTTTTTGTAACAGACGACGGTGCTGAAACAGACTTAGATCTCGGACATTACGAGAGATTTATTGATGAAAGCTTAACAAAAAATTCTAATGTAACTACCGGTAAAGTATACTGGTCAGTTTTGGAAAAAGAAAGACGTGGTGATTTTGGTGGTGGCACTGTGCAGGTTATCCCACACATTACCAACGAAATCAAAAGCCGCTTTTACAGAAGTTTAAGTGAAGAAACTGAAATTGCCATAATCGAAGTTGGTGGAACAGTTGGAGATATCGAATCACAGCCTTACATTGAGGCAATTCGTCAGTTCCAGCATGATGTAGGGCGTGAGAACTGTATTCTTATTCACGTTGCTCTCATGGTATACCTTCCGGCTTCCGAAGAAATGAAGACAAAACCAATTCAAATGAGTGTTAAAGAATTGCAGAGACTTGGAATTCAGCCTGATGTAGTTGTATGTCGTACTGAACATGAAATTGATGACGGACTTAAGGACAAAATCAGTCTGTTCTGTAATGTTCCTGCCAGCAACGTAATTCAAAACCTTACGGTAGATATGCTTTACGAGGCACCTTTGGCATTGGAAAAGGAGCATCTTGCAGAAATTGTATGTAAGAGTCTAAACCTTGATTGTCCTGAACCGGACCTTGATGAATGGCGTGCTATGGTTAAGGCTGCAAAGAATCCTACTACAGAGGTTAATGTTGCAATCGTTGGAAAATACATTGCTCTCCATGATGCCTATATCAGCGTAGTTGAATCACTTAAACATGCCGGCTATCCTAACAGTGCTACTGTTAATATCAAATGGGTTGATTCAGAAACAGTAACTAACGATAATGCCGCAAAAATTTTCAGCGACGTGTCAGGAATTCTTGTTCCCGGCGGTTTTGGAACCCGTGGTATAGACGGAAAAATTGCAGCAATAAAATATGCAAGAGAAAATAACATTCCATTCCTTGGACTTTGCCTTGGAATGCAGTTATCAATCGTGGAATTTGTAAGAGACGTTGTCGGTTATCGTGATGCACACAGCATCGAGCTTGACCCTTCAACAACTCATCCTGTCATCAGTCTTATGCCGGATCAGGAAGGCATTACAGATATCGGCGGAACATTAAGACTTGGTTCTTATCCTTGTGTTTTGGACAAGGAAAGCAAAGCTTATGAATTGTACGGTTCAGAATTAATTCATGAACGTCACCGCCACAGATACGAAGTCAACAATGACTTTAGAAAAGATTTAACTGAAAATGGAATGAAACTTTCAGGTATTTCTCCTGATGGACGAATAATCGAGATGATTGAAATTCCTTCTCATCCGTTTTTCGTTGCAACACAGGCTCATCCCGAATTAAAGAGCAGACCTAACAGACCACATCCTTTATTCTTAGGATTTGTAGAAGCTGCATTAGATAAAAAAAATAATAAATAAAAAACAATAGCGATTGTTTCAACCTTTTGTTGGCAATCGCTACTTTTTTATTTTCCTTTTTTAATTTTTCAGTTGAAGTAATAATTTTATGATGAAAAAGATACATGGCACAGTGTATATTGTTAGAAAATATCTTATCAATTTTATCTGCTGCTGATAGACCATATATGAATAACCTCATTTATTCAAGTCTCCATAGGTTTCCTGTATTCACTATTCAAAATTTTTTCTATCCTTTTAATATCACTTTAATAACACTTCCCAGTAAAAAATCATCGCTCCCAATATTATGAACAAAATTCCTAATGCCACAATTATAGCTGGATTTTTTATAATTTTTTTCTTCTGATTTATGTCTAAACTTGATATAGAAAATCCGATTATCCGCATAAATACAGCATTTAAGGGCTGTTCATCACTTGAAAAAATAAGTGTTTTACCACGAATTTACCATAATTGAATATGAGTCTTGATATGACGAAATATAAAGGGAGATTGCACGTATAATAAAACCGCGTATCTCCCTTTAACAAACTATCTAAAGTTTTCTACATTTATAACTCTGGAAAAACAATCGCACAAATTCATGTTGTGAGTGACCATGATTATAGTAATGCCCTTTTCATTTAATTCTTTCAAAAGTTTCATCACTATCAATTCGTTCTCTTTATCAAGTCCAGAAGTTGGTTCATCAGCTAATATAATCTGACTTCCTTGCAAAATCAATTTAATAATTGCAATTCGCTGTTGCTCTCCACCGCTTAACTGATATACTTTTTTGTTAAGCATGTCACTTAGCTCAAATTGCTTTAAATACTTATTGATTAGTTTCAGTTTTTCTTCTTTTTTTACTTTTTTATATTCAAGAGCTAATTTTAAATTCCACAACACGCTTTCATCTTCTATT
>URKY01000003.1 GCA_900548465.1 uncultured Eubacterium sp.
TTTAACAGTGGGTGGAATTTAGTCTTTCATACGGAATTTACTTTTACAAGTCAGCCCGGGTAATAGTTTGGTGATTATAACGACTTTTGTTGGTGCATTTTTTTTATTATGGTGTATTTATTTTATAATTTGTTGATTTTCAAAAAATGTCTATGCTATTGTGTACGGGTGCAAAATTATATATCTATTTTTTAGGAGGCATTTAATGAAGAAATTTATTGTTTTTGTTGCAGCATTTGCAACTACTATTTTTATGAGCATCGGCGTAAGTGCAGCTGATGCACCTTTTAAATTAACTCTTGATGGAGTTACACTTCAGTGGGCTGATGAATTTTCCGGAAATGAATTAGACAACCAATACTGGACTCCACAGTTAGGTGATGGTTACGCATACGGCGGTACTAATTTAATTGGCTGGGGTAACAGAGAAAAGCAGAATTATAAGGCTGAAAACGTTTTCGTTTCTGATGGCACTATGAAAATCGTTGCTAAATATGAACCAACTACATATATGAACAGAAAGTATAATTGGACTTCTGCAAGAATTGCCAGCAATAACAGTTCTGTCGCAAAGGTTGGTTTAGGCTATGTTGAAGCCAGAATTAAAATCCCTTCATCTGTGGGAATCTGGCCTGCTTTCTGGATGCTCGGAGACAATGGCAAGGTTTGGCCTGCAAACGGCGAAATTGATATAATGGAAGCTTTTAACACAAGACCTACTCTTCAGAGTACAATTCATTATCCAAGTTGGACCGGAAAAGATGTGTATGCCTTTGCTTATACTAACAGTTATGACAAAACCCAATGGCATACATTCGGATGTTACAGAGACGGTTCACAGATTGCTTTTTATATTGACAGGACATTATTAAAATCATATAGCACAAGCGATCTTACAACTTCAGCTGTAGCTGGAAAAAGGAGTGTACTTAATGAAAATTATTATGTACTTTTTAACGTAGCATGCGGTGGAAATCTTGCCGGAGGTACACCACCAACTGACCCTAACTGGTCTGCTACTATGGAAGTGGATTACATTCGTTATTATAGAATGAAAACAGCTGATGAACTTGTTGCAGATTCTAAAAAGGATTCCCAGCCTACAACCCAGGCTCCTACCAAGGTTTCTAAACCTGCCAAGGCTAAGATTTCTAAAATCAAAAACATAAAGCGCAAGAAAATTAAATTAACTTTTAAGAAAATCAAAAATGTCAAAGGCTACCAGGTTCGCTGGTGTGACAATAAGAAGTTCCGTGGCTATGAACAGAAAAACACTAGAAAAACAAATCTGTCCCTTAAGGGTCTCGACAAAAACACTAAATATTATGTCAAAGTCAGAGCTTATAGAGTTTCAGGCAAAACTAAGATTTATGGTGCATGGTCCGGTGTTAAGAAAGTTAAAGTGAAGAAATAACTAAATAATACTTTTATATTACGCATAAAGCAAAAGAACAGCGTTGCAAGGATATTTGATAATGGTATCCTCAACGCTGTTCTTCTTTTTTGTCATTTACAGAACTTTTTATATCTGCTGATAATTCCTTTATCAGACATTTTTAGTTCTTATAGTTATAAAAAAGCATTTTTTATATACGACATATTTTTATACTTGGAAGAATATATAATTGCAAAAGTCTTGGACGTTCCAGTAACTGAGTTAAAAGATGGTTTGGAATTGTCATTTGATGAAACAACGCATTTTTTTCGATACAACACCTTCAAACAAAGCACTGTTAAATAATTACTATAATAAATTAAACGAAAAGGGACGAAACAAGGCACTTGAGCAATTAGAGATGTTAACAAAAATACCCGAATACAAAAAAAATAAACGCCCTTTGCTTCGGATGGTAAAGGCGTTTACTTAAACATTTATATTAACGGCTTTTAACTCCCTTGTTCCAAATTAAAAACTTTTAGAAACTATTTTCAAATACACTTATTGTCTTATTTAGTTTTAATCATTTCTTCTAAAATTGTAATATATTCAAGCTTTACACGTACTTCCGAATGGTTATAATTAAAGATTTAACGAAAGTACATCAAATTGATTGACATTTTTCCTCATTACACGTAATTTCATTCATCGACATAAAAATCCCATGGAAAGTACACCAAAAAAGCTAAAAAAATTCTGTCCTACATGTACTCTTGCTCTGCACAGCACAAAATAAGCCGGAAGTACGGCAAACTGCAAGACAATTGCTATTTTTGCCTGTACTTCCGGCTTATTTTGCATAATATTGATACAATTTTCGCCTTGCCGCACATGATATTTATGCCACCGGCTTATTTTGCATAATATTGATACAATTTTCGCCTTGCTGCACATGATATTTATGCCACCGGCTTATTATGCATGATGTTTTATAATCAACCAATATCAATTTATATTTCTAATCCACACTACTTACTCAACGTATTCTGCTCGATTGGTTCTCCTGCCATATAGGATTTTGCATTTTCCATAGTTATAATGCTAATGGCTTCCAGGGCTTCCTCTGTAAGGAATGCCTGGTGAGATGTCACAATGACATTTGGAAATGAGAGCAATCTTGATGTTATTGAAGATTGCAATATATCATCTTCCCTGTTTTCAAAAACATTGTGAGTTTCTTCCTCATAAACATCAAGTCCAATGCTGTGGAATTTATGCTTTCTAATTCCCTTAATCAAATCTTCCGTGTCGATAAGCGCTCCTCTTGAAGTATTGACCAAAACCACTCCGTCTTTCATTTTGTCAATGGTCCCTGAATTAATCAAATGATAAGTATCATCTGTCAAAGGACAATGAAGAGAAATCAAATCACTCTCCTTTAGAAGCGTGTCTAAACCCACATACTCAACAAAATCTAAATCAGGATTTTGGTAAACATCATAGGCTATAACCTTCATTCCAAATCCATTGCATATTCGACACATCGCGGCTCCGATTTTTCCGGTTCCAACTATCCCAGCCACTTTTCCGTGAAAATTTACGCCGGTTAATCCGACAAGGCTAAAATTATTCTCTCTAACCTTAATGTAGGCTTTATGGATATGTCGATTACTTGCAAGAGCCAATGCCATAGCATGTTCTGCAACTGCCTCAGGTGAATACCCCGGGACACGCATAACAGTCATACCAAACTCCTTTGCTGCATCAAGATCAATATTGTTAAAGCCCGCGCATCTAAGAAGAATAAGCTTAATTTTATATTTGTGTAATCTTTCCAAAACCGGACGGCTTAGGTCTGAACTTACGAATCCACAAATTCCATCAAAGCCTTCTGCATATCTTGCAGTTTTAACTGAAATATCAAACTCAACATATTCTATTTCAACGTCCTTATATTTTGGCAATACTCTGTCAAAAGAATCTTTGTCATATTTTTTTGTATCATAAAATAAAATTTTCATAATTTCCTACTAATCCTCTGCTCTCTTTTTCTCAATTGCTTCTTCAAGCATCATATCTTTAACTTTCATCAAACGAATCTGGGTGCTTCTTTCATTTTCGTCTAATTTCATTGTTATATACTTTATATTGTCCAATGCTTCGGGAATTATTACATGTTCCAGTGCATTTACACGCCTTCTTGTTTTTTCGATTTCGGATGCCATTAACTGACAGGATTTTTCAACTTCTGCCAGCTTAAGCATATCTGCAAAAACCGTAGACAATGAATATACGGCATCATCTAAATCTCCTGCCGTAAATGCATATCCATAAGAATAAATATCATTCCCGCTTATGTCATCATTTGTAGAAAATTTTGGAATATCAACACTCATTATATTTTTGTAATCCTGCTTGATCTCCAAAGTTTTCTTTGAAGCCATCAGGGCAGTATTTAACGTTTCATCACTCATTCCGGCTCTGGCAACCGCAAACTCCATGTTAGCCTCTTTAAGACCTTTTTCAACCTTTTGTCTAAGCTCCATGTTAACTTTAATCAAATCCATAAACTGACGAACAAGTTCGTCACGCTTATCCTTTAAAAGTTTGTGTCCACGGCTGGCGGATATAAGTTTCTTTTTCTGTTTAGTTAATTCCATTCGTGTAGGATTTACTCTGCTACCTGCCATAATCTATCCTTTCCGTCTTCCAGATATAGTCACTTTTTTTACAACGGCACTATACTTTAAACTATCTAACCCTGATAATACTTTTCAAGATATTTATCATCTATACGCTTAAGTTCTGATTTTGGAAGCATTGATAACAGTTTCCAGCCAACATCCATTGTTTCCATAATGGAACGGTTTGTATCATACCCTTGGGAAACATATTCCTTTTCAAATTCATCTGCAAATTTTGCATAAATTAAATCAATGTCCGAAAGAGCTGCCTCACCGAGAATAGTCATAAGTTCTTTTGCATCTTTTCCTCTGGCATAAGCCGAAAACAACTGATTCATTACATTGCTGTGATCCTCTCTTGTTTTTCCCTCTCCGATACCTTTGTCTTTAAGACGCGAAAGTGATGGCAAAACATCAATTGGAGGTGTAATACCTTTTCTGTATAATTCTCTGCTAAGGATAATCTGTCCTTCAGTAATATATCCTGTTAAGTCCGGAATAGGATGAGTCTTGTCATCTTCCGGCATCGTTAGGATTGGTATCATAGTGATACTTCCATCCTTTCCTCTCTGACGTCCTGCACGCTCGTATAAAGTAGCAAGGTCAGTGTACATATATCCCGGATATCCACGTCTTCCCGGAACTTCCTTTCTGGCTGCTGACACTTCACGAAGGGCATCTGCATAGTTTGTAATATCAGTAATTATTACAAGTACATGCATTCCTTTTTCAAAAGCAAGATATTCCGCAGCTGTAAGTGCCATACGTGGTGTTGCAATACGTTCTACTGCCGGGTCATTGGCAAGATTCATAAACATAACCGTTCTGTCAATGGCTCCTGTTTCCTTAAAACTATTTACAAAAAAGTTCGATTCTTCAAATGTAATACCTACAGCGGCAAATACTACAGCGAAAGGTTCATCTGTTCCAATAACCTTTGCCTGTCTTGCAATCTGTGCTGCAAGGTTTGCATGAGGAAGACCTGATGCTGAAAAGATTGGCAGTTTCTGTCCTCTTACGAGAGTATTTAGTCCGTCAATTGCCGATATTCCCGTCTGAATAAATTCAGAAGGATAATTTCTGGCTGCCGGATTCATTGCTATACCATTAATATCTTTTCTTTCATCAGGAAGTATCTCCGGACCATCATCAATAGGATTTCCAAGGCCGTCAAATACCCTTCCAAGCATATCCTCTGAAACGCCAAGTTCCATACTTCTTCCGAGGAATCTAACTTTACTGTTTGAAAGATTAATACCTGTTGAGTCTTCAAAAAGCTGTACTAATGCATTACTTCCGTTTACTTCCAAAACTTTACATCTTCTTACTTCACCATTAGCAAGTTCAATCTCGCCTAATTCATCATAAGTTACGCCTTCTACGTCTCTTACAAGCATAAGTGGTCCTGCCACTTCCTGAATGGTTCTATACTCTTTTGGCATATTAGAATTCCTCCTTCTTTAATGTATTTGCAATTTGGGTAGAAAGTTGATCATTAATTCTGTCAAATTCTTCATCCAAATCATTTTCGTGTGTATATTTAAAACGACCTATTGCTTCACGAACAGGCATCTTAATTAACTTTTCTACATCTGCTCCATTATTTAAAGCTTCATTAGACTGCTCATAGAATCCAATTACAAGTTCCATCATCATTTCCTGCTTTTTTAATGAAGTATAGGTATCAACTTCATGGAAGGAATTCTGGTGAAGATAATCCTCTCTTATGGATCTTGCAGCTTCCATTTTCAGTCTGTCCGGAGCTGACAGGGCATCCATACCCACCATTTTTACGATTTCTTCCAGTTCGGACTCGTCATGAAGTATACTCATTAGCTTCTGACGAAGTTCCAACCAGTTTTTATTAACATTTTCCTTAAACCAGCTTCCAATGCTGTCAACATATAAGGAATAACTTGTTAACCAGTTAATTGCCGGAAAATGTCTCTTATAGGCAAGATTTGAATCCAGCCCCCAGAACACTTTTACAATACGAAGTGTTGCCTGTGATACAGGTTCTGAAATATCTCCTCCCGGAGGTGATACTGCACCGATTACTGAAAGTGCACCGTCACGTCCTTCTTTTCCTAATGTCACTACGTCTCCTGCACGCTCATAGAACTGTGCCAGACGGCTTCCAAGATATGCCGGATATCCTTCTTCACCTGGCATTTCTTCCAGACGTCCTGACATCTCACGAAGTGCCTCAGCCCATCTTGATGTAGAGTCTGCCATAAGTGCCACTGAATAGCCCATGTCCCTGAAATATTCTGCAATAGTTATTCCTGTGTATATTGATGCCTCTCTGGCTGCAACAGGCATATCTGATGTGTTTGCAATTAATACGGTTCTCTCCATAAGGGACTGTCCTGTTTTCGGGTCCTTTAATTCCGGAAATTCATTAAGAACGTCTGTCATTTCATTTCCACGTTCACCACAACCAATATATACTACAATGTCTGCTTCAGCCCATTTTGCCAATTGGTGCTGTATAACTGTTTTTCCGCTTCCAAAAGGTCCCGGAACTGCTGCCACACCACCTCTTGCAATTGGAAACAGGGTATCAATTACTCTCTGCCCTGTAATAAGCGGTTTATTTGGCGCTTTTTTCTCTTTATAAGGACGTCCCTTTCTTACAGGCCATTTCTGCATAAGAGTTATATCTTTTTCCCCATCATCTGTTTGAATTGTTGCCACGACCTCTGTAACATCATATGTTCCGGCATTAATTTTTGTTATCTGACCTTTTATTCCATAAGGCACCATTATCTTCTGTGTAACAACTGAAGTTTCCTGCACAGTTCCAATAATATCTCCTGCCTCTACCATATCACCTACTTCGGCTGTAGGTTCAAAGTCCCACTTCAACTCTCTTTTAAGGGATGGTACCTGAACACCTCTTTTAAGCAGATTTCCTGATACCTTCATAATGTCATCCAGAGGTCTTTGAATACCATCATAAATACTTCCAATAAGTCCGGGTCCTAGTTCAACTGACATCGGAGCTCCTGTGGAATATACAGGTTCTCCCGGTCCAAGTCCGCCTGTTTCTTCATATACCTGAATAGAAGCTCTATCTTCATGCATTTCGATTATTTCACCTATCAGCTGTTTATCACTTACACGAACCACGTCGTACATATTGGCATCCCGCATCCCTTCAGCAATAACCAATGGTCCTGCAACTTTTCTTATTACACCTTTGCTTAATTCCATGTCTTTTCCTTTCTTATTGTCTGCACAATAATAAATGCCTTATTTATCTCCAAAAACAATATCCGAGCCAATTGCCTGCTCCACCGCAGCCTTTACTCCATTTATTCCTGCTCCTGTATTTCCCTTAATTCCCGGAATCAGGATAATTGCCGGAGTAATCTGCTCTTTGTAATTTTCTATTTCTTCTTTTATACTTTCTGCCAATGATTCGGTAATATATATAATGGCATATTCACCACCAGCCAGTCTTCTCAACAGTCCGGCTGCCTCTTTTGCATCAGTCTGTGGAAATATATCAAGTCCTAATGCAGCAAAGCCATATATACTATCGTAATCTCCCATAACTGCTACTTTACGCATACATTAACCTTACCCTTTCTTTGATAAATTCATTATCAAAACCATTAAGCTTCCCCGACAATATAATTTTCACATTTTTTATTTCCATTTCCTTTGCAATATAAAAGGCTATAATTGGCCCCGATGAAAAAGAATTATATTTTTCAGGTTTTATGTCTTCTATTATTTTGTTGTCACACCAGCACTCAAAAACTGATTTTGAAATTTTTAATGCCTTTACTGCATCCTCAAATCCCACACTTTCAAGATAACTGCAAACGCTTTCTAAACCACCATCAACTGCTTTTATCAAATCCGTAACACTGATTCCACTGCAGGGAACAACACATTTTTCAACAAACTGACTATCCTTTCCCGTTGCTGCACCTCTAACTGCAATTTTAATGTCGGCAATCATAACCTGTGTTTCAGCGTATCTTCTCACAAGTTCATTTTCCGATTGTAAACCCGTTTTTCTTATAGCCTCTAATGTCGCCCTGTCAATAATGATGTCACACAGTTGTCCGTCTCCCGTTCTAAGAAGGGCCTCGGTAGCTTCCTTTGCAGGTTCTGCCATATTATCCGGAAGATTAATATAATTTCCATTCCTGATACATTCCTTCAAAAACTGAGGATCATATTTTGTTCCTGCATAAAAAACATTTTCTGTTTCATCTTCTGTACAAACCTGTTTAACCGCTGCCTTTAGGTTATGAAATTCATCGTTAATATTTAGAATTCTTATGTCTTCAGAATCCTTTAACAAATCTTCTAATATGTGTCTTGCCTTGTTTTTTTCTTCTGTTATCATACTTTCTAAGGACTCATTAGGGATGCCGTTTCCCCATCCTTTATCTCTAAGAACCCTTATGCATTCTTCATAATCTCCACAGGCAAGCAGGTTGTTTATTGTTTCATCAGTAAACAAAGTATTTTCCAATGCTCTTATTCTGGCAACACCATAAGTATAATCCTGTCCCATATGCTGCCTCCTAACTAAACAATTCCTTATTTACAATATCTCTTAAAGCATCTGATTTTTCATCAAACAAAGATTGAATCGTACAGTTCTCTTCTATTTCACCGTAAACAAGAATAAATCCGTTTTTGATATTTTTTGTTTTATCGCTAATATTTACCTTTGCACCTTTATTATCAGCTATTGCTTTTATTTTTTCTTTAAATTCTTCAGGCATTCTTTCCAAATCCTCTTTTCCAAAGAACATTTCTCCTTCCGTGCCGTCAAAATTCGCTTCAAAGAGTTTTGAAAGAAAATCAAAATACTGTTTTGTTTCAAGATTACAGATTGTATATTCCGCTTCTTTTATAACCTCATTTATACATTGCTGCTTTGTTTTTAAAATCTCGTTTCTTTCTCTAAATAGGGCCCCCGATTTAACCTTTTCATCGTATAAATCTCTTTTTGACTTTTCTTTCTTTTCAAAAGCCTCTACTTCATCGGCAACCTTATCTGTAATCTCTTTCATGTATTCGTCGCAATATTTATCTGCTTCTTTTAAAATCTGACCGGCTTCAGCATTTGCCTGATCCTTTATCTCTTCAATAATCTTATCCAAACCGCCCATAAGCTTCTCCTTTTTGCCTTGCTGTTCTCCTGTTGCAAATTTTATAAGCTAATTCCATTAACTGAAAGGAATGATATAAGAAGAGCAAGAATGGCGTATGTTTCTACCATTGCAGGGAAAAGCATTGCCTTGGCAAACTGTTCCGGTCTCTTTGCAATAATTCCAATACTTGATGCTGCTGTCTTTCCCTGATGTATTCCTGAAATAAGACCTACAATTGCAATTGGAAGACATGCTGCGAGAATTTCCATTCCCTGAAGTGCACTCATCTGTACTGTGGCACCACCAATAATTCCAATTTTTGATAATGTAACGAAACCGATAAGCAATCCGTAAAGTCCCTGAGTACCCGGTAACAACTGAATTACTAACACTTTAGCGAACTTAGAAGGATCTTCCGTCATAACCCCTGCTGCTGCCTGTCCTGCAGTACCAACCCCGATTGCTGAACCTGCACCTGCCATTAAAACTGCAAGTGCCGCACCTAGAAGTGCATAAAATAAACCTAAATTGTCAAAAAATGCTCCCATAACTAATTCTCCTTTACATTAATGTATTTTGTATTTTCTTTAAATGGCTCAAATTCACGACTGCCTCCTTCGAAGAATTTTCCGAAGAACTCAACATATTGGAGACGGTTCGTGTGAACATAAGCTCCAAGTAAATTTATTGCCATATTAAACACATGACCGAATATAAATACTATTATAAAGAATATTACTCCTAATATACTTTTACCGCCCATTGCAGCCATAGTATTTATAACCTGTGCAATTACGCCTGTCGCAAGACCTAATGCCAATAACCTGGAATATGATAATAAATCACTAAGCCAACTTGTAGTATCGTACAGATTATAGGCACCAAGTAATAACCTCTTAAATGGATTTTTTGCCCGTCTTCCTGCCATAAGTAATATTCCTACCATTCCTCCTATTGCCATTATTTTTGCCAACATATTCAGGAACGGTGGAAATGTAATAGTTACTCCTGCCAGAGAAGCAAACATGCCTGTTGGTATTAACATAAGTATAAGTCCTGTAAGGAATACATACCACATTAATACGTCACACACGAAGGACATTACGTCTTTTTGTTTCAGCATCATATAACCTTTTATACCAAGTCCGACAAACAAATGTATAATTCCAAATATCATACAGTATATTAACATCTTCATAGGTTTGTTTATTGGCGCAAACCATAATGCCGGAATTGTCATATTAACACCGAAAAATGTCTTTCCAATAACCGTAATTGCATCTCCAAAATATCCTCCAAATAATACGCCCCAGAAAACTGTTGATAATCCGCAGTTTTTAAACATTCTAAGAGTTTTTTCCATTGAGTGTGGCATATTAGGATATTTTTTAAGTGCCCACAGGCAGGCCAGAAATATTATCAGACCATAGGCCGCATCACTTAACATTATTCCGAAGAAGAAATAATAGAAAAATGCCGTGATTGCCGTAGGGTCTATTTCATGTTTTGACGGATAGGCGAAGGATGTTACCACTCCTTCCACAGCCTCTGCGGTCTTGTTGTTTGATAATAATACCGGAACATCTTCATCCTCTCCCGGTTCCTCTACGTCAATGGCCGTTGTAAACCTGCTTTCTAACTCTTCAGAAAGCCTGTCTATGTTTTTTTCAGGGATAAATCCGCTGACAATAAATGTATGCTTTGACTGAAGTATTTTTCCAACTGCCCTGTACTTATCAGCCCTTACATTGTAATAATCAACGATTTCCTGTATTCTGCCACGCATTTCCGCTTCATTTACGATTTTCTGCTTTGTCTTTTCTATTGCTTCTAAAGCTTTTTTTATCCTGTTCTCTCTGTTTTTTGTGGAAACAGTAGGAATATGATGTGCCACAACCGGTGGTTTTGAAAAATTAAGAACACGAAGTGCCTTTTCCACCGCATCACAATCTTCTTTTATAAACATAACCGTTATATAAGTCTGGTATTTATCAAAACTTACAACCTGTATATAAGTTTCTTCCGGTAGTCCCTCTACCTCTTCCAATTTTGAAAGTAAATCCTGCTGTGTGTAAGTCCCTGCAATACTTCCAATCATAAATCCTGTTTTCGCTGTCCCCTGATAATTCATTGGAACGTCTAATTCCAGCCACGGCTGCAACGCCTGTATTTCATCCTGATATTTTGATATTTCAGCGGTTCTTTCTTCAATATCTTTTTTCTGTCTCAGAATGTCATTTACAAGAGACATTGTTTCCTGCTGACCTTCGATTACGTCAACATACTCTCTATCGTCTACATCTCTTTTGCCCTCCAGGGCTGACAGCATTCCTTTTTTTTCAGGTGCATATTCCGAAAGAACTTTTAATGCATTTTCGCCCAATGCCGAGTTTCTTTCAAATATGGAAATCTGGGTTGCCGTATTAGTTTTTTCAAAAACTTCATCCGTTTCCATTGATTCATGGATTTCTATACAGCCTCTTCTTTGCAGGAGTTCAAGGATTTTCTTTCGATTTTTCTTCATGGCACAAATATTAATTTTGCGCATCTGTAAAACTGCCATAACCCCTCCTAAATCAAAGCATCAATAACTGCCGAAATTGCCTTGTCTTTTTTTTGATTAGCAACTGTTCTTAACTCTTCCACTCTCCTATCAATTTTTTCATTATACGCTCTGTCATACTCTTCACTCTTTGTTTTCGTCTGTTCCATGTCTGAATCTGCTTTCATCTTCGCCCTGTTCATTTCATTAGCACGATATTCTTCTGCCTTTGTTTTTATCTGTGCTTTCTTGTCCATAGCGTTGTCTTTTGCAGTAGCAACAACCTTGTCTGCCTCCATTTCAGCTACACGTACAGCATCAACTGTTTCTTTTATCACAATGCCACCTCCTATCCGAATCTTAGTAGCTATTATTTACCTCTAAAGTTAATTATTGTCCTTGTACATCATCATATATTGTCATTTTTTTATATACAAGGGGCAATTTCATTCATACGTTGGTTATTTTGTCTTTTTTAGACATTTGTCTATATTTTTTTATGGTGTAAAATACTTATTATCTAAAAACGTTTCGTTTTTATTATTTACCTGTTATCAAAATTAATAATGGTAATATTTGGATCATTTAAAGCTATAATCCGACCCGCTTTAAAATTAAAAATCGGTGCGACAGGATTCGAACCTGCGACCTCTGCGTCCCGAACGCAATATTCATAGTTTTTAATTTACTCTTGTTTTTCGTTCTGAATCAGCGTCAATCCCTTTATTTATGGGCTTTTTCGTTCTTTTCATTTTTTACCCTTTATCCCTTTTTGTCACTTTCAATCCCTTGTTTGCCCCTTTTGGTTGGGGTAAATATTGGGGTAAATTGGGGTAAATTTCTTTCAATATATTTACTTTAGCATATTTTTCACTATAATAATAGTCATATGTGAAAGTTGGTGGAAAAGATAATGGCAAAACGGAAAAACGGTGAAGGCTCTTGGGGAACTAAGACTATAAATGGTGTTAAGTATAAGTACTTCAAAAAACAGTATGAATGGCTTGATAGCATTAAATATTTTTATGGAAAAACTGAAAAAGAAATAAACCAAAAGCGAAAAAAATATGAAGAAGAATATTCGGCAAAGAAAAAGATTATAGAAAATTCTTCTACGCTTACTCTTGGAGAATATTTACGTTCTTCTCTTAAAGAAATGACCCATTTAACTCCTAATGGCTATGATGGATATGAGCATTGTATTAATAGAATTGAAAATTTGAAAGAATATGATATTTACAACAAGCAATTAACTCAACTTAATAAAGAAATCTGTAAAAAATTTGTTCAGGCATTGGTTAAACACGGCTATGCAAGGAAAACAATTACGAAAACCACTAATTTCGTCAAATTATGCTTAAATCAAGCCGTGGAGGAACAGATAATTGCTGATAATCCAATGGCTAGTGTTAAAAATCCCAAAGAAGAAAATGTTGCTTCAAAAACAACGGTACACAACTTTTTTTCAAAGCAGCAAATGGAAACATTCTGCAAAGGTGCCATGCACATAGAATCCCCTAATGATAGGCATAATTATAGTCAAAAAATAGGCGAGTATACTTATGGGTATAATGGTTTAGCGTTGGCGTTTATTGGGCAAAGTGGCTTAAGAGTTGGTGAACTTACTGCATTAACAATTGACTGTATTGATTTTGATAAAAATATAATAAATGTATATGCGTCAGAATCTATGGTAATTAGCCGGGATAAAAACGATAATCCTATAACGTACATTGACGATAAGGGAATTTTCCGGAAGAAAAAAGTCCGTTCAAGAAAGACGACAAAAACAGAAGCTGGCATCAGATACGTTCCCTTAACTCCTCTTTGTAAGAAAATTGTTCAAATTATGCAACAAGAAAAGGAAAAAATCGGCTGCAATGATAAGCATATTTTTGTCACAACATTAGGAACACTTCAAACCAAAGATAGGCTTGGCAGGACTTTAAAAAGTATCTGCAAAAGATATGATTTACCAGAATTAACGCCACACGAATTAAGGCATAGTTACGGAAGTATCATACTTCATCAGGAACACGTTGATATTCAGGTTGTGTCTAAATTATTAGGTCATGCAGATATTACTACGACTTACAATATATATGCGCACGTTCTTAAGGAGATCATGGCTGAATCAGTCAAAATTTTTGAATAATGCCATAAAAAATAGAGGTCTTAAACGCCCTCTATTTTTGTAAGTTAATTACCGTGTTGCAGTTTTCGTCCACCCATTTTTCAAACTGCTTTTGCGGTATATATGTTTTTTTACCAATCTTAATTTTTGGAAATCCTTTAAGATTAATAATTTTGTATATTTGATTTCTTCCACATTGGAAAATTTTTCTCATATCCTCCACAGTGTAGAATATTTCTTTATCTGTATTTTCCAATCAAATCACTCCTTTCATTCACTAAAAAACCAACCACCGAATATTGGTAGTTGGTTTTGAGCATCATTCTTTAATATTGTAATAAGAAAAAAATTCTTGTCTCAACTCACTATGGACTGAATACAGGGTATTATCTCCTTCATCTAAACACTTTATCATTATTTTTAATTGACTATAAAGTTCATCAACAACCCTTTTCCATCCTTCTTCTTTGTTAACCCTTACAAATAAAATATATTTTTCAACTTGCGAAATTGCGATGCTATAATCAGACACCATGTCATAATGTTCAATTATTTTCTCATATATTTTTCGCTTTTTTTCTCTTGCAAAAGGAATTTTTATAGGAACTTTTATAATGGACATTCTTCTTACAATTCCATCTATTTTCTTCAATTCTAATTGAATATTACTGATTTTGTTTAACATTTCATCGCTTACGCATTCTTCTAATGTTATATTCCCATCGTTCATTATACTTATAAGATATCTATAGAAAAACGCATTTTCATAAAAGATTTCGTCTGCAGCAAGGATGTAATCATTTAAACTTTCAGACCATATTATTTTATATGACAAATAGGATACTACTAATGTTACTAAACTACTAGCAAAAATTCCTAACATCAAATTAATTATGAAATCACAATAATCAATGCCTTTATTTTTACAACTCACTTCTAATACTAATGCTATTATCCCACAAAATATCATTAATATTAAACTTATTCCCATTATTTTTTTATGTACACGCATTTACATTTCCTCTTTTCCCCTAAATTTATAGATAAATTGTACCATTCCAACTACCAATATTCAATTGTCAATGTACTGTTACTTTTTACTTCTTCGCCTTCAGCGTCGCCCACATAATAAATACCGCCAATGCGAACGTTACACCGCCAGCTACTAATATAATCATCTAATCACCTGCCTTCTCTTTCGGCTTAATTGCAAGAATTACATAGCCATTTTCAATTCCCCATCCGCTAAGTATATATGTAATTTTGTATAATTTATCGTGTAAAGGATGCTTTACGTATCTTCTTCCATCTCTTTTATTTCCATAATCGTCAATAACTTTAAATCTGATAAAATCACCTTTCTGATAACTTCTATCATTTTTTCTAACCTCAAATGTCTTGTCTCCATTAATTATTTCATTAGCAAACCGATTAAGTATTTTTAATTCGTGTATCATTTAATTCCACCGCCCTTCACTATCTCGATTGCTCTCTTCATTCCCTCTGAAAAGAAGTCCTGCTCCTTGTCTAGTCCTTTTTCTTCTGCGTATCTATCAAAGTCAGCATAAGCAAAGTCTTTCTCCCACTCTAATTGCTCCACAACCTTATCTACATCATAGGCTGTTGGTATCTGCTTTATTAACGGTTCTAATATTTCCATATCCTTATGTTCGATTGCGTATTGTATTTGCTCGGCATGTTCGCTTATGAAATCCATTAATTCATCTGCATCTATTAATCGCATTCTAATTATCCTCCTTATATTCTCTCTTGAACTCTCTTGAACTATCTTGAACTAATTGCGTCTATTAATCTCATTTATAAATCACTCCAATCTAATATGTATTTTGTCCGCAATTTTCACAGTATCCCGAATGAAACATTAAGCGTTTGCACCTTGGACAAAAATATTCTCCTTCAATAACTGTTCTTGAAATTTTTATCTGCTTTTCAAGGGCTGAGATTGCCATATCTAATGCTTGGTTCATATAGTTGTATGGCTGAATAGTAAATCTGCTTTCTTTTAAACGTTTGATTGCTTCTTCCTGTGTTATCACTTTCTGCTCTTTCATTCCCTAGCTCTCCTTTCATTAAATCACCTACAACTCACTCTATAATTTTTCAATTCTTTTAGCCATTTACACAACTGATTACTTGCTTCATCTACTGCTTCATCTAAATTTAAAATCATCTTATTCAAACTTGGTGGGTTTGGAAACTCATTTGTTTTATACATCTTCAACTCTGTCAACCACAGCCTTGTTTGTAATATAGGTATTCTCTCACTCCTTAATTCAACACTAATGTTACATCGTCTAATAAGCACACATTCACATTTTCAGTCACCCTATACATTATTCCTGTCTCTGCATCCACAGCGTTATACTTTAAATGGTTAGTCTTTTCATCAATTTTAATATAAATATTATTTTCACATTCGAACCAATCTCCCACAATTAAATCACTAAATGTTCTTACATTACTTTTGTTATCTTCAATCTTCATCTTTCCATCTCCTTTTTAATTTCTAGCAGTCCTGCCTTAGTTAACTCATATATAGTTTCCGTTACAACATCTAAATCTGAAGTATGATAGCTTCCCTCTATGGCAACATCTACATATATATCTCTATGACAATCTGTCCTTACGGATATTTGAACACTAGGAATATCATATGCTTCAGATATATAGGCTATCTTATTTTCATCTTCCTCATCCATCAGGAATTTATGCCACCATCCGTGCATATACTCAACTCCACCGCCTTGCAGACAACGTTCTCCTGAATCTGCCCATTCCTTACCTGTTTTAAAGCCAAACTTTCTAAGTTCATTTAGATCTATATCATCTTTTATTTTCAACATAATCCTACATCTCCTTCCAACTTATATTTTGGTATTTCTCTCACTCCTTAACATTTCTTAACATTTTTGTCCTTTAGTTCTAAATTAAATCAAATATATTCATCTGATTATCATCCTCATAGACAAGCATTTCATTCTTAGCTCTTGTATAAAAATTCTTGTCTATCTCGAATCCAAACGCTGACCTTTTCAGCTCTCTTGCAGCTCTTAGTGTAGATCCACTACCACAGCAAGGGTCGATAACAACATCGCCCTCATCTGTAAAGATTTCTATTAATTGCTTCAATACAGTTACAGGCTTTTGCGCTGGGTGTATTTTTGGAATTTCCTTTCCGTCTCTTTCCCATTTAAACCAGTTGAATATCATACGACCTGTTCCTCTGATTGTCTTTCCGTTTCCGTCCGTCTGAACTCCATTTCTGAATTTTGGCAATTTATCTCTATACAGCACTAATGCATATTCTGTTGCTCCAACAACTCTCATATTAGCTTTCAAAACTTGCGGACTATAATTTTTTATGAAAACTAGTGGTATGTAATGAATGAATCCGTGCTTCTTTGCAGCATCTATTAGTATTGGCATCTGCTCAAAGCTGCAAAATACAATCATACAAGGACTGTTACTACTTCTCCCACGGCTTACTGTCTTTTTATCGTCCTTTTTTAACATTTTTGAGCAAAAATGAAAATATTCATATAAGTTAAAATTAAAGTCTGAATTAAAAGCCGATTTGCCTGCGAATTTGCTTTCACCGTTTTTGTTATCGCCCCCCTTGTACCACATTGGGTTGCTACCGTAAAAATTGTTTCCCACATTATACGGAACATCCGCAATAATTAACTGTGCTGGAGGTATAGCATATTTTTTATAATTCTGCATATTATCTCTGTAGATTTCACATTTTAATTTCTTTTTCATTTCTTCATCAGGAGTAAGAATTCTTTTATGAGCGCTCAACTCTTCTCCTTTCTTGATTTTTAAACTGTTACATTTATATCTTTAATACCGAGTTTCATATCAATGCCACATTCTTCGGCTATGATAGATACCTGTTCATCCCAAGTTGTATAATCATCTGCTAAACATTCTGCTTTCAGGTCGAACCTTTTAAACATCTGTTTTATTCTCTTGTTTCCAAAACCAAATTCATCATGCATTGTTACAGCCATTAAGACTTTTATGTAGAAAACTATATTGTATTTAACATTTTCAGAGAATTTATCTAAATCTGCCTTACTTACTCTGCAAGGTAGGTCTATAGCATTTCTCATTTTTAAATCTTCTTCCAATGCTTCTATTCCCTTTTCCTTTGCAATTCGTAAAGCATATGCCATACCTTCACGTCTAGCAATTTCCTCTTTTGACAATTTTGCCATTATCTCTCCCTCCATTCTTCACGCCATAAGGCTTTGATTTGAACGCTTTTACTGCGTTGTTTCTTAATCTGCCATCATTGATATACATAGTTTCTTCGTGTGTCAAAATGTGACCGAATTTCTTTTCTGG
Organism: uncultured Eubacterium sp.; assembly: GCA_900548465.1. GTDB lineage: Bacteria > Bacillota > Clostridia > Lachnospirales > Lachnospiraceae > Eubacterium_G. Next base: position 18,233 of record URKY01000003.1, read on the forward strand.
CACGCTTTTATCCATTTTCAACACCTTCCTTTTCATCAAGGAGTTTTGCTTTAAGTTCTTTCTGCCTTTCACGTGTCTTGTTTAACTCCACGTAATCATCAGGGGATAAATATGCTCCTGCGAATAAAATTTCCGCTTCCCTTCTATTCAGTTTTTGAAGTTCTGACACTATCTTTTTATCGCTCATTTACAACTCCTATCTCTGATAACTTATCAGCTAACAAATCCGTAAATTTTTTATCAACTTCTTCAATTTTTCGAATTGCATCGCTTAATGAATAATCTTTTGCCTGAAACTCCTTGCCATATTCTTTTCTTGCAATTCCCTTAATTGCATCACCCAATTTTCCGTAGTAACCTATCGTTTCAAAAACCGGGCATCCGCTTTTGTCTGTCTTATGTTTATCTTCCATTGCAATAAACTGTCTATCATCAACTCTAATTGCATAATTGTCATTTACTCTTATCATGTTTATATTTCCTTTCCAAAAAATCTATAAATCCAAGGGCTAAACTTCTTGCTAATGTATTTTTCTTTGCAAATTCATTAAAATCATCCATAACACCTTGCCAATACGCATCTGCATCCTCTGGAATGTAATACTTTTGAACTAATTTCCAAAACTCATTGAAAGTTTTATGCTCTTCACATCCAGGTGTAAATTTTTTGCTTGCCATTTATTACCTCCTAAAAATCAAATGGAGTGTTTTCCACCTGAACAAATTCGTTTGGTTTACTGTCAAATGGAGTTATTTTTCTTTTCGTCGCTCCAATTGCCTTTATATTGTCAAATGTTTGAGCACTTTCTTCGAACTTCATCAAATCACCGACAAAATTCAGCACAAATCGTCCTGTAGTTCCCTGCCTATTCTTTTCAATCTTAATTCCTTTGACCGATTTATCATCATCAAGTAAATTCCACATTAGAATTATCACACTTGCATCCTGTTCAATATCTCCTGCTTCTCTTAATTCGCTCATTGTAGGCTCTTTGGTTTCTTTCATTTCCGAAACTCTATTCATCTGCGATAATGCTATGATTGGTATGTTTAATTCCATCGCCAACCCTTTAATAGCCTTTGATATTGCTCCTACTTCTGCGGTTCTATTTCCTTTATATGTCTTGTCCGATTTAAGTAGCTGTAAGTAATCAATTATTATGATGTCATAATCCATATGTTTAACCTCTGCTCTTATTTCAGACATTGATTTACTTCCGGTTGTCAGAATAATATTGTCTTGATTTGCCAAAACTTCATTAGCATCATTAAAGCGCCTCTGTTCATCCGCATTAAATTTCAATGCACGTCTTAATCTTGTTAATCCAATTCCACTTTGCGATGCAACGAAACGTTCATAGACTTGTTTTTCCTGCATTTCCAAATTGTAAAAGCCTATTCTCTTTCCCTGCCTTGCAAGGTTTGTTGTGATTTGAGTTACTAAAGCAGATTTTCCGACTGCAGGTCTTGCACCAATAACAATCATGTCTCCACCTTCCAAACCACCAAGGGTTTCGTCTAATTTTTCAAATCCAATATTCAGAAGATTATCAGTATTCTGTATTGGATATTTGCCTTTTTGTTCATCAACAATCTGTGCCAACGATTTTATATTGAATTTTTTAACATCAACTAAACTTTCAAGACTATTCAAAAGAGTTCCTATTTGCCCTTTTACATCACTTGATGTAAATTTTATCGTTGAAATCATTTGAGTGGCTGTATCAGTCAAATAATCGCTCTCCATGACCTCTGCGTAACTTACAACATCAGCACTTGTCATTGTTTCTGACATACAAGACTTAATTTCCTGCATAATCATCTGTGATGTATATTGCTCACATTTAACTCTTTGGTCTATTACTGCCACATTGACATCATAGTTATTGTCATATCCTCGTTGAAATTCTGTATATATTCTTCCAAGTAACTCTGATTTGAACATTTTTGCATTCAGAATGTTACAAATTTTAGGCATTGTATTTTCAAAATCCATCAGCAAACTTCCGATAACGTGTTGCTCTGCTATGTAACTCATATTACTTGTCCTCCAAATCTACATAGTCAAGTAACTGTCTACCCATTAAGGTGTCAAAGTTTTTCCAATATTGGTAATCATCTTGTCCTGCATCTTTCTGCTGCTCAACGTATTTTTGAACCGCTAAATAGATTTGTCTGTTTGTTAAGTGATATTTAACACCTCCAACATCTTTCCCTTGTGGACTTACCCATTGCTTATAATTAGCAAATGCTACCGTCTTGCCACGTTTTTTAGGATATGCAGCATAAATCAATTCGAAATCGTGTTTAAGTTGTTCGTTTTTTGATTTTTTATCTTCAACGTGCAAATCCTTTGCACTAGATATATTATTTATACTATTCTTACCTATACTATCCTTACCTGTGGATACATTTTGTATACATCTTGTATACATCTTGTTTTCATCAAGCGTATATGCCTTATTTGCTTTTATTCCTAACATTGATTTTTCTTCAAAATAATCTGTAGGTTTATATCTATCGGATTGTATGTAGTTGTGCATTTTCCAATGTTTAATTACAATCACTCCGCTTTCAAATAAAATTATGAATTTCTTTGCAACAAGCAACTTGAAATCATCATTAGTAGCCCCACACATACGCTGTATTTTGCGTGGATTGTTAACAAAGCCGTCATCATCGGCATTCATTGACAAATGAAAATACAGCATTTGTGAGCTACATGGCATTTCGAGGAAAGCATCACTTTCAGTAATCTTTTTCGTAAACATTCTTCTCTCTGCCATCTCAATACCTCCTAGAAATTAAAAGGTAATTCTGAATTATCAATGTTATCAGGAATATTCATAAATCCATCATTTGAACTTGGAACATTACCGGTAACATTTGCACTTGCTGGTTCATCTGGCATTGGCATTGAATTATTGATATTTCTTTCTGATGCAGCTTTACTTTCAGCAAATTCCTGATTTTCTACTACAACATCTGTTGTATAAACAGTTCTACCTTCCTTGTCCTGATAACTTCCTGTCTGAATACGACCTTCTGCTACTATTTTTGTTCCCCGATGGAAATATTTTTCTGCAAACTCGCCACTTCTTCCAAATGCTACGCATCTGATAAAATCCGCCGTCTGCTCTCCGTCTCTCTTAAATCTTCTGTCTACTGCCAATGTATACCTTGCAATAGCCATTTGATTACCATTTGATGTTGTATAACTTATATCCGGGTCTTTAGTTAATCTGCCCATTAATATTACTTTATTCATAACCTACCTCCTTGTTGGGTTAAGTAAAACTCTCATTATCGTTTCGCCCGATTCTTCTGGTGAACAAAACAGGAATTTAACACCATATTTTGCTTCCATTGTTTGCATTGCTCGGGCTAACGTTCTGCCACTTGTTGGTGGTAATTTGGCTAATTTTACATTTTTAGCCTTTCCTCTTTCTTTAAGTTGTTTGATTTTGTCATATTTTGCTCTTCGTGGATTATCCCATTCAATCAAATCATCAAAATTGTAAACATTGTCTCTGTTTTCAACAAGAATTATCAACTTGACATTATTGTTTTGAGCCAAAATACACTCGTCTCTAAATCGCCCATGAGATTTTCCACATATATTTCCGATAATCTCCTGAATGTCTTTTTTCGTGTCAACGCAAATATTATAAGTTCCTAAAAAGTCCATTTTTTTTATGCTTATTCCTCTTGCGATTTTTCTGTTGACGACATCGGCGATTTTATGATTTGCTAAAACATAATCACCTACCGGAAGAGGAAATCTTCTATAAGCTATTTGATGATTACTCCACCAGGCATGCTTTATAAGATGCTCACCTTCTTTTTGTCCGGTATCTTCCACGACAATAAATTTAGGATTTTCCAACACTTTCTCCTTTCATTAAATTTTCAACATAATATGTTATCGCCTTTGTTTGAATTGCTATTCTCTGTGTTGGGTATAAGTTTTTATTAATCCCATTTGCTTCTATTAATGCATTGTATATATCCATTGCTTTAATGTTCATTTTGTCTACTAAAGAATGTCTATATTTTTTAGGGAATTTCTTACAATTTCCACTTTTGATTAAGGTATGATGCATTAATTCTTTTGCTTTCTTTATTACTATTAAATCTTGGCTAACCATTTCACTTCTCCTTAAGATTCAAAGATTGAAGATTTAAGATACAAAACCGGACGCACGCCGCGATTGCTGCAGTAACAGTAGTTGCTAAGATCACCGGACGGCGAAACAACTTCAATCCAGCGGTCATCATTGTTACATTTAGTTGAATCCGGAGAACATAACCACCAATAGTCACCCTGATTTGGTATTAAATGTCTATATTTACGATATTCGTCAATTGTCAGGAGTGAAATCACATCAGCTGTAGTTCCATATTCAGTCTGTCCATCTAATGAGATTAAATCTCTGTCAAAACTACAAATATTTTCCTGCCCAATTTGATCTTCGATTTTGGGTAATACTTCGTCATGCAAATAAATTCTTAATGAGCAGTCTGTCCAATAGTTGTCGCTTCCAAAAGTTCTATCTCCCAAATTATCTAAACACCAAACTAACGTTTTATCTCCAAACTTATCCAAAACTTTCCACGTTTTTCCTGCAAGTTCAAATGTGTCACCAATTTCCTTGTTTCCTAATTTAACTTCCTTAAAAATTTTCTTTTCCAATCTCTCAATTCTTTCTTCTAAAGTTCTCATTTTATACCTCCTAAAATTTAATTAAACTCATATCTACTTCTAATCCTTTAAATGCACAACATACGTCTGCCTGCGTGTGTTCTTTAACCTTTTTTACTAATTCTGACATAGGATATGGAAATGCTCCCATATGTACTAGAATTACGTTCTTAAGGCTTTCCGTTTCGTTATTTTTGATAAAATCAATGCAAGTGTCAATATTGCAATGTCCCAATACTTTATGACGATAATTAGGTAAATCTTTGTCAGCTTCGTCATAATTGCACTCAATAATTAAATGATTTATTTTTAATTTTTTGAAATTGTACTTGCAGTATTCAAAATCTGTCATATACAGTATTTTCTGCTGCTCAACATTAATCAAATAACCACATATAGTGATTTTTTCGTCCGATGTCATGTCGTAATGTGGTAAATCGAAACTTTGTACATCGAAACTTCCAAAACTTCTTTTTTGCCTTAAATTTTCGCTCTCATAAGGTTGCCAAACATTAAATGCTGACATATCTTTAAGTGCTAACGTGTGGTCTTTGTGAGCGTGACTTATAATCACGCCCTTGACCTTTGCTACGTTATAATTCAAACCTGCTACAATTTCTTTTTTTGGAACGCCCGCATCAACAATTAATGCTTCATTTTCCGTTTCTAAAATGTAGCAATTTCCGGAACTTCCTGTTGCTAAACATTTAAATTTCAACATATTACTTAATTAAATTCGATATATCTAATATTGAATTACTTCCTCCGTATACCTTTGGCATTTCACCATTCCATTTATTAAGTGCGTTCTGCTGTAAAACATTCTTTGATAATGATTTATTTAAAATCTTGTTTGCTTTTGCCTGTGCGTCAGCTTTTATTTTTATTGCGTCAGCTTCACCTTGCGCGTTAGTCTTATTAACCTGCGCATCAGCATTAGCCTTTTCAATGGATTTTTTATTTTCAATCTGCTGTTTCTCATAATCCATTTGAGCCTGCTGCTTCTTTGCGATTTTATCGTTATAGTCTTTGTCAAAAGTTGCATTGTTAATAACGACCTTATTTATTGAGACAATATCTTCACCATACTTTTCATCAAGTGATTTCTGGATATTTTCTTGTGCGATTGGCTCAATTTTGTTTCGATTAGTAACATCTACAGGTGATAACGTTTTTGCTGATGATTTTATAGCTGATGAAACTAAATCTTCACTTACAAGATTATCTTCATAATCACTAATGTTGGCAGCAATCCACGCTGATTTTTTAGGATTTATCCTATAAGTTATTGTGATTTTAGAGAAGAACACTTCGTTTCTCTCACTTGTTTCTGATGAAATTTTTGTATCTTCAAATTTTATATCCTGCTGTTTGTTATTTACCTTTTCTATCTTGTCAACAAAAGGTATTTTTAGATTAAAGCCATTATGTAATGTTGTTTTGCTAATCTGCCCAAATCTATTTCTTATTCCGGTATACCCTGTTGGTATTATTTTGAAACTGAAAGAAAAAATGATAATACAAATTCCTACTATCAGCATGACAGTCGCACTCTTCTTTTTTACAAACTCCTCACTTTCAGAGTGATTTTCATTTTCAAACATTTCTTTTCTTACAGGATTTAATCCCGCCCCTACAACTGCCGCAACAATTCCTAAAAATAAACAAATGATATTTAATAACATTTTTAATTCCTCCTATATTTCCTTAAATTCTTCCGTGTTTGCATTTTCTGCAACATCCGCTTTAGCAATTTCCTCCGGGTCAGTTTCAATTGCCATGACTTCTTCATAAATTTTGAACTGTTCATCATTATCAAAATTGAAATCCAAATGTTTGCATAAACGTCTTAACACGACTTTTTTGTACATTTCACTTGTAAAATCTTTCCAAGCACCTTTGTTAGCATTTTTGCTTTTCTCTCTGGCTTTATTTAATTCGTCAATGTTCATTACTTCGACCATTTTTCCGCCATCTTTAAATAAGCAAACTGCAAATGCTCCAATAATAGGTGCTTTGTTAAACATTTTCGGTGTAAAATCAACCGTATGTTGACCGTCTTTAATGTATCTTGTTAACACATCGCCTTCTCTTACTACTTCTGCGTATATGTCTACAATTGGTCTTGTTGCATGTCTTTTATGAAATTTAATTTCACCTTTGTAGTCCGTCTGGAAATTAAGAATTTTTCCATAAGGAATTAAATAACACTCGTGCATAAAGAAATCCAATCCTAAAATTGCACCTTTAACAAGTCCAACAACAACCTGTGTATCTCCATATTCAAGCAGCTCTGGTTTATCATTTAATAAAGCAACACAATTTTGAGTAAACCTTGCTTTGTTAAAGTGTTGTGGTAATGCTTTTTCCTGCGCAATTAATTCAGTTCCAATACGTTTGTACCAGGCATCATTAAATTGCTTTTTTGTTATCTGCGTTCTTTCAGCCATTTGATACCTCCTTGATTTCTAAAGTCTTATCATCTGTCTTTTTCATCATTATCAACTGTCCGTCTACTTTTGGTATTCTCCATTCGTCAAGACTTTCAATATTGTCAATGAAAATCGGTGCGTGCAAATCATATGCTTTCTGGAATGCCTGACATAAATCAACGTCAGCCAAGATTTTAAAACCAACGTTTAGGTTTGCATCATATGATGTTCCATTAACTAACAACTCGCATACATCTTCAAATGCATTTTTATCCTTGATTAATGGCTTAAATAATTTGAATTTAATGATATTGAAATGGCTGTTAACTGGCTCTGTTAATAACTCAATTCGTTCCTTGTTGAAATCTTCAAGAAGTTTTTTCTTTTTCTCCTCATTAGCAATCTTCTGTTCAACATCCATCGCTTCTTGCTGTAATTCTTCAATTCTTTCATCAAAGTTTTGATTTTCGGCAACTGCAATTTGGTTGGATATTGTAATTAATTCAGAATTAAGGTTAGAAATTTCTTTGTCAAATTCGGAGGCATCAAATCTTTTAACCTTACTCTGTTTTTCTTCCAAATCATTAATTTCTTTCTGAATTTTCAGCCATTCAGGAGTTGATTTTGCGTCGATAAGTTCAATTCTACCAACATTATCTAAGGCATTTTTCAATTCCTTTTTATCAACGCATTTTTCAGCTATTTTCTTGTTGTAATCATCAATCTGTTGTTTGGTTTGCTCGTTAACCTGCTTAAGTGCCACACCTTTATTGTTGATTGACTTAATTTTCGCCTGCTTATTGCTCTCGAAAGTTTCTTTAATAACACTTATCTGTTCTGTTGGCAATTCCTGTTTACACGTTGGGCAAATGGTATTTTTTTTATCAAACTCTTCTTTATTAATTGCAGAAATTTCATCCCTGTAATTCTGCATTTTTTCTTCATTTTCAGTGATAATTGTTTCAGCATTACGTATATATGCTTGGATATTTGCTATTTCTGCGTCAATAGAATCTATTTTCTGCTGAATATCACTTTTGTTACGTGCTTTTTCTTCAACCGCTTTGTTCGCTTCACGTTCAACATCGCCCTGCTTAAATTTCAATTCCATAATCTGTGATGATAAATCGCTATATTCAGAATTTAATGAAAGCAAATTGCTTTTCTTGTCCGTCAAATTCTTAATTTTGTTATTAATTTCTTCCTTATTTTTAATAAGTTCTGAAATATCAACATCATCTTTCTGATGATTTAATTCATCAATTCTTACAGGTATGGCTTTTTGTTTCTCTTTTAACCCTGCAATCGCTCTTTTTGTTGCGGAAATCAATTCATCAACAGTTCCAACCTTTAAATCTTTAGCAATGCTTTGATACTTCTCATTATTTTCAATGATTTCACCCAAAGAAGCCCTGTTTCCAAAAAGAGACATGATTTTCTCTCTTCTTTTAGCAGTATTCAGTTTCAAAAACGCTCTTGGATTGGTGCAAAATTTAAAATCATCAATAACAATAAACTGCTCTATAAATGCTTTGAAATCTCTTTCATTTTTAAATATGCCATTGATGTAAAACTCATTGTTGTTTCCTGACATTTTTTTCTGCTGATCTGTGCTAGATTTAGTCCATTTTTGCTTATTAATTTTTGTTAATGTAAAAACAGTTCCGTCAAATTCAACATCAAGTCCTACTTTGATTTCTACATTATCAATATCCACGCCATTCGCATCGTGCGGTCTTATTTTTCCATCTGGTGAACTTCCATCGGCTAATTGATTTGTTAAAATCCACATAATTGCATTTTGTATTGTTGACTTTCCTAGACCATTAGCACCGCAGATTAAAGCCTTATCCGGCAAATCCACATCAAGGGATTTAATTCCGCAAAAATTTTCTAATGCAATACGCTTAAATTTAATCTTCATCCTTTTTTTCTCCCTTCTCACTTTGAGCTTTCTGGAATAAAAGAGAAGTAAAGATATTTGTTGCTGCAGCTGCCAATTTTAATCCAAAATCTTTATTATTTGCCCCTAAAAGAGACAGTGCTATTCTAAATTCCTCATAGTTTCTTGCATCTAATGCCATTTGAAAAAAAAGATTATCCTTAAACTCTTCCCAAAAATCATTTAGTGAATAATTATGCACATCAATATTTTTCAAAAGTTTCTCATTTAACTTCATTGCTTTCTCCTTTCCATCTTCTTAATGCCCCTATAGACATTTTGTATGCACCAACTGAAACAAATCCAATTGTCATAATTGATGCAAGTGTTAACTGCAGCACATTTCCATTCCAAATTTTTGTAATAATGCAAATCGCATTAAAAAGTGCTCCAATTAATGTTGACTGCCATGCTATTACATCTTTAACCTTAATTCTCATATTTTCACACCTCCAAATCTTCAATATTTACTTCACCCATATATCCTGAATACTCTAATCCGTGCGTGTACTTAAGAATTGTCATTAAGCAGACATCTACAGATGTTGCCGTTACATTTATTAAAGTATTTCCTACAATTAGTACTTCTTTTGCATATGATGTATCTTTATTATTAGTTGTTTTGATTTTGCTAATATCAATATCATCACAACAAAAATACTTGACCTCTGGAATATTAGGAAATGCTTCTTTCAAATGCTCCAGCCTTTCTAAAAATCTATGTTGTTCTTTAATCGTTTTCATTGTCACTATCCTTTCTTATCAAAGTGTACTTACAATACTTTGTCTGTTCGCCATAACGATTTTTGCACTTTATGTACGTTGATTTAATTGCGACACCTGATTGCCTTAATTCAGATATTCTGGCACCAATGTTCATTATTCCAAGGTCTTGCATTGCCTGTATTCTTGTTATTGAGCCAAAATCTTGCAAATATTGAAGTACTCTTTCGACTTGCGTCGGTCTTGTATTATTCTCCATAGGCATTCTCCTAAACCTCTACTTCTGTTTTAGATACAAAGATTGAAGAATCAAGATACAAAAATGGACGCACGCCGTAAAAGCTGTAGCAACTGCAGTCGCGAAGACCACCGGACGGCGAAACAATACATGCGCTGTATTTATAACCTCTGCCATCAGTTCCCCAAGGTGTCATTAACCAATAGTAATCATCCAGATTTTCGTTAACAGTCAAGTCACCAAAACGTCTAAATTCTTCAAATGTCATTGGTCTAATTGATTTAACAATATTAATTTTCTTAGTTTCATCAACTAATGGTGCATCTTCTATTTCTACACAAACAATTGCATCTTCGCCCAATTCTTTTTCGATGTACGGCTTTACATTTTCTTCAATATAAGTCTCAATTTTTGAACCTATATAATTAGCAGAATTATCACTAAACCTAACAGACTTATTTTCCCAATTGTCCCAAGCAAGTACGCCCACGCATCCTGCGAGTTTCTCCATAACTCTAAATCTCTTATCGCCAATTAAGAAAAAGTCTCCGACATTCAACTTTTCTATCTCAACACTGTTTGTGCTTGGGAAAATCACCTGCTGTTTAGCGTCATGGTCTAATTTTGTAATTGCTATTCTGTCTGCAGTAATATTTACATCTACTTCGACATCGCAATTTTTCTTTAGATAATCAGCTACCGGCTGACACAATTTTCTTAATTTTTGAGTTTTTTTAATATCCATTTACTACCTCCTATTTCTTCGTTCCTAAAAATTTATTGATAAAGTACTGCTGTACTTTACCTGTAACTTTTGTTGTCCTGTTTGTTCTAATCGAACCATCTGGGTTAACACTTGTTGTTTCCTTAATTTCAAATATTCCCATATTCATACTTGCCTGCGTTGGCATATTGTAACTAGCTCCTCTTTTCTTAATAAGGTAACCATTTTCACGTAACCACATAAACAAGCGGTTCTGTCCTACGTTTATGCCATTCTGCTTTAACAGTTTTGCAAGTTCTCCTATTAAAATTGATGTTCTGCTTGCTGAAACAGCATCAGCGAAAATTTCTTTAGGCTTCATTTGTGCAATCCTGCTGTCTTTTTCTTCAATGATTTTATCTTTCTCGGCGATTTTGTTTTTCGCTACTAACAATGCCTTTGCGAGTAATTCTTCGTCAGATAAATTCTCTTGGTTTGCTATGTAACCGCCATTTCTTCTAATTGACGGAAGCACTTCCGATGTAACCCAATGCTTAAATCGTTTGGCATCTGGCATTTTGCTGGAAAGTATAAGACCATAAAGACCTGATTCATTGATAATAGTTAAATTTTGTACTCCTCCAGGGGTGTCGCATTTTGCGACTCCCTTATCTTCATCATCAACATGCTTGCCAATTGCGTCTCTTGGATTACCATAACCAAGAATTGTAGTTACATCTTTTCCTATAAACCAAGGTTCATCATTAATTGTCATAGTCCGAATATCGCCAAATTCATTTGAAGTAAAAATTTGCAAATTATTCATATATCTCCTTTCTTGTGATATAATTAAAAAAAATTTTTGGAGGAAAACATTATGCCTGAAACAAATACCTTTGATTATTCGTTTGTAATTTCTGCTATAACGCTCATTGTTGCTATATTCTCTCCTGTTTTAGTTACCGTACTTAACAACATTCACAGTACAAAAATAAAGAAAATAGAATTGAAATACGAAAAGCAATTTTCCTATTATCAAAAGCAACAAGATGTGTTTAATACTTTCCTAAAATTCGCTTCTAAACAAATAGAAAGTAATTATTCTGGTGAAAAAATTGAATACATACGTTCTTACCATGAATTACTTCTATATACACCAGAAGAATGTTGGGAAGATTTTAAACCATTGCATGACGCTATTATTTCAAGAAATACAACTGTTGCTACAAGCAAGTTATCCTCTGTTACCAAAACATTGGGAAGAATCCTACAAGAATCTGACCGAAAATTCCCAAAATTATAGTGTACAGTACCCCTGCAATTCCAAATCCTTGCTCTGATTTCCCATGCCAATAACTTACTAAACAAGTAACAATAACAAATACGGATATTGGTATTGCATCTAACCAACTGTAATGAAGCATTTTAACCTCCTACTCCAAAAAATAATCAACACTTACGCCGAAATAATCTGCGAGAATTTTTAACTTGCCTATTTTAGGCGTATATGTTCCACGCTTCCATTCTGAAAAAGTGGATTTAGGTATTCCAGTGTCATTTGCAACTTTATAATCTGACACACCAGCCTTATCTCGCAGTTCTACATATTTTTTATACAATTTATTCCTCCTTTCTGAACTTTTCGTTGCATTTAGTTCAGAAACCTGATATACTTATTTTTGTTAAGAGTTATAAGTATGATTTGTTCCGTTTTCTGAACTTGTTTTTATATTAGTTTAGTTTTCTGAATTTGTCAATACTTTTTGTTCAGTTTTTTTAACTTTTTTTTAAGGAGATAAAAATATGTACGAAATTTATTGTAAGTTAAGGGATGAAATGGGCTTGAAAGATGCAGATGTAGTACGTGCTACTGGGATTACAAAATCAACATTTAGTTCATGGAAAAGTGGTAAATACACACCCAAAGATGCTAAATTAAAGAAAATAGCAGACTTTTTTAACGTTTCTGTCGAATATTTAAGAACAGGTAAAGAACCATCTAGCGATTTCCTGTATTCTGATGAAAACGCTGATTTCTTGATTGACGTTCAGAGAAAGGCTCACAATTTGGATTTTGTTAAGCGAATGACAATGTACATGGGATTGTCAGATGCAGACAGAAAGTCTGTAGATGATATGATTGAGTTTTTATACAATAAAGAAAAAAATGAGGAAGCGGACTAATCCACTTCCTTTTGTGATTTCAAGATAAACCTATGATAGAATTTTACACGCTTAATATCTGCATATGTAAGAACTTCTACGATTTCTGATATTAAGTATTCTTTTGTTTGTTCTTCATCCCCTAGTCTTTTGTTGTCCATAATTTTTTTCCACCTCTTTTCCCGCAGCGTTAAGATAGCGATACGTTTATTATACCGAACATTCGTTCGTATGTAAACTTAAAAATCAAAAAAGGCAATCGTAATTAAATATTTTACAATCACCTTTTGCTTTTGCTAATTATACTTTTCATAACTTTCCCCCTGCTCTTATAATACTTTAATTATACTTAAGGGGAAATAAATGTAAATATTTTCATATGAAATGTCCTAAATATGGGACGCTATTCTATAAAAAGGTCTTTAATTGAACAGTCTAACGCCTTTGCTATCTTTTCTAATTCCAATAGTGTTTTAGGAATTTCTCCGTTTTCAAATCTGTTAATTGTAGTCTTTCCCACACCGCTTAAGCGTGACAAATCTCTTATTGATAAATCTTTCTCTCTTCTTAATTCCCAAATTCTTAATTCCATACTAAAAACTCCTTTTATTTTTAATATGGTATTTTTTTTTAAAATTAATCACATAAAAAAGAGGGGACTTCTCCCCTCTCAAATATCTTTATGGAATTTATTTTTTTATTTTACAGTTTGATAATAATAAATATTGTCCGTTGGAAACTGTAACGTATGCAGAGCCATTAAAATTATCATTATGAAGTATATCTCTATGCCTTGCATTTGGATATACACAATAATATCCATGCTTGCCACCAGATACCAATTTATATTCTCCTGGTTCAATGTCAACTCCTACCCGGAACATACCTTCTCCATTTGTATCTACTCCAACACCTTCCTTTGCTGGAACTGCTTCACATCCACTTAATTCTAAATATTCGCCTTTTTTAACATCAACTATTGAATTTCCGTAAAAATTATCGTTTACAATAATACTATCAAAATTTCCCGATGAATCTTTTAAAATTGCAAAATAAGCACTACTATCGTACTCGGCATATAGTATGTATTTGCCTGCTGGAATATCTTTTCCAACCCTATGCATACCCTCATCGTATGATTTTGGTAAATCCAAATCAACAACTTTCTTTTTTCCGCATATTGAACAAATTATTTTTTTCTTTCCTAGCCTTGTTTGTGTGGCATTTTTAATTATTTTCAAGGTAGACCATTTATGCTTTAGTTTATCTATTTCTTCTGGGAATTTTTCTCCACATATTTCACATTGAGCTTCCTGCTCTCCTGCCGAATTGCACGTTGCTTTTTTCGTAATTTTCCATTCGCCTAATGAATGTGCTGTTTTGTCTATGTTTTTCGTATCTTTCTTTCCACATTTAACGCATGTTCTCTGTTCTTCGCCTTCTTCGTTACATTTTGCCTCTTTAACAACCTCCCATTCAGAGTATTCATGTTCAGGCGGTGTTTTCCAAATAACAGTTACTTCTTCACCATCTACAATAGCTATCGCACTTTTTCTTCCACCATGCTTGCAATCTGCCTTTTTATCTTCGTGCCAATCGCTGTTATCAATGTATTCTAGAACTCTATACATCTCGCCAACTTCCTTACCATTTTTAACCTTCGAAAACATTCCTCCCTCATCGTCAAGAACTTCCCAAGAAACATTGTTATCTTCATATTTTTGAAATATTCCAACTCCAAATATAATAATAACCACTCCAACAAAAATTACCAATGCCTTTTGTTCCTTAAAAAAAGAAATTAATTTTTTCATATTTTCTCCTCCATGTCGTTTTAGATACATTAAGTATACTCTTTTTATTTAATAAACGCTACACTTGAACACAAAAAAGAGCCACCCGAAAGTGGCTCTAAATCTCACGTTACGTGCGTGATTGATACATTACATATAATATCATTTTACAAGAACATTTACAAGAAATATTGATTAAATTTCATAAAAAATATATAATTTAACTAAATATTTCAAGGAGGAAAGAACAATGAAAAAACGTTTATTAAGTCTGTGTCTAATTGTTATTTTAATTTTAGGAATTACAGCAATACCAGACAACACATTTGTTACAAATTCAACTACAGTTAGTGCTGCAACCTTCGGTCAAAAGCAAGCATTAAAAAAGGCAAAATCATATCTTAGAGTAATGGCATTAAGTAAGCGGGGATTGATGAATCAATTAGAATATGAAGGTTTTTCGTATAAAGAATGCAAATATGGTGCTAAACATTGTAAGGCTAATTGGAAGAAGCAAGCTGCAAAAAAAGCAAAATCGTATCTTAAGGTAATGGCATTTTCAAAAAGTTCGCTATATGACCAACTGATTTATGAGGGCTTTACCAAATCACAAGCACGTTATGGTGTAAAAAAAGCGTATAAATAAGAATTTAGAAAAGGGGCATTTTAGCCCCTTCTTTATTTTTGCGCTATAAGTGTAGGTTTTACTTTGTAAGTTGCAATTCTGACGTAGTATGGTTGTTGAGTGGTTATTGTAACCCCATCTTTAGTTGCTAAGTGTGTTTCAGTTGATTGGTATATACAATGACCGCTTGTTATTACATATTTTGCAACTTTAACCATTGTACCTTCTGGGACAATGATTTGAGTTGTACCATTCTCATACATATAATAATCAGACACATATCTATCATCACCAGTATACATCATACCTCCTTCAGAATCAATACGATATCCAGAAAACCATTCCATAGGGACAACATAATTACCATCTGCCTCCAGGAAGTCATAAGTTTCTAAACATCTCCGTTCAAATGTATTAACTGCTTCATAATCACTTTTAGTAGGTTGTTCTTCAAGGCTCTGTGAGTGTGGAATATTTGCTAATAACAATTTGCTATTCAATTTAAGTTCTGCCCAATCTGCAGAAGAAATTATACTTGTAATACCTTTTTCAGTGTCAGAAAAACTACAGCTTTTACTTTTATCAACAATAAACACTTTTGTTCTTTCAGTATCAATTTTCCCACCCACATAAAAATGGTGATAGCCACTTGGTTTTTCATATACATATTCTGTATCACTTGTTCTTACTATTTGATGCGTGTCTGGAGAACTCATTTCGAGCTTAAAGGGTATTATTGTAATTGTAGCCATAGTTGGATTTTCTATTATGACTTTATCTTCAATAATATTCTCTGTTTGATAAATTTCGCCTTGTAACTTCCACGGTGCTATTGTCGCTTTTACTTTATCAGTCAATTCAATAATATTTGCAATAATTCTATTCCAATCTTTATAATTAAATGCACCTTTCAATCCCATACTCCATTCTGCTTTTTCTGCAAGAGTAAAATCTGCCCAATTCATTTTTTCATATCTCTGGGCTAAAATTACATCCTCCAATGTTCTATCTGTAATAATTTCTTTCATAACTTGTCCTTCCTACTGAAATGATTTAGGTACTAAAATTTCTACAGTACCTTTAAAAATGCCTTCATATTTCAATTCTATTGACGTAAGAAATCCTTTATAGATTTTTCCACTTTTAGTTTCTATGTTTATAACATCTGCCACTTGCCAAGCTGGATTAATTATGCACTCTGCAGATATTTTAATTGCGTCTGAAATAAAACTATTAACATAATTTGCTAATATTTTCAATGGGTTGTCCGCTTCTGCAGTACTATCAACAACTCCCCAGGCAGGGTTATCATCAGCAGTTGTCGCCGTAATAGCGAAGATTAATTTATCGTCAATATTCTGATCTATTCCGTTGCTGGCAAAATTATATGATATTGTTTCGATATGATTTATGTTAGAGCCTTCTGTTCTCTGCTCCAATGATTTATACAAAGGGCTGATTTTAACATTCTTAATAACATCTAATTTATTAATAACAGGATAACTGTAACATTGGTCGAGGTAAATCGTATCTTCTGCTCCATAGTAAATTGCATCTGACAATTTCCCATTGGATTCAGTTATATGCTTTAATATAACACTACCTTTCTCATTAATGAATATATAATTAGATATTGTAAGACTTGCAATCTGTAATAAGTCTTTAACTTCTGTTTGGAAATAATCATCCCAAAGTCTACACATTTCAGTAATACGATTTGTAGTACTACCCTCATATCCTTTATCAATAGTCATTCCTGTAAATGGCTGATGCATTCTGCTTCTTTTTTTATTGTAAACAGAATTGCCCCCCCATATCGCAATATCTCTTCCACAAACATTAGACAACATATATACAAATGCTTGGTAACTATCCCACTTATTAGGTGCAGAGTTTTGGTCAATAATATTAGCACTTATTTGAAATGACGGTATTTTTTGTGTCATTTTCTGCAAAACGTTTTCTAATGTAATTTTAGCAGTTATACCTTGTTGTGGTCTATCTAACCCTCTAAAATAACAAGCATCAATCTGTATCAGTTCCCACGCATCATCAATTTTAAAACGTGCATAAATTGCAAAAATAGAATTTGTATTAAACTCATGCACAAATTTAGCTCCACTATTCCATACGTCGTAATCATTATTGATGTCCTCTATTTCAAGTTCTAAATCATTTTTTGGCAATTCTGCTGAAATCATATCCACACTCTTTTTAAGCGTGCAGCTTGTCATATTTCTTTTGTCAAACCAAAATCGTTTTCCTAGAATAAGTTCGTCAACTCTAGCCCTACGATATGGTTTATTCCATTCTGTGAAAATTACCTTAATAGAATTAGTTGTTGTCAGCATTTGAAACATTTGATATGTAGTATCATATTCATCTAAATTAATTTCCGTTTCTTTGTTTGTTGCGGTATCAACAATTTTAAATTTTGTTGCAAATTCATTTTGATTTGGCTCAAATTTCATTGTTACAAAATTCTTGGCTGTTGGTGCTCCTGAAATCTTAATTCCAACTCCCTCCCCTGTTCCAACTCCGAACTGACAATCACCACCACATACAATCCCTGATATATACTTATCTTCCTTAACAGGATTAGAATAATCGTAAAAATCAAAACTCCCATCAAGAATAAAATAATTTAATTCGCAAGTAGCATACTTTTTATTATTGGTAGACACTTCACTTGTTGTATATTTTCCTGTTTTTGATGTTGCTTTATATACATCGCCAACTATTAATTGTCCGCTTAATGTACTTGCCATACTGTCAGTTATTGGTGCTGAAACATCATTGCTATTAGATACAATCAAATCACTTTCAGGCAACAAGTCATTCGCAATATTTGCATATAGATCTTTCCATTTTTGGCTAGTTGTTATCATTCAATCACTCCTCGCTTGAATAAAAAAATAAGGGATAGTGCACTTTTACACTACCCCTTATTATTTATGATATTTTGCTTAAAAAACTTTTCCACATCTTATTGCTCTTGCCTGTCATCGGACCGGGACACGCCTTACCATTGACATCCCAATGTCTAATTATGACTTGTGCATTAGGACAGTATCTCTGAATGTACTTAACAAGTTTTTTTGTAGCCTTTGCCTGTGCTTCGGTAAAGTTTTTAACACAATTACATAACTCTATTGATACAGAGTTTTCATTTGTGCATTTTTTGTAATAAGTTCCTGCACCATTACGTTTATTGTAAAATCCACCTACCGCATAGGCAATTCTGTTCATCGGAATACTCCTTGCAATGTTTCCTTTACTATCAACAAAGAAGTGCGCGCCTGCTTCTCTTGTATTTCCTGTTGCGAAATAATCAGCGTTATTCTGCGCTGTATCTCCAATGTTGCTTGTAAAATGAATTACAATATATTTAATATTTTTCTTCTTTCTCTTTGCTCCAAAACTAATTGATTTAGCCATTCTTTTATACATTTTCATAGTTAAATGCTCCTTTCACATAAAAAAAATAAAGCCTTACGGCTTTTACTTCTCAACCAATGATAACTTTGCTCCTAACCAACCTTGTGGTTTACCATTTTTATCAAGTAAATGTAATCCGTTTGTGGTTCGGTCGCCAACGTAAAACGTTCGTGTTTCTAATTGATTTGTTTCCTGATTAAAAAAAGTGGTCTTTCGATAGAAAGAACCACCTAATTTAGAGTTGAATTGTGACAATATTTTCGACCACTCTTTAGTCGTGATGTAATTAAATGTTACATCAACCGCTGCAACACCTTCCCTGACTACACCACCAACTGTCACTCCTTTTACATTTCTTCCGCTGTCAACAACTGTTGCTGTTGTCCCATTGTATGTAGAAGGACATGGAGGCGTATAATTCGACCAATATAGAAGTTTTTGATTTGCCATTATATAAAACACCTCCTTATCCAAAAACATAGCCGTTTTGGTTTCCAATTATTTGAGCACCATTTCTAGCATTTGCCTTACTAACCTTCTTCGCAACAACATCACCGTCAAGTTCCACTGTTAAATGATTTTCAATAACTTGGTCTTGCGATGCTCCTACGCTTGCTAATGCTCTCATATGTCCTCGATATGATGCTTCTTCTATCGCATCAACAATCTGACCCTGATTTGCTACACCTGTTTGATTTCCGTATCTGCCGATTAATTCAGCATTTCCATTTTCGTTCGCATAAAATAAATCTGCCGATCTAACCATTCCACCATTAGCCTTATAGCCTATTGGTTTAAATTTAGTTTTGATTACCATATCATTATTCTTTAATGTGTTAGCAAATTCTTTATTAAGCCATTGATTTTTATTTTTTTGAGCATCTTTAAATGAAAAACCTAACTGAAATGCAAAATCAGACTGAATATTAAAAATGCTTCGCATCTTTTCTTTAAAAAAGTTCCTTGCTTCCGATACATCAGCTTCTTGTGCGCCCTCTGCAAATCCTTTTTCTATACTTCTTTGTACATTTGTTTTTACAATTCCTGATTTTTCACCAGTAACTGATTTTATTTTTTTCTTGTACTCTTTTTCGGGACGAGTTACATCGCTTTCAGAAATGCCCTTAGTCATTCCGTCCATTATATTGTCGCCAACTTTACTACTCCAAGTATCTGCATTGTTCAGTAAATTGTTAAACGCTTTTTCAACCTTTTTGGAGTTACCTTCGGCACTTGCACTTATTGCATTGTCATAATTGGTAATTGTGTTGCAATACTCAATGTATGCTGTCCTTGCCGTATCAAATTCTTCCGAATAAGTTTTAAGATTTTTATTCTGTTCCTTAAGAACCTTGGAATATCTTATGTAATCTGCAACAGCCTGATTATATTCAGGTGTTGTTGTGTTGCCCAGTTCTTTCCAATAGTTCATCGTTGACTTCGCAGCGTCCATTTCAGATTTAGTATCGTCACGCTCATGTTTCAAAGTTCTATACCTGAATGAAGCATCAGTCATACTTTTTTTCATGCCGGCTTTTTTTGTTAGGGCTGTTGTGTATTCGTCTTTTTTAGAATCCATTAAAATTTGTAACTTTTTCGTATACACAATTTTATTTATTTCATCGTGGATGTCTTTATTTTTCTCTAATATTCCATCCGTAATTTTATATTCAGTCCCTAACGCTTGGTTAATCTGGTCTACTATGACTTTCGCTCTTTTCTCATAGCCTTTTTTTATTTTTCCGTTTTTATCAACGATTTTGTCAAGTTCATCTGATAACTCTTTAGCATGGTCTATTTCAGCAGTATATTTAGCGAAATTTTCATTTCCATCTTTTCTCATTTTCTGAAAATCACTATAACGTTTAGTCAAATCATCAAGAGCTCTATTATTCTCTTTTTCAAAATTTTCTCTATCTTTTTCCATTGATGAATATATTCCACCAATAGCTCCTGCTAAAATCGAAACGGCAGCCATTGCTATACCAGCCGGACCAAATGCTACATACAATGCTGACGCCGATATTCCAGCAGATATTGCAATTTGACCCAATCCGTCTAAAAGAGTTTTTGAACCGTCATTTACACCTTGAAACGCTTTTTTAACGCCGGCAAAAGCAGCAATAATACCACCTGTACCAACAATAGCCTTTTGTGTATTAGTCAATCCGTTTCTAAAATTATCAATTCCGTCTTTTCCTTGTAAAAATGTATATCTAATTCCGTCTTTTCCACCCAGAACTTTGATATTATCTTTCAGATTTACAATTCCTCTTGCAGCACCACTTAATGCAGTTCCAATCAAATCCCCGACAGAACTAAATGTTGTGCTTGCACCTCTTTTAATTTTCAAAAATGCCTTAAGCATTGGAATGACTAAAATTGTGTCAATTTCCAAATTTCCAAAGAAATCAAAGAAAGCCTTAAATACCGACTTGTAGTTAATATTGGATATAAAACTGCCTAAAGCCTTTTCGAATCCGTCTACGAACTTGTTAAGGGCTTCTGCAGTATCAGCCCAAGGGTAGTTTTCAAGAAAACCATTCAAACCATTGGCGATACTTTCACCAACATTAGACCAATCTAATTCCTTAAAGAAATTAAGTGCAAATTCTACTCTTAATCCCAAGAATTTAGCAATGTTGCGCCCAACTTCATAAAACAATTCTGGCGTTATAAGACCATTCAAAAACTGTGCTAATCCTGTTCCGAAACTTCCAACCTTTTGGTAAATTGTGTTCCAAGGGATGCTTTCTAATGATTTTGTCAATCCATTACTTATGTATTTTCCAATACCTTGATAATCGCCTTTCTGAAAAGCACTAATAATAGCGTTTGCGATTTCCTGCGCTTTATTTCTTGAATTTTTCAAGGCTTTGTTCCAAACTTTTTCATAATCAGAAACAGCCTTACCTATTTGATTAGATAAATCAAAAGTTCCACCATCTTCATCTTTAGAGGACTTTTTATCTTTTGGAGAAATAATATTTAATTTATCGATTGCTAATGTGTTAAGATTATCTTTGAGTTTCTTTGCCTTTTTTGAAGCATCGTCAGTAGCATCTCCAACATCTTCGATTGAATCATATAATCCGTCAATGTCACTTGCGCCACCAGAGATACCATCCATTACCTCTGTGAGCCAATTATCGCCCCATAGTTTAAATCCAATAGTTTCAAACAACTTTTGTAGAGCTATAACCATACCATTGATATACGGTAATGCGTATTGAACTATCGGTAAGAATAAGTTTCCTAAAATTCTTGATAGGTTCTGCGTCTGCTGTCCGAATATACGATACTGATTAGCAACTGAATTAATTGTATTCGCTTGGTCTCCCCAAGCAATCTTACTTTGTTGCAAAATCGCTAATACCCTTAATTGCATTTTTTCCGACTGTGACATTGCTGACACTTTTTTTGCAATTGCGTTTGCATCAGCCAATTCCTGCAAAGTATTATTAGTAATATCAATACCATATTTGTATAACGCTCTCGATTGACCTATAAGACCAGACTGTAGATTTGTCATTACAGATTCTATAGGAACGTTTGTTAACGAGGATAAGTCCGCAGATAACATTGATAATGCCTTTGCCGTACTAATCGAATTCTCACCAAGCATACCTACAGAGTTTGATACCGCTGCAACTTTTGCCTGATAATTCATTAATTGTTCCGGGTCTAATGATAAGTTCTGTGTTTGCGTTGTACTTCTTTTCAGTTCGCCACCATCGCCAACCTCATAGCCGGTCATTTTAGTCATTAAATCTGTTAGCCTACTTTTGAAACTGTTTGCGTATTCTTCTGCACTGTTATAACCATACTCGCTGTATTGCTTACCAAACTGCTTTCCGATTTTATCCATAGTTACATTGAAATAGTTGTATGTTTCAACATAATCCATAGCAGAATTTACGGCATTTCCAATTTTTTTAATGCCTCGTGTTATTAGAAAACAATTTGCGTAAAAACTTCCTGCTACCTGTGCAAACTTACCAAAATTAGTATTTAATCCTAAAATCTGTTTAGGTAACGAAGATAAGTTTATTGACAAATTTTTACTTGCTGTTGCACTCTTATTAAGATTTGACGCTGTACCTTTGCCTATATTGGCAATGGATTTTCCGCTTATTTTGTTTGTAGAATGTTGTACAACCTTTAAACGCTCAATTAGGCTATCTAAATTTTTTATTGCTTCATCAGAACTACTTTTTATTTTTATATCTAAAGTATCAATTGTATTATTAGCCATATAAATTTCCTCACAATAAAAAAAGGCGGGCATAAGCCCACCAAAAAAGCACTGGTATAAACCAGTGCTGAACTATTTTTTATTTATGTTACTTTCTTTTGCCTAAAATTCTTGCAATTAATCCTATTTTGATACATTCGTTTTTAGGATAAAGTCCTGTAGTAAGCAGTTCTTCTTCGCTCCACTCTTTAAGATGCTTGCGTTTTTGTCTTGATGCACTCTGTCTTGATACATCACTTCTTGACCTTTCCATGCGCTCACCCATTAAAGACATATTCGTAATCTCACAAATATCTTTCCAACATTTTTCGCTATACTGCGGATGTCCACAATATTTACATTTTCTGTCAGTAATTTTTATCGTCTTGTGACAATTTACGCAAATAGAATCCGAATCATGCATAATCCAACCTCTCCTTTTATCTGGATTATATCATGCAAGGGCAAAATTGCAATAATTTTATTAATCTTTTTGAGATAGTTCGTGATTAATTTTCATTACATTCAATTGCTGTAATAACGCTTCACCACGCTTAAGTCTCTCTGCCTCTTCTCTATCTCGAATCTCTTCCTCTGTTTCATACTTTTCGGTTATCGCTCCTCTTAAAAACGGTTCTTCCGGATATACACTTTTTCTATCGCCAAAAGGCATTGCGTCTATCATCGCCAATCTAATATACTTACCTAAGAACCAATTATCTTCGTCCTTTTTCTGCTTTTTTAAATCATAAGCAGTTTCAAAGGCTTTCAATTTAGTTGGGTTTAAGTGCCAAAAAGTATCATATGGTACGCCTATATGTAAAGCGTGCGGTAAATAATTTTCCCATATTATTTTATGGAAGTCGATTTCTTCTTGTGGTCTTGCGGTCTCTTCGGAGTTTTCGCTGCCTTCGTTACTTCCACAATCTCGTTGTTCAGCATTGCTACTCTTTCCGTCAGACCTGTCAAATCGAAAAAACCATCGTCACCCATACATTCCATTAATTCGGCAAATAATTTATGGAAAGACAGCTTATTATCACGCATATACTGTTTCATCAACTCATACGCTTCATCTTCTGTGATTTCTGGATGATTTTCCATTAATCCTGCGTAGAACATTAATCTACAATCACTTGATGTGTCTGCCACTAAACTTCCTAAATTGCTTAATAATACGAGTGTTTCATTTTGATTTTCATTATCTATATCTTCCAACATATTCGCACCTGTTAAAAGCAAGAAAACTCTCTTAACCAAATCCTTGTATTCTGCAGCTGCGAATGAATATTCTAATTTATAATCTTTTTCCTTTATTGTTATTACTTTCATATTAATACTTCCTTCCTCTAACTAAAGGAAGGGGCGGGTTTAACCGCCCCATTCACATAGTTAATTATTATTTTTGTGCTGTTGCTGTAGGTTTAACTGCAGTAATTAAACCAACATACTCTTCAATTACCAATGGAATTTCCATTGTTAAAAGGCTATTCTGCCCAACTTCTGGCATAGGTAATTTTTCAGGCGGGAATGCCTTTACAGCAAACGCTTTAGTTAATCCTGGGATATATATTTCAAAATATACCCAACTATCTGCAGCGTCAGTAATTACCTTTTCCCATTCAGTTACAGTATCGTTAACGACATTGACTGTAATATTAAATGTTCCACCTGTATCTCCTCTACCCTTAATGTTTCTTGTGATTAAATCTTCCAATGCGGATGAATCAATCTGTTCAGATGATATTGATATACCACCAATAGAATTAATTCTGTTAAGTAGAGTAAATGCGGTAGGTGTAGATGTTGCTTTCTTTGCATAACCAAGCAATGCTCCAATTGTACTAATTCCTGAATCCATAAATTAAATACCTCCTATTTCTTTGCAAAAAAATAAGAACCTAAAAAGGCTCTTTTTCACATTGTTATATTGTTATCGGAGAAAATCTCCGTAGTAACCTAAATAGTGTCTGTAGCACCCAATATCCGTCTCCCACGGACTGTTAATACATACACGTCACTTGTTTTTTGTAGAATTGGCATACCATATAGTGTGAATGCCATGCTTTTAAGATTTGAAATCACTTCTGCCATAACTGTTTTGGCGTCAGTTCGTGTTTTTGCAGAAACATCAATTTGAATATTAAAATTAATTCCATTGACTGTTTGATTTACTAAATCATTTCCTATTTCTGCCCCCTCTAACTCATGTATATATACAGTTGGAAATGTAGGCGTTCTATTCTGCATTTCTTCGTCTGTAATATATAAGTCAGGATATTTATTTTTTAATGCATTTTGAGTTTTTGTTTTTATTAAAGAAAAAACCTTTGAACTCACATCTAACGTCCACGGATAATCCATATAATCAGCTCCTAAACACTTCTCTTGCTATTTGCGTTATTTTACTAATAATTTCCATATCTGCCCGATACATTGGCATTGTCGCTTCTGTACCGTGAGATATTTTAGTTTCACCATCATCATCGTAGTAATACCATTGTTTGTATTTACCTTTTCCCTTGCCATAAGTACCAATCTCATATCCAAATTGCGATGATTTTGGATGTTTACTTCCGTCTGGGTTATAAAAAACACCTGCTCCAAATTCAATAAACAAGATGTCTTTACCTTGTAATACCAATCTGGCAACAGATGTATTTTTTCTGTGCGATAATACGATTTTTGTTTTATGGGATTTATCACTATCCCCTTGGGCTTTCGCCATATTACTGTCAATAATTGGAATACCTAACTCTGCTAATCGCTCAACAAACAAATCATTCTTTTGCTTAAAACTCTTTTTATAATCTTCTATTTGTTTTATTGCCTTCTTAATTCCGGAGACAGATAGCCCATCAATTGTTATTTTCATATAATTCCTTTCCTATGAAAGACCTTATCCTCCAATCCTCATATTGCTCCTCCTACTCTTCTGCAGGTTCTTCTACCGCTTCATCAACATCCGTCTCTTCGTCATTTTCAAACTCTGCATAGAACACTTCCTTTGCTTCGTCTGTCAGATAGCCGTATCTCTGTGTGTCTTCGATAAGTAAGCAAGCGTACTCAAAAGTGTATTCGCCACGCTTTACGCAATTAACGAATGCGTTAATTACCCTGTTTTCTCTTTTTGACATATTAATTCCCTCCTTCCAATGTTAGTGCCTGAATTTCCGCTAATTTATTATCGATATAATTCTTTGCATCCGCCACATAAGTCACTTCTATATCTGCGTTCTGGTCGTTCCAAATTGTTGTATTTGGTTTGTTTGTGTGAAGTGCAAGTATTTTTTGAACCTCTTCAGCTGTTAAGTCGGTTACAACTGGTTCTTCTAATTGAAAAAGAATTTTCACCTTATTATCAATTAACCATTGCTTCATCGAATTTGTATCAGATATATTATCGGGAGCTTCTTGTTTTCCAAAATAAAACGAACCATTCACTTTGAAGACATTACCCCATTTTTCATTAAACGTTTTAGAAGTAAAATGACTTGATACAACCTTGCTTGCATGAGTTGAATTCTTGTCTATTGATGCCAAATAATAATATTTGTTATTAGGGTCTACTCCCAAATTTCTAGATATTTGTGAACAATTGTATAATTTTATTCTCTGTATTAACTGCCCTGTTCCATCTGCTCTGACAATTAATTCGTCTCGAACATCATCAATTCCGTTAAGAATGTGATTAAAAGTTACAGTTTGAATTTGTTTATATGGCTCATATTCAGTAATTGTATCGCCCAACGCAAGCATTGGATATACTATTGCATCTACTGTTACACCTTTTGGAACACATATTGCAACCCATCTTCTTCCCACGTATTTAGATATATTTGGCATTATACTTAGATCTTCGCCGTAAGCTTTTTGCCCATATGATACATTTAAATAGCAAGATTTCGGAAGTCCAAACATTTTAAATGTATAGTTTGACCCTATGGTTGAATTGTTAAATTTTTTTTCGCTTTCATCCAATGAAATCAACACATATTGTGCATTCCCTGTAGACGTTCCTTTAATTCTGATTGAGCTATCGTTGGTATTCCAATCAAAAGTTATGCCAAATCTTTCCACATGTTTATTATCGCAAAATTTATCAAATAAATTTTTACCAGCTAATTTAATTGTTGGGTTATCTGTACTTTCAATATTTTGCCTATAATTAGGACTAGGACTTGGCTGTCCGCCTGAATATGATTCATATATAAACTTATCAATAGTTACACTCGTATTTTCAATTAAAGAGAATCTGAATTTAACTGAACCTCCCGCAAATCCTGGTTTAGCTTGAATATATCCTTTGCACATGCAATCAGAATTCTCAAAAGAATCAATTGTCTCAGTAGGGCTTACTGATTGATTCGTAAAACTTGTATACCCTTTAAATTGTGATTTATTCCCGACACTCACATTTGGAGAAATAGCTACAACACTAAGTTTATCAAGTAATGACATTCCGAATTCCATTATTGCTAAGTATGTTGTGCTCGGTTTTAATAAATCACTTTTGGGGGTATTAAATGTGTAATACATATCCGTTGTTCCGGTATTTGCCGGAATAACGGCACTTATCCAATCTTCAGAATCGACTGAAAATACACTATTCCAATTTAATTTATCGTTTACGTTGAACAACTGCGCTCCTGTTGTTACAGCCTGTTCACTCTTCCCAAATAAATGTAATTCCTGAATAGGCATATCAGAACTATCATCTATTGCTATGTCTGTTCCATTTGCAGTAGGTTTAATCAAAACAGTATCTTCAACACGTTCTACATATCTCTCAATTTCTTTTTTCGCATCCCACACTATCAAGGTATACCATACTGTGGCGACATAGGAAATTCCACCACGATAAAAAACAAGTAACTTAATTGAATCACAATCGGTTAAATCCGCTATTGCATTGTATTTTTCTAGAAATTCATCCCCTACCTGTTCTCCATTCTTAAATTTAACAACTTCCAATTTCAAACTCTCACTAATAGTATCAGTTCCATTGCAAGATATACTATTAACCTGAATCGCATCATATTCATTTACATCAATTAAATCTGAATAAGCTCCTGCAGATAGCATTATTGTATGTTTTTCTTTTACAGCTAAATCATATTTTAATCCGTCTCCCTGTTCTTGCAGAGCTTTTGACTGTGCTTGTGCTGTCTGATTAATTGCATTTATCTGTGATGTCGCTGTCTGATTAAGCGCATAAATTTGTCTATTTGCTGTATCATTAATAGCATGAGTCTGTAATACCGCTTTCTGATTAATAGCATCTATATGACCACTAGCCACCTGATTTATTCCGGAAATCTGACCTTGTGCCGCTTGTGCAATTGAATTAGTCTCAGCCTCAATATTCTTTGTCGCTACGTCATTAATTGACTCAATCTGTGCCTGTGCAGTACCATTAATTGCTTTTATCTGTGATACTGCTGTATCATTAATTGCATTAATTTGAGCCTCACCCACAGTTGTTATATTTTCAATAGTATCAGTTGACTTTTTCTCCATTTCATCAAGATACTTTCTATTGATTTCCACCTTATCTGCAGCTTCTTTAGCAGCTTCTTTGGTTTCATTCAAAATACCTTCAATCTCTTCCCTGAAAGTCTGTTCGTTTTCTGGGTCAATTTCATAATCCGCTTCTTTTCCATTAATAACGAAGAGTTTTACTTCTCTAACAGTAGTCTCGCTGTTTTCATCTATGTATTTAACTCTTACGTCAATTGTTGCATTATCAAAAAGAATTGAATTCGGAACAGGTACGGCTCCGTCTTTCACGATTTCAGGGATTGACTTTTCCATTTTTGAGTTGGAAAATTCCACCTGTGCGCCGTCAGGAATGTCTTTGAATTGCAATATCTGCCCTTTGTCATGCTGATATAACTTATCAAGAACTGTAACTCTTGTTTCATCACCAAACGAAATTGTAATTAAATTTTTATCTTTTATTACGCTACTGTTAGCCATATCCATTACCTACTTTGTTATTTTTTCCAATAAATATTTAGTGAAATTAAGGCTTGGAGACACCTTTTTGACCCGATAGTCGGCACTTTTAACGTCTGGTATAGTTTTATCTTCATCAAGATAAACAACCTCGTTATTGAACCAAATATATGAAGTCTCTGTTATAGGTATTTCTCCAACATTCATTATCAATACGGCACTATAATCTGATTGATTAAGACCATATTCCTGTTCCCTAACTTCACCACCGCTCATAGCAATATTTCCCCAAAATTCAACAGGTTTGCTATAAACGATTTCTGTTCCTTCTTCAAGTTTGATTACTTCACCATCATTTGTAGTATATGTTTTTATATTTCCCTCTTCGTCTCTAGCGTATCTTGTTACTTCTTGACCGAATAAGGAATAATACATTTTTCTCTTATTTCTTCTTAATGTCCGCATCGTCTACCTCCGGTAAACCTGCTACTGATGTTGCTAAACTTAAAACCCCTGCTAATACAGACGCAGATGCAACTACTTTCCAATCTACTGCTGACAAAACCATTGCTGAACCTACAGTTGCAACAAATGTCTGTGCCATTGTCTTTACTGCTCTTATTCCTGCTTTTTCAAACCATAACTTCCAATCTCTTTTCATAGTTATACCTCTTTCTCGTTATTCAAACGTTCAACAAGTTCATTAATTCTCTTATGGGCTTGTTTTACACTCTCTTCCAATTTAATTATCTTGTCATTATGAGAACTGATTTCACCTCTCATTTCCAACACTTCATCCTTCACTGCATTTATGGATTCAGCGATATTGTCTAATTTCATATTTATTCTCGTATCATTTTTGACACGTTCTTCTATGTCCTTAACGTCCGTTCGCTTATTGTTTTTTAACCCCATAAATACAGAAAAGCCAAGTGATAGTACACTGACAATAATTGCTGTTGATATTTCAATTGTCATATAAGTACCACCTTTTATTTTTTATTTCGTACACCGCCCACCACCGCTATAATGTGTACCCTCTGCAGCCATCTACGACTACGCACAATCTTCTTTATAAAATGCCAACATATGGCAATATATTGCTAAAAATTGATTTTGAAATATAAGCATTCTCGTATTCTCTGTTAACACCGTTTTCAGAATGTGATATTTCTCCTTCTGCTCCTTCTTTGCACATTAAATCAACAACAGCCATAGCCATTATTGGTATGTACTTCTCCATATCCTTTTCAACTTTTTCTTCACTAAAACTTGAAGGATAATGTCTGTGTTCTTTAAATTTCTGTATCACGAAATCAACAATCATTAGAGAAGGTTTTTCCCCTTTAAAATCTGTATCGTTTAGATATTCAATTGTTCTTTGAGTTATTTCTTCTCTAATCATCATTTATCTCCTTATAACAAAACCCCCTCGAATTTCGAGGGGGCAATTTCAACCTTATGGTTTCTTATGATACTTTTGATGTTACCTTGGCAATTCCTGCCTTAACAGCTCTATAGTGTTCGTCACATTCAACTATTAAGATTTCTTTGTTTGAAGCAGCTGTAATATCTGCCTTTCCATCCCAAGCCGGATATGACTTAACGCTTCCTAAATAAGCTGGCATTGTACAATCATCTGCCACCTTATACTTATAACTATGTCCTTCTGCTAATGCTGGAGATACAGTGATCTTTGTATCGCCTACTTTAGTTCCTGCAACGCTTGTTACAAATAAGTTATCAAGACCTGTCTGTCCGTTTGTTGATAATGTTCCGATAACAACTCCATATGGATTTGGTAATACCGGAATAAATACACCACTAGCTTTAGTCCATTCAGCAACAGGGTCTTGTGTAGCCCACTGACTAATTGTAATAAACTGCTTTTCGGACATATCAGTAAATGCACCCTGGGCATCCTCTTCCGGAGTTACACCCCAAAGACCTGTACCAATTCTTCCACCATTTCCTGCAATGTATAATGTGAAAACATTGTCAGGGAAAAATCTCTTGGATGTTCTGGTCTTGTTGTCTGCTGATGCAACACCATAAAGGTCATCATTAATTGTTAATGTAATTCCGTGTAAAATATTAAGCAGATTATCAAGCTGTACCGGAGTAACAACCATTCCTGCATAATTCACACCATTAACCATTTTGTTAATGCCATTATTCTTAAGCATATAGTTACGCATCTTTGTTGAAAGCATTGCAGCATTAACAACATATCCTGCATCTAATGCCATTTGAACCATATCGGCAATATCACCTAAAATGTCGTGTTCAGGGTCTTCCCATCCTACAAGTGTTTTCTTTTTGTTAACACCAAAGTCAATGGTAAAATCAAGACCATTTTCTTTGATTGCCATTTGACCTGTAGACATTACATCCATCTTTGCGATTTCTGTTCTTGTCTTAACCGAATCGGCAAGTCTTCCCATATCATCGAAAACATATCCAATTAAATTACTTTCACTAACGCCATGGTTAAGTAAAAGTCTTAATCTTTCAGACTGATTAATTTTTTCCTTAATCAGTAACTTTTCAGTTGTTACCCTTTCAAATGCTGGTCTAACACCAATTGCAGCTTCTGAATCGAAAGCGTGAACACTTGCTGCTGTTGGCAAGTCCATACCCTCTGACAGTCTTTCGTATTCTGCTTCTAAATTCTCTGTTTTAACGTCCGGGAAAAGTCTATCTCCAACGTAGTTTCTTTCAATTGAATAATTTTGTGCAAAATCCAATCTATCCTGATCTGAAATCATTTCTAATACATTAGGCATTGTTTAATTCCTCCTTATTCAAAGTAAATTCCACTCGCTTTGAGTGCTGTTTTTGCTTCTGCTGATACAGTTACTGGTAAATTTTTCTCAATAATTCTACCTGCAACAATTACAGATATTGGTTTCTTATCGAAATATGTCATATCAACACTTTCAAATACGATACCCTCTGCTTTTGAATCGTTTGAAGGGAAAATAGTTCCCTGTGCAAGAATATATTTATCCTCTTCATTCTTTGTTGCCATAGACTTTAACGCTTGCTTTGTCTTTTGAACTAATCCAACTTCACTAGCCAAGATGTTTCTATCTGTGCTATAAACTTCTGTTCTCATATAAGCCATTTTCTTACCTCCTAATTTTCAATTACATATTTTTGAGTATATTTTTTTGCATAAGCAGCGCCTTGGCTTTCTCCTTCGCCACCTTTTCCTTTTCCACCTGTAGGATTAGGTGTGTCTTTTAGGGCGTCCTGCTTTGCTTTTGCTACTGCTGCTGTTTCTCTATCTGAAATAATTTGTGCAAGAGTTTCAACATCAAGCGCTCCACCATTAAAATTTTCAACGAGTTTATCGGCATATTCACCTGTAATACCTTTTTCAGCCAATTTGGTACGTGTTTCCATCTCTTTTATAGTTCTTTGGGCTTTCTGCTCTCTTTCAATTGCGTCATCACGTTCCTTGTTGGCTTTTTCAATATCGCTTAGGTTTTGGTTCTCCAATTCATCAAGTTTGGTCTGTAACTCATCCGCCTTATCTGCTTTGGCTTTAAAGGCATCCGCCTTATCTCTTTCCTTTTTAGTTGCTCCATTTACCTGATTAAGATATTGTGTTATTGCTTCATCTGTTGGATTTTCAATACCAACTGCTATCAGGTTCTTTTTTGCTTCTTCTCTTGTCATAAATTACCTCCAATTCACTACACTTTGTTCTCGCGGGTCGTTCCGCTGTGACTTTCTCCTATTTAACGCATAGGTGCAAAATTTTTATAAAAAAAGGAGTATTGATTTACTCAACACTCACTTTGTTTTCCTTTTGTTTTTGGCTTGTATCGGCGTTTTTGGGATATAACACTGACATTCTATCCTTACTTGCGAGATATGTCCTCTCTGCGTCGCTAAATAATCCCACGACCTTAATAGCAATGCTCTCCTCTATGCCACAATTCAAAAGCATTTGTAATACCTGTGCTTTAACCTGCATATTGTCTAATTTTGAACGTGAAATATGGATTTCAACATCACTTGCCATTAAATCAAACTCTGAACTTTGCATTATCCTTAATCTATTCAAAATCAATCTCAAAGATTGTCTTTCTGCTCTCTTCCAAACAGGTTCGGATAATTCGGCTCTCTTTTCAGAATCATAATGTCCATTTCTTAATTCGACAGCTCCCTGCGTATCTCCACCAGTATTCTCCTGTCGGCTTGCCATACCTTGGATAACAAGCAACTTTTCATATTGGTCTGATACTGCAACCTGACTTTCTGTCTGATTTAATTCCGATGTAATAATGTCAACGTCAGCATTGTTATTACCTTCATTTGATTTAACAACCAATGCTCCCTCTTGCCTCATCGCTAAAAAACTATCTTCATCAACTTCGCAATTGATAAATTTAACCCACGATGATACAAATTGTTCAATACCATTAACTCTGTCAGATGCCATTTTGTTGATTTCATCTGTCATTGTTATTGTTATCTCAATGTCGGATAATCGACGGCTGTTATTTGGGTATTCAACTACCGGAATTGCACCATTACCATTTAATCCACTGTCAATAATTTCATTATTACAGATGATAAAATATTCTGCATTGGTGTATATGTAATACACGGTATCTCCATCTTCATTTTCTCTAATCTGACAAGAAAAAGCCTCTTTACCGTTTGGAAAATACACCATAAACGTATATCTTGGGTCTTCTGTTGACAAATAAAATGGCGAATTATCAAGCAATCTGCCTTTTCCTTCATCATTTCCAATAAAGCGGTAAGCTGTACCACATATTGAAGACCATCTCTTTAATTCAATATCGTAATAATGCTTATCCTCTTCATCCAACATTACATTTAACTTTTCAACTTGCTTTGACTTGTTATCATCAACGCAATTAAGAATGTATTGTATTGGTTCTCCTACAATTTCTGCGGTTTTGGTCTCCACAATCATATAAGCAAGGTTTTCAACAATCTTGTTGTTGACCTCTGGACGAGTTGTTTTTCTCCGATACAATATCGGCTGGTCGCCTCTGTAATATCTATCCAGATAATCAATCTCTTTTGCGTTTTGGTTGTGTATAGGTAAAGCATTATTTAATTCTTTAACAACATTACTTGCGCCTATTCTTCCAGCATTTGTTGTTATAATCTGTCGCCCAAACCTGCATCCTGTTAATGCCGTAAATGGACGTATATTTTTACCACAATATTTCCACATTTAATAAAACCTCACTCCACTAGAAGTATTTCGCTTTGGCTTTTTGATAAATTTTGTTGTTTTTCCAAGGCGAGTAGGATTATATTGAACAATCCTTCGACATTTTTTACACATTGCTTCTATTGGCAACGTGTCCTTTGTGTTATATTTCATTACCGGATTGCCACATTCAGGACAATCAATGGTAATAATCTCATTGTTTTCCTTCATATAAATTCCTTGCATAAAAAAGACACTCGGCTAAAAGCCAAGCGCCTTTCTGTTCATGTTTTTTATGGATAATTTTTCTAGTTTAATAATATCAAAAAAAAATGGGACATTTGGGACAACTTTAATCTTTCATAAATCTTTGGAACGCTTTTTTTACACCATCCTCCGTATTTCCACCACCAATTTTGATAGCAACATACTTCCAAGGCATACGTTCAAAAAATCTAAATCTTATTATTCTGCGCATTTGCGAATCCTCGATTGTTGATACAAACGCCTCCACCTCTGCCTTTTGCATCTCTAATTCTGCCATAAGGTTTTCTAAAGTTGACTTTCTTAAGTGTAGTGCAGTTTTAGTCTTGCTGTATGCCGGAAGCGGAATACCTTCAACTTTGTAATGCCTTGTGCCACCTTCACCGCCACTAACTGAATCAATTACTGTTCCGTCATCTTCTAATTGTTGTAATTTTCGTTCAAGCCTGCAAATTTTTAATTTTATTTCATCAATTTCCTTTACTGTATCTATGTACTGCTCCAATACTCTCTTATCAATCATTATCCATACCTCCTAAACGGATTTCTTACTGCATAAACTGAACTTCCTGAACGTTTACCTATTTTCGCATCACACAATTGTGCCATTGAATCAGGCGCATCATCATGTTTCACTTTGCCCTCAATCTTGAAAGCCAATATATTTTTCATAAAATCCTTGTACTCTTTGTCTTGGTAAGGGTAATCAAGGAAATAATATTCTCTAATTTCTGGTGCCTTATCAAAAATTCTCGCATTTTTGCTTGTGTTATTAGGCGCTGCCTTTCCATAAGAATTAATTTTAAAATCAACTTTTTTCCATTCTTCTTCGCACCACTGACGGTAATCTGCCGTAGTTTTTGTTTCTTCAAACTGAATAGCATTAATTCTATGCTTCAATGCTTTTTCAACAATTAGTGGTCGTGTTATATATTTATCACCTGCATTGAAAACAACATCCACAATAAACCCGGTATCGCCATATTGGTAACATATAGGTGCTGAAACATAATCACCACCACCAAAGGCAATATCGACAGCTGAATACACTCTGTCGGGTTCTCCCTCCGGTAAATCCTCCGGCTTGAAGTAATTCAAGTTATCCTGCTTAAATAATGTTCCCTGTCTTTCAATTGGTTCTTGTTGTGCTTGTGCGTACCAGGATGCCATATCATCATTTTCCTCAAATGACGCTCTATCCATTCGATAATCTTCTGTGCTATAGCCTAAGTTATACGGATAATCAAAATTACTCTCATCTTTTTCATTCAAAGCAGGAATGACAATTGCTCTCCACCTACGATTTTTGTATTCTGGTCGATTCATTAACAGATCTAATCTTCTGCCCTGAACGTCCTTAACAGCCCATCTCGTACCCATATTGATAAGTTTGGCTTTTTTCTTAAGACGTTTTTTAAAGTTGTTATCGAAAACCCCCCAAACGGTTTCTTGTCGATCTATACTTATCGCTTCGGCAATACCGCTGAATAAATCGTCAGCAACTGCTAATCCATTACAGTCACACGCTCCGTTCAATGTTCCGTATATACTTCTACACGTAAAAGACGGATAAGTTTTCTTTCTGACTAAATCTATTGTTTCATCCTTTGCATTTGTGGCGCAAATACCACCATTTGTTAAATTATCCGGGAATATTTCTTTGTACGTGTATGTAGGATCAGTTATAAGTTCGATAAGACCTGTATAGAAGGCATTGGTTATTTTATCGGAATAAGCCGTATATAAATTAGATAATTCAGAATTTCTACTACCAAACCATAAATAACCAAACTTTACTATTTGTGTCTTTCCCACTCTTGATGGCATGTTAATAAACAATTCATCCAATTTATCGTCTGCCAAATCTTGTATGCCCTGTGCAACTAATTTCAATGGATTCATTCTTGGTTGATAGAATCTTTCTTCTGGCGGTCTGTTTTTCTCCATATACAACATAAAACTTTCAAATCTATATGGTGCTTCAAATAAACATGTTCTCCAAAAAATATTGCCAAATTCTTCGTTTTGCGTCTTTTTGTGTAATTCAATCGCTCGTCTCTTAATTATTTTCGTATATTTAAAAACCAGATCAGCGTCATTAGGATTATCGGCAAAATGCATGGCGCAAATATCAAGCAAATCACTCAAATTGGTTTCAGTAATGCCTGTTTTATTCATTTGCAGCACTATATTTTTGATAACATTTCTATAATCAGACAATAAAAAACGCCTCCTTTTCACTTCATCAACAAGCAAAAGAGACGTTTCTCTGTTCTTCCTGCACATTTGCAAGCAAGCAATTATTTTACAATTTTTTCTTTATGTTTTGTAATTTTTATGCCATTCTTTGATGGATAAATACAAACCGTATATTTTTCTCTTATACACTCTGCTATTATATCAGCCTTACTAACAATCTCACCTGTCAAGCCATCGTCAACAGGTGGGTTCATACAATTTAAAAAATTATCCATTTATACCTCCATTTCATAACTGGCATAGCAGGATTTGAACCTGCAACCTTCGCATTAACAGTGCGCTGAACTACCATTGTTCTATATGCCATTAAAAATATAATTGGACTTTCGCCCTATTTATCATAAATTCAACCATATTCAGTCATAGTGATGATAAGTCTGAACAATAAGTTGCGACCCTATTGCTTCTTACCACTGTCTAGCACTAACGAGATTGTTTACTCGTAAATTTCACGGCTCATTCAGAATGCTGCATTTTCAGTACTGCCTATCCGCTACTCTTACAAAACGCTTATGTTATACACCCATCTCTGGATTTCATAGCAAATCGGATTGTGGCTTTTTCTTGATTATTGTCAATTAAGTTAGCCAAACTTAATCCTTTTCAAGATTATTTTCCCACCGGGAACGTCTATTACTCCGACCATAAGGTTTTTACTTTTAATTGCTCTATGATAATAAACGATACGCATTGTTGTGACTTTGCCACTCCTAATCTGTATTCACACACACATTAAAGATTTGCTGTAAAAACTATCGTTAAGAAGCTATCTCATTCGCTATATCTCTCGGCAAGGCTGATAAACCTTTCTTCACCGAGGTAATTATATTTTTAATACTTAATACCGGAATTGAACCGATATTTTCAGACTGAAAATCTGACGTCTTACCATTAGACCAATTAAGCCAATCACATATGTTTTTTTGTTTAGGAACATATGAAAAACCTAATTTCTCTTTGGAGAAAACACATAGAAAAAACTAATGAAATAATGACAATCCATACGTTGAAAAACTTTTCAGAAAAACTTCTCGTATGATTAAGTTTTAGGCATCATGGTGTAAAAATTGGTGCGCTAACATTTTTTGTTAGCGAAACCTCGCTAGTCTTTGACAACTATTAACAGGGTTTCTCGCCCTACGAGGTACTTTAATTTCAAAGGAGGGCTGATATGTCAAAATCAACCGAATTAGGCTAGTTGGATTCGAACCAACGAATGCAGGAGTCAAAGTCCTGTGCCTTACCGCTTGGCGATAGCCCATTATGTATTTAAAAAAATTGCTATTTCGAAAAGTAGTTTTCTATAAGACCTATTCCTATCATAAACATTACGCTTATTATCCATCCATTTTCAAATATTCCTTTCATGTTATCTCCTTTTTCAATATGTCCTTTTCACTATACCCCTTTTGTTTTCTTGGGTGGTTGGGCGGCTCACCTGGGCTCGCTTCGGCTTTTCTATTTAACCCCCACCCCCCTACCTTTTGGGGGCTCTTTTTGGGGCTGTCCTGTTGTCTTCCTGTGCTTCCTGCTCCGGCTCTGTATGCCCTGCCTGAAAGTCTGTTGATTTTGCAACTATTCGCGAAATAACCGTTTCGCGAAGTCTTTAAAATGCCCGCAATTCCTTTATTTATCGGGGGTTCAGCCGTTTTGCAGGATTTCAAAAAGCGAAAACAATAAAAAATATCAAGACTTTTCAATTAATCCGCCATATTGGGCGGCTATTTCCTCCGCCGTCTTTTGAATGACGACGACCCTTTCCGCCTTTTGCTGTGGCTTATCCCATCCAAATTCTGCATTTGCGACGGCGATTCTACCAATCGGCGCTCCAGCTGCTAACAAGCTGTCTTTAATGCTCTCTTCTCTTTCACCTAAAATTTTTTTGACGGGGGCTAATTTTGAAGAGCCGGGCGCCCTGCCCTTATCTATATAACCAACATTGCTATTCGTATTTAACTTATCTATACCACTGTTGGCATTATTGGATATATTAATATATATATTGCTGTTGTTCCAATCTCTTAATGTGTGAGGATCTATACCAACTAATCTAGAGAAACATCTAACCGATGGAATTATATTGAACTCGTCGGCTAAAATTAAATATATATCTAATATGTCTGATATAACATCTTGCTTATATTTCAAATGCCCATTTTTTTTGACGGAAGTAATATAAGCCTGCCTATATTCCGGTTCTATCAAATCCTTAAAGGCATAACAACACATAGCCTTAAAGTCTTGTTCATTAAATTCTTTTTTTGATTTAATGCTGTGGCTATGCATATATTCAACAGCATACTCTCTTAAATCTATCAACAGCTTCTCTTGCCATGTTTGAATATCTGCCATGTCCTATACCTCCTAAAAATTTAATAATAAAAAAACAGCGACCAGAATTATTTTTTAACTCTAATCGCTGCACAACGTCGATTTTCCCAAACAGCCGGCGCCCGGCTCTCGTGCGTCTATTGATTTTTAATATATATACATCTTTCAACCGGATTTGTCAACATTTTTTTGATTTTGATTTTTTAAGGTCAAAAAATACAATTTGCTCGCTTTCGTGCGAAAATTTCGCACTATATATAATATATTAACCTTACCTAACCTAACCTTACCTAACCTGTGGATACAACCTGGATACAATCTGGATACAAACGGTATACCAGTGATATACCATACTATTCTTGTGTACTTTCTTACCGCCTATTTTTGAGTACCGTTTTTATACTCCATAAAATCGGCTGGTTGACAATTTAAAAGCCTGCATAAATGAGCAATAACTTCACAAGTTACATTTTCATTTTTAACCAATTTAGAAATTGTACAAGAATGTATGCCGTTGTTCCTTAACCATTGCTTATTAACCTTTTTTTCTTTCAGAATTTCCCATAATTTCGAAAAATCTATATATCCATTTTTTCCATATTCTGCCATGTCGCCTCCTCCTTTCTTATTTTTTTGATCATATAAAATAATAACCCTTTTCCCTTTTCCTGTCAATGTCTATTTGCGTGTACAACTTGCACAAAAACCACTGTTTTATTTAGTCTATTTTCATGTACTTTTTTTATTGCGTTTTCGTCTATTTCCGTGTACAATAAAGATAGTTAAAAAAGATATGTAGGTAACAAGATGAGATTGAAGAGAAAAGAAAAAAAATATTTAAGATTCAAGACATCGTATGGAAGAAATTACAAAATTAAATACAGACAAGAAAACGATGTTATTGTTGATTTTTTCAGCATAAGCGAAAAGCAGGAAATGCTTTCAGCTGCGGCAAGCGGAATTTTAACAATCTTATCAATTGAATATATCAATTTAAATACAAGAACTTTTATAAAAGAATTTTGAAAAAATTGGAGGTAGAAAAATGAAAAATAAATATGCTTTTATCATTAAATGGGAAAAAGGTTCTATGAATGACAATATTATAAAATGGTTGAAAAAAAATAATATATCTTTTTGCTATAGCCATTTTGGCGAATTAATTGCCGATATGTACGGAATAGGTGAGTTTTTCAAATTCGAGAATGAACACTTAGGCAATAGCTTTTACGGAATTAAAATTAGGCATATTTAGCCGAAACGCTCCAACGTGGAGCGTCAGCCGCGGGATAGCCTCCCGGCTCTGATGATGGCAGGCTAGAAAGGATTAGAAAATGGCAAAAATTCAAATTTCAAATGGCGAAATTTATAAAACTTCTAAAAATACAGAAAGGGTTGACGTTTTTGAAATCGTCGAAAAAATTCCCAGAAATTTTTTTACTTGGAATATTGGGGAAAATATGGGAACACACGAATATATTCCTATTTGTGAAAAATTATATCCTGAAAATTCGAAAAGCTACGACATTAATATATTAACATTAAAGGTCATCAAAGTCACTCCGACAGAGTGGAAAAAAATAATGAGTGCCGCAGAATATGGCGTTGGAAATCTTGCACAGGCGGAAAAAGCAATAAAAAGTAAAAGACATAGTTATTTTTCTGAAAAAAAGAGAGCCGTGGCAGCTAATACAATCGAAATATTTAAAAAGATATGCGAATAAAGGAGGATTTTTTTATGGCAACAGTAAAATTACAAGGAATTTACGGAAAAAAGAAGGCTATCCCAGCGTCAGAATTAAAGCCGGGAATGGTTACGGTTTGGAATTTTGGTTATACCGAAACTATAAAAAGCGTTACGCCGACAAAAAGCGGGAAAAGCGTTAAATGCGTTATTATTTGCGACGAAAGCGGAAACGAGCATATTCGAACAATGCGAGTAGATAGGCTTGTAGCTATTCAATAGGCAGGAATAAGAGGTGTTATACGGCGGTTCGATTCCGCCCCTTGCCTTTAAAATTTAGCAAAAATAAAACTTAAAAATTTGACTGCTTTTATTGTGGTTTTTGCTTAAATTTGATAAAATTGAAGAAAGGAGAAAAGAACGGAATGGGAAAAAGATATTTTCGTTTTGGGGAAATTCCAGAGGACGAAAAAAGCGTTAATTTTTAAAAAATGCCATTTAGTGTTAACGAAGATTTCGGCGCTGATGTCGAATTTTTAGGCTATAAAGAAGCTATAAAAAATGTACCTGAAAAATACAAAGAAGACGGAATAAGTGTTTTTGAAATCGAGAATAATTTACCAAAATTGCAAAATTTGAAATTGACATATTCGCTTGTGGCTCGTCTGGATATGCCTATTTTCGAGGTAACAGGCGAAGAAGTCGGACGCGGAGCAGACGGCGAGCCATTATTGGTAAATATCAGGGTTGTAAAATGTCGCAGAATTTCAAAAAATGCACTTGTTGAGCTGATTGTAAAAACAATGTGTGAAAATTTTAAAGTCGCCGAATATGACGCGAAAAATGCCGATTTTACGACACTTCGAGAATTTACAAAGCAGCAAAAAGTTAATATAAAAAGTGGCGAACATGTCAACATTTTTGAAGATGTAGCACAGCCTGAAGAATGGGTTGAATGTCCCGAATATGTAGAATATGTGTTCGGTGGTTGGCGGTTCAGCCATCCGGTTGATACATTTGATATATCCCGCTAAACATAGGGGGGTATCAAAAAAATTAGCACGATTTTTAAATTAATAGAAAAAATTTTTTTAAATCCCACAGGGTAGAAAGAGGTAGAAAAATGACAATTAAAACATTAAAAAACAATTATGACAAAGAAATCGAATTTGAAAATTTGGAAGAAGCAAAGGCTTATTTTTTGACATCAGAAGAACAGTTGAAGGAACTTATAGACAATTATGAGGGCGACGATTTCGAATACAATAAAAAAAGAGTTTTACAAAGAGAACAGGACATAAAAGATGCTAACGATTTAGAAGAATTAGCGAACGTATTAAATGACTATAGCGATAATTACGATAACGGCTCAACATGGTTTGTTCAAACATTAAATATATAATATTATTAGGAGGTATAGATATGAGATATTCAACAAGAGATAGCGAGACAGGATGCGTTATTGACGATTTTGAAACATTAAAGGAAGCTGAAAAAGCAATTGAAAGTTACGAAAAAGCAGACAAAGAAGCTGGAACATATGAAGAAGGTTTTTATGAAATTTATGATAATGAAAAAGAAGAAGTTGTAATCGCTTGGCAAAGCGGAGCATATATCCATATTAATTAAATTATAACCCTGCCGGATTAAAGTCTGGCAGGGCGTTTATCGTGAAAAATATTAACAAGTGCTGGCAATTTTAGGGGTTCGATTCCTCTACTTGTTTTTCAAAAATAAAATACTTAATATCCGCAGTCAATAAGATAATCTATGCGCATATTTATTGCAAGCCTTACTCTGTCTGTAAGGCTTGGAAATGTCGGTATTTTCCCGAAAGTGTCGAAGAGCATAATACATGCGAAAGCGTTAGCGTCAATTTCGGCAAGTTGTAAATTGTATGCCTCCAGATCAGGCAGCATTGACGTGGGTTTATATTCGTCAAAATAAAGGCTTTTATCGTTTTTAAGCTGCCATTTATGGCGTAGTTCGTGAGCGATTGCAAACGCAAAATCACATATATTTGATTGCTTTAAATTTTCACGGATATATAATACAGTTCCGGCAGAATTAAGGTAAGCAAGCGTTGAATTCGTCGCAAAGCGTGTTCCATTATTCGAAATTCTTGGAGTTTTTATCTGTAGAATATCGCAAATATTGCTTATATAGGCTTTTGTGTCAAATTGCATAAAATATACCTCCGTCAATCAAAAGTGCGGATATGGGGCGATTTGAAAAGCCCCAAAATGGGTAACAATATAGTGTAAAATTCCCCTATCGGAATATAGGGGGGGTGCAAAAATTTTTAGCAAGAATGATACCAGGGGGGTATCATTTTTTTTAGCAAGAATTTCAAAATTTAGTTTTTAAAAAAATTACTTACCCTTTCCAATTGGGGTAAGTATTGGGGTAAGTTTTTTATTTTTTGTATTTTTCAATTTTGGGTTTTCTCTGAACTGCCGATGTTTTCTAGGGTTTCAGTCAATCGGTGCGACAGGATTCGAACCTGCGACCTCTGCGTCCCGAACGCAGTGCTCTACCAAACTGAGCCACGCACCGTGTATTTATGTATTATATCATATTTACCCAATTGTTTCCACTTTTTCTACATAAAATTACACACGTAAAATTACACAAACCACCTGACATATCAGATAGTTTGTGTAATTTATTATTTTTCTATTAATTTTAGTATAATCACGCCTCCTATTGTCATTGTAACTAACGTCAACAGCATGCCACTTAATAATCCCGTTACCGTACTAACCATATTTTTTCTCCCACTTTCATCTTCTTATACTACATTCTATGTAACTTACAAGGTAATGATAATAGGAGAATGTTAGATTTAGTGTATTATTTTTGTTAAATTATTTTTTAATTTTCAGTTTCAAAGGCAATAATCAGGCCTTTCTCTTCTGCATAATAACTGCATAATCCACCGGTAGTCACAATTTCACTTTCTATATCAGAAAACTTTTCCTTTATCATATCTATCATCATATTTGCCTTTTCTTTATTGAAGCAATGGCTTACCATTATTTTTCCGCCATTGTATTTATTATTTAAAATGTCTTCGACGGTTTTCTTATATATTGTATCCTTTCCTCTTGCCTTTCTTACTAATTCAATTGTTCCTTTATCGCTTGCCTTACCCAAAATTTTTATTCCAAGTATTCCTGCCAGTTT
Source organism: uncultured Eubacterium sp. (assembly GCA_900548465.1). Taxonomy (GTDB): domain Bacteria; phylum Bacillota; class Clostridia; order Lachnospirales; family Lachnospiraceae; genus Eubacterium_G. The sequence continues at coordinate 62,111 of URKY01000003.1, forward strand.
TCCTGCTATGGCATTGACCCTTCCGTTTTTTATAAGATTGTCCATAGATTCCAGTATAAAAAACACTTTTACCTTCTTTGTATATTCCGTTATTTCTTTTACAATTTCCTCAAAACTTTTGTCTTCCTGTATTAATTGCTGTAATTTTTTTACAATTAATGTAAGCCCCGGACCAGCTGCTTTTGAGTCCACAATGTGTATTTTCTTTTCAGGATATTTTTCTAAAATCATATCCTTTGCTGCCACTGCGCTGCTATAACTTCCGGAAAGTCTACTTGTTATAGTTACGGCAAATGTCATGTCCGCCTTTTTAAATTCATTGTACCATTCCTGCGGACTTGGTGCTGCGCTTCCTGTCACTCCCTGAAACGCTTTCATTTCTTTCATAAAAGATGCAACATCTAAATCAGCATCATCTGCATATTCCACATCCCCCACTCTCAATTTTAATGGCACTCTTGCCATATATGTGTTATTTTCATTATTATTTGTAAAATTCATATCGCAACTTGAATCAGCAACTATTGCATATTTCATATTATTCTCCTTCTTTAAAACCAATTTAATTTACTCGGTTTTATGTAGTTTTTATTACTACATCTTATTGTACTATGTACTTTATTATGCTACAATTTACAAAAGGAGTAAAAATGTAAACTTTTTGTTCCTATTCCACTATAACCAAAGGATTTATTTTAATATGTCAAAATTACCACTTAACAAATTTACTAAGAGAAACAAATTTACCAGAATGTGCATGGGAGAGGCAGTAATTGCCCTTATGAAAGAAAAGTCTTTTAGCGATATAAAAATTCTCGACATTACCCGCAAAACCGGAGTTTCCAGAATGACTTTTTATAAATACTATCGTTCTAAGGAAGAAGTTGTTGAGAGTTATTTACAGGAAATAATTTCCGGATACATTGAAAATAATCACGGAAAGTTTTCTGACAATTTTCCAAGTTTTGAAAATACCCTTGCCGCATTAAATTATTTTGATTCATACGCAGACTTTTTTCTCGTTCTTGACCGTGCCGGTCTCTATAATTTATTAATGGATGCAGTAAACACCTACATGGAAGAGATGATTATTCCCCGGTATGACATTCCTAAATACAAAATTTATTCTTATGCCGGTGCTCTTTTAAATGTTTTTATACAATGGGAGAAAAACGGAAAAACCGAAAGTTCAAAAGCTATTGCCGAATCCTTTTCTTTTGTATAAATTTTGCAATTATTATTTGACATATTTGTCGGTTTATGGTATAAATATCTTTGTTGTGCAAAATTGTAAATAGGGGCATAGTTCATCGGTAGAATAAGAGTCTCCAAAACTCCAGAGCTGGGTTCGATTCCTAGTGCCCCTGCTAAAAAAAACATTCAGCGAAACCGCTGAATGTTTTTTATGTCTTTTTCAAGATAACAACATTAAATCGTTAAATACGTGAATAGACTTTCTATATCTGTTCCCCTGCTTCCCTGATATTATTAACACCGATTAATTCAATACCATCTATTATCTTTATTGACTTTGCTGACACGGCAGGTATGATGCATTTCCTAAACCCTAATTTTTTTGCTTCCAAAACTCTCTGTTCTGCCTGGGAAACAGCACGTACTTCACCGGCTAGTCCCACTTCACCAAAAACAATGGTATCCGGACTTATAACACGATTCTTATAACTGCTTATTAATGCCATTATCAAAGCCAAATCTATAGCCGGTTCATTTATTTTCATTCCCCCGGCAACATTTACATAAGCATCGTAATCTCCCATCTGAATCCCAACACGTTTCTCTATAACTGCCATAAGAAGATTTACTCTATTATAATCAGTTCCAACGGATGTTCTTCTAGGCATTCCAAATGCTGTATGATTAATTAACGCCTGAATTTCAACCAAAATTGGTCTCGTACCTTCCATAAGACATGCAACAACTGAACCTGATGCATCTTTCGGTCTGCCTTCTAACATAAATTCCGATGGATTTAATACCTGATGAAGCCCATCTTCCCTCATTTCAAATACCCCGATTTCATTTGTTGAACCGAATCTGTTTTTTACACCACGAAGAATTCTGTAGGACGCGTGTCTGTCCCCTTCGAAATAAAGTACAGTATCAACCATATGTTCAAGAACTCTCGGTCCTGCCACAACTCCCTCTTTTGTCACGTGACCTACTATAAATATCGGAATTGTATTGCCCTTTGCTATCTGCATAAGAGTGTTGGTTGACTCTCTTACCTGACTTACACTTCCCGGTGCTGAACTAATATCTTCCCTAAATATTGTCTGAATCGAATCAATAATTACTATATCCGGTTTCTTATCTAAAATAACCGCTTCAATGGCATCCAGACTGGTTTCTGAAAGAAGACTTAAATTGTCACTAAATTCACCCATTCTGTTGGCACGAAGTTTTATCTGTTTTAAGGACTCTTCACCTGATATATATAATATTTTCTTTCCATTGCCAGACATGTTTCTGCAAACCTGAAGCAACAGTGTGGATTTTCCTATTCCCGGATCTCCCCCTACCAAGATTAATCCCCCAGGCACTACTCCACCGCCAAGCACTCTGTCAAGTTCACTAAATCCTGTAGTAACTCTGTCCTCGTCTTTGGCGCTAACCTCATTAATACACACTGGTTCACTGTTAAGAAGGCTTCTTTTCAGCACCTTGTTTTTAGGTCCTGTAGGCTCCTCAACAAAAGTTCCAACCTCCCTGCAGCCGGGACACTGTCCAAGCCATTTTGACGATTCATATCCACATTCTTTGCAGAAAAAAACTGTTTTCGCTGTTTTTGCCATACTAATATTTATCCCTTTCCATAACTTAATTTACTTTCTTTTCTATAACCAAAAAAGCTGTAGCAACAGTAATTTCAATCTGCTATTGCCACAGCCTCATAAATTCAATTTTTTTATTTTGCAACAACCTTAACTAAGATCATTGAACCTTTATTTAAGTCAGCATCAAATGTAAGTTTTCCACCTACATCTGTTTTTGATACTCCTAAATTTCTATCTCCAACTACTACTTCATACTCTTTGCTTGATTCAAGTTCTAAAGTAATCTGTGTCTGTCCCTTTCCTTCTACGAAAAAGCTTATTTCCTGTTCTGTCTCCTTAAAAACATTTACTGCTGTTCCCGGAATAGACTCGTAAACAAAAGAACCATTTCGTTCCAATTTTGTCATTGCATCCCAAGTCTTAACTTTATACATATCTCCGGCTACTTCGAAATCAGACAATTTCTTTTTCTCAGCCAGTTCATAGTTTCCGAAACTTATTGTACCGTTACTTTCTTTCTTAATCAGTTCCTTAATTATTGCCATTTTTTCCTCCTGCTTTTTGTCGTCATAAAACGACCTTATCTTTTAAACACATTGTATCACAAAACTTATTTTTTTTGCTAATAAACTACAAAAAAATATAAATTTTTATCTATGTTTCTATTCCGGCTTTACCGTAAATGTAATTTTGTCATTTTTGTATCCTACACTTACTTCATCTCCGCTCTTAACATTCTCCGAAAGGACTTCTTCTGCCAATGCATCCTCCACCTCTTTTTGAATCATTCTTCTAAGGGGTCTTGCGCCATACTTTTTATCATAACCTTTCTTTGCAATGTAAGTTTTTAACGCAGATGTGAATTTCAGTTTTATATCCATCTGTTCTTTAACCTGTGTTCCCAGATTTCTAAGCATAATGGTTATAATATCCTTAATGTCATTCTGTGTTAATGTGTGGAATACAATAATCTCATCAATACGGTTAACAAATTCCGGCTTAAACATTAATTTAACTTCATCCATTACGTCGGATTTCATTTTTTCATAGTCCTGTTTCTGTGTATCACCCTGACTAAATCCTAAATGTTTGGGATCTACGATTCTGTTAGCTCCGGCGTTACTTGTCATAATTATAATTGTATTCTTAAAACTTACTTTTCGCCCTTTTGAGTCTGTAATATGTCCATCATCCAATACCTGCAATAAAATGTTGAAAACATCAGGATGTGCCTTCTCTATCTCATCAAAAAGTACAACTGAATAAGGGTTTTGTCTTACCTTATCGCTAAACTGTCCACCCTCTTCAAATCCTACATATCCCGGAGGTGAACCTATAAGTTTTGATACACTGTGTTTTTCCATATATTCAGACATATCAACTCTGATAATGGAATCCTGCGAACCAAACACTGCCTCTGCCAATGCCTTTGACAGTTCGGTTTTACCAACACCTGTAGGTCCAAGGAAAAGGAATGAACCTATAGGTCTGTTTGGATTTTTAAGTCCTACTCTTCCTCTTCTTACTGCCTTTGCCACGGCACTGACAGCTTCATCCTGACCAATAACCCTTTTGTGAAGAATTGTTTCCAGTTTAAGAAGTCTCTGCTGTTCGTTTTTCTCAAGTCTTGTTACAGGTATCTTTGTCCACATTGCCACAATATCCTGAATATTATTTTCCGTAATTTCAGGACGATACGCCTCTTCAGTGCCATTATACCTGTCCATTGCCTTCTTTAGCTTCTTCTGTGCCTTATCCAGCTCTTTTTTCAGTTCTGATGCTGCTTTAAAATCAGCATGACGTACACACATTTCCAATTCAAGATTAAGTTCGGCCACATCCAGTTCTTTATCAATTAAAGATTTCGGCTTTGGCACTTCCCTTATTCTTATTTTTGAACAGGCTTCATCTACGAGATCAATTGCCTTATCAGGCAGGTTTCTGTCATTAATATATCTTGCTGACAACTTTACTGCAGCTTCAATAGCTGAATCTGATATTTTTACCTTATGGAAATTCTCATATGTTCTTCTTAAGCCCTTAAGAATTTCTATAGAATCCTCAATAGTTGGTTCCTCTACCGTAACAGGCTGAAAACGTCTTTCAAGAGCCGCATCCTTCTCAAAATACTTTCTATATTCTGCAATTGTTGTTGCTCCTATAACCTGAAGTTTTCCCTTTGTAAGTGACGGTTTAAGAATGTTAGAAGCATCCATTGAGCCTTCCGCTCCACCTGCTCCTATAATTGTATGAATTTCGTCAATAAACAAAATTATGTTTCCTGCTTTATCTACTTCATCTAAAATCTTCTTAAGTCTCTCTTCAAATTCTCCCCTGTATTTTGAACCTGCAACTGTTCCTGATAAATCAAGGCTGATAACCCTTTTTCCAACCATTGTTTTAGGCACCATTCCTTCAACAATCCTCTGGGCAATAGCCTCAACAATTGCTGTTTTTCCTACTCCCGGTTCGCCTACAAGACATGGATTATTCTTCGTTCTTCTACTTAATATCTGAATAATTCTTTGAATCTCATTATCTCTTCCCACAACGGGATCAAGTTTTCCGATTTTCGCCTCTTTTGTCAAATCCCTTCCATATCTTTCCAGTGTAGGGGTTAATCCTTCATCCCTTGCTCTGCTTCTTTTATCGGTTTTTATATATTTTTTTACTTCATTTACATCTCTGTCAGACAGTTTCAAAATATCAGCACACATTTTTTTCATACTGATATTAAAACTTACCAGAATACAATGTGCTTCACAGTCCGGCTCTGCAATTATGGCAAGCAGTATATGTTCTGTTCCCACTGTTTCCATTCCCTGTTCTCTTGCCTCCATGGCTGCTCTGTTAAGTAGTGCATGGGTTCTCTGGGAAGGCTCAACATTTCTGCTTTTCAGCCTTGTTCCACTTTTCGACTTTATTCCCATATCTTCCTCTATAGCACTTACTATATCAGCATATGAGAGATTATGATTATATAAAATATTGGCAGCAACACCATTGGTTATTTTTGCAATACCTGCCAATATATGCTCTGTTCCAATATAATTCATTCCCAAATCACAAGCCAGGTCTTTTGCACATTTTATTGCCTCAATTGATTGTTTTGTAAATTTATTATTCTCCATAGCAACTCCTCCAAGTGTCATCTAGAACCATTATATTTTCCAAATATGTCTATTGTTTTAAATATTTTTAAAATATGAAAAGCTGCCTAAATATTTTATTAGGCAGCCTTTATCTTAGTATATTAATCTAAATCAATAAATTCAAAATCATCATCTTCTTCATCGTCGTCCTGATCATCCGGAAGCAATGATTTCATTGTGGATTTTATATCTTCGTCAGTTTCTGTTTCCTGTGGTGTTTCCTCTGCCTTAGGTTCTTCTTCAACCTCTGGAGTCTTTTTTTCCGGTGCTTCTTTCTTTGGCTTTTTTTCCACTTTAGGTTCTTCCTGAATTTCTAAGTCTTCAACCACATCTTCAGTTGCAACCACATCATCCCCGGCAAATTCACTTTCAACTTCTTTCGCAAGTTCAGCTTCCACTTCTTTTTCTATATCAAAAGCTTCTTCCTCCGGTTCTTCCTCATCCTTTTCGCTGTCTATTTCTATTCCGGAATCAATGTCATCCTCATCAACTATTTCTTCCTCTTCATTCTTTGACTTATCATCTTTATATTTATTTTTTCTCTGTGCTTTTTTTGCCTTCTTTTCTTTCCTGTTCAATCCAAGATTAATACATACAAAGATTAAAATTATAATTACAATTACTAACCCACAAAGAACTTTTATTAACAGGTTATATTTATCAACCAGTTTATTATAGTCTTTTTGTAAATTATTATACGCCTTTGCAGCTGCTTCTGACTGATTATTTGCATCGTTTGACACTAAATATCTCTGGAAACATTTTTCATTATCGTCATAGCAATAAAGATTAGTGTCACCATTCCAGTTCATTGCGTATACAAGGTACATTCCTTCTTCTTCGTTAAGAGCCCATGCCTTAACCTTCTGATCTATTATAGTCACATTTTTTTTGTCATAATTTTCAAGAATTCCATCTGTCTTTTCCGGATTTACTAATGTATACATTCTGCTTTTTACTTTTATGTTCTGCATTGCATAAAATTCATTCTTGTCAGCGTTGTATATATAGAAACCTTCTTCTTTATCATTGTACAAATAGAAAGCTGTAAGGTCCTTTACCTCTCCCTTAATGCATGTATATTTCTTTCCATTATATTTTTGTGTTGATTTTGTAAATCCAGCCGGAATACTTGATTTAGCAAATGAAGATGTGATTTTCATTGTCTTCTTGCCTATCTTTACCTGAGTATCTTTTGTGCTTTTCTTTGTTTTGCTGTCTTTTGAAGCTTTTTTATCGCTTTTAGCAGGTTCTTTGTACGACGCATCTTCTGCCGGTGTAAGCTTAGTAGTATTAAGTGTATACTTCTGAGTCTTTCCTGCAGCTGATGTTACTGCCACAACTGTAAGATTTTTACCTGTGTCCATTTTCGTGTTAACGCCCTGCTTTTCCACAAGCCATTTAGAACTTGCATCTGCAGTTTTTGCAGTAATTTCTATAGATGCTATATTTGACTTTACTGTAAGATCATAAGTGTATGTTGTCGGGTTAAAACTAAGTGGTATCTCAGTTTTTTTGCCTGCAGCATCTACTCCGTATACTTTAAGTGAAGATAAATCTGTAGTTGTATCTGCACTTACACTAAATGCCATTGCCACAGTCATAGTTAACAATGTAATTGATGTAAGTAAAATTTTCTTAAAATTTTTCATCATTCTTCCTTTCCTGCACATTTGTACTTTTTTATTTTTATCTATGCATTAAGCACTCTGTTTATGTAAATTCAGCAATCTATGCTTCATCAATTGCTTTTCCTATGTCATTACGCATATATTTATTTTCAAATTCAATAAGTTTGGCAGCCTCATATGCATTAGCTCTTGCTTCTTTTAAATCTTTACCCTTAGCTGTAACGCCTAAGACTCTTCCGCCGTTTGTTACTATCTTTCCATCCTTATTAGCAGTTCCTGCATGGAATACGTAGTAACCCTCTTTACCTTCAAACTTATCAAGTCCTTTAATTTCAAATCCTTTTTCGTAAGATACAGGATATCCGTCACTGGCAAGTACAACACAAACTGCTGCGTTGTCTTCAAACTGTAAATCTATCTGATCAAGAGTTCCGTCTATACATGCCTCAAAAACATCAATTATGTCGTTTTTCATTCTAGGCAAAACTACCTGAGCTTCCGGATCACCAAATCTTGCATTGTATTCCAATACTTTTGGTCCATCGGCAGTAAGCATAAGTCCAAAGAAAATAATTCCTTTAAATTCTCTTCCTTCAGCTGCCATTGCATCAACAGTTGCCTGATATACATATTTCTTACAGAACTCATCTACCTCCTCAGTATAGAATGGACTTGGTGAAAATGTTCCCATTCCTCCGGTATTAAGTCCCTGGTCACCATCTTTTGCTCTCTTATGATCCTGAGCAGATGTCATAATCTTAATTGTTTTTCCATCTACAAATGAAAGTACTGACACTTCACGGCCTGTCATAAATTCTTCTATAACAATAGTATTTCCGGCATTTCCAAACTTCTTATCAAGCATAAGTTCCTTAACACCGTCCATTGCCTCTTCTTTTGTATTACAGATAAGTACACCTTTTCCAAGTGCAAGACCATCTGCCTTAAGTACTATTGGATATTTGGAAGTTTCAAGATATTCCATAGCTTCCTGCGGAGAATCAAAATTTTCATATCCCGCTGTAGGAATATTGTATTTTTTCATAAGATCCTTTGAAAATGCCTTTGAACCTTCAAGTATGGCTGCATTTTTTCTTGGTCCGAAAACTCTCAATCCTGCTTCTTCGAACTTATCAACTACACCGCCAACCAATGGATCGTCCATTCCTATTACAGTCAGATCAATTGTTTTTTCTTTTGCAAATTCTACAAGCTTATCAAATTCCATGGCACCAATGTCAACACATTCAGCAATCTGTGCAATTCCGGCATTTCCCGGTGCACAATATATTTTGTCAACCTTTGGACTTTTTGCCACAACTGTAGCAATTGCATGTTCTCTTCCACCGCTTCCAACTATAAGTACTTTCATTTTCTACCTCTCTCTCGCTTTCAATATGTATTAATGTCTATTTTATAACAGATTATTTGCAATGGCATTTATTGCAGCCGGCAGTATTTTCCACTCTGCTTCTTCCATTACTCTCTTTTGCAATGTTTCAGGAGTATCTCCCGGTTTCACTTCGACTGCCTTCTGATATATTATTGGACCTGTATCAGTTCCTTCATCCACAAAATGCACCGTGGCTCCTGTAACCTTTACGCCTCTTTCTAAGGCCTTTTCATGTACATGTAAGCCGTAAAATCCATTTCCACAAAATGAAGGAATTAATGATGGATGTATATTTATAATTTTATTTTTGTATTTTGAAGTCAATTCCGGTGGAAGTACCACCAAAAATCCTGCCAATACAATCAGATCAAGATTATAAGAATCAATCTTATCTGTTAATGCTTTATTAAACTCTTCTCTTGTATCATAATCTTTAATGCATACACATTCTGCCGGTATACCATTTTCTTTTGCTCTGGTAAGGGCATAGGCATCTTTTTTGTTGCTAATAACAACTTCAAGAGATGTGTTTGTAATATCACCTTTTTTTACTGCATCTATAATTGCCTGAAGGTTTGTTCCACCTCCTGACACCAATACTCCGACTCTAATCATATCTACCTCATTAATCAGTATGTATTATATTAATTCTACTGTCTTATTTCCTTCCTGAACTTCACCAACAAGGAAGCATTTTTCTCCTGCACTTTCAATTGCTTTCATTGTAGCATCAACGTCTGCTTCGTCTACTGCAAGCAACATACCAATACCCATGTTGTATGTGTTGTACATCATTTCTTCTGCTATATCACCTTTTTCTGCAAGAAGTTTGAAAATTGCCGGTACTTCATATGAATCTTTTTTAACTACAGCCTTTACTCCTTCAGGTAACATTCTTGGAATGTTTTCATAGAATCCACCACCTGTAATATGGCTGCAGCCATGAATTGTTACACCATTTTCTTTAATAGTCTTTAATGCCTTTACATATATAATAGTTGGTGCAAGCAATGCTTCTCCAAGAGTTGTTCCAAGTTCATCATAATATGTATTAAGTGACTCTTCTGTCATGTCAAATACTTTTCTTACTAATGAGAAACCGTTGCTGTGAACACCTGATGATGCAATACCGATAAGTTTATCTCCCGGCTTAATGTTTTCTCCTGTAATTAAATCTTTCTTGTCAACAACACCAACTGCAAAACCTGCCAAATCGTAATCATCTTCTGGCATAAGTCCAGGGTGTTCTGCTGTTTCTCCACCTATTAATGCACAACCTGACTGCTTGCAGCCTTCTGCCACACCTTTAACAATCTGTGCAATCTTTTCTGGGAAATTCTTTCCGCATGCAATGTAATCTAAGAAGAATAATGGCTCTCCACCACCGCAAACAATGTCGTTTACACACATTGCAACGCAATCAATTCCGATTGTGTCATGTTTGTCTAATACAAAAGCAAGTTTAATTTTTGTTCCAACGCCATCTGTTCCTGAAACTAAAATCGGCTCTTCCATGTTCTTAAATGCACTCATGTCAAATGCACCTGCGAATCCACCAATTCCGCCTAAAACTTCAGGTCTTACAGTTTCTTTAATAGAACCCTTAATAAGTTCTACTGACTTGTAACCTGCTTCTATATCTACTCCCGCCTTCTTATAATCCATCTTATGTTTCCTCCTAATAATTCTTATATCCTACTTCTTTAAGTTTTGCATCCTTTGCTACAACTTCTTCTTTCATTGTATCGGCATATTCTTTTATTTTCTGTAAAAGAGCATCATCTGAAGTTGCAAGTATCTGAGCCGCTAAAATTCCTGCATTCATTCCACCGTTAATAGCTACTGTTGCAACAGGTACACCTGACGGCATCTGAACTATTGAATACAGTGAATCAACTCCGCCTAAATCTGATGTTTTCATTGGAATACCAATAACCGGCATTTTAAATAATGCTGCACACATTCCAGGCAAATGAGCTGCCTTTCCTGCTCCTGCAATTATAACCTTTATTCCTCTCTCTTCGGCACCTTTTGCCCATTCAAAGAAAATATCCGGTTCTCTGTGAGCTGAAATGATAGTCATTTCATAATCAATTCCAAACTTTTCCAAAATTTCTGCTGCTTTGCTCATTATAGGCATATCTGAATCGCTGCCCATTACAATACCAACTTTTGCCATTTTGCTCTCCTTTTTTCCTACATTTTGTATTTTTTCAAATCACTCTTCATCTTACCATAAAATAAGCTATTAGTGAAGAAAACTTTTTACTATTTATCATCAAATGCATCATTTAATAATTCACAGCCTTCTAAAACAAATCGTCCGTCACGAATAATGGTGATTTCTTCTCCATTTTCTGAAACTGCAGTTATTTCTCCCAGTTCATCATAAGGAATGGTTATGTCTGTATGACAACCGAAATATGCATTTTTTATGTCGCTTTTTCTAAGAAGAGATACTTCATTATCTCTTGCAATTATTTCTTTGCCGTCAGGATTATACACCTTCACCTCTTCTTCAAAGCTGTAGCATGTGTCACCCACTGCAAAATGCGGTCCCATTTTCTCAACAATTAAAATCGGGAGTTTGTATATTACGTCAAATTTATTTGCAATAACATAGGCTGTTGTATTTGTTCCTATGGCAAACTCTCCTATTGGAAGGGTTTCGTGATTATACATTATATTTTCTTTAATATACTTTTGATTTTCCTCTTCATTTTCAAAGTTGTCACATGTATATTTCTTTATTTTTCCGTCTTCGAAGTCAATTTCCAGTTCCTTGTATTTCAATTCTCCAAGATAAACCTCACTTACATGAAGTTTTCCGTTGGTCCCCTTTAATACAGGGGATGTAAATACCTCGCCTAAAGGAATGTTTACGTCTGCAAGGCAGTTTTCAAAGTTGGTTTCCTTTTCAGGATTTTTCAATTCATGAAGCTGTACATTCATGTAAGTCTTATTACTTCCTCTTCCCACTACTCTTACGTAATCTGCCTTGTCCAGAGTATCTATTATTTTTTGCTGTACTTTACCATATTTTTCCATGTCCAAAGTGTTAATCTTTACGGTTGCCTCAAACATTTCTTCGAACTTTTCCCCAAACTCAGGAATAGGGAACGCTATAATTGTAAAGCTTCTTTCATCTCCCGGTATATATTCATTTACCATGCGCTGGTAGTCTGTGGAATAAGTGGCGCTAACCTGCTGCTGTTCTTTTGTCAGACTAAAAGCCTCTTTCTTATTCTCCGGTTCAAAAGGATTTTCTCCAAAAATTTCTATAACTGCCGGGCCTGCCATTACCTTTGCCATATCTTTTCTTTCTTCATAGGCATTTCTTGCAGACTCCAGTTTTCTCTTTACATAAGACTTATCTAAATATAGAGCCTGATCAAATTTATGGTCAAACCAGTACTGCTTATTAGGACTTGTGCTCTGATATCCCGGTGAATAAATAACCGGCTTAAGTCCCATCTCCTTAAAATTATCAATTGCAGCCCTTACTATACGTTCAAATCCAATATTATATCTGATATCCACTGTATCTTTTATGGATAAATCTTTCTTTGCATGAACAAATCCCTGTCTGTATCCTTCAGTGTAGACAGTGGCAAGTCTCTTTACTTCCTCATCATCCATTCTGTTAAGAAACTTAGCCATTTCAATTTCATTATTTCCAATATGCTCTCCATACAGGTATAAATATCTTAAATCATTCAGGTCGCTGTCCATCACAATATTTACTGCAAATTTATTTTCAGGATTGACTCTCTCATCAATCATTTTGTCCATAAAAATTTCGCTGTTATCCTTTTCAAAAGAATAAATTGTCTCTTCCAGATATTTCACTTCCGGATTTTCGCTTTCCTCGAAATAATTATAAATTTCAATAAACAACTCAATATATAATGTAAATATTTCCGTCTCTTCTTTATAAATATTCCTTATTTGAGAACGAAGTTTCGCATAAACATAACAAAGTATTTTTCCATATGTCTCCCCCAATACCTTCACGGCATATTCCGGGTTAGCATAGCTTTTAGCATAGTTTTCAGCATAAATATCCTGATACAGTTTTTTATTCAAATCCTGAAGCTGTTTTTCACTGTAATCCTTAATTTTCTCTGACTGTATCTCTCCATAAATTTCATCCAACATAAGAATAAACTGTGAAACATACACGAAATAATCGTAGTATTTCTGTTCCACAGCATTATCTTCTTTAATATCTTTTATTCTGTTAATGGCAATATCATAGCGCTCTTTAATTATATCCATCAGTCCACTCCTTTTTATACAAATATCAGGTACATTCCCACAAGTCCAAGCCAGATAACGGCATTGGCTATGGTTCCCAAATATGTATAACGCATAAATTTATTTTCTTCCTTAAAACTGTTAATACCTACCGCAAAACCTGCTGCTGCAACAATAAAGGCAAATAACGCTATAAGTCCCACATATATTCCCGCGTTTCCCCTCATTAATATTGTAATAATCACATCAATGATAATTAACACAAGACTAATTAACGCTATGAGACACGAAGTTCTTCCCCCTTTTGTGTATTTTCTAAGAGGAATATGTTTAGCCACCTTGTCTTCTTTGTTGTCTAATAATATTTTTTTCTTTCTTCCAAATAATTTATTCATATTATCTCTTCTTCGCTTTTTAATTATTTTAAATGTGCTTCCTTATCTTAGTCAGTTTCATAAAAATGTATCCGAGAAATCCACCTACCGTATTAAGGAAAAGATCGTCTACATCAAAAGCTCCTACTTTTGTCAGTAACTGCGCTGTTTCAATAAATAAACTAAACAAAAATGTCATTAATGTTACACTAATAATGTTCTTAAATATTTTCTTTCTTGAAATTGTAGGCAGAAGGAAACCAAAAGGCATAAAGCACACTACATTTCCCAGAAGGTTTACAATAGTAACATTCCAACCGTATGTATGCCTCATTTCCCAGAATCTGTTAATTTCCTTAAATAAAGTAAGATTGTATCTATACTGGTCATTAACCATTGTTCTGTCTAATGTTTCAGAGAAAAACATAAAATATAACGCCAGTACCATATAAATCACAAAAAACAGGCGTCCCCATATGAGGACCTTCCTGTCTGTTTTATTCATTTTTTTCACAATGGTTCACCTCTGCTATCTATTTTGCACCATACTGTTCATAATATTTGTCGATAGCAGTTTTTATTTCATCATTAATTACAACTTTTCCATTGCATTCCTTATTGTACAGGTGTTCAACAACATCTGCCATTGTGACTATTGCATTTGTCTCAAATCCGTAAAGGTCCTTTACTTCATCAAGGGCGCACTTTTCTCCGCCCTTTCCTACTTCCATTCTGTCAAGAGAAACCATAAGTCCCACGATAGTAACATCTGCTGCACCTTTTACCTTTGGTACAGTTTCTTCCATTGACTTACCTGATGTTGTAACATCCTCAATCATTACTACTCTGTCACCGTCTTTTAATTTGCTTCCAAGGAAACTTCCCTTATCTGCACCGTGATCCTTCTCTTCTTTTCTATCTGAACAATAACGGATTTCTTTTCCATATAATTCGTTATAAGCAATTGCCGTAACAACAGCAAGAGGTATTCCTTTATATGCCGGTCCGAAAAGTACGTCAAAGTCATCACCGTATCTGTCATGTATTGCCTTTGCATAATACTGACCTAATCTATGTAACTGTGAACCTGTAACATAGGCTCCTGCATTCATGAAAAATGGTGACTTTCTACCGCTCTTAAGTGTAAATTCACCAAACTTTAATACATCACTTTCTACCATAAATTCTATAAATTCCTGCTTATATGCTTCCATTATTAATTCTCCTTTAAAATTTAATATTCATTTTATCTTATCACGAATAGTAGATTTTCACAATCCGTTAAAATTCCATATTTCTTTAGTACATAGAAAACGTCCATGCACCTGTAAAATATACAAGAACACGAACGTTATTCATTATAACACTATTCACTTAAAAGAAACTCATTTTACCTGACTATTAAAACATTTTTGTCAAGCCTGCTTTTTTTCATAATTTATGCCTTTCCTTTTTTATCCACAAACTTTGTGACAAGCACAAATATATACATTCCAATAAGCCCTACAGGATATACCATACCGGTAAAAATTCCAAAATACAAAATCGCAATAAGCACTATGTCAACTATTATGGAAGTGACAACAATAGTTACCTCTGCTTTCTGTAACATCCACAAATTCCAGCCTATGCAAATACCTGTAACAAGAAGTATTAAGACTTTGAAAATATAAGATTGAGTAATATTATAAGTCTCTCCCATATATTTTCCCACTTCCCTATTCAACAAAATTGCTATGTACACTACTATAGCCGTTATTATGCTACTAACTATTGGACTAATTCTTTTCATAAAGCCCCCTCCTTTTATATTACCTTTTCATTATTAATGCACAATTTTACATCTAATATATTTTCTTCTATTTCACAATTCCAATAAGATCATTGATATCTTCAACATTATGTCTTGCCATGTAATCTTCTATTCCCTCCACAACTTCTATTGTAGTGTTAGGATTGTTAAAGTTGGCTGTTCCAACAGACACCGCCGTAGCACCTGCCAATATAAATTCCATGGCATCCTTTGCATTGGCAATTCCACCCATACCGATGATTGGAACATTAACTGCATTGGCTACCTGATAAACCATACGAACTGCTACAGGTTTTATGGCCGGACCTGAAAGTCCTCCGGTTTTGTTTGCCAGAACAAACTTCTGTCTCTCAACATCTATCTGCATTCCTGTCAAAGTATTTATCAGTGACAATGCATCTGCCCCACCGGCTTCTGCTGCCTTTGCCATTTCCGTAATGTCCGTAACGTTAGGACTTAGCTTCATAATAACAGGCTGTTTTGCAACTGCCTTTACTGCTTTGGTTATTGCTTCAACTGCTTTTGGATCCTGACCAAAAGCAATTCCACCATGTTTTACATTAGGGCATGAAATATTAATTTCCAACATATCAACATTTTCAGTTCCTAATTTTTCTACTACATCAATGTAATCTTCAGTTGTTCTTCCACAGACATTTACAATAATGTTTGTATCATATTTTTGAAGATATGGAATATCTCTTTTTGCAAACAAATCATATCCCGGATTCTGAAGTCCTACTGCATTTAACATTCCACCGTATGTCTCTGCTATACGTGGTGTAGGATTTCCTTCCCAAGGCACATTTGCAACACCTTTTGTAACAACTGCTCCCAATCTGTTTAAGTCAACAAAATCACTGTATTCAGCTCCTGAACCAAATGTTCCTGAGGCAACCATTACGGGATTTTTAAATTCAACTCCTGCAATATTAACTTTTGTATTCATTAAAGTTCTACCTCCTCTGCCAAAAATACAGGTCCGTCTTTGCATATTCTTTTATTATTAACATTTGAGTGTGCATCCTTGTCCTTTGACTGACATACGCATGCCAGACAGGCTCCTATTCCACATGCCATTCTTTCTTCAAGTGATAACTGACATTCAATATTATTTGCAAGGGCGTATTCCTTAATTGCCTTTAACATAGGTGTAGGTCCGCATGCATATATCACATTGCCTCCGACCGCCTGTTCCTTTATGGCATCTATTACCGTACCTTTTGTTCCCGTGCTTCCATCTTCGGTTGCAATGTAAAGCTTTCCGGCATTTTCCAATTCTTTTGTAAGGAACAATTCATCTCTATATCCGGCTACCACACTTACTTCTGCCTTATCTTTCAGGGCTTCTGCCAATCCAACCATTGGTGGGATTCCAATACCTCCGCCTATTAAGATAGCCTTTTTTCCTTCTCTTTGCATAAATCCGTTACCAAGTGGTCCGATAAGTGAAATATCATCCCCTGCACTATATGATGACATTTCCTCTGTTCCTTCACCTACAACTCTGTATACAATTCTCAGTCTTCCCTTTTCCTTGTCTATCTGACAAATACTTATAGGTCTTGGCAATAATTTTGTTTTATCTTTGCAATACACGGAAACAAACTGTCCGGCAACAGCTGTCTGTGCTGCCTTTGTTTCAATCCACATACTGTAAACTCCCGTTCCAATACATTTCTGGGAAATCACTTTTGCAAGTTCTTTTTCTCTCATATTCGCTCCTAATTATTTTATAATCATTGGTTGTTATATTTTTTACTTTTATTAACAAAAATTGTCTTTTATTAAAAAATTGAGTTAATATCTTCTATCATGTCAATTACTGCCTGTCTTGAAGCATCTGCGTAATTTTCACTTCCGAATTTAGCATACTTATCCTGCTTGTATGCACAGATAATTCCTCTTGATGAATTTACGATTGCACCAAGTCCGTCTTCATTGAAATATGGCTTTAATCCGTCTGCAGTACCACCCTGTGCACCATAACCCGGCACAAGAATGTAACTCTTTGGCATAACCTTTCTAAGGATTTTTCCCATTTCAGGATATGTAGCTCCAACTACTGCTCCAATGTAGCTGTAGTCATCGCCCATATGGTCTTCTCCCCATTTTGCAACCTGTTCGCCTACCCATTCATAAAGCGGTCTTCCATCTATTAATCTGTCCTGAAATTCTCCACTTGAAGGGTTTGATGTTTTAACAAGGATAAATAAACCTTTGTTTTCTTCTTTGCAAACATCAATAAACGGCTTTATTCCGTCTGTTCCAAGATAAGGATTTACTGTTGCAAAATCTTCATCAAATAATGAATATTTCTTACTGCCTACCTGAACTTTTCCAAGGTGGGCTGTAGCATAAGCTGCTGATGTTGAACCTATGTCTCCACGCTTTACATCGCCGATTACAACTAAGTCTTTTTCTTTTGCATATTTCACTGTTTTGTCAAATGCCACGAGTCCCGGCACTCCAAACTGTTCATACATTGCAATCTGTGGCTTTACTGCTGGAATCAAATCATAAGTTGTATCAATAATTCCTTTATTGTACTGCCATATTGCTTCTGCAGCCCCTTCCAATGTCTCCCCAAACTCATCAAAAGCTTTCTTTGTAATATGTTCAGGAATATAGCTCATCATTGGGTCAAGTCCTACTACAACCGGTGCATTTGTTTCTTTAATCTTTTTAACTAATTTATTTATCATTGTCTTTACCTTCCTTTTTTGTTTTTATCTTAAATCCGAAAATTAATACTGATATACTATTTTTCCACCAAGGATTGTATATTCAACTCTTCCGGAAACTTTGTATCCGTCGAATGGTGTATTCTTACCTTTAGATTCAAAATCATTCACATCTACAAGATATTCTTCATCCGGATTTATTATTGTTATGTCTGCTACCGATCCCTCTTTGAGAGTTCCTTTTTCTATGCCCAGAACCTTCGCAGGATTGTAACTCATTTTTGCTGCCATCTGTAACGGTGTTATATAACCTTTTTTTACAAGATTAGTTATTGTCAATGCTACTGATGTTTCCAGTCCCACAATTCCAAATGGGGCATGTTCCAAATCCTTTGCTTTTTCTTCTGCACTGTGAGGTGCGTGGTCAGTGGATATTACATCCATTATGTCATCGCTAAGTCCTTTAATCAGAGCCTCCATGTCTTCCCTTGCACGAAGTGGCGGGTTCATTTTGAAATTTCCATCATTTGCGGTAATGTCATCTGAACACATTGAAAAATGATGTGGGCAAACTTCAGCAGTAACTTTTATTCCCTCTTCTTTAGCTCTTCTTACCATTTCTACACTGTCTTTTGTAGAGCAGTGACACAAATGAAGGGTTGCTCCTGTTTCTTTCGCAAGCATTATGTCACGCATTGCAATTACATCCTCAACTGCATTGCTAATACCCTTAACACCTAATTCTGCTGACTTGTTTCCCAGATTAATGACTCCGCCTTCTACAAGATTAATATCTTCGCAATGAGCCATTACCGGTACGCCTGCCTTTGCTGCCGCTGTCATTGCTTTTCTGTAAACTCCGGAATTCATTACTGATTTTCCATCTTCACTTATTGCACAGATTCCAGCTTCTTTTAATTCGTTAACGTCAGTAATCTCAGTTCCTGCCATATTTTTTGTAACTGCTCCAACAGGAAGTACATTTGTTAAACCAACTTTCTTTGATTTGTCTAATACATATTTAACAGTTTCTGCACTGTCAATTACCGGTTTTGTATTAGGCATACAGCACACTGTTGTAAAACCACCTTTTGCTGCCGCCCTGCTGCCTGTTTCTATATCCTCTTTATAAGTAAGTCCCGGGTCCCTGAAATGTACATGCAAGTCAATCAGTCCCGGCATAACATAACAGTTTTTTGCATCAATTACTCTGTCTGCTTCTCTTGTTATGTTTTCTGCTTTTTCCTTTATAACTCCATCCTCAACATAAATATCCATAATTTTGTCAAGGTTTTCTGAAGGATTAAGGATTCGTCCATTCTTAATTAATATGGTCAATCTTTTACCTCTTTCTTATTAATAAATCTAAATTGTAAACCGTTAAAAGTATACCAAATAAGCACATCTCTTTCAATAATAAAGAAATGTGCTTATTATTTATTTCTTTCTATATATACTTATTATACCTGACTCATTGTAAATCAGATCATATTGTCCTGAAGACAAAACAGTATCAAATTTTGATTTTTCATCAGTATATCTTTCGTCTATTACAAGATAATCAGTATATTTTGTTTCCTCTAAATGATTCTGATCATACATTTCAAGATTCTTTAAATGCGGTGTAAAAAATCCTGAAGCACAAACTGATGCATTCTTTGGAACGGCACTTAATGCTATATTGATTTTCTCATATGTTGCCTTGTCCTGACTATATTTAGATGTGTAATAATTAAGTCTTGGTGCCATAGAGCCCATAAACATTACTCCTGCACATATAACCGCCACGCTTATTGCCACTTTAGCTTTCTTTGGTTTTAAATCAGCCATGTTCATAATGACAAGGTACATCATCAATGCTATTGAACCGAAATTGTACTGGAATGTTATGTCATGCTGATAAACATAAAGCGTAAGTAAATTGATTACTATAACCGGAGAAATCAATATAAATCTTGAATATTTTTTTCCATTTCTGAATATTACTGCTGCCATAGGGACAAACATAAGCAAAATATATCCTATCTTTTCCATGCCGTTCGCATCGTAGTTAGCTACAATCTGACTAATTACGTATCCCGGATTTACCAATACCGTGCGAATCAACTGGCTTAATCCTTTTTGCTGGTCATAGAATAAATTACTGAATCTGTTATCCATTATTCCCAGACCATAACTCTTTACAACACTGGTTGCTATTATAAAATATATTGCTGAGGAAACCATAAGTATAAGTCCTCTTTTTTTGTCTTTTCTTGAGAAAAGATAAAACGTTCCAAGAACCATAATATAAACCGGTGCATCTTCTTTTACAAAGAATACTAAAAGTACCATTATTGCCGTAAGAATATTTTTCTTTTTTTCTATAGCCCAGATAGCCATTAATATTAAGAATGTGAGGAAGCAGTTTTCATGTATATCGTACAATGTTCCTCCTGCTGTTGCCGGATATAATGCATAAAGAAGCACTGCTCCCACAGTCATCCAGTTTGATAATTTATATTTTCTTGAAATAAGAACTATAGGAATGACCGGAAGTGCCACCATAAATGCCTGTATAAGCTGAACAGTAACAGGGCTTGGGAATATGAAATATATAGGCAATGCTATATAAAATATTGGTGAAAAATGTACTCCAAAATGGGACAACACTCTGTTTCTCTCTAATGTTGTACTGATTGAGCCTGTCTGTTTCATATTTTCATACATTTGAGTAAATATTCCAAAATCAAATGTTGAATTGCTATAAGTTAAATATCTGTACACAGTTATAATTCCCACAAATGCAAATAACAGAATGCCTACTATTGCTACAATAATGTTTGTTTTTTTCTTATCTATTTTGAATTCTGCAACAATGTCAAATATGTCGTCTTTCACATAGAGAAATGCCAGAACTGCAATAAAACACAACACTGCGTCAAAGCAGATATTTCCAATAGGGTTTTTTGCTGTTTCATTCCAATTGTAAGAATATCCGTTACATGCAGACATCATAAAGAATACATATATAAACATAAACATCATTATTCTTGCAACATTGCTGAATTTATAATATGTAAATGCAAAAACTCCTGAAAATACTATAATAAGCATTATTGTTATGGCAAATTTATCCTGTGCCACATAATTAATATTATTTATTTTTGTGTATGCCCCCTTTAACAAAGACGTAAATGCCCATCCACCTAATACACTAACAAAAAATCCTTCTATAATCTGTCGCTGATATTTTAGTAATGACTTTAGTTTTTCCACCTTTTATCTCCTTTTTTCTCTCATCATAATATTCTTTTGATATTGTATCATACTATTTAGAGAAAAAAAATTGAATGTTAACTTTTTGTGAAAGTTTTTTTAAATAGTATAAAATCTATTGAATAATGTTGAATAAGTGTTATACTGATGTAGTATTAATTACTACGTAAAGGAGTTTTTGAAACTTATGTATAAAATAATAAGCGACAGCGCCTGCGATTTGTCACAGGCATATATAGAGAAAAATAATATTGATATTGTACCTTTATCCGTATCTTTTGACGGTGAAACATACTATCGTGATGGTATAGACATTACAAGAAATGAATGCTATAAAAGAATGGTTGAAAATCCCGGGGTATATCCCAAAACTTCTTTACCTAGCGTTGAGCAGTATGCAAATGTTTTTGAGGAATACGCTAAAACAAACACTCCTGTTGTTTGTTTTACGATTTCATTAATTTTTAGTGGTTCATTTAATTCAGCAATTAATGCAAGAGAATTAGTTTTGGAAGATTATCCTGATGCAGAAATTCATGTTATAGATTCAAAACAGAACACTGTTACACAGGCTCTTATAATTGATCAGATGGTTAGAATGCAAAAAGCTGACCTTCCACTTGATTTAGCTTTAAAGAATATCGAAAAGGTTATAGACTCAGCCCGTATTTTCTTTACAGTAGGATCTCTTGATTATTTACAGATGGGTGGACGTATTGGAAAGGTTGCTGCAGCTGCCGGCAAGATTGATGTCAAACCTGTGATTATTATGAAAAATGGAGACATTGGATTAGGTGGTATTGGACGAAACAGAAACAAGCTTAAGAAAAAAGTTTTATCTGTTGCAGATAAGTACTTAACAGAACATGGCAAAGACAATTTTGTTGTTTCTGTCGGTTATGGATATGACGCTTCTGAAGGTGTAAGCTTTATGAACGAATTAGAGGAAGCTCTTGATGTTAAATTAAATTCAGAAACCAATGTTGCCATTGGAATCGTATCAGGTGTTCACACCGGTCCTCATCCTATTGGACTTGGTGTTGTTCAGAAATATGAAACTTTATAGATAATATTTGATAATAAGACATGCATTTAATGTATGTCTTATTATTTTACGGTTTTGAGTGTACTTTTTATTCCTGTAAGGCTGTTTCATCCGGAAGTACGTGTATAATCTTGTTATATTCATTCTTTTGAGTGTACTTTTTAGCCCTGTCAGGCTGTTCCAATCAGAAGTACGTGTATAGACTTGTTATATTCAAATTTTTGAGTGTACTTTTTAGCCCTGTCAGGCTGTTCCAGCCAGAAGTACGTGTATAGACTTGTTATATTCATTTTTTTGAGTGTACTTTTTATTCCTGTAAGGCTGTTTCAGTCGGAAGTACATGTATAAAGCTTGTAAATAACTAATTCACACGTATCTCGCAAAAATAATAATGTATATACACTTATTAAGATTCAGGACATAGAAAAACCTGCATAGCTGGCGCCAATGCAGGTTTTTCTAGTTACAAAATCTTTAATTCTATGCTTTATTATTCCTCATCATCAGGAACATCATCTATGCTTTCCACTATTTCATCATCTATATCTTCATCTGCCATATATGCGCCCTGTTCTACTGACCATACTTTTATTTTTCCTGAAACAGAAAGAGTTGTAATTAAGTCAATCAATCCTGTTATGGCAAAAATTATTCCCGCTGCCTGAACAAAGAAATCTCCTGCTGTCGTAGAACCATTATCATTATGATTCATAGGCATCATTAATACTGAAATTCCGAGTATGATACTTATTACTGCAAAAACCATTAACGGAATCCAATGTGCGCCCATTTTTTTCAAATCCAAAGCATTTTCCACTTTCATAAGACCACTAACAATAATTATTATGGCAATAACATAAGTAATTATTGATAAAAGTAAATGCATACAAAACAGAACAACTATTCCACCAAGAATTAAAGCTATACCTGCAACCAACTCATATTTGTAAAAATCCTGAATAGCATTCTTTCTTCTGTATTCCAACAGACATCTGATTCCTAATATAAACAAAATTGATGCCAGAACAATACATACTGCCGTTACAATCTTCGTTGGATAAATGCACATAAGTACACCTATGGCTATTGTTGCCAAAGAAAATAAAATCATTTCCCATTTCAAATTTTTTAAATAATTCATATCTATTCAATGTATCTAAATACATTTACTCCTTTCCACTGATATCTGATAATAGAAAAGAATCACATAAAGTGACTCTTTTCTTTTATTATAACTTATTTGAAATATTTTACACCTGATTCAAATACTTTAAGGTCCTGTTCACCATAAATATTTGTGGCAACAGATGTACCCTTTCTTTCAATATGAGCCATCTTACCAAAGCATCTTCCATCAGGGCTTGTTATACCTTCAATAGCCATATATGAACCGTTAACGTTCCATTCTTCATCCATTGTAGGCTGTCCCTGCTGGTTAACATACTGTGTAGCAACCTGTCCGTTAGCAAATAACTGATCTATGCATTCCTTAGGTGCTACAAATCTTCCTTCACCATGCGAAGCCGGATTTACATAAACGCCACCAAGTTCTGCTTCCTGTAACCAAGGTGATTTATTTGATACAACCTTTGTGTATACCATCTTAGATATATGACGGTTAATTGTGTTGTATGTCAATGTAGGTGCATTAATGTTCTGTCCTGTTATCTTTCCATTTGGAACCAGTCCAAGTTTGATTAATGCCTGGAATCCGTTACAAATACCAAGAGCAAGACCATCTCTTTCATTTAATAGCTTATGAACTGCTTCTTCAATCTTTGCATTTCTAAATGCTGTGGCGAAGAATTTCGCAGAACCGTCCGGCTCATCACCTGCACTAAATCCACCTGGAAACATAATAATCTGTGACTGATTAATTGCATCCTCAAAGATCTTAACAGAATCTCTTATATCTTCCGGTGTAAGGTTCTTAAATACCTTTGTTATTACATTAGCTCCTGCCTGTTCAAATGCCTTTGCACTATCATACTCACAGTTTGTTCCAGGGAATACAGGAATAAATACTGTAGGTTTTGCAACTTTGTTCTTGCATACATAAACGCTTCCATTGTCATATACAGGGGTGTCTAAAATTGTGGTATCCTTATGACTTCTTGTTGGGAATATCTTTTCTAATGTTTTTTCCCAAGTCTTAACAGCTTCTTCCATTGTAATAACGCTGTTTCCATACTCAAATACCTGCTTATCATTTGTTTCACCAATAAGTACATAACTTGCTGAAACATCATCTATTTTGTCTGCAGGAATTTCTGCTACAATGTCACCAAATCCCGGTGCAAATAAATCGCTTCCCGGAATGCTACTGCTAACAGTAACACCAATTCCATTACCAAATGCCATCTTACTAACAGCAGGGATTACACCCTTGCCTTCAACAGCATATGCAGAAATAATAATTCCTTTCTGAATCATGTCATGAATCTTATCATAAAGTTTCATGATTTCTTTATAAACCGGTTTATCATACTGATCTCTGATTATTTCAAATTTAACAATCTTGTTTCCGGCAGCCTTTAATTCCGGTGTAATAATATCTTTTTCCTTTGCTACATCAACTGCAAATGAAACAAGAGTTGGTGGTACATCAATATCATTAAATGTACCTGACATACTGTCTTTTCCACCAATTGATGGTAATGCAAATCCCATCTGTGCATCGAATGAACCAAGTAATGCTGCAAATGGCTGGCTCCATCTACGTGGGTCTTCAGTCATTCTTCTGAAGTATTCCTGGTATGTCATTCTTATTTTCTTGTAATCACCACCATTAGCAACTATTTTTGCAATAGAGTCAACTACTGCGTACATAGCTCCATGGTATGGACTCCAGCTTGAAAGGTATGGATCAAATCCATAACTCATCATAGTTACTGTATCGCACTTTCCTTTAAGTACAGGAAGTTTAGCAACCATTGTCTGTGTTTCTGTCTTCTGATATTTTCCACCATGCGGCATAAATACTGAACCGGCACCAATTGAACCGTCAAATTTTTCTACAAGTCCTTTCTGTGAACATACATTAAGGTCTGCGAGAGTTTCTAACCATTTAGCCTTTACATCATCAACTACCGGCTTATTGAAGAAATTATCTTCCTTTTCAGGCATGTCAACTTCAACTGTAGTTTCCTGATGAGCTCCGTTTGTATCTAAGAATGCTCTTGAAAGATTTACAATTTCTTTTCCTCTCCATTCAAGAACAAGTCTTGGATCTTCTGTTACCTCTGCTACGACTGTAGCCTCTAAATTTTCTTCGTTAGCGTATTTAAGGAACTGTTCAACGTCTCCCGGATCTACTACTACAGCCATTCTTTCCTGTGATTCTGAAATAGCTATTTCAGTACCGTCAAGTCCGGCATACTTCTTTGGTACTTTATCTAAGTTAATGTGAAGTCCATCAGCTAATTCACCAATTGCTACAGATACACCGCCTGCACCAAAGTCATTACATTTCTTAATTATATGACTAACTTCTTCTCTTCTGAATAATCTCTGTAATTTACGTTCTGTAGGGGCATTACCTTTTTGAACTTCTGCTCCACATGTTTCAATTGATTCCTCTGTATGAATCTTTGATGAACCCGTTGCTCCACCACATCCGTCACGACCTGTTCTTCCACCAAGAAGAACAATAATATCTCCGGGATCTGATGTAAGTCTCTGAACTGCACGTCTAGGTGCCGCACCCATTACTGCACCAATTTCCATTCTCTTTGCAACATAGTCAGGATGATAGATTTCTTTAACTAATCCTGTTGCAAGACCAATCTGGTTACCATATGAACTATATCCGTCAGCTGCGCCCTGCACCAGCTTTTTCTGTGGAAGTTTTCCACTAAGAGTTTCACTCATTGGCTTTGTTGGATCTGCTGCACCTGTAACACGCATAGCCTGGTATACATAAGTACGTCCTGAAAGTGGATCTCTGATTGCTCCACCAAGACATGTAGCAGCACCACCAAATGGTTCTATTTCTGTTGGATGGTTATGAGTTTCATTCTTGAAGTTTACTAACCATTCTTCTGTTTTTCCATCCACTTCAACAGGAACAACAATACTACATGCATTTATTTCGTCTGATTTTTCCTGATCGTCTAATTTGCCTTCTTTTTTGAGTTTACGCATAGCAATAAGTGCTAAATCCATAAGGCAGACAAATTTATCTTTTCTGTCTCCGAAAACATCTTTTCTTGTTTCTAAGTATTCATTATATGTTTTTACAATAGGTTCATTATAATAACCATCGTCGAACTTAACATCTGTAAGTTCCGTATTAAATGTTGTATGACGGCAATGGTCTGACCAATAAGTATCTAAAACTCTTATTTCAGTCATTGAAGGATCTCTGTCTTCTTCGTTTTTGAAATATTTCTGAATGTGTAAGAAATCCTTAAATGTCATAGCAAGTCCAAGAGAATCATAAAGTTCTTTGAGTGGAGCTTCTTCCATATCTTTAAAGCCATCAAATATCACAACATCTGCAGGTTCTTCAAAATCAGTAACTAAAGTTTCAGGTTTTTCTAAACCGGTTTCTCTTGAATCTACCGGGTTGATACAATAATTTTTGATTTGTTCAAACTGCTGGTCCGTAATATCTCCAACTAACACATAAGTTGTGGCTGTTTTAATTACCGGTTCTTCATCCTCGTTTAAAAACTTAACGCACTGAACCGCTGAATCAGCTCTCTGGTCAAACTGCCCCGGTAAAAATTCTACACTGAACACTTTTGAATTGGCTTCATCATATGGAAATTTTTCCTCGTAAACATCATCAACAGGGGGTTCTGAAAATACTGTTGTTAATGCTTTCTTATAAGTATCTTCTGATAAATTTTCCACATCATATCTTACCAGAACTCTCACATTTTCAAGACCGGATATTTCCAAATAATCTTTGATATCCTCTGTTAATTCCTTTGCCTTTACGGCATATGGAACTTTTTTCTCCACATACACTCGCTTAACTTTACTCATAGATTCCTCCTAGAATAGTAAAATATCTTTATTGTCATTCTTTTCGCCATTATCCTATTTATGGCGAAACTACTCCGATAGTATAACACTAAAGCTTATAAAAGTGAAGAAAGAACACCGAAAAACCTTAATAAGAACAATCAGTTTTTTAATAATCAATCAATTTCTCATTTCTGTCATATTCTTCCTATACCATTTAGGTAGATTATTCTGTTGGCACTTAGGATTATATCTTGCATCTATTCCTATAGTATCAAAAAATATTTTCCACATATCCCTGTATTCATCATTTCTTTGAAGATCTTTTGTTAACTGATCCATATTCTGACCTTCCACCATAATACAGTCATTACTATGTTTGTGAACAATGGCCTTTTTCCTTCTGCCATCATATATTATAAAATCCTCTTCCGGAAAACGTTCCGCAAAATGATTGGATATAAGGGAAAGTACATCACATTTAGGTTCTATCTTGCTATACAGCACGCCTCCCTTTAATTCGTCAAATCTTACAAACCCTTTAAACAAATGAGCCTCATTGGCAGCTTTTCTGCTTAATTCCATAACCTTCATAACATGAGGGTTAGAAAGCATCTTCGTAATTCTGCCCCCTACTTTATAACCTATTTTTAGGAATTCAAAAACCTCATCTGCTTTACACTCCTCATAATGCATACATGCCCTATACACCAGCATATAGGCTTCAATGGAAATTTTTATCCGAATAGACCCGGCTACTCTTACAGCCTTATCCATATCCGTTTCTATTGTTATAAATTCTGAAAAGAAGGTAGGTGCATAATCTTTTCCCGGATGGATATTAACCCTACAACCATTTTTCATAAGCACCCAGCCGTCATAAACTGCTGTCATTATGCCGTCAAAGCTGTCATCACATACTAATGTAATATTCTTCCCTGAAATCGATTCTATGTCGCTCATGCCTTCACCTCCAAATCCATTAATGTCATTTGTTTGTAAGTTGTGTCTCCTTCTATGGCATATATCTGCTTTCTGTCAGTGGCTGCCAACTCCCTTGCAATAAAATCCTGGTTCATTTTCAACGGAAACATGGTTTTCCCATTACAGGTTATGAAATACGCAGCTCTTTTCAGAACAACTCCCATTTTCTTTAAGTTATCAAAGTTAAGAATTCCATACCTTCTTGCGGATACTATTCTTCCTGCAGACTTAACCCCTAATCCCGGCACCCTTAGAAGTGTATAATAATCTGCCCTCATAACTTCAACAGGGAATCTTTCCAAATGGCTAACCGCCCAGTCACACTTCGGGTCTAAAACCACATTAAAATTAGGATGTGATTCGTTAAGAAGTTCCTTAACTTCAAACTTATAATATCGTAAAAGCCAGTCTGCCTGATATAACCTATGTTCACGTAAAAGTGGGTTAGGACCTATTGGTGCCGGCGCATCTATATTATGATTAACATCCACAAATGCAGAATAAAATACCCTTTTCATCTTATATTCCTTATACATATGCTCAGTAACTGTCATTAACTGATAATCTGTCTCCGGAGTGGCACCAATAATCATCTGGGTGCTCTGACCTGCCGGAACGAATTTTGAGGTTGTTTTTCTCCCGCTACGGGTTACCAGATTATAGCCTTCCTTTTCAGTGGCAATTAAATTTCCCGTTCCTAACTGTATCTGTCTCATGGGACGCAATATATTCTTATAAGACTTATTAGGTGCCAGTTCCTGCAAACCTTTCTTTGTGGGAAGTTCCAGATTAGTACTCATTCTGTCCGCCAGAAATCCCACTTTTTCTATTATTTCAGGAGAGGCCCCCGGTATCGCCTTTACATGAATATATCCAAAAAATCTGTATTCATTTCTTAGTTTCCACAAGGCCTCATAAATCAGCCCCATGGTAAAATCAGGACTGTTTAAAATTCCTGAACTTAAGAAAAGACCTTCAATATAATTTCTTCTGTAAAATTCTATAGTCAGTCTGCAAACCTCATCAGGAGTAAAGCTGGCTCTTGGCACATCATTAGACCTTCTGTTAATGCAGTACTTGCAATCATATATACATTCATTGGTAAATAAAATCTTCAAAAGGGAAACGCATCTTCCATCAGAGGCAAAAGTATGACAAATACCACATGCATGGGCATCTCCCATACCCTTGCCCTTATTGCTTCTGTCAACTCCGCTGCTGGTGCATGCTACATCATACTTAGCAGCATCCGTTAGTATCTTTAATTTTTCCGAAATTTCCATATTCTGCGTAATTTTCATGGCATGCCTCCTTTTTTCGAACGTTTGTTCTATTATAATAACACTCCACAAAAATAAGTCAATACATTTAGGAGATAATTTTTTTTACAGGAATTTATATAGTTATGAAAAAAAGTGCTATAATAGGAATAAATAATTGTAAGGAGGACAAAGATATGCCATCACAATATGCACATAATAAATTTGGGAAACTTGTAATACCTAACCTTCATCCTTTTATGAAAAGTGTAATAAAAAAATATCCACGGGCCTTTAGAATCGGATTGCAGGGACCTGACTTTCTTTTCTTTAATCTGACTCACAAAAATGTATATCATTTAGGACAGGATTTACACCATATGGATGCTTATGAATTTATGGAACACGCCATCCACGTTATAAGGGAATTTGGTCTTAATAGTCCTCAATATAGCTATATTATGGGATTTATATGTCATTTTGTTCTGGACAGTTCATGCCATCCGTATATTAATAAATTTATGAAGTCCACCGGTTGTGGACATGTAGAAATAGAAGGGGATTTAGAAAATCTTATTATGTCATCGGAAAATCTTGCTCCTGAATTCTATCCTTTATACAAACTGGTTCCGACTGATTTTGATACGGCTTTTGCCATGTCACCTTTTTATAAAGGGATTTCTATACTTACTATTCAGGATTCCCTAATTTGGATGAAACGATTAAAGAAATTATTTGTTGCTCCATCTGATTCTAAGCGTAAGCTCATTAACTTTGGTTTCCATGCCTCATTTCATTACGACAAACTAAATGGACATATGGTGCTTCCACATGCCAATGAAAAATGCCGAAAAGAAACCATTATGTTATATGATATTCTAAAGTTATCCGCAGATGATGCAGTAAAATTAATAAATAATTTTACCCTATCATTAAATAAAATCTCTATGCTTTCAAATGAATTTCATAGAGATTTTAGTGGTAATATATGGTAATGATTATTTTACAGTTATCTTTTTAACTTTACTCCATTTTTTGGAGTAAAGTTTCTTTTTGCCATTAAGTTTATATGCCTTAACTCTAAAATAATATTTTTTCTTTGATTTTAATTTCTTAAATGTAATTGTTCTTTTAGTTGTGTTTTTAATTTTCTTTCCCTTAAAGGAACTCTTGGTTGCGTATTGCACCTGATATCCCTTAGCACCTGTAACTTTATTAAGTTTTATTGTTGCCTTTTTCTTTCCTGCTTTTACTGATTTAATTGAAGCCCTTACAGGTGGTTTTGGTGAAGTAAGTTTTGGTGGTTTCACCGGAAGAATTACACTTCTGGCATTGTAACTTCTGTCTCTTACCGGACCATACCAGAAATTAAGGTCAACTCTTCCCTTTATTCCGTCTACGGTTCCATCTGAAGTACACTGCCACATCTGGTATACTCCCTTATATGCAGTTCCTGCATCGTTGTACTGCGCTACCCACTTAAACCATGTCTGATTATTTGCAATTGATGAATCTATATAATTAGTCCACCAGTTTAAGTTCGCATATATTCCAACTTCGTATTTCTGATTATGTATTGCATTTACAAAAGTATTAATTATATTTGTAAGGGTTGCTTTGGGAAGTTTTGCCTGAGTATTCTCCTCAACATCTAAATATATCGGAAAATTCAAGGTATGTCCCTCAACAAGTCTCAAAACATGAGCCACTTCGCTTTTAGCCTGCTCTACAGTCATTGCATAGGAATAAATATATACACCAAAAGGTATGTTGTTATCTTCACACCCCTTTACATTCTTTTTCCAATATGTATCGTCCTGTTTTGTAATATCATCTCCAAATCCGCATCTTATAATGGCATAATCAACATCACTTGCTGCAACTTTTGCCCAATCAATATTACCATTCCATTTGCTGACATCTATGCCTTTCATGGTAGCACCTTCAATTACCTGCCCATTTCCATTAAGGAATTTTCCATCTGCATTTTTGGACCATTTAACATATGTATTGTCTGCTGTTGTAGCTACTTCATCAGCCATTACGGAAAAAGTACTATCCGATATGCCACCTGCCACAACTATTGCTGTCATAAACAGCATTGCCGTTTTCTTTATTATACTATTAATTTTTCTTCTCATAGCGCTCCTCTTTTTATAAACTATATACAAGCATATAATCCAAATTTGATACAACTATGTTATCTGTTACTTTTTTATACTATCACATCAAGTATATCTTTTGCTACCCCTTCTTTGGATTTCATAGGAAGTTCCTTAATCCAATTTTTGGAAATAAGAGTCACTACATTGGTGTCTGTTCCAAATCCTGCTCCTTCAACTTTTAGATTATTGGCACAAATCATGTCAAGATTTTTCTTCTCCAGTTTTGCTTTAGAATTCTCTATCATGTTTTCAGTTTCCATTGAAAATCCGCAGACAAACTGATTTTTCTTTCTTGCAGCCATCGTTGCAAGAATATCTTCAGTTCTCTCCAGTTCAATTGCAGCTTCACCGTCTTTTTTCTTAATTTTTTCTGTTGCCACTTCCTTTGGTCTGTAGTCGGCAACTGCTGCACTCATTATAACAATGTCCTGAGTATCAAATTCTTTATCCACAGCCTCAAACATTTCTTTTGCACTCTGAACATTCACAACCTTTACAAAGTCCGGCTTTGGAATACTTGTCTTTCCTGTTACAAGTGTTACCTCCGCACCACGAAGCATGGCAATCTTTGCAAGGGCATATCCCATTTTTCCCGTTGAATGATTACTTATAAATCTCACAGGGTCAATTTTTTC
This sequence comes from uncultured Eubacterium sp., assembly GCA_900548465.1. Classification (GTDB taxonomy): domain Bacteria; phylum Bacillota; class Clostridia; order Lachnospirales; family Lachnospiraceae; genus Eubacterium_G. The sequence goes on from URKY01000003.1 coordinate 94,527, forward strand.
CATTGTAGGTCCTGCTGTTATAAGTACTTTTTTGCCCTTCATATCTTTTTCCATGGCTATTTCTCTCATAATATAGCTTTCCAAAACAGCCGGCTCCGGCATTTTACCGGCTCCAACATCACCGCAGGCAAGATATCCACTTGCCGGTTCAATTATTTCATATCCATAATCCTTTAGTTTCTGTATATTACTTTGAACAATAGGATTTTCGAACATATTTGTGTTCATTGCAGGAGAAATAATCTTGTGGCATTTGCATGCCATAATAGTTGTTGTCAGCATGTCATCTGCTATTCCATTTGCGATTTTTCCTATAACATTTGCACTTGCAGGCGCTACCATAAATATGTCAGCCTGTTTTGCCAGAGACACATGTTCCACACTAAACTCAAAATTTCTGTCAAATGTATCCACAAGGCATTTGTTACCTGTCAAAGTTTCAAAGGTTATTGGATTAATAAAATTTGTAGCATTCTTTGTCATAATAACATGGACATTTGCCCCTTTTTTTACCAGACTGCTTGCAAGGTTTGCGATTTTATATGCTGCTATGCTTCCCGTAACTCCAAGAACAACTGTCCTGCCACTTAAAATTTTCTCCATGTATTCCTCCTAGATATTTTTGTTCAAAATATTTTCTAATTATTGTCTTTCTATATCAAATAACTGTCCGTGTTTTTCATAATTGGTTACTCTACTGATTTTGTTATCGTCATCAACAAAAACAACTTTTGGCTTATTGTCTTTAATTTCATCAGGAGTCATTTGGGCATAACTCATAATAATTACCTTGTCTCCGATGTTTACCATATGAGCTGCTGCTCCATTTAAGCAAATCATTCCTGAACCTTTTTCTCCTGAGATTACATAAGTCTCAAATCTGTTTCCATTGTTTACATCAGCTATCTGTACCTTTTCATATTCATAGATTCCTGCTGCTTCCATCAGTTCTTCATCAATTGTGATACTTCCTACATAATCAAGTTCTGACTGAACTACTGTAGCTCTATGAATTTTGCTTTTTAACATATTTATCTGCATTGTCCATCCTCCGAAATAATCATATTATCAATTAAACGTGTTTTTCCAATATATACTGCCATTGCCACAAGCATAGGTGCTTTAATTTCCTTCTGTTGCTGCATTGTAAGACCATTTACAGCCTTAACATAGTCAATCTTTGCAAGAGGTTCTTTTTCAATATTTTTCTTCATTTTAGCAACAAGTACTTCTGCATCCTTTTCGCCTTCTGCAACAAGTTCTTTTGCCATCTTTATTGTCTGACTTAAAATAAGAGCTGCCTTTCTTTCCTCTGCTGAAAGATATGTGTTTCTTGAACTCTTAGCAAGTCCGTCTTCTTCACGGATAATTGGGCATCCTACGATATTAATATCCATATTTAAATCCTGAACCATATGTCTGATAATTGCCAGCTGCTGTGCATCCTTTTCACCAAAGTATGCATTATCCGGCTGCACAATATTAAATAATTTATTTACAACTGTACATACGCCCCTAAAATGTACCGGACGGCTTAAGCCACAAAGTTCTTCCGTAAGCACTGACATATCTACATATGTTGAAAAATCTTCATGATACATTTCTTCAGGTTCCGGATGGAAAATCAAATCTGCTCCAAGGCTTTCACAGAACTTACTGTCTTTTTCCAAGTCTCTTGGATAGCTTTCAAGGTCTTCTGTTGGTCCAAACTGCATTGGATTTACGAAAATACTTACTACTACTTTATCATTGTTTTCTCTTGCAGTTTTTATAAGGCTTCCATGTCCCTCATGGAGATATCCCATAGTCGGAACCAATCCTACGGTAAGCCCCTGTTTCTTCCATTCTTTTACATTTTCTCTTACTTCCTTAATCGTTGATACTACCTTCATAACCTCGTTACTCCTATCTGTTTCTTCTTTTTGCTTCTTTATATTTACATTGGAATTATACTAATTATTAGTATAATTTTTCAATAATGTCATCATCTATTTTGTAAGTGTGCTTCTCTGCCGGGAAGTTTCCATTCTGAACTTCTTCGATATATTCTTTAAATGCATTTTTCATTACTTCTCCGACATTTGCAAACTGACGCACAAATTTAGGCACATAATCACTAAACATTCCAAGCATGTCCTGATATACAAGAACCTGTCCGTCACAGCCTGCTCCTGCTCCGATTCCTATTGTAGGAATATCTAACATTTCAGTAATTTTCGTTGCAAGCTTTGCAGGAACCCCCTCTAGGACAACCATTGTTGCACCGGCTTTCTGAACAGCTTTTGCATCCTCAATTAACTTTCTTGCAGCTGCCTCTGTTTTTCCCTGAATCTTAAATCCACCAAAAGCATTAATTGACTGTGGTGTTAATCCAATATGGGCACAAACAGGTATTGAAGCTTTAACGATTGCTTCTATCTGTGGAGCAACTTCTACTCCACCTTCTAATTTAACCATGTTTGCATGTCCTTCCTTCATAAGACGACCTGCATTTACAACCGCATCATATACCGATGTCTGATATGACATAAATGGCATGTCACATACTAACAAAATATTCTTTATTCCTCTTGATACTGCTGCACAATGATGAATCATGTCTTCCATAGTTACCTGAATTGTATCTTCATATCCAAGTATTGTATTTCCAAGGGAATCTCCTACCAAAATAGTGTTTACCCCTGCTTCTTCCATAAGCTTAGCTGTAGAATAATCATAGCATGTAAGCATTGTAATCTTTTTTCCTTCATGCTTCTGCTGTAAAATCGTATTTACTGTATTTTTCATTTCAAAGTCTCCTTTATTTTACTATAATCTCTATCCTTATTTTTTTTCTCTGCAACATTAACAACTTCTAAAGATAATTTCTTATATATCTCTTTGTCATTGTCATCTAATATTTCTAAATGTTTTTTTACGGTAGTTATGTCATTTCTTTCAATTGGTCCTGTTAAAGCTTTCGTAACACCATCATTTATTATATGATTTACATTTCCTTTAATAATGGGAGCCAACGCTTCGTGAGCTGATTTTTCATCAAAACCACACTCCGTTAACAGTCTTTCGCTTAGACTTATAAGCCCCACTACCAAATTGCTGGCAATGGCTGCCGATGCATGGTATTTTACCTTATCATTTTTTGAAATTATACATACATTGTTACCCATTTTTTCAAGAAATGATTTCACCACATTAATTTTTTGCTCTGAACCTTCAATTGTAAAATAACTACCGGAAAGCTCTTTGTATGAATTGTACTTATCACTTACTGCAAAGAGCGGGTGGATAGAAAATCCAAAACCTTTAAGTTCTGAAATATCCGAAAAGACTTCTGACGATAAAGCGCCACTTGCATGGCATATAATTTTTCCACTGACATCGTATGTTTTTACCTGATTCCAAACTTTTTCGATTACTCCGTCAGGAACCGTTACAAACAACATCTCACTATCCTTTACTAAATCTTTCTGGTTTCTGTATACTTTTGAATTAGTAAATTCTGCTGCCTCTATGGCATCTTTTTCAAATTCGCTGTAATAACCGGTAATCTCCTGATTATTATCAGCAAAATATTTTCCAAGGGAAAATCCAACCTTCCCTGCTCCTATAAATCCAATTTTCATGGTCATCCCTCCTTTTACTTTGTTGATATTGATTTTGTAACATCAATGTCAAGTCGGCTCTGCCCAAAAGGGATAATGAGTATCATTCTTCTACGATATGATCTGCCTGTATATTTATAGTGAAAAAATATTGTGTTTTAATAGGTATAGTTTCTTTCCGAATACCATCCGAGGTCTAATCTACCACAATTTTTTAATTAATGCAATTAATTTGTTAATTGAGTAAATTCCTCTCTTTTATTGAATATATTTATTCAACGCAAAAATAAGAACAGAGCCAATAAAAATCAGTTCTGTCCTTATTTTTCAGTTAATATATATCCTCTCTTCTAATTGTTTTTTCCAGGGTCATAGAGATTGTCATTCCAACCATAATCAACTGTATGATCATAGTAGTATGGATTTGATGTACTTATTTTACTTAAAATAGCATTATAAAGATATATATGACCGTTATAGTTTGACGATAATACATTCTTGTATAAATAATCTGCCACTTCAGGTATTGACATTGTAGCTGTATCTGTACCATAAATTAAAGTTCCATCTTCAGCCACAACAAATCCCCTGGCATGAATTGAATTAGTAATAACATTTAGTGTTCCATCTTCTCCATAATAAGAATTGTTAGTTATAGTTCTCACGTATCTCATTATTCCGTTTTCTTCACCAATTACGCCGTTAGCTGTTGTGATATATCCAAATGTATACTGATTATTATTATATTTCTTTGCTCCCACATAAGCATAATCTTTTCCACTTACGGAACGTGTATTTAATATTGAGTATGAACTGTCTAACACGTCTTTGTCTTCCATACCTGTACTGTTCGGGTCAAGAGTGTAAATTATACCTGTACTTTTCACTTTATAATTTTTCCCTGATACTGTAATAGTTTCTCCAACGGTAGGTGCTTTGCAAATAGTTCTGAAGGCAACTTTCTCTTTGCCCCCTTCATCAAATACTACTTCACCCTTTGTGTTGTAATATCTTGCACCATTGGTTTTTATTTGAAAACCTTCTATTGTAATCTTATCAGATTTCAATATTGTACTGCCTGACACTACTTCAACTGTATCTGAACTTTTTCCTGCAGATACTTCGCCATTTAACTCTGCCTGCACACTTACAGTATGTTTTCCCGCCACTACGTTTGTAAGTTTTGCGGTTCCGTATGTACTAATTAATGTGAAATCTTTTAAATTAACAACATTTCCCGAAATATCGTTTACAAACTTTAAATATATAGTATGGTTTCCTTTTGATAAAGTTTCAGACAAATCTATGGTTTTTGTAACATAATCACTCCATAATGCATTTGATTTTGGTGGAGTAATGTTAATTTTTCCAACAGGAACATTATCCATACTACCATCATATACATATATAGTTCCACCTGAACCACTTTCACATGAATAATTAAATGTAACTGATGTCACAGGTTTGCTAAGGGTAATACTTTTATATTCTGTCCAGTCTCCATTGTGAGTTCCACCTATATTTACCGGATTTCCACTGCTGTCCTTATCTATTGCTACACCATTTTGATTACTAAAGTCCGTCGCCTTTATTACTGTACCGGCGGATTTAATTTCAGACTGGGAAACTGTAGCTGCCACGGTTTGTGAATCATCAATATAAATATTATATTTAGTATTTGGATCCATACCTGCCTTAGGGAACAAGTCAACATCTATTTCATTCATCATTCCATCTGCTGCAACCATTCCTACGCTTCTGATTTTTGAATCTGAAATATTATCTACGGTACCTGAAAAATAGTTTTTTATTTTATCGGTGACAGCAGAATTCCTTGTAATGCTTCCCTGGTTTGACCACTTATTAAGTATTGTGTCATAATCGTCTGTTTCTACATTAACCCAATACTTTGAAGTATCATCATTAGATCCATCACCCGGTGTATTAAATAATCCCCAGTTTCCGTATTGTTTTGTACACTTATAATTCCATACAGTCCAATTCAAATTATTGTCATTAAGAAGTTTAACTCCTTCACTCCATGAATCACTGTTTGACATTAAATTGAACTCACCAATATAGCTTGGAACATTATAGTTAGCATTGGAAATATTATTAATTTTGTTCTGCATTGCTGCTACCTGTTTGTCTTTATCACCATAATCACCATAGTTATACTGATGATATTCATACATTACATTAGTCCAGCTTTTGTCTGCAGGATTTGGCAATGAATCAGAATCCCAGACAGCTTCCATAATAATTATATGATTGTTATCTACGGTTCTTATCTTTTTATATGCTTTATCATAAACATTCCACAATGTACTTAATCGTTCTTCTCTCGTACCTGTAACGTCTGTTGCATTCATATAGTCAGCCATTGGTTCATTAATCAGATCATATCCTGCAACTACAGGATTATCTTTATAATGCTGTGCTATTTTTGACCACATATCTAAAAACTTAGCCTGATTTGTGCTTGCATCTGTTCCAAAAAATAACTTTGAATTATCTTTTTTCTGCTGATTTGTGCTGCCACCATATGTACCTGAATTGTGACTTCCGTTTTGGGATCCGTAAGTACCATGCATATCAATAATTACGTATATTCCATAACGTCCCGCCGTTTCAACAAACCAGTCTATCCTGTCAAAAGCATTCTCATACCAGTTTCCATTTTCATCTACCAGATTCCTATACCAGATAGGTAATCTGATGCAATTCACTCCTAATTTTGCACAATTTTCAAAATCTTCTGTTGTCCAATAATTGTTCTCATAGGCATCAATAAGTTTTTTTGCCTTTTCACTTCCAAATCTTGAATTTAATGTATCCAAAATATTTTGCTGACAGTGAATATTTCCCGAAGCATTGTCATCAGTTGAGCCATAAGTTGCACAAAGCCAGATTTCCTGTAACATATAGCCACCTGCGTTTACACCACGTAAATATACCACGTCACCATTTTCATTTTTTAACTGTTTGCCGTCAGCCTTTAGAAAATTAGGATAAATTTCTTTTGTACCGGAAACACCTTTTACTTCATAGTTTGTAATTTGCGGTATTCCGGATACAATAAAGACAATTGCAAACATTATTCCAATTATTTTTTTTATACCTTTCATAACTTTCTCCTATAATTAAATCGTTGTTAAAACTCTTACTTCTAAAATGGAAGATCTCCTCCGTCAACATCAGTAGTTGATTCCCATTCTCTTGTAACTATGTCTCCCGGATTTTCATTTGGATGGGTTGTCTCAAAAGAAAATCCACCATCCATTAGTTTTTCGTCTATATCGAATTTTGTAACTATTATTTCCGGTGTTTTGTATTTTTTTCTTCTATCCATTCATCTCACCTCGTTCAGTACTACTTTGAATAAATTCCATTATCCCATGCATACTGTACTTTTTTGTAATATCCTTTATAGTTGCCCTGTTTTTCGGTTTCATTGTATATCCAGTCATTAATATCCGTATAAGATGTTCCTGTTTTTTGGTTCAGTCCTGCCAGTAATTTTTTCAATTCATCCTTTGTAAGACTTGCAGGAACGAATTCTTCTCTTTCCTGATATTTACCCTTATAGGCTTTTTGACAATATACATAGTCATTCATATCCTTATATAAATTATTTAAAACCGAATAGTAAGGATTATCTTTACTTGTTACACCAAGTACACTCATCATAGATTTTAGTATGCTTAGCCTGTTGTTATTAATAGTAACTAAATTCAATACGTTATTATATAAGAAGTTATGTCCTTTTATTGTGCTCATTCTCTGGTTTTTATACAGATAATCAGCTATTTCATACATATTTACGGTATAAATATTATCCCCATATTCAATACTTCCGTCGGCCATTTCAGCATAAGCCCTTACAGTTATATTTTCCTGTAATGTATAGAACATATAATCCAGACATTTAAAGGTCAGTCCATAATATTTCCAATACTTTGTGGAATACTGTGAATCACTCTTTGTAGTCCAATTTGGATATATTCCGTTCTTTGTCTCTTCATGTACCTTTATTGTCTTATTATCAGCCTTATCTATTGTCATCATTTCTTCAAGTTCAGCTCTGGACTTGCCGTCTGTTGCGTTGGCTATTGCATAAACAACACCAAATTTTTTAACCTTCTTTGTTTTGATAGTATTTTTGCTTACACGGCATACTACTCTGAATGACGGACTAAACTCTGACACGCCTCCGGTGTCTTTATTTCCGTTCATCTGAAATCCCTGAACTTCAACGTCACCTAAATCATTATAAATATTGTTGCAAACAAGACTTGTGTCCGAATCTATATTATTAATGCTAAGTGTTCTTCCCTCTGTTTTATTGTTCAGATCCCTTGTCCATGATGTTACATAGTAATCATCACTGTAAATTGACGTATCTACTCCCTCTCTCTTACTGTAATCATTCTCTGTAACAGTTATATTGCAGTTATTGTACACATACAACTCTACTTCCTGAGAGTGTTTTATTGAGAAACCATATTCTCCTGTTGCATTTTTTGTTAGTGAACCTTTTGTTATCTCAGCAATGTCAATAGCTTTTCCATTCTTTTCAACTTTTATATTAAAATCGAATGACTTACTTTCTTTATCCTGCTGTGCCATATTTCCGGAAACATTTTTGCTAATGGTAATTTTTCGAATAGGGTTATAAATATTAATAAAATTAACTGAATTGTCTGTTTCCGCTGAATACGTAAACGTTGCTGTATATGACAGGTTATCAGTGTTTATTTTATCTATTCCAACATTTTCCTTTGTTCCATTTTTATCAACTGTTTCCAAATAGTGTGGTAAATAGTTATTTTTTACGATAATTTCTTCAACAGTATATGTATCTCCGACTGTCAAATCTGTGCCATTAAAAGTCACTGTATCAAAATATCCGTCAACTCCCCCTCCTTCTGCTTTTTCAATTTTAGTAAACTCATTTTGACTCATGGTATGTGTCTGTAAAACCGTTCCTGAAGTGTTTTTAAGATTTACAACTACGCTATAACCGTTAGGTAATTCTTCAAGTCCCTGTATTTTTACATTGGCAACAACTACACCACTCTTATAGTAGAGTTTTAATACATTATGGTTATAAGCTACTGTCATGTTTCTGTCTTTATCATCCACATAAAATGCCTTACTTCCATCATCATTTTCTCCACTGATTTTTGCATCGTATAAAGTATAATTGCTTACTGCCTCTGGTGCCGGTATGCTTACTCTGTCATAAGGGTTTACTATGCCTTTAACAGTCAAATTATCCTGTTTTATTCCATTTACATAATACTCTATAACATAATCCTTTTTCTGCTGGAATTTTACATTATCAAGCAAACTTCCCACAGTCTTATCCGGTGTATCACCATCCTTTCTTTTTGCTCCTCCTGCTGACACAAAGAAAAATCTTGTAAGATAATTCTTTTCTCCTGACGGAACATTATATATACCGTTATGATCATTCCACTGCCCTGCTGTTTCCTTACTCGTAACTTTCCACAACGTAGCAGTAACTCCATCAGACAATGTAATTGTTGTACCTTTTGTGCCTTCCTGATTAGTTGTCATATCCTGTACATCCTTTATGCTTATTAATGCCTCAATCTGTTCAGTTGTTGTATAATTTTGTGCATCATTAGCTGACATTGCAACAACATACATACTATTCTGGCACCAACGTCCTGCATAATCTAAGTCCCAATAACACTGGGAATTAGGAGTTGTTAAAATATCCTGATATAAAGCTCCAACATTTTCACAGTTTAATTCTGCAAACTGATCACCATGCTCATTGTTTTTGTACATTTCATCCTGTGTTACGGAGAACTGGTCTACCTGTTCTTTTTCTCCTGAGGTTTTTAACTTTCTTCCATTTACAATTTCAATATCATGTCCTACACGGTTTCCATTTGGCCCGTTATTCCATCCCGGTGCTGTTGTTTTCCACATTAAACCTTCATATCCGTTAGGATACTGCTGTTCATCTTCGTTTATATTAAATGGAAATACCCTGTTGTCTTCATCTGACGAAAACATTGCCGGATACTCAAAATCGCCATTTTGGATATCATTGTAGTATTGTACCTTGTAAGGATGAGACCACTCCGTTGTTCCAACTTTTCTTACACGATAATATTCTCCACCACCTAAATCCTGAGCTACATTTACTATGTCATTTTCAACTCCTGACTTGCTTCCACTAAGAATTTCCAAATCATATCTCTTTGCAGAAACATCTGTCCAGTTTGTACCATCAGTGCTTTTTTGCCACTGATATTTAGCTCCATCCTCAGGATTCTTCACATATAATCCTCCGTTCTCGCTTAATTTATCCTGAATTACTATGGTGGATTTCCAGATCCTTACCTTAAATACCAACTCAAACTTCGGACTGGCATTTTCCTTTTCCAGATCCGATTTATTATAAATCTGGCAGCCTACTTCTGTTTCTACATAATCGCTGTTTCCAAAATCAATACCCGCCGGAATTGTATACTTAACTGTTGCTTCCTGTTGGGTTCCATACTTCAAAATATTTTCATTATGACTTGTAGCCCCCCATAAATTCTTTCCGGAATCAGATGATGACCAGCAAATCTGATGGTCTGCTTGTTTATAATATAGTTCTCTTGGATTTACATAAAAATATATGTCCTTTCCTTCTTCATAAACTACATCATATATATCTCCATTTCCAATCACATCACCCTGTACAAGGCTACTGTCAATCAATCCGTTATTTTCTGTATTTTGCAATTTTGAAACAGGATATATTCCATATGTTTTCTTTGCCTGATTGCTCCAATAATCTTTCTTTCCTGTTTTCTTTCCCCATACTTCAAATTCATAAATTGAAACTCCCCAGTTGTTGTCTCTGATTTTTGCATCAGCATACAATCTTATATACTGTGTTTTCACATCATCCATATGGATACTGTTTCCAAATTCCAGATTGGCATAATAATTCTGGTTCTGAATTTCTGTTGAATCTCCCGGTTCAGTCCAATCCTTTATGGTTTTATAATCTTTCCATGTTTTTCCATCATCAGAAATCTGTATCCTAAAACTCTTCGGATATGCCCTTTCAAATTTTAAATCAACAGAATCTATTCTGCATTGTTGTCCTAAATTAATCTGATACCATGGGTTGCTATCTGTCTTAGGTGCTCCCCATCTTGTATTATCTTTTCCATCTACGGCATTAGCAGGATTTGAAGTTTCAGCACTACTATCCGAACTGCTTACCTTTACTTCTGAATTTAGAGCAAGATCAGACAATTGTCCTTTTATCTTTGTTCCATATATCCTTATATCTCTTATGGACATTGCCTTGTTAAATGCCATGTTAAGACATCGTACTTTTACATATCTTGCTTTTCCAAGACAAACTCCATCTGATTCATATACCTTTTTATCAACCTCAGTTGTTCTAAAGCCTCTTACTGTTCTCGCCACAGTCCAATTGGTTTTATCCTTTGATACAAGAATCTGGAAATCATTTGGATATGCCTTTTCAAACATAATATTTACTTTTTCAATTTCATACAATTTTTCTAAGTCTACAATCAGATAAGCCTGGTCACCTTCTTTTTCACTTGCCCATCTTGTATCCTCATCTTCATCTACTGCATTGGAACCATCATAACCACTCTGAGAACCTGATACTTCAACTTTTTTTCCATATGCTAAATCACCATCTTCAGGCACTCTTTCCAATGTAAAGTAATCCACATTTACCTGTTGCCATGCATCACTTTCTGCATAAGGAATATTTGCAGCCCCAGTTATGTCTATTACATTTACACCTCTGTTCAGCGTCACTTCGGTAGTTATTTTCTTTACTGTAGTCCATCCGCCGGTTGTAGGTGCTGATATACTTTTCCAGTCACCGTCGTTTACACTATTTACTCTACAATCTATATTTGTATCCTTATTGCTTCCTGATGCATATGCCACTGTCAGCTTATACGTACCGGGATGTTTCACATCTACATAAGATGTAAGATATGCTCTTCCATTGTCAGGCCATGCATTCATTCCACCTACAGCCAGATTGTTTGAGAACTTTCCATCTGCCTGAAGAGTGTGTTCTGTTTCTGCATCTCCCTGAACAAATCCATGTGCATTTTCTGCTTCGTGTATGTCTCCTGAGTCTTTTACTGTTTCAGGTTCATATTCAAACTGGAACCAGTCAAGATTACACACTGCTTTTGAGCCAGATGCCACAAATTTCAAATAAATTTCGTGATTACCTGATGGTATGCTGATGGCCTCTGCTGTGTCAGTATATTTACTCCAGTCACTGCCTGTTGAAGATGTAGTAACTGTGGCAGCCGGAGTCCCGGACATAGTACTGTCATCAACATATACTTCTACTTTTCCACCATTTCCATCTCTTACACTGTTTCTCAAATAAATTTTTGAAACTTTTCTGTCAAAGTTAATATTGTATTCTGCCCATTTTCCATTTGTAAGACCACCAAGATTTTTCCCGTCTACAAAGCTGTCGCTTTCTCCTTCCTCTTTTATACCATCTGACTTTTCATTAAAATCTTCAGCCTGAATTTTATTTCCTTTTAAATCTGTATCTAAAACACTGTTAAATGCTTTTTTATTTTCACCTTTATATGTTAATGAAAAACTATCTATATTTAACCATTCATCATGTACGTTTTTGCCATCTGTTCTACCTGTAGTAGTTGTATCTGCCCATTTCCAAACAGCACCTGATATATCAATCTTGTTTAATCCTTTTCGTAATTCTATCTGCATAGTTGCCTTGTTGGTATTTTCCCAGTTAGGATCCACACTGCTGATGGTTTTTGATTTCCATTTGTTGTTATCACTGCTGTTGATTCTATACTGAAGCAGTGTAGTCATTGTTCCGGCATACTTAACTTCAAACTGATAGTATCCTGCATTTTCTGCTTTAACATATGTAGTCAGATAAGAACGGTCATGTTCAATCCAAGTGTTCATGCTGCCCACAGCCTTTTCACCTGAATACTTAGTAGAATTTTGCACAGAGCTACTCTGTGCTGCTGAACCTCTTACAAAGGCATGTGCATTCTCTGCTTCGTGTAAATCAGCTGTGTTGCTTATACTTTCAGGTGCGAATTCAAATTTAAAATAATCCAAATTGCACACATTTCCTTTATCAGTTACAAATTTTAAATATATTTTATGATTACCTGATGGCACAACTACTTCCTGTGAAATATCAGTATAGTTGGACCATCCACCTGTTGAATTTACGTCAATTGATGCTACAGGAGTTGTAGACATTGTACTGTCATCAACATATACTTTTACTGTTCCACCTTTTCCCTCTTTTACACTGTATCTTAAATAAATTCTTGAAGTTTTTCTGTCAAAATTAATATTGTACTCTGCCCATGTGTTGTTTGTAAGGCCACCTAAGTTCTGTCCACTGGCATTTTCACCAGACTCTTTTTTTATTTTGCTGTCTATTTCATCAGTATTTTCTGCTTCTATTACATTTCCAATAGTTTCTTTATTTCCTACCCTAAACTGGTTAAATGCCTTTTTGCTGTATGATTTTTCCATGTCTGTGCCGTACACACCTACTTCATATAAAGACATTCCATTATACTGTCCGCCACCATAGTTGCTTTCCTTGTAGCATCTCTGTACTGCCTGTATTTTTATATATCTGGTGGATACGGCACGAAATTCTATTTTATCTACACGGTTTCCATTTGTTGTGGAATTCCCATACATATTTATGGCATTTACTGTAGTAATTAGGCTGTAATCTTTACCATTATCTGACTTATAAATGTTATATACAGTTGAGTTGGCAGACTCCCAGCTTAAATATACTCTTTCTACGTTATATGTATTTCCTAAGTCTACAACAAAATTCGATGAATCCCCATTCACCGATGACCATCTGGTCGTTTTATCATTGTCGATGGCTGCTGATGCTCCACGGGAAGAATTTTCCTCTCCACTTGCCATAGCCGATACACTATTGTTTCTTACATAGTTATAATATTTACTGTCTATAATATCCTCAAATGTTTCTCCCGTGTCTGCAGTACCTTCATTAAAACAGTCTTTATTTTCAATAGCATTCTCATTTGTTGCCTTCTTGTCTGCTCCATAGATTCCGATATCCCAGATGGAAACTCCATATCTTCTGTTTCCCGAGTCATCTTTTATATATTTGTCCCCTCTATCTGTTATTCTCACATATCTTCCAAATACTTTTTTCCCTAAAGATATGGTATCTATCCTATTTTTTGCATTTGAATAGTTATTCAGGGATACAGATGTAACTTCATTAAAAAGCGCTCCATCGTTAGATACCTCAATTTTATAGTCAATTGAGCTTGCAACTTCCCAGCTTATATTTATTTTTGAAATTTCATATGACTGTTTTAAATCAATTGTAATGTAATGACCTTTTGTTTTATCTTCATTTGCCCATCTTGTATCAGCACTGCCATCAATTGCATTAGTTGCCACGTAGTTACCTGTATTACCATCTGCCACTGCTGATGCACCATATCTTACATAGTTATACAAATCCCCATCTTTTTCAGCACTATAGCCTGTCTTAGAATCATCCTTCATACTTACAGAAGCACCATTTGTGGCTGTTATTGAGTCTTCTGCCCTGATTGTCTGAGGTGTAACTGAAATACCTGTAAAAATCATTGCCACCGACAACACCACAGATGTCACTTTCTTAGTAAATGTTTTTTTCAATCCTTTCAATGTTTTTCCTCCTAAAACTTTCCCTTGTGTTTTCTCTTTATATTTTTATGTCTCCATAAAACGCAAAGTCAGGCTGTCTGCACTTATTACACGCAAACAGCCTTTGAATTGTTTAATTATTATGAATTTTAACCTTAATTTCTGTTAATGTCAAATACTTCCCATGCTCCCGCAACTGTTTCACTTGTTGCATACAGTTTTCCATTGTCATTTAAGTTTGCCTGAACATATTTTCCATTTGCAATTGAATATAATGCATATTCATCACCGGAAATCTTTTCAATAATAAATTTCTCCCAAGTTCCTATACTTCCACTTCTAGGTAATAACTGATTTTTCTCATCTATTACTGCACATACATATTTTCCATTGGATACGGATCTCAGGGATACTGTTCCATCATCGTTCGTTACTATCTGGAATGTTTCCCACGCTCCACCACATGATGAACGATTTGCTACAATTATATCATTTCCTCCGTTTTCTGCACATACAACTTTACCATTTGCTACAGATGTAACATATGTATTTGAATTATTAAAATTAACCCTTTCAACCCTTTCAATTACAATTGATGAAGTTTTATCATTAAAGTTTCCAAGACCTGTTGTATCACTTAATAAAACTTTTGCTCCACCACCAAATCCTGCATCATTATATAATGTAACTTTATATCCTTCTGTAACTTTAACTGAAGAAATCTGGTCATTTTTTATTCCGGCTGCAATCATTGCGTTATAATCATATCTGCCTTCTCCAAGAGATACTGACCATCCACCATAATTTGAGTTTTCATAAAATGTTGCTTTCGTGGAGGATGTTGAATTATCAAGTTTTTCAATGTTAAATGCTTCCCACGCTCCGGCTATAGAATCGCTTCCTGCTATTAACTTTCCACCATTATCCAGATCTGCCTTAACATATTTGCCGTTTTCTGCACTTCTTATTCCATATTCACTGTCATTTATTTTATATATACGGAATTTTTCCCAGGTTCCTACACTATCGCTTCTTGGTGTTAACTGGTTTTCTTCATCTAATACCGCGCATGCATATTTATTATTTGCTTCTGCCTTAATGCTGACTGTTCCGTCATCATTATTTAACAAATAGAATGTTTCCCATGCTCCGCCATAATTATCTCTGTTTGCCATTAGCGGATCACTTCCACCATTTTCTGCTACAATAAATTTTGAATTTGCTACTGACTTAATACTGTATTTGCCGTCAGACATTTTTACAGTTGAATATGCTGTTTCAGAGGAAGAACCATTTACCTTCTCTATCTTTATTGATGAAGTTTTGTCATTCATTTCGTCTCCAACATAAGATGCATCTGAGGTATAAGATTTATTCTTTCCATTAAAGCCCGCATTATCATATAATGTTACTTTATATCCTGAGCTTACCTTAAGTGATGATATTGCATCATTCTTTATACCTTTTGCTAATATAGCACTGTAATCATATGTTCCTTCTCCTAAAGAAACTGACCATCCACCATAATTTGAATGTTCATAAAATGTTGCTGCTGTTTCATTAGATGTAACATCTCCAACTTTTTCAATAATAAATGCTTCCCATGCTCCTGCTATGGAATCACTTCCTGCTATTAATTTTCCACCATTATCTAAATCTGCTTTTACATATTTTCCGTTTTCAGCACTTCTTATTCCATATTCTTTGTCATTTATCTTGTATATTTTGAATTTTTCCCATGTACTTGGACTATCGCTTCTTGGTGTTAACTGGTTTTCCTCATCCAGTACTGCACATACATATTTATTGTTAGCTTCTGCCTTAATGCTAACTGTTCCATCATCATTATTCAAAATGAAGAATGTTTCCCATGCTCCACTATAACTGTCTCTGTTAGCTATAATAGGATCACTTCCACCGTTCTCAGCTACAACATATTTGTCGTTAGCAACAGATTTAATATTGTATTTTCCATTTGCCATCTTAACTGTAGAATATGATGTTGTGTTGGTTGTTGATGATGAATTGTTGATTTTTTCAATCTTTATTGACGAAGTTTTGTCATTCATTTCATCTCCAACATATGACGCGTCAGATGTAAATTCCTTTGTAGTTCCTTTAAATCCCTCATCATTGTACAATGTTACCTTATATCCGGCACTTACTCTCAATGATGATATTGCATCATTCTTTATTCCCTTTGCTAATATGTCTTTGTAATTGTAAGTTCCTTCTTCAAGTGAAACTGACCATCCACCATAATTTGAATGTTCATAAAATGTTGCAACACCTGATGTACTACTGTTATCATTATCTGATGTATTGTTGTCACCACTGTCTGATGTATCACTTCCACCTGTAGATGTTACCGTTCCCGGAAGATATGTCTTTACAAGGTTGTAAATCTTGTCATTCTTCCATCCTTTAGATGTTCCAACACCTGACCACTTATTTCTAATTGTATCAGCTGAATCATTGTATATATCTACTTTCTCAGGGTTATGATTATAAATTCCCCATGAACTGTTTCCTGTTACTTTATATGACCAGGTTGTCCAATGCCATCCCTGACTGTTGAATGTAGACATTGCTGATTTCCAACCATTATCCTGCTCAAAGCATGTAAACTCACCTACAAATGTTGGTACTCCGTAGTTATGATTTGCAATATCACTAACCTTGCTTGAAAAATATGACTCCTGAGCTGAACTGCTGTTTTGAGCATTCCATGGATAATAATGATATTCATAAGCAACATTTGTCCATCCATACTGTGATGGTCTTGGCAAATTATCTGCATCCCAACATGATTCCATTATAATAATATGATTGCTGTCCTTTGAACGGATTGCATTATATATTTCGTTGTAGAAATCCCAATGTAAACTATATGTTGCTGCTGCTTTTATTCCAGGTTCGTTCAATATATCATAAGCAGCTACTGCAGGATTTCCCTTAAAATGTTCAGCTATCTTTTTCCATAAATTTAATGTCTTATCTTTATTTCCCTGATTGTAATACAACTGTTTTCCATCATTTACTTCACCTGAATGATCCATACCATTCTGTGAACCAAATGCACCATGCATATCTAATATTACATACATTCCCCTCTGGCTACAATTCTGTACAAACCAATCCAATCTTGAAAAAGCATTTGATTTAAGATTTCCGTTATCATCACAAAGATTCATATATGTAAATGGTAATCTGATAACGCTCATTCCCATTTCCGCACAGTTATCAAAATCCTGTGCCGTCCAATAATTATCTTCGTATGTTGCAACCAACTCATCTCTTGTTGATGTTCCAAATCTATTGGCCAATGTATCCATCATAGTTCTCTGATCTGATGCATTTGTTGGATTCATCCAATTTTCCTGAACTAACCAACCACCTGCATTTGTTCCTCTCAGATATACTACATCTCCGTTTCCTTTTGCCTTTCTTATCTGTGTTCCTTTTACCTTCAGAAAATCATTGCTTCCAAGGGCTGCTGAAGCTTTTACTGTTACAGCTCCTGAAATGTTTCCTGATATTAACGTACACAATGTCATTGCCAACACCATTAAAACGCTGACAAATTTTTTTAACGTTTTCATAAACTGCCTCCTTATCATTATTTATCATAGTTTAACGTTCAATAACTTCGTTATGTATAATTTTAACATTGTTCTTTTTTCTAGAAAAGTTGTTTTTTTTTAGAAAAGTACATTTTTTTTAAAAAAGTTTTTACCTCTCACGCTTCTTATGGATTTTGACAAATCCATAAGCACGCGGGCATCGCCTGATGCCCGCGTTATAAAATAAAAATACCAGCCAAAATTTATGCAAGCATAATTTTGGCTGGTATTTTTATTTTATATAGCGCTCGCCCGGCTCATTGCCTACGCGATTGGTTTTATTTTTTTGTTTCTGCTGCTGTTGTTTCTGTCTTTTCTGTTGTTGCAGCTGTTGTTTCAGGTGCCTTTGTTGTTGGTGCTGCACCTTTCTTCATTTCAATGTTTTCACAAATTACGTCTCTGATTTTTGTAACAATAAGATTTAATTCAACAGTTTCTTTTACTGTATCTTCTCCGTATGACTTTGTTAATGTCTTTATATCTGAACCATAGTTCTTCTTTGCAAATGCATCACCTTCATCTTTGTATAACTTATCAACGTCGATTTTTTCCTGTTTTGCAATAGCGTAAATAACAATCTTGCTCTTTACTGAATCTTTTAACTGCTTATTCCAATCATCCTCTGATAAATTACACGCCTGCAAGTATGTCTTAATGTCTGTAACACCGTATGATGAATACTGAGCTACAATCTGTGATTCAACTTCTTTGCTGTACTTATCCAAATAATCTTTGTTATATTTTGAAACTTTACATTTAGCAAAGTAGTTCTGCCATACCTGATTCATAATCTTGTTATACTTCAGTTCTTTCTTCTGGTATTCCTTGTATGATTTTACTGATGAAAGTCCTTCAGTTTTGTAATTTTCTTTTACGAAAGCATCTGTAAGTTCAGGTGTTGTAGTTTTCTGTAATGATTTTATTGTGTATGTGAACCAAACCGGCTTATTAGCTAATTTGATGCTTTTTTTGTTTACTGTTGTTGTCTGTGTATATGTCTTAGGGAATTTTAATTTCTTTGTAAACTTATCCCCTACTTTATATCCCTTTAATGCATCTACAAAACCGTCAATCATTGGGCTTCCGTTTACTGTTGACTTAGCAATGTCAGCTGTTGAATCCTGTGCTGAACCACCATCAAACTTAACTTTCTTACCATTAACTTCGATTTTTCCTTCAAAGTCAAATACTACTGTTGAATCCTTTTCAACTTTTCCCTTCTTTATTGTTTCTGTTTTAGCATGCTTTGATAAATCAGAATCAATTGCTGACTGTAACTCACTGTCTGTTACCTTTGAATCATCTTCGTATGCAGTTAATCCCTTGTAACTTGCTAATTTAACTGTACCATAATCAGTATCTACTGATACAGCTGATGATTTGTCTGATTTACCACATGCGGATAAACTCAAAACCATAGTCGCTGATAAAGCAACCGCTAAAAATTTCTTAAACATTTTCCTTCTCCTATCCTGTTATATAGATTAATATAAGCAGTCCTTACTGCTCATTTGCGATACACGCAATAAAATCAGTTGCACGCCTAAACACGCATACAACTGATTTTATCACATTTGTATAATTATTTAAAGTATTTATTTTGAATTCTTGGCATTTTCACAAATTCGACACAATTACTCACCTAATTTTTTTCCTGTGAGTTTTTCATAGCCTTCTAAGTAGATATTAATAGTTTTTTCTTCTACTTCTTTAGGCAATGTCCAATCGTTTTCGTTATTCTTTAACCAGTCTCTTGCAAACTGCTTGTCGAATGAAGGCTGACCATGTCCCGGTTCATAAACATCTGCCGGCCAGAAACGTGAACTGTCAGGAGTTAACATTTCATCACCTATTACGATATCTCCATTCTCGTCAAGACCAAATTCAAATTTTGTATCTGCAATGATGATTCCTCTTGTCAAAGCATAATCTGCACACTTTTTGTATAATTCAATAGTGTAGTCACGAAGTTTTGCAGCATATTCTTCTCCCTTTCCCGGGAACTGCTTTTCTAATACTTCAACGCTCTTTTCGTATGAAATATTTTCATCGTGATCACCAATTTCTGCCTTTGTTGATGGTGTATAAATTGGTTCAGGAAGTTTATCGGATTCCTTTAAGCCTTCAGGAAGCTTAATTCCACAAACTGTTCCGTTTTCCTGATAACTTGCCCAACCGCTACCTGTAATATATCCACGTACAATACATTCAATTGGAAGCATTTCCAATTTTTTGCACATCATACTGTTTCCATCAAACTTAGGCTGTCTGAAAAATTCAGGCATGTCATTAACATCAACAGAAATCATATGGTTTGGCACAATATCCTCTGTCATGTCAAACCAGAATTTTGACATCTGTGTTAATACTGTTCCCTTCTTTTCAATAACGTTGTTCAGTATAACATCAAAACAACTGATTCTGTCTGTTGCAACCATAATAAGACTGTCACCATTGTCATATATTTCTCTTACTTTTCCTTCTTTAATTGGCTTCATTGTGTTCCTCTCTTTCCCTTATAAAGTATTTTATATAAAATCTTTAGGTTTTGTATTTTTATACATTTATGTCTGCTGTTAAACCAAGTATTTCTTTATTTGCTTCTAATATAGGATTAATTTCCTCTGCAAGGAATTCATCAACCTGTTCAGGTGAACACCCAACATATTTAGTAGGATCCATTGTTTTCTGAAGGTCTTCCAATGATAAATTAAATGATGGGTCATTTGCAATAAGTTCAAGTAAGTTATTATCAAGTCCCTTCTGCTTAACATTTGCTCCTGCTTCCATGGAAAGCGTACGGATCTTTTCATGAAGTTCCTGTCTGTTTCCACCTGCTTTTACTGCATCCATCATAATGTTTTCAGTTGCCATAAATGGTAATTCGCTCATAAGTCTCTTTGTTATAACCTTATCATATACAACTAATCCGTCTACAACATTGAGGTATAAATCAAGAATGCCATCAACTGCAAGGAATGATTCCGGAACACTGATTCTCTTATTTGCTGAATCATCTAATGTTCTTTCAAACCACTGTGTAGATGATGTAATTGCCGGATTAAGCGCTGTGACCATAACGTAATTAGCCAAAGATGCGATTCTTTCACTTCTCATAGGATTTCTCTTATATGCCATAGCTGAAGATCCAATCTGGTTCTTTTCAAACGGTTCTTCTATTTCCTTTAAATGCTGTAATAATCTAATGTCATTTGAAAATTTGTGAGCACTTGCTGCAATGCCTGCTAATATGTTAAGAACTCTTGTGTCCATTTTTCTTGAATAAGTCTGACCTGAAACAGGGAAACATTTGTCAAATCCCATTTTTTCAGCAATTTTCTTTTCAAGCTCCTTAATTTTCTCATGATCTCCCTCAAATAATTCAAGGAAACTTGCCTGTGTTCCGGTTGTTCCCTTGCTTCCAAGAAGCATCATATTGTTAAGAACATAATCTAAATCATCTAAATCAAGTTTTAATTCCATAAGCCAGAGAGTTGCTCTCTTTCCTACTGTTGTAGGCTGTGCCGGCTGAAAATGTGTAAATGCCAATGTTGGCTGATTTTTGTACTTATCTGCAAATTTTGCAAGTTCATTTATTACATTAATGAGTTTTTTACGAATTAACTTAAGTCCCTCTGTCATAACAATTATGTCAGTGTTGTCACCAACATAGCATGATGTGGCACCAAGATGAATAATTCCTGCTGCTTTAGGACACTGCTGACCATAAGCATATACGTGTGACATTACATCATGACGTACTTCTTTTTCTCTTGCCTTTGCTACATCATAATTAATGTTGTCAGCGTTTGCCTTTAATTCATCTACCTGTTCCTGTGTGATGTTAAGCCCTAATTCCATCTCTGATTCTGCAAGGGCAATCCATAATTTTCTCCATGTTTTGAACTTCATGTCCGGAGAAAAAATATACTGCATTTCCTTACTTGCATATCTTTCTGATAATGGGCTGTTGTATCTGTCGTTACTCATAAAAACCTCCTGATTTTTTTTACTTTTATATAAACAGTCCGACTATTTTTTGTATTCTCCACGAATATCTTCTTTTGGCGGTTCCATTGGATATTTGCCAGTGAAACATCCTGTACATATTGCTTTTCCTCCTGAAAGTTCAGGAAGGCGGTCAATACCTAAATACGCCAGACTGTCACATCCTATTACTTTTCTTATATCTTCGATTGTTCTATTATAGGCAATAAGCTGTTCTTTACAAGGCACATCTGTTCCAAAATAGCACTCACTGATAAATGGTGGTGAACTTATTCTTACATGAACTTCTGTTGCTCCTGCGTCCTTTAACATCTGAACAATTCGATCACTTGTAGTTCCACGTACAATTGAATCATCTATCATAATAACTCTCTTGCCGTTAACTGCCTCTTTTAAAACATTAAGTTTTATTCTTACGCTGGATTCCCTGCTTTTCTGTTGTGGTTTAATAAATGTACGTCCAACATAACTGTTCTTAACAAAAGCAGTTCCATAATGAATGCCTGACTGCATTGCATATCCCATAGCTGCAGCATTTCCCGATTCAGGGACTCCAACTACAACATCAGCATCTACCGGACTGTCCATGGCTAAAAATTTTCCTGCCATAATTCTTGAATGATAAACACTGGTTCCGTCATAATAGCTGTCAGGTCTTGCGAAATAAATATATTCAAAAATGCATCTTGCCTGTTCTTCCGGCTTTAAGCACATAGACTTATCTGACTGAATACCATTCTTATCTATGGTAACAACCTCACCGGGTTCTACATCTCTGATAAACTCTGCGCCGATTGTATCCAATGCGCATGTTTCAGAGCTTAAAATATATGCATTGTCTCGCTTTCCTATACATAAAGGTTTAAAACCATAAGGGTCTCTTGCACCAATTAACTTTCTTGGACTTGACACAACAAGAGCATATGCGCCTTTTAACTTTTTCATTGCATTAACAACTGCCTGTTGTGCTGTCTTAACCTTTATTCTCTCTCTTGCAATATGATAAGCTATAACCTCTGAATCAATGGTCGTCTGGAAAATAGCACCTGTATAAGCAAGTTCTTCCCTTAATTCATTGGCATTAATAAGGTTTCCGTTATGCGCCATCATAAGGGTACCCTTAACATAATTAAGCACTAATGGCTGTGCATTACTTGGAATACTGTCTCCTGCTGTAGAATAACGGCAATGTCCTACACCAATATTCCCCTTTAATTTTAACAAATTATTGTGATCAAATACTTCATTCACAAGGCCCATACCTTTTAGTAAATCAACTTTTCTCGGACCATTTGTATCTGATACTGCTATACCACAGCTTTCCTGACCTCTATGCTGAAGGGCAAAAAGTCCATAGTATATTGAAGAGGCTACATCCTCTCCATCCAAATCATACATTCCGAAAACACCACATTCCTCGTGTGGTTTATCCGGCTCCCAACTCATACTAACATCTTTATCTTTCATTTCAGTCTCCTAAATAACATAACTTCAGTCACGAAATTAATTATAAAACGCAGAAAAGAGAAAATCAACACGGATTTTCTCTTTCTACCTTTTGTTTCTATTTTTGCCAATTAGTTTACTGCTATTGTGCAAGATTACTTTCCTGTAACCCTAAATTAATTCTTTCAAAAGTTTATTTACAACTGCCGGATTTGCTTTACCTTTAGTTGCCTTCATTGTCTGTCCCACTAACGCTCCGATTGCCTTACCCTTTCCGGATCTTACATCTTCAACAGCCTTTGGATTTTCCTCAATAACTTTCTGTACTATTTCTCTTAAAGCATCTTCATCATTATCCTGCTTCATTCCATGTTCTTCAACATACTTGTCAGGATCAACGTCAGTTTTGAACATTTCTTCAAATACTTCCTTTGCTGCCCCTCTGTTAATTACACTTCCTTCAATCATCTTAATTAATTTTGAAAGATTAGCTGCAGAGAATTTAATCTGGTCAGGATCAATACTTTCTTCCTTACAAAGTCGCATTGTCTCTCCCATTATCCAGTTACTTACTTCTTTAGGTTTGTTTCCTAAAGCAACTGTCTCTTCAAAAAGATCTGCCAATGGCTTATACAGTGTTATAATGTCGGCATCATATTCAGGAAGTTCAAATTCTGATATATATCTTGCCATTTTTTCATCTCTGAATTCCGGTTCACGGGATTTAACTTCATTAAGCCATTCTTCACTTATAATAACAGGTACCAGATCAGGATCCGGGAAGTATCTGTAATCCTGTGCATCCTCTTTTGAACGCATAGCATAAGAGTATTCCTTTGCATCATCCCAACGTCTTGTTTCCTGTATTACTTTTTCACCTGATTCAATTAAATCAATCTGTCTTTCAGTTTCATTTTCAATGGCACGGGCTATTGCCTTAAATGAGTTAAGGTTCTTCATTTCTGTTCTTGTACCGAACTCTTTTGCCCCTGCCTCTCTTACTGAAAGGTTAACGTCAGCTCTCATGGAACCTTCGTTTAATTTACAGTCAGAAGCACCAAGATACTGAATAATTAGTCTCAGTTTTTCAAGGTATGCAACAACTTCGTCTGCACTTCTCATATCAGGTTCTGACACTATTTCTATAAGTGGAACACCTGAACGGTTAAGGTCTACCAATGAACAGTCATTCCAATCATCATGGATTAACTTTCCTGCATCCTCTTCCATATGGATTTCATGAATTCTAACCTGTTTTGTTTCTCCATTATCGCCTTTAATTTCAACATATCCATTAGTACAAATCGGCTTGTACAACTGTGAAATCTGATAGTTCTGGGGGTTGTCAGGATAGAAATAATTCTTTCTGTCAAACTTTCCATTTCTTGTAATATCGCAGTTTGTAGCAAGACCTACTGCCATGGCATATTCAACTACCTGCTTGTTAAGTACAGGAAGTGATCCCGGCATTCCTGTACATACAGGACATGTATGTGTGTTTGGTGCTCCTCCAAACTCTGTTGAACAGGAGCAGAATATTTTTGTCTTTGTTGCCAATTCTACATGGACTTCAAGTCCAATGACTGTTTCGTACTGTTTCATTGCTGCTCCTCCTAATCTCTTTCTTTTGCAACTTCACATCTGTCGTAATCCCTTGACTGCTCAAATGTATACGCTGCTCTTATTATATTATTTTCCTTAAAGCAATCTCCAATAATCTGCATTCCAATTGGAAGCCCCTTACTGTCTTTTCCACAAGGAACCGTGATTCCCGGAAGTCCTGCAAGGTTTACGGATATTGTGTAAATGTCACCAAGATACATTTTTATAGGATCTGATAAACTGTCTCCAAGCTTTGGTGCAGTAGTAGGTGCCGCCGGTCCTATAATAACATCATATTTTGCAAATGCCTCATCAAAAGCCTTCTTAATTAATGCTTTTGTTCTAAGGGCTTTCAGATAATATGCATCATAATATCCTGAACTAAGGACGAAAGAGCCAAGCATAATTCTTCTCTTAACTTCCTCACCGAATCCTTCTGAACGGGTTTTCTTATACATGTTATGAAGTCCCTGATATTCTTTAGTCCTATATCCATATTTAACACCATCAAATCTTGCAAGGTTTGAGCTGGCTTCTGCCGCAGCAATTACGTAATACGCAGGGATTGCATATTCTACAAGACTTAAATCAAATTCTTCTACGATTGCACCTTTATCTTCTAATACTTTGACTGCATTAAGAATTGTATCTTTTACTTCCTTATCAAGACCTTCGCCAAAATAATCTTTAGGAATACCAATTTTCATTCCCTTTACATCATCTACCAATGCTGATGTAAAATCATATGATTCTCTTTTTACTGATGTGGAATCCTTAGGATCATAACCGGCAATTGTTTCAAGAATTGTTGCACAGTCAGTAACATCCTTTGCAACAGGTCCTATCTGGTCAAGAGATGAACCGTATGCAATAAGTCCGTAACGGGAAACTGTACCGTACGTTGGCTTAATTCCCGTAACACCACAAAATGAACTTGGCTGTCTTATTGATCCACCTGTATCTGAACCCAGGGCATATGAACATTCTTCTGCTGCAACTGCCGCGCAGCTTCCACCTGATGAACCTCCCGGAACATGTTCAGTATTCCATGGATTCTTTGTCACTCCATAGTAGGATGTTTCCGTTGTGCTTCCCATTGCAAATTCATCCATGTTAGTTTTTGCAATTATAACAGCCCCTGCTTTTTCCAGATTCAAAACAGCCTCTGCTGTATAAGTTGGTTTAAAATTAGAAAGAATCTTTGAACTGCATGTTGTAAGAATTCCTTCTGTACACATATTATCTTTTATTGCTACAGGAACACCTGCTAACGGTGATGTAAGTTCACCATTGCCAATCTTTTCCTGAATTTCTTTTGCTTTTTCTAAAACTTTTTCCTTATCCAGTACTGTTACGTAACTATGGATATTTTCTTCTACTGCTTCAATTGCGGCAAATACATCTAATACGGCATCAACAACCTTAACTTCTCCTGCCTTAATTTTTTTGCCAAGTTCCACAGCTGTCAGATTCATTAAACTCATTTTTTAATTCCTTTCCTATCAACTGAAAAGTAAACGCATCTATTTACTTGATTTACTCTAGCATACCTAGTCAAATGTTTTAGGCACTACAAATGCTCCATCACGTTCCTCCGGTGCATTCTTTAATATATTTTCTCTGTCATCACCATTCGTAACTACATCTTCACGAAATACATTATTTACCGGGAAAACATGGCTCATAGGTTCTACTTCACTGGTGTCTAATTCGTTTAATTTATCAATATAGTCAAGCATCTTGCCCATATCTGCCTTTGCTTTTTCTTTTTCTTCGTCAGATAATTCCAGCTTTGCCAAAATTCCAACGTATTCTATTGTTTCATCAGAAATAACGTTAGCCATAATGACCTCCTTTTATTTGTGTTTTGTATACTTTTCCACACTTAATCTATATCTTACAAAATATTGCCATAAAAATCAAATAAAATTGATATGGATAAAAATCTTGAAACCCGGTTGGGGAAAAAGCAGGGCAGTGTGGAATGGAAAAACGTTGCATTTCTACCTTCGCTGCGCCGCCTTTTTACAGGCACTCTCGCAAACTCGCTGCTTCGCAGCTCAAACACAGCTCCGTGCCTGTAGCTATGCTCGCGAAGCCAACGAAATACGGCCTATCTTTTCCATTCCACACTGTCCTGCTTTTTCCCTTCCGGGATTTTCAACCTTTGTTCACATACCTTTTTTAATATATTCTGTTGTCACCTTTTCTTTGCGGGTACCGGGCAAAACAACAAAACAATATTTTATATTCCACATACAACCACCATAATACTATGCGATAATCTCCATTTTCCTTTTTTCGTCGCACCACATATAGCAATTGCTCAAAAAAACGAAAGAAGTATAAGGATGAAAAAATCTACAGTTTTTAATCTCCCCACATATGGAATTGCTCAAAAAAACGAAAGAAGTATGAGGATGAAAAAATCGGCAGCATTTCGTCTTTTTCACGAGCATAGCGACAATTGCGAAGCACTGTCTGAGCTGCGAAGCAGCGAGTTTGCGAGAGCAATTGTTAATATGCGGCGCAGTGAAAAAAGAAATGCAACGTTTTTCAGCCCATACTTCTTTCGTTTTTTTTGAGCACTCACCATATGCGGGCAGTGAAAAAGAAATGCAACGTTTTTCAGCCCATACTTCTTTCGTTTTTTTGAGCACTCACCATATGCGGGCAGTGAAAAAGAAATGCAACGTTTTTCAGCCCATACTTCTTTCG
>URKY01000004.1 GCA_900548465.1 uncultured Eubacterium sp.
TCTTTTGAATTCAAAAGAAAAAATATAAATTTTGAGGTGACAGTATGAAAGAAGTATATAGAAAGTGCGTTTTTGTATCTATTTTAATAGCGATGCTCATAATAATTGTATCTGGAATTTTGTATGTAAATGACAAACTGCCTGATACTATTTTTGTGAACTCTAATGAAACTACAGATTATAATTTCTCTCTGCCTGTATCATTAGAGGTAAAGGATGAAAATGGTATAAATCTGTCAGGAAAAAACAGCATATGTTCCGGAAAAAAGGGGAATTTTGACGGAAAATATAAACTTTTTGGCTTGATTGAATTAAAGAATACAAAAGTAAAAGTTGTTGATAAAAAATATGTTTATCCTGTGGGACTTCCTATTGGACTGTATTTAAAAACTCAGGGGGTTATGATAATTGATACGGGAGAAATTGAAAATAAGAATGGTGAAAATGTATCTCCGGCAAAGAATAAAGTTAAAGCAGGAGAATATATTATAAAGTTTAATGATATTTCTGTAAGTAACAAGGCACAACTCTGTTATCTCATAAATGAAAATAAAGGAAAAAAAATAATGCTTACAGTAAAGTCGGAAAAGGAAACAAGAACTGTTGAACTTAAACCTCAATTGGCAAAAAAAGGTGAATACATGCTTGGAATATGGGTAAGGGATGATTCACAGGGAATTGGAACAATGACTTTTGTTACAGAAGACAATAAATATGGTGCTTTAGGACACGGAATAAGCGATATTGATACGGGAAAGTTATTATCGTCTTATAATGGAACTATCTATAATGCAAATATATGGGGGATAAAAAAAGGAGAGAAGGGAAATCCCGGGGGCCTCTGCGGTTCAATAATATATAACAAAGATAATGAAATTGGTGATATTGAAAAAAATAATAATTGTGGAATATATGGCAATTTTGACAAAAATCTCATAAAAAAATACAACATTAGAAAAATGGAAGTGGCATTTCACAATGAAATAAAACCGGGAAAGGCTAAAGTACAGTTTATTATGGATAGTGAGCCGGAAGAATATGAAATTGAAATTGTGGAAATAAATCAAAATATAAAAGAAAAAAATATGGTTATAAAAATTACTGATAAAAGACTTCTAAATAAGACTAATGGAATAGTTCAGGGAATGAGCGGAAGTCCTATAATTCAGGATGGAAAGGTAATTGGTGCAGTAACTCATGTCATGATAAATGATCCTAAAAAAGGCTACGGAATATTTATTGAAAATATGATGGAAAATATTTAAAAAAAGGGGGAAATATGTAGAAAAATGTAGTATAATAAAAAGAAAAAAGAAAAAGGTGAACATTATGGCAAAAAATAATGCGGAATTAGTATATCAAATTGAAGATATGATAAAAAAATATAACAAGAAACCGGAAAAGAAAATAAAGAAAAAAGACATTGTTAGTCTTTTAGAAAAAGCTCAGATTATTATGACAGTTAAATCAGATTTTTCCGGGGCAGATGTTTACGATGAAATAATTTCAGGTGTAGCACTGAAGCCGGATATTGTAAAAGACGGAACAAGGGCAAGACTACTTCCTGTATTTACTTCATATGATCAGATACCTTCAGATTATATGGAAACTTTTTCTTTTGTTAAGGTTCCTGCATCATATGCATATTCATTTATGAATGAGTGTGAATATATACAGGGAATGGTTTTAAATCCGTTTACGGAATATAATCTTGAATTAAAAAAGAAAAAAGGAGAACCCAAACTTGCTCCTAAGTCAACAAGACATTACAACAAAGAAATTTCACATGATCAGCCAACAGCTATGTTAATATATAACAACAAAAAGTACACTGTTAATAAGACACCATTTACAATAGGCAGGGAAAACGCAAGCATTGTTATTCCCGAAACTTATATTTCTAAAATTCATGTCGTAATTTCCTATAAAGATGGAAAATATAGAATTGCGGATTATGATTCAACTAATGGAACAAGAATTAACGGTACTCAGCTTAGACCAAAGGTTTACTATGAATTGAGAGACGGATACAAGATTGAGTTGGCTGATAAGGAAGAAATAATAGTATATATCAACTAAAAAAATGTTGACATTTTTTTAAATAAATCGACTTTTATTTTGTGGATTATTGTGATAATTAATCAGATTTAATAACATAATTTTTTATATGTAAACCCCTTTGTCGAAAAATGGCAGAAATTGCGATTTCTTTAAGTTGAACAACAGATGATTACAAACTATAATCATCTTTGTCAAAAGAATTCAAGCAGTACTGTATTTTGACAAAACGGGAGGAAAGATGAATAATAATTTCAACAATAATTTGACTAGAAGTATGATTAATCAAAGAAATATTACAAAATCAGGCTTTTCAAGAGTTAATGAAGTTGTAAGCGTCGCGGTAGTGGACGATAATGAAAAAATTGTGCAGACAATTTGTGATGAATTGTCAAAGGACAATGGTATTAAAGTTGTAGGGAAAGCAAAGAATGGTGAAGAGGCCTATGATGTCATAAGAAAAAACAATCCGGATGTTGTTATTTTGGATTTGATTATGCCAAAGATGGATGGCCTTTCGTTAATGGATAAGATACATAATGATGGAACTCTTATTAAATCACCGTTTTTTATTATTACATCAGCAATAAGCAATGAATCGGTTATTCAGGATGCATTTGGTTTCGGAGCAGGGTATTATATGCTTAAACCTTTTGAAATGGATATGATTGTTGACAGGGTAAAAAGTGTTAAATCATATAACAGACGTATTCCTGAAAACAAAAAGTTTGTTGATGCAAATGAGGATAAAAGGCAGTTTATGGAGCGAAATATTGAAAGCGATGTAACAGCAATTATCCATGATGTGGGAGTTCCGGCACATATAAAAGGATATCAATATTTAAGAGAGGCAATAATAATGTCAGTTAATGATACTGAGATGCTTAATTCAATTACAAAAATTTTGTATCCTACGATTGCCAAGAAATATCAGACCACATCCAGCAGAGTTGAAAGAGCTATCAGACATGCCATAGAGGTGGCATGGAACAGAGGAAGAATGGATACAATTGATGAACTGTTTGGATACACTATTAATGCAGAAAAGGGGAAACCTACAAATTCCGAATTTATAGCATTGATTGCAGACAAAATAAGATTAGAATATAAATGCAGATAAGTGCTTTTTTATATTATTTATGTGGATGACAATACAACACCGTAATTACTCGGTATTGTAAAAAACATCGCATTAACTAAGGCATTGAAAGATGTTTTTAGTAGGTAGTTAGTATTAGATACAGAAGAGATAGTCTGGAGGAAAAAAATATGAAAAAAATATTATTCGCCGCATCTGAATGCGTACCATTTATTAAAACCGGAGGTTTGGCAGATGTTGTTGGTTCATTGCCAAAATGCTTTAACAAAAAAGAATATGATGTAAGAGTCATTATTCCAAAGTATATGTGTATTGACCAAAAGTGGCAGAGCCAGATGAAATACTTAAATCATTTCTACATGGATCTTTGCTGGAGAAAGCAATATGTAGGAATTATGGAGATGGAATATGAAGGAGTAAAATTCTATTTTATAGATAACGAATATTATTTTGCCGGACCTAGACCATATAGTGATATTAGATATGATTTGGAAAAATTTGCTTTTTTCTCAAGAGCCGTATTGTCAGCTCTTCCGGTAATTGATTTTAAACCGGATATTATTCATTGTCATGACTGGCAGACAGGACTTATACCTGTATATCTTAAAGACAGTTTTGCATATGGGGAATTTTATCAGGGAATAAAGTCTATTATGACAATTCACAATCTTAAATTCCAGGGCGTTTGGGATATTGATACTATTAAAGATATTGCAGGATTATCAGATTATTATTTTACATCTGATAAACTTAAGGATTATGACAATGGTAACTATTTAAAGGGTGGTATCGTATATGCTGATATGGTTACTACAGTAAGTGATACATATGCGGAAGAAATTAAGACACCATTCTATGGTGAGGGCCTGGACGGATTAATGAGAGCAAGATCTAATTGTCTTAGAGGAATAGTTAATGGTATTGACTATGATGAATATGATCCAGCAACAGATAAACTGATATATAAGAACTTCACGAAGGAAAACTTCAGAAAAGAGAAGGTAAAGAATAAAACAGCATTACAGAAAGAATTAGGATTGGAAGTTAATCCTAAGAAGATGATGATTGGTCTTGTAAGCAGACTGACAGATCAGAAAGGGCTTGATTTAATTGCATGTGTTATGGATGAAATGTGTCATGATGCTGTACAGTTTGTTATCCTTGGTACAGGAGAAGAAAGATATGAAAATATGTTCCGTCATTTTGATTGGAAGTATGGTAAGGATGTATCAGCAAATATCTTTTATTCTGAAGAACTTTCACATAAAGTATATGCTGCGTGTGATGCGTTCTTAATGCCATCATTATTCGAACCTTGTGGACTTAGTCAGTTGATGAGCTTGAGATATGGAACACTTCCTATTGTAAGGGAAACCGGTGGACTTAAAGATACTGTTCAGCCTTATAATGAATATGAAAACACGGGAACAGGTTTTTCATTTACAAACTACAACGCTCATGAAATGATGGGTACAGTAAGATACGCTGAAAGAATTTTCTATGACAAGAAACGTGACTGGAACAAGATGGTAGACAGAGCAATGTCCGTTGACTTCTCATGGAAAGCATCAGCAAAAAAATACGAAGAATTATATAACGATTTGTTAAAATAACTAGTTTTTAGAATAAAGAAAGAACCACAATTATGGGTGTCATAATTGTGGTTCTTTCTTTTGGGGTAAGTTTTTATTAGTAAAAAATTGGGTGAGAAAGAAATTACATGGATTTAGGCTGTTAATTACGCCAAAATCAAGTATAGGAATGAAGATTGTGTAAAACAGATATCGATAAAAGCAAAAATTGAAATATATTACGCATATTTCGTGTGACTATGTTTAATTTGTGTAATTGAAAAAGAATGACAAGAAAGTAGTTAAGTCAATTACACAATTAGGAAATTTGGGGTCTAAAAATGTGTATTTATTTAATATATTATGAAAAATAATAGTTTGGTCAAATGATTTACGCATAGAAGGCTTTATAAACAATAAAATTGTGTAATAATTCTTTTGAAATATAAGAAAACGTTAAGAGGATTTTATTAATAGGGCAAAGTTTAAAAAATCTGCCAAAATAGAAAATGTGTAGGAAAAATTCTCAAAAATAGACAAATCTCCAAAAACATAGAAGAAAACCGTTACCCCAAAAAGTTAGACCTAAAATCTAACGATTGGAGGTCGGTTTTTATATTACAAGATTTCTTTTATCTCACTAATATCAGGAGATACTGTCATGGAATAATTAGTGTGATATATTACAAATCCGGGCATTGCACCGGCAACTTTTTTAATATGCTTCTTTTGAATATAATCAATTTCGACTTTGTCCTGGCTGGAACCTTTAGAGTAGTGGGCTGCAAGGTGTGCAGCTTCTTCAAAGGTAGCATCAGGAAGTTCCTGGTTGTTACATTTAACTATTACGTGGGAACCGGGAAAAGTTTTGCTGTGGAACCACCAGTCATTGCCTGTTGCAACTTTAAAAGTAAGCTCTTCGTTTTGAATATTGTTTTTGCCAACAAACATGTCAAAGCCGTCTGAAGAGATAAAGTGAAGCGGTTTGCTTTTATCTTTGACTTTTTTTCCTTTGTTTAAATTACGTTTCTTAATATATCCCGTTTCAGCGAGTTCATTGCTTATGGCTTTTAAGTCTTCTTCGTTGCCGGCTATGTCTATTGCTACATTAATTGTTTCCAAATAATCAATAGAATTTTTTGTTTCCTTAATAATATCAATTAAAGCTTCATAAGTACGCTTAAGTTTTGTATATTTGTTAAAATACTTCTTAGCATTATCAATTGGAGAAATAGTAGGGTCAAGTGGAATTGTAACAGGTTTACCTGAATAAAAATCTACTGTTTCAAAACTCTTTGTACCGGGCTCAATTGAGTAGCCGTATGTTGTCAGTAATTCGCCATAAACTTTATACTTATCTTTTTTTTCAGTATCCTTCAACTGCTTGAGCTGAATGTTATATTTCTTGTTGTCACGTTCCAGAATAGTAGAGACAATTTTTCGCAGGTCAACGGATTTTTGTCTCATTCTAGTATATTGATTCTTCTTGGCATAATAATTTTCCAACAGTTCACTTATACTTTCATAAGATATTGCCTTACAGTCGGAAAAAGTAGAAAGTTTTACTGCACTGAATTCTTCCGGTTTGTCGTCTTTTTCGTATATAGTAGGATAAAAATTTTCGGCTTTAATATTGTTAATCAGCTGATAAAAACTCATCCAGATAATGTTTTGGTCTCCATTAACTAATGTATTGGCAGGTTGAGAAGAATCAAACTTGCATTCAAAACAGATGTTTTCTGCAATTGTAGGACTTATGCCTGTAAAGGATGTGTAAATTGCTTTAGACAAAGGCATTGGTTTTGAGAAAACAGTAGCTTCGAATTCCTCCTTATCTACAGTTAAAGGGTCCTTTTTACTCATAGTATCAGGAATAAAATAGTCTTTTCCCGGGAGAACCTGTCTTACAGAACTCATAATTGAATTAACATGTTTTATGCTGTCCAAAATAACACCATTGTCCACAAAAATAATATTACTGTGTTTACCCATTAACTCCACAATAAGATGCTTGGTTTTTATATCTCCAAGTTCATCTAAATGCTGAATTTCGAAATCAATAATTCTTTCCAGACCGGGTTGTGATATATTTATAATTCTTCCATTATTAATATGTTTTCTAAGAAGCATACAAAAGTTAGGCGCCGTAAGTGGGGCGGTTTTGTTTGTGCCCGTAAAATATGTAAGGGGCAGACTGGCATTGGCACTGATAAGCAGACGATATTGGTCACGATTAACCTTTATTGTCAGAAGTAATTCATCAGATTCAGTCTGTGCAATTTTGTATATTCTTCCATTAAGAATTTTTTTAT
Source organism: uncultured Eubacterium sp. (assembly GCA_900548465.1). Taxonomy (GTDB): domain Bacteria; phylum Bacillota; class Clostridia; order Lachnospirales; family Lachnospiraceae; genus Eubacterium_G. The sequence goes on from URKY01000004.1 coordinate 7,041, forward strand.
TAAATTCAGATACAAGTGATGCAACTGTAACACCGTCAAAAGCCATTTATTTTCTCCTTATAAAAATGATGTTTTTTAAAATTTAATAATACTAATCTATTGAATTTTATTATTATTTACAAGTTAAGTCAACCTTGACGCTGGACATTATATGAATTATAATAAAGTGAATTATGGGCAAATAGTTCATTAGGAGGCAATATGCTAAAAAGTATGACAGGATTTGGCAGATATGAAGTTTCGTCAGGGGACAGAAAAGTCACCATTGAAATGAAATCTGTAAATCACAGATATCTGGAACTTGGAATAAAGTTACCAAGAAAATTAAATTATCTTGAAGGCGATATAAGAAATCAGATGAAGAAATACGTTGAAAGAGGAAAAGTAGACGTATTTATAACATATGAAAATCTTGGCCTCGGAGATGAATGCATCAGATATAATTCTCAGTTGGCAAGAGAATACTTTGACTGTTTTAGTCAGATAAGTGAAGAGTTGGGAATAGAAAATGATGTACGCACAAGTATGATTATGAGAAGTCCTGATGTAGTTACAATAGAAAACGGACAGGATGATGAAGAGGCTGTAAAGAAATTAGTTGAAGAAGCAGTTGACGGAGCTGCCATAAAGCTTATTGAGGCAAGAGAGCAGGAAGGTGAACGACTGAAAACCGATTTGTTACTGAAACTTGATGAAATAATGGAAATTGTTTCTTTCATTACAGAAAAGTCTCCTATAATAATAGAAGAATATAAAGAAAAAATTACAACAAAAATAAAAGAACTTCTTGATGATGCAAACATTGATGAGTCAAGAATTGCACAGGAAGTAACAATATTTGCTGATAAGATTTGTGTAGACGAAGAACTGGTCAGATTAGACAGTCATGTAAAAGCAATGAAAGAAGCATTGCTCAGTGGTGGAACTGTCGGCAGACGACTTGATTTTATAGCCCAGGAGATGAACAGGGAAGCTAATACAACCCTTTCAAAAACTACTGATGCAGAGATTTCAAATAGAGCAATCCAGTTGAAAACTGATATTGAAAAAGTCAGAGAACAGATACAAAACATTGAATAGATTATTATTATCAGAATGGAGGATATAATGTCTAAAGGAAAGTTGTTAGTTATTTCCGGGTTTTCCGGAGTAGGAAAAGGAACAGTTGTTAAATATTTGAAGGATAACTACAATGATTTTGAATTGTCCATATCAGTTACTACAAGAGAACCGAGAGAGAATGAAGTGGAAGGTGTTCATTATTTCTTTGTTTCAAACGATGAATTCAACGAAATGGTTAAGAAAGATGAACTATTGGAACATGCAGGTTTTGTGGATCATTTTTACGGAACACCTAGAAAATTCGTTGAAGATAAGTTAAATAAAGGCATAGATGTGGTTCTTGAAATTGAGACCAAGGGGGCATTACAGATAAAAGAAAAAATGCCTGAAGCAATATTAATATTTGTGCTTCCACCTAGTGCTGAAGAATTGAAGAACCGTCTGTTTGGCAGAAATACAGAAACAGAAGAAGTGATTTTTGAAAGACTGAAGAAAGCATCAAAAGAAACTTCTACACTAGATAAGTATGATTATTTTGTACTTAATGATGACGTTGAAAAGTGTGCAAAGCACATTGAAGATATAAAAAATAATAATAATCCGAAAATAATTGATTCGGAAATTGTTGAAAAAATTAAAAAAGAAATATTAGCATTTGGAAAGGAGAATAAATAATGTTACATCCATCATATTCAGATTTAATGGCAGTTGCCAATAGTGAGGTAGAAGACGGCGAACAGCCGGTAGTACAGAGCAGATATTCAATTGTTATGGCTACATCAAAAAGAGCAAGACAGTTAATTGATGGTGCAGAACCATTGTTAGATAGCGATACTACAGGCAGAAAGCCTTTATCTATTGCCGTAGATGAATTATGTAATTCTAAAATTAGAATTATAGGAGAAGACGAAGAATAAAGTGTCAAATGACACTTTTTTCTTCTGCTATGAGAAAATATTACTGATATAAATATCAAAAACAAGGAGAAGATTTGAAGGTACTTTTTATTTCATTAGGATGCGACAAAAATTTAGTGGATTCAGAGCATATGTCAGGTATCCTTGCAAAAGCAGGATATGAATTTACAGACGATGAAAATGAAGCAGATGTTATAATAATTAACAGTTGCTGCTTTATTCATGATGCAAAAGAAGAGAGCATAAATACTATTTTTGAAATGGCAAGATACAAAGAAGAAGGCAAGTGTAAGGCGCTGGTTCTGGCAGGATGTCTTGCTCAGAGGTATTACGAAGAAATAAAAAAAGAAATCCCTGAAATTGATATATGTATTGGAACAACAGCTATTGACAGCATAGCTAAAGCTCTTAATGAGTTCTTTACCAAAGAACATAATATTCAGATAATCAATGATGTTGACTTATTATCGGGAATAAATGCACCAAGAAATCTATCGACAATGGGAAGTTATGCTTATTTAAAAATTGCCGAGGGATGTGATAAGCATTGCACTTATTGTATTATCCCCAAAATTAGGGGAAATTACAGAAGTGTTGAAATGGAAGTGTTGTTAAAAGAAGCAAAGGAACTGGCAGACAGGGGAGTAAAGGAACTTATACTTGTAGCACAGGAAACTACAATGTATGGTAAGGATATTTATGGAGAAAAAAGTCTTCATATACTTTTGAAAGAACTTGCAAAAATAGAAGGAATTTACTGGATAAGAATTTTATATTGTTATCCTGAAGAAATATATGATGAACTAATTGATACAATAGCTTCAGAAAAGAAAATTTGTCACTATCTTGATATTCCGATTCAGCATGCAAGTGACGATATTTTAAAGAGAATGGGACGTAGAACTACAAACCGTGAACTTAGAGATATTATTGCAAAGTTAAGGGAAAGAATTCCTGATATAGTATTAAGAACAACTTTGATTACAGGATTTCCGGGTGAAACTGAAGAAGACCACGAAATTTTGATGGATTTTGTGGATGAAATGGAATTTGAAAGACTGGGGGTATTTACCTATTCGGCAGAAGAAAATACACCGGCAGCTTCCATGGACAATCAGATTGATGAAGAAGTTAAAATAAAAAGAAGAAATGAAATAATGGAATTGCAACAGGACATTGTTTTTGATACATCAGAAAAGTATGTTGGAAAAGAATATGTTGCAATGATAGAAGGTAGAATATCTGGTGAAAATGCATATATGGGTAGAACATATATGGATGGTCCCGGAGTTGATAGCAATATATTTATTACAACTGATGAAGAACTGATGACCGGAGATTTTGTAAAAGTAAAGGTCACAGGAACAAATGATTATGATTTAATCGGTGAGTTAAGTCATTAGATTGGAGGGAAAATGAATTTACCAAACAAATTGACAGTTTTCAGAATACTGTGCATTCCACTTTTTGTGGTATTTATGTTAGTTGACACAATTCCATATAACAATTACATTGCTGTAGGTATTTTTATAGTAGCAAGCCTCACAGATATGTTAGATGGAAAAATAGCAAGAAAGTATAATCTAGTTACAAATTTTGGGAAATTTATGGATCCCCTTGCTGACAAACTACTGGTATCCGCGGCGCTTATATGCTTAAGTGGAACAAAGATACCGAGCTGGGTAGTAATTATAATAATCAGCAGGGAATTGTTTATCAGTGGATTTAGAACATTAGCTGCAGATCAGGGTATTGTTCTTGCTGCCGGCTGGTGGGGAAAATTTAAAACAGCATTTCAAATGATTATGATTATTGTGCTAATCCTTAATATTCAAAATCAGATATTTGATATTATCGGTTGGGCTTTAATATGGATATCTCTTGCACTTACAATTATTTCTATGATTGATTATGTTGTAAAAAATATTCAGGTACTGAAAAATTAGCGAGATAAAAGGAGAGAGAACATGGCAACTTACAGTGAAATGAACAAAGAGGATTTACAAAAAGAACTTGAAGTGTTAAAGGAAGAATATGCAAAAATATGTGATGCAGACATTAACCTTGACATGTCAAGAGGAAAGCCGGGAGCTGACCAGTTGAAATTAAGTGTAAAAATGCTTGATATTTTAGACGCTGATTCAGATGTTAAGGCTTCAAATGGTATTGACTGCAGAAACTATGGATTGCTTGACGGTATTCCTGAAGCAAAAAAAATGATGGCAGGCATTATGCAGACAGATCCGGAAAACATAATTATATATGGAAATTCAAGTTTGAATGTTATGTATGATACTGTTTCAAGATCATTCACGCATGGTGTTATGGGAAGCACTCCTTGGTGTAAATTAGATAAAGTTAAATGGTTATGTCCTGTACCGGGTTATGACAGACATTTTGCAATAACAGAATTTTTTGGAGTTGAAATGATAAATATTCCAATGAATGAAGATGGTCCTGATATGGATATGGTTGAAAAACTTGTATCTGAAGATGATGCAATAAAGGGTATCTGGTGTGTTCCAAAATATTCTAATCCAACAGGAATTTCATATTCTGACGAAGTAGTAAGAAGAATGGCAAATCTTAAGCCTGCGGCAAAGGATTTTAGAATTTATTGGGATAATGCTTACGCAATTCATCATTTATATAATGGTGAGCAGGATGAAATTCTTGAAATTATGGAGGAATGCCGTAAGGCAGGAAATCCGGACATGGTATTTGAATTTGCATCTACTTCAAAGGTTACATTCCCGGGATCAGGTATTGCTGCAATAGCTGCTTCAAAAGATAACCTTGATTTTATAAAGAAACAGATGACAATCCAGACAATTGGTTATGACAAATTAAATCAGTTAAGACACGTAAGATTTTTCAAAAATGTTGAAGGCGTAAAAGCCCATATGGAAAAACATGCTGAAAAATTGAGACCTAAATTTGCCACTGTTCTTGACGTACTTGAGAAGGAATTAAAACCTACAGGAGTTGGCTCATGGACAAAGCCAAATGGAGGATATTTTATTTCACTTGATGTTATGGAAGGTTGTGCTAAAAAGGTTGTTTCTATGTGTAAGGATGCAGGCGTTGTTCTTACGGGAGCCGGAGCACCTTTCCCTTACGGAAAAGATCCTGAAGACAAAAACATTAGAATTGCTCCATCATTCCCAACACCGGAAGAACTGTTGGAGGCAAGTAAAATTCTTGTTATATGTACAAAAATTACAGCAATTGAAAAACTTCTTGGATAATAGGCAAAATAATATATAAGTAACCAAACCCGGCAGTAATTTGCCGGGTTTTATGTGTCTGCAAATAAAATATAGGGAGTCATAAATATTGAAAACATGTTACAGTCATTGAATATCTAATAATATATAAAAAAAGTTCATTGTTTTTTTACAAAATATATGTTTCTTATTGGATGAATAAATATTATAATATAAAATGATTTTTGGTGTTGACAGATTGGAAGTTATATACTATTATATGAATATACGAACATAAGTTCGATAATGTTAGAACGTGAGAATCGTGGACATTATATTAGAAAGGACAGTATCATGAATAAAGAAGAAAAGTTAAAGGCATTAGATGCCGCTATATCACAGATTGAAAAACAGCACGGTAAAGGTGCTATTATGAAGCTTGGGGATTCAGGCAATAATATGAATGTAGAAACAATACCAACAGGGTCATTAAGCCTTGATCTGGCATTAGGAATAGGAGGAATTCCTAAAGGAAGAGTTATAGAGATTTACGGTCCTGAGTCAAGTGGTAAGACTACAGTAGCGTTACATATGATAGCAGAAGCACAGAAACAGGGAGGAGTGGCCGGATTTATAGATGCGGAACATGCTCTTGATCCTGTTTATGCAAAAGCTATTGGTGTAGATATTGATAATTTATATATTTCACAGCCGGACTACGGTGAACAGGCGTTGGAAATTACTGAAACAATGGTAAGATCAGGAGCTGTTGACATTATAATTGTTGACTCTGTTGCAGCCCTTGTTCCAAAATCAGAAATTGATGGTGATATGGGGGATAATCATGTTGGACAGCATGCAAGACTTATGTCACAGGCATTAAGAAAATTAACAGGTATTATGAATAAGACCGGATGTACAGTTGTATTTATTAACCAGTTGAGAGAAAAGATCGGAGTTATGTTTGGTAATCCGGAAACTACAACAGGTGGACGTGCCCTTAAGTTTTATGCGTCAGTCAGACTTGATGTAAGAAGAATTGAGACGCTTAAAGCCGGTGGAGAAATGGTTGGTAACAGGGCAAGAGTGAAGGTTGTTAAGAATAAGGTGGCACCACCATTTAAGGAAGCTGAATTTGATATTATGTTTGGTAAAGGAATATCAAGAGAAGGAGACATTCTTGATTTGGCAGCTAATAGCGGCGTTGTAATTAAGAGTGGCTCATGGTATGCATATAATGGAGAAAAGATTGGTCAGGGACGTGAAAATGCTAAAAAGTATTTTATGGAAAACCCTGCAATTATGGACGAGGTTGAGGCTAAAGTCAGAGAATTCTATATGCCAAAAGAAGATGAAGAAACAGAAGACGGAACTTCTACAGAAGAATAGGGATTTACTATTATAACGGTACCCGCAAGATAAATTGTAATAGTACAATTGAGGATGACAGATGTCATCCTCTTTTTAAAAAAGATAGAAGGATTTTGTGAGAGAAAATGTCAGGAGTAATAAAATGCATAAAGTGTTAAAAACTATTCCAAAAGGAAACCGTACACAGGTATTTGTTGATAATAGTTCATTCTTACTATACAAAGGTGAAATGCGAAAATATCATATAGAGCCGGATATGGAACTGGAAGACGAAACATATAGGGAAATTCTTGAGGTTTTATACAAAAGGGCAAAAGAGAGAGCATTGTATCTGTTAGATGACAGTTATAAAACGGAAAAACAGATAAGGGATAAGCTTAAGGGAGGATGTTATCCTGAAAGCATAATTAATAATGTTATTATTTATTTGACAGAGTATGGGCTTGTAGATGATTTGAGATATGCAAAATTATATATAGAATATAAATCTTCTTCGAAAAGCAAAAAGCAAATAGTTCAGGACTTATATGTTAAAGGCATACAGAAAAAAATAATTGATGAAGCGTTCGAGAAAAGTGAATATAGTGACGAAAAATCTCTGAATAAGATTGTGGAAAAGAGAATATCAAGGTATAATTTAAATGATCCTAAAGATGTTCAGAAACTGTACAGGTATTTAGTGGCAAAGGGATACAGTTATAGTGACGTGCGAAAAACAATAGAAAAGTATAGTGATGAATCATATTATGATTAGGTACCAGAAAAGAAAAAGAGATGGAGGAAGTCTATGGGAAAATTACAAAAAACACTAAAAAAGTATATTTTAATAACAATGCTTTTTTCTTTGGTTGTTTTACCTATTGAAGCTGTTATGGCAGATGAAACAGTTAAAGTAACTGAAAAGTCTACGGAAGAGATAAGTACAACAGCTAAGGAACAAATTAAAAAAGCAGAAAAAGAATTACCTGACAGGGTTAAGACTGTTACAAAAGGAAAAATCGTAATTACAAAGATAACCTTAGAATCCAGAAGTGCAGTGAAAGTAGAATGGGGACTTAATGCTGCGGCAAAGGGTTATATTGTCTATAGAAGTACTGATGGAAAAAATTATAGTAAGATAAAAAAGATTTCTAATGGTAGATGCAGTTCCTTTACAGATAAAAAACTTGAATATGGCAAAGAGTATACCTATGCTGTAAGGGCTTTTGTTAAGTATAATGGAAAAAATTATTATAGTGTTTCGGATAAAAAAGGCACAACTAAAAAACTGAAGGTAAAGAAAAAGTACACTAAGGCATATACATTTCTTTATGATATGGACAACAATAGAATAGAAAATGTACAGGCATTTCTTAAAAAGAAAGACTATTGCCTTAAAGTTAATCTTACACAAAATGTAATGACAATATATGCGAGAGATGGGAAAAAAGGATATCGTATACCGGTGAAAGCATATTTATGTTCAGGTAATACCAGTGATAAAACAGGAACTTTTTCATTAGGTGTAAAATATAGATATAGAACATTGTTTTATAATAGTTACAGCCAATGGGCATCAAGAATATATGGTGCGATTTTATTCCATACAGTACCGTACAAAAGGAGTCAGGACCCAAACAGTTTAGATGCAAAACAATATAACTTACTGGGAACTTCAGCGTCCCATGGATGCATCAGACTGCAGTGCGTTGCAACAAGATGGATAAACAAAAACTGTAAAAGTGGAACCAGGGTTGTTATGTACAAAAGTAAAAATCCCGGAGCATTGGGAAAACCAAAATTGGAAAAAATTCCAAAGTGGCATACATGGGATCCGACAGATCCAACAATGAAATATAAGTGTAAAGAACACGGATGCAATCACAAAAAAGTATAGAATATTTTTAAATATAATTATGTAATGTGACTGTTTAAAAATAATTCCATTCCACGTGATTACTTGACATAACTTGGGTAATCAAGTAAAATAGATTTGTTGTATTGTACAATGAAAACTAAATAAGGAGGTGCTCCTGTGGATAGTACTACTTGGATAATCATATGCATTATTTTAGTTGTAGTAGTTGCAGTAATTTCCTCATTAATCTCAGTAATGGTAAGAAAAAGCACTATTGAGAAAAAAGTTGGTTCAGCAGAAGAAAGATCTCGTGAAATAATTGATGAGGCTATTAAGACGGCTGAAGCCAAGAAAAAAGAAGCTCTTTTGGAAGCAAAGGAAGAAAATCTTAAGACAAAGAATGAGCTTGATAAGGAAATTAAGGAACGAAGAGCTGAAGTACAACGCTATGAAAAGCGAGTTCTTAACAAGGAAGAATCGCTTGAGAAAAAGGCAGATTCACTTGATAAGAAGGAAAATAGTCTGAAGACAAAAGAAGAAGAATTGGCTCGGACTCAGGCTAAAGTAGATAAACTAAGTGAACAACGCGTACAGGAACTTGAAAGAATCTCTGGATTAACCTCCGAACAGGCAAAAGAACAATTATTAAAAACTGTTGAAGAAGAAATTAAAATTGAAACTGCAAAATTAGTTAAAGAACTGGAAAATCAGGCAAAGGAGGAAGCTGATAAGAAGGCAAAGGAAATAGTTGTAAATGCTATTCAGAAATGCGCAACTGATCATGTTTCTGAAACGACTATATCTGTAGTTTCACTTCCTAATGATGAAATGAAAGGTAGAATAATAGGTAGAGAGGGAAGAAATATCAGAACTCTTGAATCACTGACAGGTGTTGATTTGATTATTGATGATACACCGGAAGCAGTTGTTTTATCAGGATTTGATCCTATTAGGAGAGAAGTGGCAAGAATTGCCCTTGAAAAGTTAGTTGTAGACGGCCGTATACAGCCAACCAGAATAGAAGAAATGGTAAATAAAGCTCAAAAAGAAGTTGAAACCATGATTCGTGAGGAAGGCGAGGCTGCAACATTAGAAGTAGGTGTACATGGAATTCATCCTGAATTGGTTAAACTTCTTGGAAAGATGAAGTTTAGAACAAGTTATGGACAGAATGCATTGAAGCATTCAATTGAAGTGGCACATTTATCAGGAATGTTAGCCGCAGAACTTGGTCTTGATGTGAGAATTGCAAAGAGAGCAGGTCTTTTACATGATATAGGTAAAGCAGTTGACCATGAAATGGAAGGAACACATATTCAGCTTGGTGTTGATCTTTGTAGAAAATATAAGGAATCAGCTACAGTTATTAACGCTGTAGAAGCACATCATGGTGATGTAGAACCGGAAACTTTAATTGCATGTATTGTACAGGCAGCTGATGCTATTTCAGCAGCAAGACCTGGTGCAAGAAGAGAAACACTTGAAACATATACAAACAGATTAAAACAGTTAGAGGATATAACAAACTCCTTTGAGGGAGTGGACAAATCTTTTGCCATTCAGGCAGGTAGAGAGATTCGAGTTATGGTTATCCCTGAAAAAGTTTCAGATGCCGATATGGTATTAATGGCTAGAGATATTGCTAAACAGATTGAAGATGAATTAGAATATCCTGGACAGATTAAAGTAAACATCATAAGGGAATCAAGAGCCATAGATTACGCAAAATAAATAATCTACAGAAATAGAGGGAAATGTTTTAAAACATTTCCCTATTTTTTATGGTATAATTTAAGTAATGTGACTAAAAATATAAAAATGGAGGAAAAATATGGCAACAATAGGTTTTATAGGAATGGGTAATATGGGATACTCTATTTTAAAAGGGGTAAAATCAACGTTTTCAAATAATGAAATTGTATTCCATAGCAAGTCGAAAGAAAAGATGGACAAAATTCAGAAAGAAGAAGGAATAAAAGCTGTAGAAACTAATAGCGAAGTAATTGAAAAAGCAAAATATATTATTTTGGCCGTTAAGCCCCAGGTGTTTAACGATGTTGCTGGAGAGATTAAAGAAAGCGTAAAAAAAGATAGTGTTATAATTTCATTAGCTCCGGGATTTACTCTTGCACATTTGGAAGAGTTGTGTGGAACCAAAAGAATCGTAAGAACTATGCCTAATACACCGGCAATGGTAGGAGAAGGAATGACAGGGCTCTGTTATGATGAAAAGAATTTCACTGAAGAAGAAAAGAATATTATAGAAAATATTTTTTCAAGTGTTGGAAAGATGAGCATAATTGATGAAAAACTCATGGACGCAGTTGTATGTGCAAGTGGAAGTTCTCCGGCATATGTTTTTATTTTTATGGAAGCGTTAGCTGACAGCATTGTAAAATGTGGTATGCCTAGAACTCAGGCTTATGAATTTGTAGCACAGACTGTATTAGGTTCGGCAAAACTTATGCTGGAAACCAATAAGCATCCGGGGGAATTAAAAGATATGGTATGTTCTCCGGGAGGTACAACAATTGCCGGAGTAGAGCAGCTGGAAAACAATGGATTTAGAAAAGCTTTGTTTGCAGCTACAAAAGCATGCTTTGACAAATGTAATAATATTAAGTAATTAAAGAGGTTTGATTATGAAGGAATTTAATAGAATAAACAGAGAAGTTGTATACAAAGGGGCAATTCTTGATTTTTGCAAAGATGAAATAATTACGCCCAAAGGAAAAAACGTAAAATGGGATTATTTGAAGCATAAAGGTGCGGCAGCGGTTATACCTGTAATGGAAGATGGAAGAATTATTATGGTACGTCAGTGGAGAAATGCAATAGACAGATTTGCATTGGAAATCCCGGCAGGAGGTAAAGAAAGTATTGATGAACCTACCATCGATTGTGCTGCAAGAGAGTTGGAAGAAGAAACAGGATATGTAGCTGATAAAATTGAATTTTTAAATACAATAGTGCCGGCCATAGCCTATTCAGGTGAAAAAATTGACATTTATGTGGCTTTTGATCTGAAAAAGACAAAACAGCACCTTGATCCTGATGAAGAGATCAATTTGGAAGTTTATTCCGTTTCGGAACTGATAGAAATGATACTAAATAATGAAATTAATGATGCAAAAACAATAGCTGCTATTTTGACTTACTATCATAAATACATAAACAATAATAATTAAAGGTATAAGTATCGAATAGGGATAATATACTATAAAAAAACTATTTGGTATTTTATGAAAAGCAGGTTATTATGGACAAACTACAAAATCTATGCCGTAATATTTGGAATGCTGGTGGGAACGCTGGTTTATAATATTGTTGGCGTAGATTTTTCTTTTGCATTAATTGATAATATTCATTCTGAAAACTTTGGGGAGTCCTACATATTTTTTCTATTACAAAATATAAAGTATTTCATAATAGTAATGCTATTGTCTTTGTTAAGACAAAATAAAAAAGTACTGTTTGTGATTCTGGGTATACAGGCATATATTGCTTCCGGTGCAATAACCCTGTGCATTGTTTTAAAGAAAACTTTTTTGATTACCGGAGCAGTGGGAGGAATTGTAAAAGGTATAGTGGCAGATATATATTTGGATGGTCAGGCGGGGATAAAAAGAATACTGTTTTTGCTAATGAGTATATTTATTGGAACCCTTATAGAAAATTTTTTTGCTTTTTATTTATAAAAGTAAAATTACAAGATGTTGTGTCCGAAAAATATAAAAACAGACTATATTGTAGAATTTTTATGTAACCCTATTTTTAAAGGGATTTTTTGTGGAAAAATGTGTTTGCTTTTATTAAAAAAGCCCTATATAATAGGATTTATCACTCTAGAGAAAAAGAGTATAGCGAGGAAAAAATGCAAAAATTGATTGAAGAATTCATTGAACAATTACATATTGAAAAGAATACTTCAAGCAACACAGAAATCTCATACAAAAGAGATCTAAACAAACTTTACGATTATTTAAAAGAAAGAGATTCAAAAGTAGACATAACAACTGTTTCTAAGGAGAGTCTTGAGAGTTATGTTTCCTATCTCAACACAATAGGAAGAGCTCCAACAACGATATCGAGGAGTATAGCATCAATGAAGGCTTTCTTTGGTTATCTGTGCGAAAAAGGAATGATAGACAGTAATTTCGCACTGGAATTAAAAGCACCTAAAATTGTAAAGAAGACACCGGAGACTCTGACAGTAAAAGAGGTAGATGCGTTATTGAAGCAACCTTCTAAAAACACACCTAAAGAACTCAGGGATAAGTCTATGTTGGAGTTACTTTACGCAACGGGAATGAGAGTTACGGAGCTTATAACTTTAAGACTGGAAGACGTTAACATAAAACTGGAATACGTTGTGTGTCATGACAGAAAGAAGGATAGAATTATACCGTTTGGTTCAGAAGCAAAAAAAGCTTTAATTTCTTATTTGGAATTTGGCAGGGATAAGTTACTGACTTCGAATAAGACAAGCAATGTTTTGTATCCGAACTGTTCGGGGGGATCTATGAGCAGACAGGGCTTCTGGAAACTGATAAAGTCCTATGGCAAAAAAGCAGGGATAAAATCCGAGATAACTCCACATACCTTAAGACATTCGTTTGCAACTCATTTAGTTGAAAATGGGGCGGATTTAAAGGCTGTACAGGAAATGCTTGGACATTCCGATATTTCTACTACACAGATGTATATGACATCAGGAAACCGCCGTGTAAGGGAAGTGTATGCAAAAGCCCATCCAAAGGCATAAATAAAAATACAATATAAAAAAAGAAAACCGCGATTATGGTTTTCTTTTTTTGACTTGATTTATACCTGTTCAGCGATTGTATAAAGAAGAGCTTCAGTGTCTTCCCATCCAAGACATGGATCTGTAATGGATTTTCCGTAACAGTGACCGTCTACAGGCTGGTTTCCACCGACAATATAACTCTCAATCATAAGACCTTTAACAAAACCTCTTAAATCATCTGAATGTTTACGGTTATGCATAATTTCTTTTGCAATTCTGATCTGTTCCATATATTGTTTATTTGAATTCGAGTGGTTACAGTCAATAATCAAAGCAGGATTAGCAAATCCCTTTTTCATATACATGTCATATAAATTAACCATATCTTCGTAATGATAATTTGGAATGCATGAACCATACTGGTTAACAGCACCACGAAGAATTGCATGAGCTAAATCATTTCCATCAGTCTGAACATCCCAGCCTCTATAGAGAAATGAATGTGAAGACTGTGCAGCTTCAATGGAATTAAGCATAATTGAAAGATCACCACTTGTAGGGTTCTTCATTCCAACAGGAATATCCATACCACTTGCAGTAAGTCTGTGCTGTTGATCCTCAACAGAACGGGCACCTATTGCAATGTAAGAAAGGCAGTCTGAAAAATATCTTGCATTTTCAGGGTAGAGCATTTCGTCTGCGAGAGGAAATCCGGTATCTTCCATAATTTTAAGGAAAGTCTGTCGAATAGTAATAAGTCCCTGCAGTAAATCAGTTTTCTTTTCAGGGTCAGGCTGATGAAGCATGCCTTTGTAACCTTTACCTGTTGTACGTGGCTTGTTGGTGTAAACTCTAGGGATAATAAGTAATTTATCTTTAATTTTTTCCTGGACTTTTGCAAGTCTGCCCACATAGTCCTCAACAGCTTCCGGATTGTCAGCTGAACATGGACCGATGATAACAGCAAATTTATCACTTTCTCCTGTAAATAATTTCCTAATTTCTGCATCGTTTTCTTTTTTCTTGTTTTCAACTTTCTCAGGAACAGGATACATAGTTTTTATTTCCATAGGTGTTGGTAGTTTTCTAAAAAATGTGCTTCCCATAATAAGCCTCCTTTGTGTAATGTAAGTTCCAGAGAACAGTATAACACATTTGTTACATAATTCAACAGTTTAAAGTGCGAAAATGTATGTTTATTCGGTGAACAAAGCATAATAAAAGTGTGAAATTTAAATATAGTATTTTCAAAAAATGGAAATTGAGTTATTATTGTGTAGTATTTGTCTAATTATAATTTATTAGTGTGGAATGAATATCAGGAGGAAAAATGATAAAGAAGCTAAAGATTATTAGAGATGGTATTAAATCGAAATATAAAGTGGCAAGGGCATTTTTTAAGGAGACATATAACAAACATATTATATATTTATATGTAACTACAGCTCTTGTGGTTAATTTGATAATAGAAATGCTTGCAAGAAGATCTTTCATCAAAGGAATTTATTTTCTGATAAGTTCACCTTATGTCTTTATTTGTAATGCAGTAATTATACTTATAACATTGTCAGTGACGCTTCTTATGCGCCGAAGGTTTTTTGGACTTACCTTAATTTCTACAATATGGCTTATTTGCGGAATAACAAATGCCATATTGTTATCAAACAGGGTAACTCCATTTACGGCAACGGATTTTATGCTTATAGACAGTGCCTTTGGTGTTATTAATAAGTATTTCTCACCGATACAGATTGTATTGGTGGTAATTGCATTATTGGCGGTTGTTGCAGGACTTGTGGTACTTTTTATTAAAGCACCAAAGGTCAATCATAAAATTAAATATCCAAGGAATATAATAGCAATAATACTTATTTTCGGTATTGGATTGGGCTCTATCAACTTAGGAGTAGGTTCAAAATTAATCTCTTTGAAATTTGGGGAACTAAGGGTATCTTATTTTGATTATGGATTTGTATATTGTTTCTCAAACAGTCTTATAAATACGGGAATTCAAAAACCAAATTCTTATTCAGGCGAGAATATTAAAAAGATTGTAAAAAAAGATAATGAAAAAGACAAATTGAATAAAGCTAAAAAGAAACCTAACATTATATTTTTGCAGTTAGAATCTTTCTTTGACATGAATAATTTAAAAGGTGTGAAACTTTCAAAGAATCCTGTGCCTAATTTTGAAAGATTAATGAAAGAATATCCAAGCGGGTATTTGAATGTCCCGATTGTTGGGGCTGGAACGGTCAACACGGAATTTGAAGTTATGACAGGAATAAATCTGGATTTCTTTGGCCCGGGAGAGTATCCTTTTAAAACAAAGCTTGTTGATACAACATGTGAAAGTATAGCATATAATTTAAAGGAATATGGGTATACATGTCATGCAATTCACGATAATACAGCCACATTCTATGGCAGAAATAAAGTTTTTGCAAATTTGGGATATGATACGTTTACAACTATTGAAAATATGAATATAGATGAATTTACACCAATGGGATGGGCAAAAGATCATTTCCTTACAAAATATATAATGCAGGCTTTAAAATCAACGAAGAAGCAGGATTACATTTATACAATTTCTGTCCAGGGACATGGAAGTTATCCTACAAGCGGCGACTATGATTACCCTATAAAGGTAAAGGGCGTTGATGACGAAGGGGTAAAAAATCAATACCAGTATTATGCATGGCAGACAAATGAAATGGATAAATTCATTGGAAAACTTACAAAGAGATTAAAGAAGTTTGATGAAGATGTAATACTTGTTATGTATGGAGACCATCTTCCAAGTTTTGGACTCAGCGGGGAAGATCTTGTAAATGGTGATGTATATCAGACCCAGTATGTAATCTGGTCTAATTTTAAAAATGATTATTATACAAATGAAGACATTGAGGCATACCGGTTGGAATCAAAAATACTTGGTGGTCTGAATATGAATTCCGGAAAAATAAATAATTATACGCAGACTCACAAGGGTGAAGACCAGAAAACTTATGATGAGGGATTAAAGAGTCTTTCATATGACTTGCTATATGGTGATAATTATGCCACAGGTGGTCAGAATCCTTATAAAGCAACAGATTTGCAATTGGGATTAAACAAAGTTACTGTAAGTTCTGTAACGCCATTATATGATGAAGCGGGAACGGTCTATGTGTACGGAAAGCATTTTACAAGTTATAGCAAGGTTTACATTAATGACGAGAAGCAAAAGACTGTGTATGTTGATCCTAATACGCTTATGATTGTATATCCTGATTTAAAAAATGGTGACGAGTTGTCTGTTTACCAGCAGAATTCAGATGAACATGTATTGTCAAAAACCGATCCGTATACATTTAACGGAGATGAACTTCAGGCTAATATGACAACAAAAGCAAAGAAAAACAAGAAAAAATAGCATATAAATATTTTTACTCCATTACAATATATAAAGGTGTAATGGAGTTTTTTTATGAAAAAAATTATAGCGTTGATTTTGGCAGTTACAATGTTAATGAATGTAAATGTATATGGGGTACAAAAAGAGGAAGAGGAAAACAATGTTAGTGCGGCAAAATCTTCAGTATTGATGGAAGCGTCTTCAGGCACTATCATTAAAGCGGAAAATGAAAATGAAAAATTAAGTCCTGCAAGCATAACTAAGATTATGACTCTGATACTTATTTTTGATTCTATACATAGTGGAAAAATAAAACTAACAGACATGGTGACTACCAGCGCACATGCAAAAAGTATGGGAGGTTCTCAGGTTTTTCTTGAAGAAGGGGAACAACAGCCGGTGGAAACTATGATTAAATGTATAATTATTGCATCGGGAAATGATGCATCAGTGGCAATGGCAGAGCATATTTCAGGTTCGGAAGAAGAATTTGTTAAGAAAATGAATGAAAGGGCAAAAGGTCTTGGAATGAATAATACCAATTTTGAAGACTGCTGCGGACTTACAGACTCAGACAATCATTATACAAGTGCAAAGGATGTTGCCATTATGTCAAGAGAATTAATTACAAAATACCCGGAGATATTTAAATATTCTACTATATGGATGGAGCCTTTTACCCACAAAACAGCAAAAGGAGAAAGCGAGTTTATGTTGTCTAATACTAATAAACTTCTTAAAACTAACCAATATGTAAAGGGGCTTAAAACCGGAAGCACATCAAAGGCAAAATACTGTGTATCGACAGTGGCGGAGAAAGATGGTGTGGAACTGATTGCAGTTATAATGGCTGCACCCGATTATAAAGCAAGATTTTCATTGGCTGAGCAACTTATAAAATATGGTTTTTCAAACTGCAAAGTTTTTAAAGATAAAACAAATTACAGAAGGAGAATAGATATTAACGGTGGCAAAAAAGAAAAAGTTTTAATTGACAGTGCAGGTTTTTCCTATGTAGATACAAAAGGACAGGATTTGAAAAAAATAAAGAAAAACATAGTGATGAGAAAGGATTTGACGGCTCCTCTGAAAAAAGGAGAGGTTGTTGGAAAAATATCTTATCTGGCAGGTAAAAAAGTAATAGGAGAAACAGAATTAGTAGCAAAAGAAAGTGTGGAAAAGTCTGACTATATGTACACATTTAAGAAAATGGTTAGTTATTTATTAGGGCTTGCGTAAGATATCTATTGAAAAAAGAAAATATTTTTTGTAAAATTAAGTGTCGATACAATAGATTGGAGAATACAAATGGAATTGGAAGTAAAGTTACAGGCATTTGAGGGACCTCTTGACCTGTTACTGCATTTGATTGAAAAGAATAAAGTAGATATATATGACATACCAATTGTTGAAATAACGGAACAGTATTTAGATTATGTCAGCAAAATGCCAAAGGATGATTTAGACCTTGCCAGTGAATTCTTGGTGATGGCTGCTACATTAATTGATATAAAGAGTAGAATGCTTTTACCAAAAGAAATAGATGAAAATGGTGAAGAAATTGATCCGAGAGCAGAACTGGTAGAAAAGCTTATTGAATATAAAATGTATAAATATGCTGCTGTGGAACTTAGGGATATGCAGGTATATGCCGGAAAGTCCATGTACAAACAGCCTACAGTTCCTGAGGAGGTAAGTAAATACGAACCACCGGTTAATTTAGATTCGCTCCTTGCAGATGTAGATTTAAATAAACTAAACGACATTTTCCAAATGGTATTAAAACGTCAGGTAGATAAAATTGATCCTGTAAGAAGTAAATTTGGAAAAATAGAAATGGAGGAAGTAAGTCTTCCTGACAAGATTAGCTATGTGTCAACAACGGTAAAGAAACGTAAAAAATGTAAATTTAAGCAATTGTTGGAGGAAGCACATAGCAAAGTTGAAGTTATTGTGTCATTTCTGGCAATATTGGAATTGATAAAAGTAGGAGAAATTGAGGTACGCCAGGATGCAACTTTTGGCGAAATATACATAGACTCAATAGAATAGAGGAAATCATGGAAAATAATTATAAAGCACAGATAGAAGCGATTCTTTTTACTATGGGAGAATCAGTTGAAATATCAAAGATTGCCAATGCTCTTGAAATAAAGCCGGGACAGGTGAAAAAAATAGTGAAAGAGATGCAGAAAGAATTAGAAGATGAGAATCATGGTATAAAAATTATCGAATTGGACAATGCATATCAGATGTGTACAAAGCCTGAAATGTATGAGTCTCTTATAAAAATAGCAAAGCAGCCGAAACGTCAGGTTCTTACAGATGTTCTAATGGAGACTCTTTCAATAATTGCCTACAAACAGCCAATTACTAAATCCGAAATAGAGAGAATAAGAGGTGTAAAATCTGACTTTGCAGTAAATAAACTGGTAGAATATATGCTTGTTGAAGAAGTTGGACGAATGGATACTCCGGGAAGACCGTTATTGTTTGGAACAACTGAGGAATTTCTCAGACGTTTTGGAGTTGAGTCTTCAGATAATCTCCCTATAATCAGTCAGGAGGTTATTGAGGAATTTAAACATGAGGCCGAAGATGAGGTTACACTTAAATCTAATGACTAAATCTATATATAATGCCGGATGAGAAATGGAAAAGTTTACGGTCCGGTACAAAAAATAATACCTGTGTTGGAAAAATTTTGTATTTCTATTTTTGTTGCGCCATTTATTAGCAAATGCTCTCGCAAACTCGCCCTGCGGGCTCAGACAGTGCTTCGCATTTGCAATTAGGCTCACAAAAATAACGAAATACTGCAAATTATTTTCAACACAGGTATTATTTTTTGTACCAGACCGTAAATTATTTACATTAGTTATATCCGGCATTATTTGGGGTGAGAGTCATATATTGTATAGATTGGGGAGGGAAGATTGAGATGAAGGAGATTATAAAGTATTTGATTTGTTTGGGGATGGCTTTGGCTTGTAGTGTTTGTGTGGGGGCAGAGGAAAAAGAACTTGAGGACAGGGATATTTTGGCAAAAAATGCAGTGGTTATTGATGGAACTACAGGAAGAATTCTATATGGAAAAAATAGTGAAGAAAAAGCGGCTATGGCAAGTACAACGAAAATTATGACATGCATAGTTGCACTTGAAAACAGTAAGATGGATTCTATAGCGGAAGTGTCAGACAGGGCTGTTAAAATGCCAAAAGTACATATGGGAATACGAAAAGGCGAAAAATATTATATGAAAGACCTGTTATATGCTATGATGCTCGAGTCATATAATGATGTTGCCGTATGTGTGGCGGAAAATGTTGCAGGGAGTGTTGAAAACTTTGCAAAACTTATGAATAAAAAAGCAAAGGAAATAGGGGCATATAATACAAATTTTGTTACACCAAATGGTCTGGATGCAGCCAATCATTATTCAACTGCATATGACATGGCAATTATTGGCGCATATGCAGTGAAAAATAAAGATTTTCTTAAAATAACGAATTCTAAAAGCTACAGTTTTTCCAATGTTGAAAAGAAAAGAAATTTTATGGTTAGCAACAAAGACGCTTTTCTTACAATGGACAATAATGCCATAGGAATAAAAACAGGATTTACCGGAAAGGCAGGATATTGCTTTGTTGGCGCAGTTAACTGTAGCGAAAGAGTTTTTGTAAGTGCGGTACTGGGATGCGGCTGGCCACCTAATAAATCCTATAAATGGAAAGATACGGGAACATTAATGAAGTATGCAAAAGAAAATTATGATTTTAAAGAACTTTTAGAAAAAGATAAAGATATAAATGTGAAAATTGAGCATGGAACAAAAGAAAAAATTAATGCATGTGTAATGGGAGAAAGTAATTTACTGATAGGAGATAAGGAAAAATACACTACCAAAACACAAATTAATTATAAATTCCCCATAAAGGTAAATGATACAATTGGAAAAGTAGATTTGTATATTCAAAATAAATTAGTCCAAAGCAGGAAAATTGTATCAAAAGATAATGTGGAAGAGTATAATTACAGGTATTGTATAAAGAAGGCTTTTGATTATTTTGTATTCCAATAATTACTTTATTTATATTTTTATATGTGGTATATTTATACAAAATATGTCACCACAAAATATTGTGGAAAGCATATGAAAATTAACAAAATAATGATGTGTATATTTATTTAAAGTAAAGGATTATCCTATCTGATAATTCTTGAAATAAGGAGAAAAATATGGAATTTACAAAGATGCATGGTTGTGGAAATGATTACGTTTACATAAACGGTTTCACAAACAAAATTGAAAATCCTAACAAGTTGTCAGAAATTGTGAGTAATAGAAATTTTGGCATCGGCTCTGATGGGCTGATTGTTATTAATCCATCAGATGTGGCTGATTTCAAAATGAGCATGTATAATGCAGACGGTTCTGAAGGTAAAATGTGTGGCAATGGAATAAGATGCGTTGCTAAGTACGTTTATGACAATAAGATGACTGATAAGACTACAATAACAGTTGAAACATTGTCCGGAATTAAGACTTTAGTGCTTAATGTAGAAGATGAAAAAGTAAAGACTGTAAGGGTTAATATGGGAACCCCGATTCTAAAATCAAAGGATGTACCTGTAGTTTCAGATAAAGAGCAGGTAATTGACGAACCAATCAAAGTAAATGATAAGGAATACAGAATTACATGTGTGTCCATGGGAAATCCTCATGCGGTAACTTTTATTGATGATACAGACAGTCTTGAAATAGAAAAGATAGGACCTCTGTTTGAAAATAATGAAATTTTCCCTGACAGGGTCAATACGGAATTTATTCAGGTAGTTGATAGAAACAATATAAAAATGCGTGTCTGGGAGAGAGGTTCAGGTGAAACCCTTGCCTGTGGAACAGGTGCATGTGCCAGTGTTGTGGCTTGTGTGTTAAATGGTCTTACTGAAAACAAGGTTACTGTAAGCCTTCTTGGTGGAGATTTATTTATTGAATACAATCAGGAAGAAAATGTCGTTTACATGACTGGACCTGCAACAATTTCATTTACAGGTAATATAGAAGTGTAGTTTTACATAGAAAGTGTGGAAATATGATTTTAAAGGATTTGTTAGAAAAACTGGATTACGAGGTGCTTCAGGGAAGTGATGAAACTGAAGTAAATCATTTACAAAACGATTCAAGAAAAGTTACGGACAGAGATGTTTTTGTCTGCATAAAGGGAGCAGGATTTGACGGACATGAGTTTGTGGAAGATGTAGCAAAGAAAGGTGCAAAAGCTGTCGTAGTAATGGAAGATGTCACTGCACCAAAAGATGTTACCGTGGTAAAGGTAGAGGATACAAGATATGCTTTGGCATGTATGTCAGCAGCTTACTTTGGACATCCCGCAGAAAAACTAATTACAATTGGAATCACAGGTACAAAGGGAAAAACTACTACAACATATATGGTGAGACAGGTTTTGGAAAGTGTTGGAATAAAAACCGGTCTCATTGGAACAATAGAAACTATAATAGGTGATGAGGTAACACCTGCAAAAAATACAACCCCTGAATCATATGTTGTTCAGGAATCTTTTGCAAAAATGGTTGAGGCAGGATGCAAATGCGTTGTTATGGAAGTATCCTCACAGGGACTAATGCTTCACAGAGTTTCAGGATTTACATTTGATTATGGTATTTTCACAAATATTGAGCCTGATCATATCGGTCCAAATGAGCATAAAGATTTTGACGATTATCTTCATTGCAAGAGCATGCTTTTGAAACAGTGCAAACATGGTATTGTAAATATGGATGCTGACTATATTGACAGGGTTCTTGAGGGACATACATGTGACTTGGAAACTTTTGGTGTAAATGGGGATTATGACTTTAAAGCGTCTGATATTAATCTCTTTACAAAGCCGGGATGCCTTTGCGTTGGATATGAATTGTCAGGAAAAATGAACTTCAAAGTTGAAATTGACGTTCCGGGAAACTTCAGTGTTTATAATTCGTTGTGTGCCATAGCAATCTGCAGTCATTTTACGCAGGATGCTGATAAAATTAAACAGGCATTAATAGATGTCAGAGTAAAGGGACGTGTGGAGATTATTCCTATATCCCATAGATTTACTTTGATGATTGATTATGCGCATAATGCCATGAGTTTAGAGAGTCTTTTAACAAGCCTTAAGGAATATCATCCAAAGAGACTTGTTACATTGTTTGGCTGCGGAGGAAACAGAGCAAGAGACAGAAGGTTTGAAATGGGTGAGGTATCATCAAGATTATCTGATTTTACCATAGTGACATCTGATAATCCTAGATTTGAAGAACCTATGGATATTATTAATGACATATTAGTTGGTGTTAAAAAAGCAGATGGTGAGTATGTAACGGTGCCTGACAGAAAAGATGCAATCAGATATGCAATTCTTCATGCAAAGGATGGAGATGTTATCGTGTTGGCTGGAAAAGGTCATGAAGATTATCAGGAAATAAAAGGCGTAAAACATCCAATGGATGAACGTGTTTTAATACAGGAAATTATTAACGAAGAAGAAGTAAAGGCAGTTTTATAATTAAAAACTAATGAAAGAGGAATAATAATATGTGTGGAATTTGTGGATTTGTAGGAAAGGTTGATAACAGCAAGGTTGTTCTCAAAAAAATGATGGATAAAATTGCTCACAGAGGACCTGACGATGAGGGAATGTATGTAGATGAAGATGCGGCAATAGGACATAGACGATTAAGTATTATTGATTTAAGTCATGGAGCTCAGCCTATGTACAATGAAACCGGAGACATTGCAATAGTATTCAATGGAGAGATTTACAATCATTTAGATATAAGAAAAGAATTAATAGAAAAAGGGCATGTTTTTGCAAATGAATCTGATACAGAATGTCTTATTCATGCTTATGAGGAGTATGGCACGGATATGCTTTCAAAATTAAGAGGTATGTTTGCTTTTGTTATCTGGGATACAAAAAATAAAACAATGTTTGGAGCAAGAGATCATTTTGGAATAAAACCATTCTATTATTCACAGGTTAATGGAAACCTTGTGTTCTCTTCAGAAATTAAGGCTATTTTAGAATTTTCGGGATTTAAGAAGGAAGTAAATGTGGCCGCATTAGAGCAGTACTTAAGCTTTCAGTATTCTGTACTTCCTGAATGTTTCTTTAAGGGAGTGTACAAATTACCGGCAGGTCATTACATGATACTTAAAGATGGTAAGTTAGAAATTGAAAGATATTTTGACCCGATGATGGAACCAAAAGAAAGTGGAGACTTAAATGAAACTGTTTCTGAAATCGAAAAGATTGTTCATAATACGGTAGACGCTCATATGATTGCTGATGTTGAGGTAGGATCCCTGCTTTCAAGCGGCGTTGATTCAAGTTATGTTGTTTCAGAATTTCCGGGAGAAAAAACATTTACCGTAGGATTTTTAGATAAACAGAGTAAATACAATGAAATAAGATATGCTGAGGGACTTGTGGAAGAACTGGGAAAGAAAAATTTCAGCAAGAACATTGACAGTGATGAATATTTTGATTCCATATCAACAGTAATGTATTATATGGACGAACCGTTGGCAGACCCTTCATGTATAGCACTTTATTTTGTAGATCAGCTTGCGGCAGAGCAGATTAAAGTTGTTTTGTCAGGTGAAGGTGCAGATGAATTCTTTGGAGGATATAATATTTACCATGAACCTCTATCACTTAAGGGGTACCAGAAAATTCCTAAATGTATCAGAAAAGGCCTTGCCAAGGTTGCGGGAGTTATGCCTGACATTAAGGGAAGAGATTTTATTATCAGAGGTAGCAAAACTGTAGAAGAACGTTTTATTGGAAATGCCAATATGTTCTCTGTTAAAGACAGAGAAAAGTTACTTAAAACAGAACTTACACATTTAAGTCCGCAGGAGGTTGTGGCATCAACTTATGAGAAGGTTAAAGGCTTAAATGATATCGCAAAAATGCAATATATTGACACTAATTTCTGGCTCCAGGGAGATATCCTTCTTAAGGCTGATAAAATGAGCATGGCTCACTGTCTTGAATCAAGAGTTCCGTTTTTGGATGTGGAAGTTTTTAAATATGCAAAAACACTTCCAATAGATTTCAGATGTAATGAAGAGGCAACAAAGAGAGCCTTTAGAATTGCGGCAAAGAGACATATACCTGAAAAAACAGCAAATAAGAAGAAACTTGGTTTCCCTGTACCAATCAGAGTATGGTTAAAAGAAGACAAATATTATAATAAGGTTATGGAAACATTAACAGGAGAAGCAGCACAGAAATTCTTTAATACAGACATTTTGGTTAAATTAATGGAAGATCATAGGGCAGGAAAAGCGGATAATAGCAGACGTATCTGGACAGTGTATGTTTTCCTTGTTTGGTACAATGTCTACTTTGAAACTGAAGATTTTAAACCTATAAATAGTGAATGGATAAAAAATAGAATAAAGACTGCATAAAAAAATTAAGTTTTTTCACCTATTTTTGGAAAATATTTAACTTGATATTTGACAGGAAAAGGGTTAATCTATATGAGGCGAAAAAGTTGGTTGTTTTTTGCAAACACTAGTAAAAGCCAAGGGAGGCTGCCAGTCAGCATCACTGGCTTTTGCTATGTCAAAACTTATTAATATAATGGAGGACTGATTATGAGTACATCAGCTAATTCAGCAAGAATGAGAATTGAATCTATTCTTGATGACAACAGTTTTGTTGAAATTGGTGCATTGGTTACAGCCAGAAGCACAGATTTTAACATGAAAAGCATTGATACTCCTTCAGATGGTGTAATTACCGGATATGGACTTATCAATGGAAGATTAGTATATGTGTTTAGCCAGGATTCATCAGTATTAGGCGGATCTGTTGGAGAAATGCATGCCAGAAAAATTACAAATATCTACGATATGGCACTTAAAATGGGTGCACCTGTTATTGGTCTTGTGGATAGCACGGGTCTTAGATTACAGGAATCAGTAGATGGGCTTGAAGCATTTGGTAAGATTTATGCAAAGCAGACAGAAGCTACAGGCATTATCCCTATGATTACTGCAATTTTCGGTAATTGTGGTGGTGGATTAAGTGTTATGGCAGATCTTTCTGACTTTACATTTATGGAAAAAGAAAATGCAAAATTATTTGTAAATTCACCAAATGCAATTGATGAAAACAGAGAAGAAGTATGCAACAGTGCATCAGCTAAGTTCCAGAGCGAAGAAGCAGGAAATGTTGACTTTGTTGGAACAGAATCTGAAATCGTATCAGGTATCATTAATCTTGTTTCAATTCTTCCATCAAACTTTGAAGATGAAGTTATTGA
The DNA here is from genome assembly GCA_900548465.1 of uncultured Eubacterium sp. Taxonomy (GTDB): domain Bacteria; phylum Bacillota; class Clostridia; order Lachnospirales; family Lachnospiraceae; genus Eubacterium_G. Next base: position 32,926 of record URKY01000004.1, read on the forward strand.
TGAATGCAGTGATGATTTAAACAGAGCTGCTTCAGAATTTTCAGCAGGACTTGAGGATACAAAGATTGCTGCCCAGAGCATTTCTGATGATAATTTCCTTGTAGAAGTTAAAAGTGCATATGCACCTGAAATGTTTACAGGATTTATCAAATTAAATGGAGCAACAGTTGGTGTTGTGGCAAATAGAACAAAAGTATATGATGATGACATGAATGTTGTAGCAGAATATGAACCAAAGCTTACAGCTAAGGGTTGTGACAAGGCAAGTGAATTCGTATTTTTCTGTGATAATTTCAGAATTCCTGTACTTACATTAACTAATGCAGTTGGATTTAAGTCAACAATGTGTCAGGAAAAACGTGGAGCAAAGGCTGCTGCAAAACTTACATATGCATTTGCAGGCGCAGATGTTCCTAAGGTAAATGTTATTATAGGTGAGGCTTTCGGTAGCGCTTATGTAACAATGAACAGCAAATCAATTGGGGCTGATGTTGTATATGCTCTTCCAACGGCAAAAGTTGGTATGATGAATGCAGAATCAGCAGCAAAAATTATGTATGCTGAAGAAATTGAAAAAGGAAATGCCAATGCAGTAATTTCAGAAAAAACTGCAGAATATCAGGCACTTCAGAATGATATAACAAAGGCTGCATCAAGAGGTTATATTGATACAATAATTGAACCTGTAGATGCAAGAAAATATATTATTGGTGCATTCGAAATGTTATATACAAAGAATTAGTAGGAGGAGAAAATCACATGATGAAAAGATTACGTTTAGTATTTTCTCTTACAGCACTACTTGTTTGTTTAGTATTATCAAGTGTATCGGTTTTGGCAGATGAAGCAGTAGACACTAATGATCTCTACGGAACAGCTCAGACACAACAGGAGACAACATTGTCAGCTGAAGACCAGAAAACTTTTGCAGGTGGCAAAATAAAAATGGCAGATGCAAAACAGTTGGTTGAACAGTATGCAAGTGCTGTCGGTCAGTATGCAGAAGGCTCATCTGACGAACTTGAATACTTGGGAGAGTATTTTAGCTATCAGACAGATATGTTTGAAAACTTTGCAAAAACTGTAGGAGACGACCCTTGTGGAAAATATAAGTCATATGATGATGTAAATGTCAAAGAGACAGAAGACGGCAAGGTTGATGTAACGGCAATGTTACATTTTGCTAAAAGAGATTTAAAGATGACGATGCATGTTTCTCTTTTTGATACATTAGGTCCGGTTGCTACTTCAGTAGAATTCGGATTACCTGATTCGGGAAAAGAGACCATTGGTCAGAAAATGGCTGATGCAGGTGTCAATACATTAATAGGTATGGGAACTGTTTTCGTTGTACTTATATTTATAAGTTTGTTAATTTCATGCTTTAAATTCATTCCAATGTTAATGGAAAGAAAAGAAAAGAAAAAAGCAAATTCAAATAATGATACAGACAATGCAATTGTTCAGGAAGACAATGCAAACGCAGGCGGAGACATTGTTGATGATACAGAACTGATTGCTGTTATTGCAGCTGCCATTGCAGCAAGCGAAAACACATCAACTGACAGTTTTGTAGTAAGATCAATTAGAAGACGCTAGTTATATGTTTTAGGAGGAAATAAAATGAAGAGTTATACAATCACAGTTAATGGTAATGTTTATGATGTTACTGTAGAAGAAACAGGAGCTACACCTAGCGCACCTGTAAAGGCTGCCGCACCTAAGGCTGCCGCACCTAAGGCTGCTGCACCAAAAGCTGCACCAGCAGCATCAAATGGAGCTGAAGGAAGCATTAAGGTTACAGCACCAATGCCTGGTAAGGTTTTATCAATAAGTGCTAACCCTGGACAGAGCGTTAAGAGGGGTGAAACAATTTTAGTTTTCGAAGCAATGAAGATGGAAAATTCAGTAGTTGCTCCAGAAGACGGAACAGTTGCAAGCATCGCTGTAAGTGTTGGAGATTCATTTGAAGCAGGCGCTGTTATTGCAACATTAAATTAATATATTGTCTGGAGGTAACAAATGAACATTTTAGATACATTAGGAAATCTGGTTCATCAGACAGCATTTTTTAACCTTACTATAGGAAATTACATAATGATTGCTGTTGCATGTGTTTTCCTATACTTGGCAATAAAAAAGGAGTATGAACCATTATTATTGGTTCCAATTGCTTTTGGTATGCTTTTAGTAAATATGTATCCGGCAATTATGCAGGAGCCTGTAGGAGATCAGGCAGGTGGTTTATTACATTATTTCTACATTCTTGATGAATATAGTATTTTACCATCACTTATCTTCATGGGTGTAGGTGCGATGACAGACTTTGGTCCGCTTATTGCAAACCCTAAGAGTTTCTTACTTGGAGCCGCTGCACAGTTTGGTATATATGGAGCTTACTTCTTAGCAATTTTAATGGGATTTGGTGGAAAGGCTGCCGCAGCAATTTCTATTATCGGTGGTGCTGACGGACCTACATCAATCTTTTTGGCAGGAAAATTAGGACAGACGGATTTGCTTGGACCAATAGCGGTTGCAGCATATTCATACATGTCATTGGTACCTATTATTCAGCCACCAATTATGAAACTATTAACTACTAAGAAAGAAAGAAAAATAAAGATGGAACAGCTTAGACCTGTTTCAAAGTTAGAAAAAATCTTATTCCCTGTTATCGTAACTATTGTAGTAGTTATGATTTTACCTACAACAGCACCATTAGTTGGTATGCTTATGTTAGGTAACCTCTTTAGAGAAAGTGGAGTAGTAAAACAGTTATCAGAAACCGCAAGTAATGCACTTATGTACATCGTAGTAATTTTACTTGGTACAAGTGTTGGTGCATCAACAAGTGCAGAAGCATTCCTTAACATTAATACAATTAAGATTGTTATTTTAGGATTGATTGCATTTGCTGTTGGTACAGCTGCAGGTGTTTTATTTGGTAAGTTAATGTGTATTGCAACTAAAGGAAAGGTTAACCCGCTTATTGGTTCAGCCGGTGTATCAGCTGTACCTATGGCTGCCAGAGTTTCACAGAAAGTCGGAGCAGAAGCAGATCCTACAAACTTCCTTTTGATGCATGCTATGGGACCTAACGTTGCAGGTGTTATCGGTACAGCAGTAGCGGCCGGTTCATTTATGGCTATATTCGGTATTTAATAAAATGAAATTCAAAATCGGAGGAAAATAAAATGGCAGAGAAAAGACCAGTAAAAATTACTGAAACTATTCTTCGTGATGCACATCAGTCACTTATTGCTACAAGAATGCCAACAGAAGAAATGCTTCCTATCATTGAAACAATGGATAAGGTAGGATATCATGCAGTTGAATGTTGGGGCGGTGCAACTTTTGATGCTTCACTTAGATTTTTAAAAGAAGATCCATGGGAAAGATTAAGAAAACTTAGAGATGGATTTAAGAATACTAAATTGCAGATGCTTTTTAGAGGACAGAATATTTTAGGTTACAGTCACTATTCAGATGATGTAGTTGAGTATTTTGTTCAGAAATCAATAGCAAATGGTATTGATATTATCAGAATATTTGATTGTTTAAATGATCTTAGAAACTTAGAGACAGCTGTAAAGGCTGCAAATAAAGAAAAGGGTCATGCACAGATTGCTCTTTCTTACACATTAGGAGATGCATATACTCTTGATTACTGGAAAGAGACAGCAAAGAGAATTGAAGATATGGGTGCTAATTCATTATGTATTAAAGATATGGCAGGTCTTCTTACACCTTACAAGGCAACAGAACTTGTACAGGCTTTAAGAGAAGGTACAGATATACCTATTGATCTTCATACACATTACACATCAGGTGTTGCTTCAATGACATACTTAAAGGCTGTTGAAGCGGGATGTGACATTATTGATACAGCAATTTCACCATTTGCCCTTGGTACATCACAGCCGGCTACTGAAGTTATGGTTGAAACATTCAAGGGAACACCTTATGATACAGGTCTTGACCAGAAACTTCTTAAGGAAGTTGCTGATTACTTCAGACCATACAGAGAAGAATGTCTTGAAAATGGTTTATTAAATCCTAAGGTATTGGGAGTTAACATTAATACACTTCTTTATCAGGTACCTGGAGGAATGTTGTCAAACCTTGTTTCTCAGCTTGATGAAATGGGAGCATCTGACAAGTTTGAACAGGTTCTTGAAGAAGTACCAAGAGTTCGTAAGGACTTTGGTGAACCACCACTTGTTACACCTTCAAGCCAGATTGTTGGTACGCAGGCAGTTCTTAACGTTGTTATGGGCGAAAGATACAAGATGATCAACCAGCAGGCAAAGGATTTACTTGCAGGAAAATATGGTCAGACTGTTAAGCCTTTCAACCCTGAAGTACAGAAGAAGGCTATAGGCGATGAAGAACCTATTACATGCAGACCTGCAGATTTACTTGAACCATCACTTGACAAGTTTGAAAAAGAAATGGAACAGTATAAACAGCAGGATGAAGACGTACTTACATACGCTTTATTCCCACAGGTTGCAAAAGACTTCTTTGAATACAGAGAAGCACAGCAGACAAAGGTTGATCCAAGTATTGCAGATAAGAAAAATGGAGCATATCCGGTATAAAGTTTGGCGTGCATGTTAATGTACCTGCTAAATTTTATGAATATTTAATTATATAAAAAGAACAGGAAATTTTTATAGCACCGATGCAATTCCCACAGAATTCCTGATGAATTCTGCGGTCAGTGCATCTGATAAAGTGATTTGGAAATCACTTTGTCTCTATAAAGTCCCTGTTCTTTTTATATTTTAAACATATCACAAAATTTAAAGCAGGATTATTAACATGAACACCAAACTTTATATGGGACTTACCCACAAGTAAAAAATATATCGGTATTAGCTTGAAAGAAAATATTTAATTCTCAGGAAAATAGTGGAAAATGTGTGGCATTGAAAGGTCAGGCTGGATTTATACGTAAAATCAGTGTTTTTTTACATAAACAAATCCTCTGACCTTTCAGTTTTCATGTTTCCACTTTTCCCCTCTGCATTAAATATACTGGAAATATTCCAGATAAACTGATATAGTAGTTAAGGATTTTAATAAATAAATGAATAGTGTGGATTGATTTTATGAGTAAAGTATTAATTATAGGCGGTGGCGCTGCAGGAATGATGGCGGGAATTGCTGCCGGATATAACGGAAATGAAGTTCATATATTTGAAAAAAATGAAAAGTTGGGTAAGAAACTGTTTATTACGGGAAAAGGCAGATGTAACATAACCAATGCTTCAAGTATAGAAAATCATTTCGCTAATATTTTGAAAAATGAAAAATTTTTATATAGTGCATATAATAATCTGACTCCGGAAGATGTGTGCAATATGATTGAAAGCACGGGAGTTGAGACAAAAGTTGAAAGAGGAGACAGGGTTTTTCCTTTAAGTGATAAATCATCAGATGTAATATGGGCTCTTCACAAAATGCTTTCAGATATAGGTGTGAATATTCACCTTAATACTGAAATTAAAGATGTAATTGCAGAAAAATCTGAAGCAGATGAAACAAAAATAACTTTAAGAGATAAGAATAATAAAAGTTTTGTTGGTGACAAATGCATAATTGCAACAGGAGGTATTTCCTATCCTGTGACAGGCTCTACGGGAGATGGATATGAATTTGGAAAGAAGATGGGGCACAGTATTGTGCCGACAAGTCCATCACTTGTACCATTTAATATTAAAGAGGAATTCTGCAAGGATTTAAGTGGTCTGTCATTGAAAAACGTGGCTTTAAAAGTAGTAGATAAAACCGGTAAAGTTTATTATAATGAACAGGGTGAAATGCTTTTTACCCATTGGGGAATAAGCGGTCCCCTTGTTTTGTCAGCCAGTACTTATATAAGCGGCAGAACAAAAGACAATGAATTTATTGCTTATATTGATTTAAAGCCTGCACTGGACTTTGAAACTCTGGATAAGAGAGTGCTTAAAGATTTTAAGGAAAATATAAACAGAAACTTCAATAATTCGTTAGATAAATTGTTGCCAAAAAAATTAATATCCAATATAGTGGATTTGTCCCATATAGATCCTTATAAAAAGGTTAATAATATAACAAAAGAAGAGAGGGAAAAACTTGTGCATTTAATAAAGGCACTACCTCTTCATATCACGGGACTTAGAGGTTATAATGAAGCAATTATAACAAAGGGCGGCATTGAAACAAAGGAAATAAACCCTAAAAACATGGAATCTAAGAAAATGCCCGGCATATATTTTGTTGGAGAAGTGCTTGATTTAGATGCCATGACCGGGGGATATAATTTGCAGATTGCCTGGAGTACAGGATATCTGGCAGGAAGTAGTATATATTAATAGGAGGAATAAATGTATAATATAGCAATTGATGGTCCGGCAGGGGCAGGAAAAAGTACAATAGCAAAAATTGTAGCAAAGGAATTAGGATTTATATATGTTGACACAGGTGCAATGTATAGAACTATGGCTTTAGCATGTTATCGAGCAGGCATTAAGGCAGAGGAAGAAGAAAAAGTTGTAGAAAAATGTAATGCAGTTAAAGTTACTTTGGGATACGAAGATGGAACTCAAAAGGTTTATTTAGATGGAGAAGATGTCAGCACAGAAATCAGACAGGAAGTTATTGGAAACATGACAAGCGCAATAGCTGTTTATGGACCTGTAAGAAAAATTCTTGTGGCAATGCAACAGGAAATTGCAAAAAATAACGACGTAGTTATGGATGGAAGAGATATTGGAACATCTGTACTTCCTAATGCAGATTTAAAAATTTATCTTACTGCAAGCTCAAGAACAAGGGCAGAAAGAAGATATAAGGAATTGACACAAAAGGGTGAAAACTGCAATATTGATGATATTGAGAATGATATTAAAGAAAGAGATTACAGAGACATGCACAGAGAGGTTTCACCACTTTCCCAGGCAGAAGATGCAGTTTTGGTGGATTCATCTGACATGAGCATAGATGAAGTGGTTGCAGAAATAAAGAAACTTGCCAAATAATGGAGTAAAAATGAAAGTTGAAGTTGCAAAAAGTGCCGGATTTTGTTTCGGTGTTCAAAGAGCAGTGGACAGCGTTTACAGCGAAATTGAAAAAGGAAAAAAGCCTATATATACCTTTGGTCCCATAATCCATAACGAGCAGGTTGTGGCAGATTTGGAAACAAAAGGCATAAAGGTAATAAACACCGTGGATGAGTTGAAGAAACTTAACGAGGGCACTGTAGTTATAAGATCTCATGGTGTTCCAAAAGAGATATATGATATTTTGGAAAAACAGCACATTAATATCGTTGATGCCACGTGTCCTTTTGTAAAGAAAATCCACAATATTGTCAGTGATGAAAGCAAAAAAGACAAGGTGATTATAATAATAGGCAACAACAATCATCCTGAAGTGGAAGGGATTAAAGGCTGGGTAAAAGGTCCGGTTTTTGTCATAAATGAAGAAGAACAGATAGAAAAAATAGGTGACTTAAAAAATAAAAGCGTCTGCATTGTGTCTCAAACGACATTTAACCACAATAAATTTAAATATTTAGTTGAAATTATAAAGAAAAAAGGGTATGATATAAATGTTGTAAATACGATTTGCAATGCGACACACGTAAGACAGGTTGAGGCACAGAAGATTGCATCGAAGGTTGATGCTATGATTGTTATTGGAGGCAAGCGAAGTTCCAATACACAGAAACTATACGATATATGTAAAGAAGAATGTAATAACACGTATTATATACAGACCTTGGATGACCTTGATTTATGTGAATTGGAATCATTGGAGTCTATAGGTATTACAGCAGGGGCATCTACCCCAAAGAATATTATTGAGGAGGTCGTTCTTAATGTCAGAGATGAGTTTTGAACAAATGTTGGATGAATCATTCAAGACTATTCACAACGGTGAAGTACTTGAAGGAAAGGTAATCAGTGTAAGAGAGGACTATGCAGTACTTAATATTGGGTATAAGGCTGATGGTATTCTTACGAGAGATGAATACTCTAACACACCAGTAGATCTGACAACTGTAATTAACGAAGGCGATGTACTGACAGTTAAAGTTCTCAAGGTAAATGATGGTGACGGACAGGTTGCTTTATCATACAAGAGACTTGCTGCAGAGAAGGCAAATGAAAGAATTAAAGAAGCTTTTGAAAACAAAGAAGTTCTTAAAGCACCAGTTGTACAGATTTTGAAAGGTGGTTTGAGTGTAGATGTTGAAGGTGGAAGAGTGTTTATACCTGCAAGCCTTGTATCAGATGTTTTTGAAAGAGATTTAAATAAGTATCTTAATCAGGAAATTGAGTTTGTTGTTACTGAATTTGATCCTAGAAAGAGAAGAATTATTGGTGACAGAAAACAGTTAATAGTTGAACAGAAAGAAGCTGCTAAGAAAGCATTATTTGACAAGATTGCAGTTGGCGATGTTGTTGAAGGTGTTGTTAAGAGCGTAGTTGATTTTGGTGCATTTATCGATATCGGTGGAGCTGACGGATTATTACATATCTCAGAAATGTCATGGGGAAGAGTTGGTAATCCAAGAAAGATGTTTAAGCCGGGCGATAAGGTTAAAACATTTATTAAAGAAATCAACGGTGATAAGATTGCATTAAGCCTTAAGTTTGAAGATACAAACCCATGGGCTAACGCAAGTGAAAAATTTGCTGTTGGTGTTATTGTAACCGGAAAGGTCGCAAGAATGACAGACTTTGGTGCTTTTGTAGAAATTGAGCCTGGAGTTGACGGATTACTTCACGTTTCACAGATTGCAAGACATCATGTTGAAAAGCCTGCTGATGAATTAAAGATTGGACAGGAGATCGAAGCTAAGATTGTTGATTTCAATGAAGAAGAAAAGAAAATCAGCTTAAGTATGAAAGTTTTACTTCCGGAAGAACCAAAGGAAGAACCTGAAGTTGTTGAAGAACCGGAAGAAGAAAAAGTTGAACTTGATGCAGAAGAAGCAACAACATCATTGAAGGATGTTATTGAAGGTGCTACTGAAGCAACAGAAGAATAATCAACAAGAAATATATACAACATAAAAGCAGGCATTTATTTGCTTGCTTTTGTTTGTTGTAGACCTATATAATAGAAATCGACATATTTAGGAGTATTAATGAGAGTAATAGCAGGAAAAGCCAGACGTTTGCAGTTAAAGACTGTTCCGGGATTAGGTACAAGACCCACAACTGACAGGATTAAAGAAACTTTGTTTAATATTATTAATAATGACTTGTATGATACTAATTTTCTCGATTTGTTTAGCGGTAGTGGTGCCATAGGGATAGAGGCTCTTAGCAGAGGAGCAAAGAAAGCATATTTTGTCGAAAATAACAGACAGGCGGCTATGTGCATTCAGGATAATCTTAAGACAACTCGATTGACGGATGATGCTGTTGTAATGAAACAGAATGTAAAGACTGCTATTGAGGAATTGAATTCCCGTGGTGTTTTATTTGATATTATTTTTATGGATCCTCCGTACAATAAATTAATGGAAAAAGATGTGTTGATTTTTTTGGCTAAATCTGCTTTAATAGATAAAAATTCAATGATTATAGTTGAGGCAGATATTGAAACAGACTTCGACTATGTTAAGGATTTAGGATTTGAAATTTTTAGGGATAAACAGTATAAAACAAATAAACATATATTTTTAAGATTAATTGGAGATTAATATGACTAGGGCAATATATCCGGGAAGTTTTGATCCGGTAACATTAGGACATTTAGATATTATAAAGAGAGCATCAAAAATTGTGGATGAACTCATTGTCAGTGTTTTGAGAAACAATTCTAAATCTCCGTTGTTTTCCGTCGAAAAACGTGTTAAAATGTTAGAGGAAGTTGTGAAGGATATTCCTAATGTTAAGGTGATGTCTTTCGAGGGACTTCTTGTAGATTTTGCAAAAAGCGTTGATGCACAGATTATCGTAAGAGGTTTGCGTGCAGTTACAGACTTTGAATATGAACTACAGATGTCTCAGACTAATATGGTATTGGACCACGATATTGACACTATTTTTTTTACTACGAGTTTAGAGTATGCTTATCTAAGTTCGAGCACAGTAAAGGAAGCAGCTTATTATGGTGCCGATATTAGCAGATTTGTTCCAGAGCCTGTTATAAAACAGGTTTACAATAAATTTAATTTAAAGGAGAATCGAAATGAGCAAGATTGAACAGATTATAACAGAGATTGAGGAATATATTGATAATTGTAAATTTCAGCCATTATCAACAACAAAGATTGTTGTAAATAAAGATGATATTGATGAATTGTTGGCAGAGCTTAGACTTAGAACACCTGATGAAATTAAGAAATATCAGAAGATTATAGCTAATAAGGATGCTATTTTAAATGATGCTAAGGAAAGATCAGAAGCAATGATAGCGGAAGCAACAGCTCATATTAATCAGTTGGTAAGTGAGCATGAAATTATGCAGAAGGCATATAATGAAGCAAACCAGATTATTGAGCAGGCTCAACAGCAGGCGCAGGATATTTTAGGAAATGCTACAAATGAAGCTAATGATTTAAGAACAAGAGCTATGCAGTATACAGATGATATTCTTGCTAATGTTCAGAGCATTTTGTCTACAGGTATGGATAGTTTTGAACATGCACAGAGCGAAATGATGACATCACTTAACAGTTCATTAAATGTTGTTGTTGAAAGCAGAAAAGAATTAGGCGGACAGGATGAAGAAGCAACAGATGAACAGACAGATGATGACGATATTACAGTAGATTTATTATAAAATAATAAGAGTATTGACATTAACAAGGGTTGTTACATTAATGTAGCAACCCTTTTGTATATAATATAAAAAACAAAATTGTATAGATTATAAGAGATTCTATTTTCCCGATAATATAACTTATTCTGAAATTTTTATCCTTCAACTGGGAAAAAGATTGAAAAGTAATTGATAATCCTCCAAATGTGCAGGCAAATAAAATTAAATACAATTTTGGAATCCATGGTGTTATGTTTTCGGCAATATTATTTGAACCACTTGTAATCTCAAATAACCCTGAAAGAATTGAACATGTCCATGGTGACAGGTCTGATGCTTTTATAAAAGATATAATTATAGAAAAAACAATTACATACATAGACAAACCGGTTATTGATTTTATGGTATTATTTATGGGATTTGTTGCGACATAATTGTCGTCACATATGTTTACAGACTGCCGATTTCTTATTATAAATCTGTTTATTATACCTGTAAGAACAGGGGGCAGATAAATAAGCAAAATTAACAGCAGTGAATTGATATTGTACATTTTTGTATGAACCATAAGACAATTTCCTATTATGTAATTAGTTAAAAAGGGAAGACTACAATTGTTACAGAAACCAGATAAATAAACAGCTTCACAGTAAGATATTTTGCCTGCTGAATATAAATCATTTATAATCTTGGCACCCATGGGATAACCACATGTAAAACCGATAATAATTGCAAAACATCCATTTAAAGACACATTAAATATTCGTCCCAAAACAGGATGAAGAATATAGGAAATATATTTACAAAGATCCAGTTTAATCATTACATTGGTAAGAAGTATGAAGGGCAGCAAAGCGGGAATTACAGAGTAAAGGGACAATTTGATGCCAAGTATAACACCGGCTTTTGTGACTTCGGAATATCTGATTAATAAATAGGCACTAAATAGTGAAATAATGGTTAATAATATTTTTTTCATAAAGGCTTTTTTACTATACTATTTAAATATTTTCAGATTATTACTACATATAGGTTGAAATTAATAAGGAAATACAATAAAATGTATTGAGAAGTTTAGAGGTGTACAAATGAGATTATCAGCAATATCCAGTGGGAGCAAAGGCAATTGTATTTTAGTAAATAATGAAAATTCTACTTTTTTAGTTGATGCAGGAATCAGCAAAAAAAGAATTGAAGAGGGGCTTGATACGTTTAATTTAAGCCCTGAAGATGTAGATGGAATTTTGATAACACATGAGCATAGCGACCATATAAAGGGACTGGGAGTATGGCTTAGAAAGTACAAAATGCCGGTATATGCTACTGATGAAACTATAAAGTGCATACTAAATGACGGTTCTCTTGGAAAAATTGACAGTGATTTATTTAATGCTGTTGAACCGGGAAAAGAATTGGTTTTAAAGGATTTACAGATAAAACCGTTATCTATCAGTCATGATGCAGCTAATCCTGTCTGTTACAGGTTTAACAGCAATCTAAATGAAAAAAGTTGTGCTGTGGTTACTGATTTGGGAAAAACTACGGAGACATTGGTCCATAATTTACAGGAATTGAATACAGTTTTAATTGAATCAAATCATGATGTGGGAATGCTTCAGGCAGGTCCTTATCCTTACTATTTGAAACAGAGAATCTGGGGAGAAAGAGGACATTTGTCTAATGAAGCCTGTGGCGATTTGATAAACTCAATAATAAATAAGGACATGCATAATATTATTTTGGGACATTTAAGTGGGGAAAACAATTATCCTGACCTGGCATTTCAGGCGGTTAGAAATGAAATAAATTTTGCTAAACATAAATTTTATGCGGAGGATGTTAATTTAAAAGTTGCAAGCAGAAATGAACCATCCTGTGACGTGGAATTTTAATAATATAAAATTAGGAGGATTATATGAAGAAGACAATTATAACAGTGGTAGGAAAAGATACAGTAGGTATTATTGCAAGAGTTTGTACATATCTTGCTGAAAACAAGGTTAATATTCTTGATATTTCACAGACAATCGTGCAGGAATATTTTAATATGATGATGATTGTAGATTGCAATAATGCACTTAAACCTGTTCATGAAATGTCGGATGAATTGGAAAAAATCGGAGAAGAAATCGGTGTTATTATAAAGATGCAGCATGAGGACATCTTTAACAGTATGCATAGAATATAAACTGATTTAAGAAATGGAGAATGAATAATGATAAATAAGTTTGAAGTAATTGAAACAAATAAGATGATTGATAACTACAATCTTGATGTAAGAACTATTACGCTTGGTATTAGTCTTATGGATTGTATAAGCGATGATCTTGACACTTTAAATAAAAATATTTATGACAAAATAAAGAAATTAGCAGGAAATCTTGTTCAGACGGGAGAAGATATTTCGAAAGAATACGGTATTCCTATTGTAAATAAACGTATTTCCGTTACACCTATTGGTCTTGTAGGTGCCAGTGCATGTAAGACACCGGAAGATTTTGTAACAATTGCAAAGACTTTAGATAAAGTGGCAAAAGAAGTGGGAGTGAACTTCTTAGGTGGTTACACGGCTTTAGTAAGCAAGGGTATGTCAAAAGCAGAAGAAATGCTTATTAAATCAATTCCACAGGCTTTGGCATGTACGGAAAGAGTTTGCAGTTCCGTTAATTTAGGATCAACAAAAACAGGAATAAATATGGATGCAGTCCGTCTTATGGGAGAGGTCATTATTGAAACTGCAAAGGCTTCAGACATGGGCTGTGCCAAATTAGTTGTTTTCTGTAATGCTCCTGATGATAATCCTTTTATGGCAGGTGCTTTCCATGGTGTTACAGAAGCTGATGCCATTATTAATGTAGGAGTTTCAGGCCCGGGTGTTGTCAGACATGCTCTTAAGAAAGTTAGAGGAGAAAATTTTGAAGTGTTGTGTGACACAATCAAAAAGACAGCTTTCAAGATAACAAGAGTAGGTCAGTTAGTTGCAAAAGAAGCATCAAAAAGACTTAATGTTCCATTTGGAATTATTGATTTATCCCTTGCACCAACACCGGCTATTGGAGACAGCGTTGCTGATATATTGGAAGAAATCGGATTGGAAAGAGCAGGTGCTCCGGGAACAACAGCTGCACTTGCTATGTTAAATGATCAGGTTAAAAAGGGTGGTGTTATGGCATCATCATATGTAGGTGGCTTAAGCGGAGCCTTCATTCCTGTTAGTGAAGATCAGGGAATGATTGATGCTGTAAAGGAAGGTGCCCTTACTATTGAAAAACTTGAGGCAATGACTTGTGTCTGCTCTGTAGGACTTGATATGATTGCAATTCCGGGAGATACAAAGGCAACAACTATTTCAGGAATTATTGCTGACGAATCAGCTATCGGAATGGTTAACCAGAAAACTACAGCTGTCCGTATCATTCCTGTTATTGGAAAGAAAGTTGGAGATATGGTTGAATTTGGTGGCTTGCTTGGATATGCACCGATTATGCCTGTAAATCAGTTCTCATGTGACAACTTTGTTAACAGAACAGGTAGAATACCTGCGCCTATACATAGTTTTAAGAATTAGGTAATATTCAGATTGTTGATAAATTGAAAAAGCCTACACTGAAAATTGTCAGTGTAGGCTTTTTCGTTACAAAATATAAATCTGGCGTTTGAATTCGTCAGGAATGGATTTGTTATATTTAGTCATATAAATCATTCGGTACAGATTATCAGCTTTTAAATCAATGTCCAGCATTTTTTTGGTAAGTCCCTGAGCCTGATTGTAGTAAGTAGAAAATTTACTGACGATTTCTATTGAAGAGTTTTCTTTTATTGATGATAATATAGAAGATCTGTTATTAAATGCCAATAATCTGCCGTATTTCATATAGTTATCGTCAATAAATTCTTCAACATCTTCTGTTTTGATGTCCAATATAATGTGGAGCAGGGCTCTGGAAATTCCTGCGTAAGTATAATTTTTAGACTGCAGATCCTTAATAAAATCGGCAATGCCTGTAAAATCTGATTTATAGTTGTTTATGCGATTTGATAAATCTTTTGAAATCCCATAGTACTTATCAAATTTCTTTTCTGTTATAAGTTTATAGCCGAGAATTTCTGAAAAATCCTCTGTGGAAAGATATTCTGAATCAGAATAAAGATTTAAGCAGTTGTCGGGAATATAATTTTCTATTGGCTTATTATTTATAATTTCATTTCTAATTCCTGATGCGGATGCAAAGCCTCTTCCTAAATCGTTGGAGTTATAGCCGGCACCCTGACGCTTAATTGCCAAAGGTTTGATTTTTGAATTGAAAACTCTTAAAGACTTCAGGTATTCTATTGCAAGAATATTGTTTGGCTGGTCGATGATTTGTGAAACCTGAAGGCTGTTTAAAATATTATTTTCACTACAATAATCTGATAACGCTTTACTACGTGCCTTTGGATATGAAAAACCATTCTTTAGATACATGGAAAGCATATTCTTATAATCTTCAGGTTCGTTAGTAAGAATTTTGGCTAAAGTAGGCAGGGCTTTTATGTTATCTGTTTCAATGCCAAAACACAGATAATCAACACATCCCAATAAATCCAGAAATTTAACGCTGGCACGGGCAAAAGTCTCGGCTGAAGCGGTTGAGTAAATTACCGGTAGTTCAAATACAACGTCAGCACCGTTTAGAATGGCAGCCTTTGCCCTTAAGGTTTTGTCAAAAATGGCCGGGGTACCACGTTGTACGTAGTTCCCGCTACAGATTATTATAGCGTTATTGGCATTTGTTATTTTTTTTGCTTTCTCAATTAAATATTTGTGTCCACTGTGAAATGGGTTAAATTCAGCAATTATTCCTATAGTTTTCATATTAACACCTCGTAGTGTATATTCTAACATTAATATATTTTGGTTTCAATAAAATAGGATGCAAGATACTGTGAAAAATATACAATTATGCTTTGATTTCATAGTGCAATTTTTGACTTAAATATGGCAGATTTAGTGTTGTTTATTGAAAGTTGATATATTATAATAAGATGTGGATTTGAAAAAATATGGATAAGGAGAAAATTTATGGGCTTCATTGAGCAACTAAAGGAAAAAGCAAGAGCAAACAGAAAAAAAATAGTACTTCCGGAAGGAATGGACGAGAGAACATACGCTGCGGCTGAACAGATAGTTCGTGAGGATTTCGCAGATATTATTTTATTAGCGACAGATGAAGAAGTAGAAAAGTTTGGAAAAGAATATGACATAAAAGGTATTACAATCATTAATCCAAGAAAATATGAAAAAACAGAAGCTTATGCGGAAGAGTTTTATGAACTTAGAAAAGCAAAAGGAATGACAAGAGAACAGGCATATGCAATGCTGATAAGCGATTATATGTATTTTGCATGTATGATGGTAAACGCAGGTGATGCAGATGGTGTTGTTTCAGGAGCATGCCATTCTTCAGCGAATACTTTAAGACCTTCTCTTCAGATTATAAAAACGAAACCGGGAAGTAAGTTAGTATCGGCGTTTTTTGTTATTTGCGTTCCAAATAAGAAAATGGGAGCAGATGGTGTATTTGTAATGGCTGACTGTGGTCTTAATCAGAATCCTAATCCGGTACAGCTTGCAGATATTGCGGCAAGCAGTGCGGAATCTTTTGAATATTTAGTAGGCGAGAAGGCAAGGGTTGCCATGTTATCACATTCATCATATGGTAGTGCAGCGCACCCTGATGTTACAAAGGTTGTAGAGGCAACAAAAATTGCAAAGAAGGAATATCCACAATTTCTTATTGATGGAGAACTTCAGACAGATGCGGCACTGGTACCTGAAATTGCAGAATTTAAAGCACCTGGAAGTCCTGTGGCAGGACGTGCCAATGTACTTGTATTTCCGGATTTGGATGCGGGAAATATTGGTTATAAATTATTACAGAGACTTGGACAGGCTGAAGCCTATGGCCCACTTTGTCAGGGAATTGCAAAACCAATCAATGACTTGTCAAGGGGATGTAGTGCAAAGGATATTGTAGGTGTTGTGGCAATAACAGCTGTACAGGCACAAATCAATTAATGGAATTTATTTATAGTATATAGATTGGAGAGTAAAGAAAAATGGAAGTTTTGGTAATTAATTGTGGAAGTTCATCATTGAAATTCCAATTAATAAATTCAGACAGTGAAAAAGTTTTAGCTAAGGGACTGTGCGAGAGAATTGGAATAGATGGAAGTTCCATTACATACCAGAGTGATAATTGTCCTAAATTTACTAAAGGAATTGATATGCCTACCCATAATGAAGCTATTTCAGCAGTAATAGGAGCCTTAACAGATAAGGACACAGGTGTTATATCAGATATGGATGAGGTAAAGGCAGTTGGTCATCGTGTTGTTCATGGCGGTGAGTTCTTTAAAGAATCTGCTGTTGTGACAGAAGATGTTATTGAAAAAATTAAACAATGCAATTATTTGGCACCTCTTCATAATCCGGCTAACATTATTGGAATAAAGGCTTGTATGAAGATAATGAAGAATACACCTAATGTAGTCGTATTTGATACGGCATTTCATCAAACTATGCCGGAGGAAGCATATTTGTATGCAATTCCAAGAAAGTATTATGATGAAAACAAAATCAGAAGATACGGTTTCCATGGTACATCACACAGCTTTGTATCGAAGCGTGTTGCTGAAATAATGGACAAACCATATGACAGGTTGAAGACGATTGTCTGCCATCTTGGAAATGGAGCAAGCATCTGCGCTGTTGAAAATGGTAAATCAGTGGACACAAGTATGGGACTTACACCTCTTGCAGGAGTAATGATGGGTACCCGTTCAGGAGACATTGATCCGGGCATTATTGAAGTAATTGCAAAGAATGAAGGAAAAGACATTTCAGAGATAACGAACATGCTTAATAAGAAATCAGGTATTGCCGGCTTATCCGAAGTTTCAAGTGATTTTAGAGATATTACTAAAGCAATTGAGGAAGGAAATGAAAAAGCCAAAGTGGCATTACAGGCATATGTAAGAACTGTTGTAAGATTTATTGGAGCTTATGTTGCGGTTATGAACGGTGTTGATGACATTGTTTTTACAGCGGGTGTAGGAGAGAATAATTCACTTGTCCGTGAGGCTGTATGTAATTCGCTAGGATATCTTGGAATCAAACTTGACATAGAAGCAAATAAAAAGCGTGGAGAAGAAGTTATGATTTCAACTCCGGATTCAAAAGTTAAAGTATATGTTGTACCTACTAATGAAGAACTTGCTATTGCAAGAGAAACAGTTAACTTGTTAAAATAAAAAAGCAAAATTATAATAATAAATGGTACTTGACAAAAATATACAGTCTATGTATAATTGTTTAGGTGTCTTTAAAGAAGGATTAATATGATAATTGATTTATATGAACTTCTCAGTGAGGAAGGCAGAAATAAAGATGTCGTTGCACGTTTTGAAAGTGAAAAGTTTAATACGAACAAGAAAAGTTATCCGGTAAAGGATAGCAACATACATTTTTCTTTTACGAATACGGGAAAGAAGAATGTAGCTTTTAAATGTGATGGATTTGTAACATTAATGATTCCCTGCGACAGATGTTTAGAGCCTGTAGATTATAAGATTGATATTGATTACTTTGAAGACTTGGATATGAATAAGACTTCAGAAGAAAAGATTGCTGAACTTGATGAACATTTCTTCATGGATGGCACAAAATTTGACACTGAAGTATTTATTTCAAATGAGATTCTGGTTAATTTACCTATGAAAGTTCTTTGCAGTGAAAACTGTAAGGGAATTTGTAATAGATGCGGCGCTAATCTCAATATGGGATCTTGTAAATGTGATAGCGCAGGACAGGATCCGAGAATGTCGAAAATTTTAGATATTTTTAATCAGTTTAAGGAGGTGTAAACCATGTCTATTTGTCCAAAGAACAAATCTTCAAAAGGAAGAAGAGATAAGAGAAGAGCAAACTGGAAAATGTCAGCTCCAAACCTTGTTAAATGTAGCAAATGTGGAACATTAATGATGCCACATAGAGTATGCAAGGCATGTGGAAGCTACAACAAAAAAGAAATAGTTTCAGTTGACTAGTATAAAAATAAGACTTTGTGATTTTTCACAGAGTCTTATTTTTATGTCGAAAATGACACTTAAATCAGTTGATTCTTGATTTTATACTGATTTTCTAGTATATTATCTTTGTGTGTAAAGGAGGACATTTTTATGTCGAAAACAATAGTAGCCCTTGATTGTATGGGTGGAGATAATGCACCTGAAGCTATCGTTGAGGGAGCGGTTTATGCTGCTGATGAAAATAAGGATATGCTTATTAAGTTAGTAGGAAAAGAAGATTTGATAAATCATGAATTGTCAAAATATAATTATAATAAAGAAAAAATAGAAGTTGTAAATGCAACAGAGGTTATAGAAACAGGTGAGCCGCCTGTTGCAGCCATAAGGAGAAAGAAGGATTCTTCCCTTGTTAAATGTATGTACATGGTAAAGAAGGGTGAGGCAGATGCTATGGTTTCTGCAGGAAGTACCGGTGCCAATCTTGTTGGCGGTCATGTTATAATTGGAAGAATTAAGGGGGTGGAAAGACCACCTCTTGCACCTTTGATTCCGACTAAAAAAGGAGCATCATTATTAATTGATTGTGGCGCTAACGTTGATGCCAGAGCTTCACATTTAGTACAGTTTGCTAAAATGGGTTCAGTATATATGGAAAGTATTATGGGAATAAAGAACCCAAGAGTTGCATTGGTTAACATTGGTGCGGAAGAAGAAAAGGGAAATGCCTTAGTAAAGGAGACTTATCCTATATTAGAGAGTCTTAAGGGAATTAATTTTGTTGGAAATATTGAGGCAAGAGACATTCCTGAGGGAAAAGCAGATGTAATTGTGTGCGATGCCTTCGTTGGAAATGTTATTCTGAAACTGTATGAGGGTGTTGCCAGTGTTCTCCTTGAAAAAATCAAGGGAACAATGATGAGTTCCACAAAAACAAAAATGGGAGCATTGTTGATAAAGAATGACCTCAAAAAAACATTAAAAGGATTTTCTTTAGAGGAATATGGTGGAGCCCCATTACTTGGGCTCAATGGTTTGTTAGTGAAAACCCATGGCAGTTCAAAGGCTGTAGAAATTAAAAATTCAATTTTACAATGCGTAACATTTAATGAATTAAATATTAATAACAAATTTAAAGAGAAACTTTCATTAGAAAGCAAGGAGGATTAAAAATGGAATTAGACAGACTTATAAAGGCAATATCAGAAGTACTTGATGTTGATCCTGCAAAAATAACAGCAGACAGCAAATTCGTTGATGATTTGGGAGCAGATTCTTTAGATGTACTTGAAATCATTATGGGAATTGAAGATGAGTTTGGAATTCAGGTTCCTACGGACGAAGCTGAATCCATAGTTACTGTTGGCGATGCTTATGAAAAAATAAAAAAGGCATTATAATTTCAAGTTAAATATTTTGTATTTATAAGCCCTAGCAATAGGGCTTTATGTATGTTATAGAGGCAAAAAAATGAATCAGGATTATTCAAGTTTAGAAAGAAAGATTGCATATGAGTTTAATAATAAAGATTTATTGATTAATGCATTAACTCATACTTCTTTTGCAAATGAACACAGATATAAAAAAATAAAAGATAATGAAAGATTGGAATTTCTGGGAGATGCAGTATTAGAACTGGTATCCAGTGAATTCCTTTTCAACAATATGCATGAAATGCCGGAAGGAGAAATGACAAGACTTAGAGCAAGTCTTGTATGCGAACCTACATTGGCTAATGATGCAAGAGAAATAGGTTTAGAGGATTATATTTATCTTGGAAAAGGTGAAGAAGCAACCGGTGGAAGACACAGAGACTCGATTGTTTCTGACACTTTTGAAGCGTTAATTGGAAGTATTTTTTTAGATGGTGGAATAGAAGAAGCAAAGCGGTTTATTTTAGAATTTGCATTAGATGATATAGATACAAAAAGACTTTTTCATGACAGTAAGACTATTTTGCAGGAAAGAGTTGGAAAGGCAAAAGCCGGAGAATTGTCTTATGAGATTATTAACGAGGCTGGCCCGGATCATGATAAAAGCTATGAAGCAGTTGTAAAGTTAAACGAAAAAATTATCGGAAGAGGCAAAGGACATACAAAAAAATCAGCCCAGCAACAGGCAGCTTTTCAGGCATTAAAAAGTATAGAAGGAAGAAAATAATATGTATTTAAAGAGTATAGAGATACACGGATTTAAATCATTTGCAAATAAAATAAATTTTGAATTTCATAATGGAATTACAGGAATTGTAGGTCCAAACGGCTCAGGAAAAAGTAATGTTGCCGATGCCGTAAGATGGGTTCTTGGTGAACAAAAGACCAAGCAGCTTAGAAGTTCCAAAATGGAAGACGTGATTTTTGCCGGAACAGAAAACAGAAAACCTATGGGATATGCATATGTTGCGATTACATTTGATAATTCCGATCATAAACTTAATATTGATTACAATGAGGTTACTGTTTCAAGAAGACTTTTCAGATCAGGTGAAAGTGAATATATGATTAATGGTACTCAGGTGCGACTGAAGGATGTTAATGAAATGTTCTATGACACAGGTATCGGAAAAGAAGGTTATTCAATAATTGGTCAGGGACAGATTGATAAAATATTAAGTGGAAAGCCGGAGGAGAGAAGGGAACTTTTTGATGAGGCTGCAGGTATTGTAAAATATAAACGCCGTAAAAATGACGCAATGAAGAAACTGGACGATCAGAACCAGAATTTAGTCAGGGTTACTGATATTTTGGGAGAACTTGAAAGACAGGTAATCCCTCTTGAGAAACAGTGTGAAAAGGCAAAAAAATATTTACTTCTCAAAGAAGAGTTAAAAGTAAATGATGTTAATATGTTTTTAATTGAAATTGATGAGATTAAAAACAGACTTATCCAGATTGACGAAAAAATTAAGATTGCATCAGGAGACATGCAGACAGCCAGTGATGAGTTTGAAAAAATCAAGGCTGACTATACAAAACTTGAACAGATTATAGAAGAAATAAATAATTCAATTGAATCAAAAAAAGTAACTCTCAATGAGACAGTTATTAATATTGAAAAGATAGAGGGACAGATTAACGTTATTAAGGAGCAGATAAATTCTGCAAAAAATAATGAATCTTACATAAACCAGAGAATTGCGTCAATAAACGATGAAATTGAAGAACAGAACAGGGAACTTGCTCTTTCCAATAAGGAGAGGGAAGAAAATGAAAAATATCTTAATGAAATTATTGGTTCCCAGAGTGAAATAAATGAAAAAATAGCTCAGGGAAATGACGAGATTGCGGAACTTGAGAAACAGATTGAAGACGATAAGGCTGAAATTATAGAACTTTTAAATGCAAAGGCTACAATCAAAACAAAAATTCAAAGATGTGATACTTTGCTTGAGCAGATTAATATAAGAAAATCAAAACTTAATCAGAAACTTATTGATTTTCAAAGCAGAAAAGACGGACAGGAAAATGCCATTAAGCAGTTAAGTGAACAGTTAAGCGATGTTAACACTGAAATTGATACTGTTACAAAGGCATTAAATGAATATAAAGACGATCTTGCCAATCTTCGTATAAGAAACAGTGAATTAACAAAACAGCTTTCAAAGAATCAGGAAGAATACCATAAATTAAAGTCCAATTTAGAGGCGTTAAAAAACATTACTGAGCGTTATGAAGGCTATGGTAACAGCATCAGAAAAGTAATGGAATTAAAGGAAACCAGAAAAGGAATTATTGGTGTTGTTGCTGATATCATAAAAGTAGACAAAAAATATGAAATAGCCATTGAAACAGCACTTGGTGGTAATATTCAGAATATTGTTACTGACACTGAAACTACAGCTAAAGAAACAATTGAATTTTTAAAGAAACATAAATATGGACGTGCCACATTCCTTCCTTTAAGCAGTATGAGTAACAAGACTAATTTCAATGCTCCTGATGCTTTAGAGGAAAAAGGTGTTATCGGACTTGCCAGTGACCTTGTAGACATTAAGAAAGAATATGAGGGAGTGACAAAATATCTTTTAGGAAGAGTAATGGTTGTTGATACAATAGATAATGCCATTGCCATTGAGAGAAAATACAGATACACTGTCAGAATCGTAACTTTAGAAGGTGAATACTTAAATGTCGGAGGTTCAATTTCCGGTGGTGCTTTTAGAAACAGCAGTAATCTTCTTGGTAGAAGACGTGAGATTGAAGAGATAGAAAAATCATTAGTTGAACTTAAAAAAGAGAAAGAACAGCTGGATAAGGATATTGTCAGCAACAGAGGCGAGCTTAGTGTTGTTAACGAAGAAATTTCCAAAGTGAACAATGCTTTACAGGAACAGCTTATTATTAAGAACACCATTGAAGTTAATTTAAAACAGGCTAATGATAAGAAAGACAGCATAATGCTTGAATATCAGGGATACACACAGGAAAACGACGATATGCAGGCAGAAATTACTGATATTAACAAAAACAGTACAGTTCTTAATGAAGAACTTACAGGAGCGGAAGACAGAAATTCCACACTTGAAAAAGAAGTAGTTGAAAATACTAAAAAGTTAAAGGAAATGAAAGAAAAACTCGACAGTAAAAATGCTACTTTGGAAGAGGTTAATATCGAAATTGCCAACTATAAGCAGAAACATGAGTTTATTGTATTAAAAATCCATAAGGCGGAAGATGTTATTACTTCCCTTACAACGGAACTTAATAATATAAAAAATAATTCAAAAGAAAATGACAGCGAAATTTCAGCAAGGCTTGAAGCTATTGATAATCTTACAAATGAGGCTAAGAAGTCAAGAGAACTGACACAGCAGTTGGAAAAGGAAATTGCTGATGCCAAACTTGAAAAAGAAAATCAAAGTAGGGAACATAAAGAATTCTTTGAAAAGAGAGAACAGTTGTCTGAAAGAATATCTGCACTTGATAAAGAAGTATACAGATTAAGCAGTCAGAAAGAAGCGCTTGAAGAAAAGAGTGAAAATAAAGAGGCTTATATGTGGAATGAATATGAAATTACATATAGAAAAGCCACTGAAATGAAAAATCCTGATTTAAACGATAAGGCAGTATTAAAAGAAAATATCGTAAATACAAAACGTGAAATGAAATCCCTTGGTGATGTCAATATTAATGCCATTGAGGAATTTAAAGAAATTAATGAGCGTTATCAGTTTATGAAAGGTCAGCATGACGACTTAATGGAAGCCAAGGAAAATCTTTTAAAGATTATTGATGAATTGGAAGTTGGAATGCGTAAGCAGTTCAAAGAAAAATTTGAAGAAATAAAAGTTGAATTTGATACTGTATTTAAAGAATTATTTGGTGGAGGAAAAGGAACAATTGAACTTACTGAAGCTGAAGACATTCTTGACGCAGGAATTAACATTATTTCACAGCCACCGGGAAAGAAACTGCAGAATATGATGCAGTTATCAGGTGGAGAAAAAGCTCTTACGGCAATTAGTTTATTGTTTGCAATACAGAACCTGAAACCGTCACCGTTCTGTCTTCTTGACGAAATTGAGGCGGCACTTGACGGATCAAATGTTGTAAGATTTGCACAGTATTTACATAAACTTACCAAAAATACACAGTTTATTGTAATTACCCACAGACGTGGTACAATGAATTGTGCCGACAGACTGTATGGTATAACAATGCAGGAAAAAGGTATTTCAGCATTAGTATCCGTAGATTTGCTGGAAAATGACTTAAGTAAATAATTGGAGGAAAAAATGGCAGGAAAGTTTTTTCAAAAGTTAGTTTCAGGATTATCTAAAACCAGAAACAATATTGTTTCTGGTTTAAATTCCATATTCACGGGATTTTCAAAGATTGATGAGGACTTCTATGAAGAACTGGAAGAAATTTTGATAATGAGTGATATTGGAGTTAATACTACTGAAAGTATTTTGGATAATTTACGTGAAGAAGTTAAAGAAAATCACATTAAAGACCCGATAGACTGCAAAGATCTTTTAATTAAAAATATAGAAGAGCAGATGTATATTGGTGAAAATGCATATGACTTTGAAAATGAAAAATCAGTTATTTTAATGATTGGCGTAAACGGCGTTGGCAAGACCACATCAATTGGAAAACTTGCCAGCCAGTTTAAAAATTCAGGAAAAAAAGTAGTGTTGGCAGCGGCTGATACATTCAGGGCGGCAGCGGCTGACCAGTTAATAGAATGGGCAAACAGGGCTGGAGTTGACATTGTTTATGGAAAAGAAGGATCTGATCCCGGTTCCGTTTTGTTTGATGCCATATCATCAGCTAAAAACAAAAATGCCGACATACTTCTTTGTGATACGGCAGGACGACTTCATAATAAGAAAAATCTTATGGAAGAATTGAAGAAACTGAACCGTATAATTAATAAAGAATATGGAGATTGCAAAAGAGAAAACTTTATTGTTCTTGATGCAACAACTGGACAGAATGCCCTTGAACAGGCAAGACAGTTTAAAGAATGTGCTGATATAACCGGAGTTATTCTTACAAAAATGGATGGTTCGGCAAAAGGAGGAATTGCCATTGCAATTCAGTCTGAACTTGGAATACCGGTTAAATATATAGGTGTTGGTGAACAGATAGATGATTTACAGAAATTCGATGCAAAAGAATTTGTGGAAGCATTGTTTACCGTTGCAGAGTAATAAATACTAAAAAAGAAAGAAGTGTTGAAAATGAGTGAAGTGTTAGATTTAAAGAAATTTGAAGAAGCAAGTGAAATAGTAAAGAAAGTAACTCTTAATACAAATTTGATTTACAGCGATTATTTTAGTGCCCAGACAGGAAATCAGGTATATATTAAACCTGAGAATATGCAGTTTACAGGGGCATATAAAGTAAGAGGTTCTTATTACAAAATAAGTACATTATCTGAAGAAGAAAGAGAAAGAGGTCTAATTACCGCATCAGCAGGAAATCATGCTCAGGGTGTGGCATATGCGGCAAAACTTTATGGCGTTAAGGCAACCATTGTAATGCCAACAACAACACCACTTATGAAGGTTAACCGTACAAAGAGTTACGGTGCAGATGTTATTTTATATGGTGATGTATATGACGATGCATGCAAATATGCCCTTAATCTCGCCATGAAGGAAGGATATACATTTATACATCCTTTTGATGATTTAGATGTAGCTGCCGGTCAGGGAAGCATTGCAATGGAAATTGTCAAGGAACTTCCGACTGTAGATTATATTCTCGTTCCAATAGGTGGCGGCGGACTTGCCACTGGTGTAAGCACGCTGGCAAAATTATTAAATCCAAGAGTTAAGGTTATTGGTGTTGAACCGGAGAATGCAGCCTGCATGAAGGCAAGTCTTAAGGCAGGAAAGGTAGTTACACTTCCTAGTGCCAACACAATTGCAGACGGTACAGCAGTAAAAACCCCTGGAGAAAAAATATTCCCATATATTCAGAAAAACATTGATGAAATTATTACAATCAAGGATGATGAATTAATTGATGCATTCCTTGATATGGTTGAAAATCATAAATTAGTTGCTGAAAACTCAGGACTTTTATCAATTGCAGCACTTAAACATCTGAAATGTAAGGACAAAAAGATTGTTTCCATAATCAGTGGTGGAAACATGGATATTATTACAATGTCTTCTACATTACAGCATGGTCTTATTCAGAGAGGAAGAGTATTTACAGTTTCAGTATTACTTCCTGATAAGCCGGGAGAATTAGTTAAGGTGGCAAATACAATTGCTGAGCAACAGGGGAACGTTATTAAATTGGATCATAACCAGTTTGTATCAGTTAACAGAAATGCAGCTGTGGAATTAAAGGTTACATTAGAGTGTTTCGGTCATAATCATAAGAAACAGATTCTTGGAGCGTTGAAAAAGGCAGGATATAATCCAAAGGAAGAAGCTCCAAATTTATAAAATTTAAAAACAGGGTGTCAAGAAAAAATACTTGACACCCTGTTTCTTTTATTGTATTATACCAAAGGTAAAAGAAAAGGTGTAACTATGAAAGATATTTATAAAAGTTCTCTGTTATACGATTTTTATGGAGAATTGTTAACGAAGCATCAGAAAGAAATCTATGAAGATTTTATGCTTAATGACTTAAGTCTTGGGGAAATAGCTAAAGAAAGAGGTATTTCCAGACAGGGAGTTTATGATTTAGTTAAACGCTGTGACAAGATTTTGGATGGTTATGAAGAGAAACTTCAGCTGGTTGAAAGATTTTCGAAAACAAAACAGGATGTTTCTGAAATATGCAGATTGGCTGATGATGTTAAAAAAGAAGGTAATCTCGAAAAGATAAAAGAGATTGCACAGCAGATATTAGAGGATTATTAGAAATATTAGGAGGTATGGCTTTGGCATTTGAAAGCTTATCCGATAAATTACAGAATATATTTAAAAATCTTAGAAGTAAGGGAAAACTTACGGAAGATGATGTTAAATTAGCTCTAAAAGAAGTAAAGATTGCGTTACTTGAGGCTGATGTTAACTTTAGGGTAGTAAAGGATTTTACTAAAAAAGTTAACGAGCGTGCCATTGGACAGGAAGTTATGACAAGTTTAACTCCGGGACAGATGGTAATCAAAATCGTAAATGAAGAGCTTACGGCACTGATGGGTTCTGAAACAACAGAACTTAAACTGTTACCTGATAATGAAGTGACTATAATTATGATGATGGGTCTTCAGGGAGCAGGTAAGACAACAACAACTGCAAAGATTGCCGGAAAATTAAAGACTAAGGGAAAGAAACCTTTATTAGTAGCATGTGACGTGTACAGACCGGCGGCCATAGAGCAGTTAAAAATAAATGGGGAGAAACAGCAGGTTCCGGTTTTTGCAATGGGAGACAAACAAAAGCCTCTTAATATTGCCAAGGCAGCAATAGAACATGCAAAGAAAAACGGAAACAATGTTGTTATATTAGATACAGCAGGTCGTTTACATATTGATGAAGATATGATGAACGAACTTGTGGAAATAAGAGAAAACATAGACATTACCCAGACAGTTCTGGTTGTAGATGCCATGACAGGTCAGGATGCTGTTAATGTTGCAAAAGAATTCAATGAAAAAATAGGCATTGATGGAATTATTGTAACAAAGCTGGACGGTGATACGAGAGGTGGTGCTGCATTATCAATTAAGGCAGTAACAGGAAAGCCGATATTATACATTGGTATGGGAGAAAAACTCTCAGACCTTGAACAGTTCCATCCGGACAGAATGGCTTCACGTATTCTTGGCATGGGTGATGTGTTATCACTTATTGAAAAGGCTGAACAGGCTATTGATGAAAACAAGGCAAAAGAAATGGAGCAGAGATTAAGAAAGGCTCAGTTTACTTTTGATGATTATCTCGAATATATGGGACAAATCAAAAATATGGGTGGTTTATCATCCCTTATTAATATGCTTCCGGGAATTGGCGGACAGATAAAAGACGACATGTTACCGGATGAGAAGCAGCTTGGAAAAATTGAAGCTATTATCTATTCCATGACTAAGGAAGAAAGAAGTAACCCTGATGTTATGAATCCTTCCAGAAAACAGAGAATAGCAAAAGGTGCCGGAGTTGATATAAGCCAGGTAAACAAACTGATTAAACAGTTTGAACAGGCGAGAAAGATGATGAAGAGCATGCCCGGCATGATGGGGGGCAAAGGAAAACGTAAAGGTGGATTTAAAATGCCTTTTGGCTTTTAAACATATATTTTTAGAATAATTTAATTTTACGGAGGTAAAGAAAAAATGGCAGTAAAGATGAGATTAAAGAGAATGGGTAAGAAGAGACATCCTATTTACAGAATAGTAGTTGCTGATTCAAGAGCACCAAGAAATGGTAGATTCATCGAAGAAATCGGAACATATGATCCAAATCAGGATCCAAGTATTTTTGATTTTAATGAAGAAGCTGCAAAGAAATGGTTAGCAACAGGAGCACAGCCTACTGAAACTGTAAGCAAGCTTTTAAAGATTGCCGGAGTTGAAAAATAATCGGAGGGCAAAATCATGAAAGAATTGGTTGAAACAATTGCAAAAGCACTTGTTGACTCTCCAGATGAAGTTGTAGTAACTGAAACTGAAACAGAAAGAGAAATCCTTGTAAAGTTACATGTTGCCGAAGATGATATGGGCAAAGTAATTGGAAAGCAGGGGAGAATTGCAAAAGCAATCCGTTCCGTTGTAAAGGCTGCATCTTCAAAATGCGATAAAAAAGTTAAAGTTGAAATTCAATAATTTGCTTGAATACAAGTGCAACAAGGCTGGAATTTTCCAGCCTTGTTATGTATATGAAAAAAATAAGGATTAAAAACTAATATGGAAAAATATTTAAGAGTCGGCGTTATTGCCAATACTCATGGAGTCCGTGGCGAAGTAAAGGTTTATCCAACTACTGAAGATATAAAAAGGTTTGATTATCTGAAGGAAGCTGTAATTGATACAGGAAAAGAAAAAATAAATGTAAATGTTACAGGTGTAAAATATTTTAAAAATATGGTCATATTAAAGTTTGAACAGTATGACAATATGGATCAGGTAATACCTCTTAAAGGAATGGATTTACTTGTAACAAGAGAAAACGCAATTCCTCTGGCTGAAGGAGAACACTATATTGTTGATATGATTGGATGCAAAATCATAACTGATGATGGAAATACATTAGGGGAATTGACGGATGTAATGCAGACGGGAGCAAATGATGTATATGTTGTAAAAACAACTGATGGAAAAGAAGTTCTGCTTCCTGCCATTAAAGAATGTGTTTTAGAAAAAGACATTGAAAATAAAGTGATAAAGGTTCACATTATGAAAGGATTATTGGATTAATGAATTTTCACGTACTTACATTATTTCCGGAAATGATTAATGATGGTGTAAATACAAGCATTACCGGAAGAGCAATATCAAAAGGTCTTATTAGTGTGAATGCAGTTAATATTAGAGATTTTGCAGGAAATAAATACGGACAGGTAGATGACTATCCCTATGGTGGCGGTGCCGGAATGGTAATGCAGCCGGGACCTGTTTATAGAAGTTATGAGTCCATAAAAGAAAAAATCGGTTACAAACCAAGGGTTATTTATCTGACTCCTCAGGGGAAAGTTTTTAACCAGTCCATGGCCGAAGAGTTTGCAGAAGAAAAGGATTTGGTTTTCCTTTGCGGACACTATGAGGGAATTGATGAAAGAGTTCTTGAAATGATTGTAACTGACAATGTTTCCATAGGTGATTATGTGCTTACGGGAGGCGAATTGCCGTCAATGGTAATGATAGATGCCATTTCAAGGCTTGTTCCGGGAGTGCTTAATAATGATGTTTCGGCAGAGTTTGAATCTTTTAATGATAATTTGTTGGAATATCCACAATATACAAGACCTGCTGAATTTATGGGAAAGGAAGTTCCACCTATTTTGTTGTCAGGCAATCATCCGAAGGTTGATGAGTGGAGAAGACAGCAGTCAATTCTAAGGACAATGGAGCGAAGACCGGATTTGATTAAAGATGCAAATCTTACTTCAGCTGACAAAAAATATATTAGAAGCCTGGAAGAAAATGATTAATTTAAAAATAAATATAAAGCTTATATTGATTATTGTAAAAGTATGACAGGAAAAGAAATTCTTCCCTTGTTATGCTTTTATTTTTGTTATATACTCATATGTAGCAAGTGAGAAGGGAATTAAATATGGAAAAACAGAAGAAATTTGGGTTTATAAGTAACTTTATTTATGCCCTGAATATGGAGAAAAAAAGTAACCTCATGCTTTTGGTAATAACACTAATAAAACCTATTGCCGACATTGTCTGTACATTACTTAGGTCATACACTCCTAAATATGTACTGTCATTTATGGAGCAGAATTTGCCCGTAAACAAAATTATTACATATACAGTTATAATTTGTCTTATAGGTTGTATATTCAGTATTATTGGAAACATTTGTTACAATGGTTTTGAGTTTGAATATCGGAAAACGGAAGGATATCTGGAAAAACTGAGAATGGACAAACTCTTTCATACAGATTTTAAAAATATGGAATCACCAGATTTTCTGGATTATGCCCAGAAGGCAAAAACTGCTTTGTATCGGGGAAACGGATTCCATGCGGTTTTGTATGAAAGCAGAAACTTTATTGCTCAGGGTACACTTACCATATTAACTGCAGTTTTGATAGGATTACAGAATTTTATTGTAATGATTGTTTTTGTGGTTATATCATTCGGTATAACAAAAATCTCATCCTTCGTGACAAAACGTGATAAAGAAAAATTTACGGATGCAATGGCACCAGCATGGAGAAAAATGACTTATCTTGAAGAGACGTCTAAAAATTTTGACTATGCAAAAGATATTAGAATTTTCGACCTGTCAACAGCCTTTAGAAACAAATTTGAAAATGTAAATGAATTTTTTTATGGCTTAAATAAAAAACATCATAACAGATGGATTCTATGTAACTGTAGTATGGAGTCGGTTTTGCTTTTACAGAAGGTGCTTATGTATTCATGGCTTGTTTATATGGTACTTGCAGGTCATTATCAGATATCAGATTTTGTTCTCTATGTAGGTCTGGTAACTACTTTCCATAGATCTGTTGGATTTATAACATGGGTATATTCCAGCATTAGAGGAAATTGCCTTATGGTTAATGACTTCCGCAATTTTATTGATTGGAAGGAAGATAAGGAAAAAGCCGGAGAAATGGATGGGCATATTACTGATGTAGACTTGGAGAATTATGAATTTACCTTTGAAAATGTAAGTTTTAAGTATCCGGGACATGATAAATATGTTCTTAAAAATGTTAATTTAACAATTAAGAATGGAATGAAACTGGCGATAGTAGGTGTTAACGGGGCAGGAAAAACTACATTTATAAAACTTATGATGAAGTTATATGAGCCAACTGCTGGCAGAATACTTTTAAATGGGGTAGATATTAAGGAATATGATAGAGAAGAGTATTTTAAAATCTTTTCGCCGGTATTTCAGAATGTAGAATGTTTTGCAATGCCTATTTATCAGAATATATCATTTACAGATGAAGAACACACTGATATTGATAAAGTAAACAAAGTATTGGAACAAAGCGGTTTAAAAGAGAAAATTGATACATATGAAGATGGGATTTATACAAATCTTTTAAAGATTTTTGATGAAAAAGGCATTGATTTATCCGGTGGAGAAAGACAAAGACTTGCAATGGCGAGGGCTTTGTATAAAGGTGGCAAAGTTGTTATTTTGGATGAACCAACTGCTGCACTTGACGCACTTGCTGAAGACAGAATGTATCGTGAATTTGAAAATATGATACAGAAAAAAACATCGGTTTTCATATCTCACAGATTGGGCAGCACAAGATTTTGCGACAAAATTGCCATGTTTGAAGATGGTGCTATTGTAGAAGAAGGCACCCATGATGAATTAATGAACAAAAATGGAAAATATGCATATATGTTCCAAATACAGTCCCAATATTACAAAGACAAAAACAAAAGCAAAGGGGGTGTGAAAAATGAAAATGAATAAAGATACTATACGTTGTTACAGGTTTTTCGGTAAATTTGCATGGCATACGGACAAAAAATATTTTCTTTTACTGATTATAAGTTTCATTGTTAATTCACTGGCTCCCTTTATTACCATAATCGGTACACAGTATCTGATTGATGAAATTGCAGATGCAGCTAAACGAAACATAGGAATGATAGTGTTCTGGATTGCTTTTATATGTATTGGAACTTTTCTGGATAAGAATATTAATAAATATATTAGTGAAAATCTGGCAAAAATTGGTGAGAAATTTGACAGAATTCTGAAAACAAAGCTTTGTATGAGTTGCATTAAAATGCCATTTGCTAATACAGAAAACACGGAAATTTTGGATACCATTAAGAATGCCGGCAGGTCTCTTGATGAAACAGGACAGGTTAACAGTTTAATTGCTCCGGTCTTTAATATGGCGTCAAATTTTATGGTGGCATTAGGTGTGATTGGACTTATATGTACAAGAATTCCATGGCTTATGATTCCGGTTGTTGTTTCTTTTGCAACTAATTCAAAAATTACTTCAAAAATCAACAAAAGCAGAAGAAAGTTTTTCAAGGTAATGGGAAATGTTGAACGCGGAAGCAGTTATTTTAATACCGAATTAATGGAAAGCCGCTATGCAAAAGATGTTCGTTTATATAATGCTTCGGAAATATTCGTAGACAAATATGACGGATATATTGACAGAATTTATAAAACCAGCAAAAAATATCATTTGGGGTATATCCGCTACTCTAATATAGGAGAAGTGTTTTATGCGATTTGCGATATGTCTATTTATTTGCTTCTTGTAATTAATATTATAAAAAAGGCTATAACTATAGGTGAATTTTCCAGTTTGTTTGAAGCAACTAATAGTTTTAATGGGGCAATAAGATCAATCATAAATTCATATCTGGGAATAAGTTATTCTGTATCAGTCTTGAAATTCTATGTAGATTTTGTTGAAAATATTTATGATAATGATGATGAACTAAGGAACATGGGTAATATGAGATACGAAAATATACCTTCCGTATCTGAAATTGAATTTAGAAACGTCAGCTTCAAATATCCCAATACAGATAAATATATTTTAAAAAATATATCTGTAAAAATTAATGCGGGAGAACATCTTTCAATAGTTGGACAAAACGGAGCAGGAAAGACTACGTTTATTAAATTACTTTGCCGTTTGTATGAGAACTATGAAGGTGAAATTTTAGTTAATGATAAGGAAATAAGAGAATATGACTTCATTGAATATATGTTAATGTTATCTGTTGTTTTTCAGGATTTCAGGCTCTTTGCGTTTACAATAAGGGATAATGTTACTGCTTTTAGAAGAAAGAAGGCAGATCTGGAAGAAATTTATAAAATTGCAGGCGTTGACAAATGGCTGGACAAACTTGATAAAAAAGATGAGACATATATTTATAAAATGTTTGTTGAAGATGGCGTGGAGCCTTCAGGTGGAGAAGGTCAGAAGTTAGCCATTGCAAGAGCGTTGTACAAAGATGCTCCGATAGTAGTTTTGGATGAGCCTACAGCAGCACTGGATCCAATATCGGAATACGAAGTGTACAAGAATTTTGATAAATTAGTTCAGAATAAAACAGCTGTTTACATTTCCCATAGATTGTCTTCATGCAGGTTCTGCGACAGAATAATAGTTTTTGACGATGGTAAACTTATTGAAGAGGGAACCCACGAGGAATTGGTGGCATTGGAAAAGGGCTTTTATTCTAATATGTATAAGACACAGGCAAAACAGTATAATTTGCATACATAAGGGAACAAACACATATTGAATTTTAGGTATTGCAAAATTCTACAAGTTATGTTATCATAACAGATGCTGTAAAAAAAGATGGTCCGCTGGCATTATATGTGTAAGAACATCGTAATATATAAGGAGGCTATTATGCAGGAATTAATTAAAGAAATCGAAGACGTACAGATTAAGGAAGTTACACCATTTAACGTTGGTGATACAATCAAAGTTCATGCTAAGATTGTAGAAGGAAACCGTGAAAGAGTTCAGGTTTTTGAAGGACTTGTAATCAAGAAACAGGGTGGAAGCAACAGAGCTACATTCACAGTAAGAAAGAACTCAAACGGAATCGGAGTTGAAAGAACATGGCCTTTATACTCACCAACAATCGCTAAGATTGAAGTAGTTAGACAGGGTAAGGTAAGACGTGCAAAACTTAACTACATTAGAAGCAGAGTTGGTAAGGCTGCTAAGGTAAAAGAATTAGTTAAATAATTATTACTTTCAAAAAAGGAGCGGGTTTTACTCGTTCCTTTTTAAGTTTATAGGAGGAACTATGGATTATCAATGGTACCCGGGGCACATGACTAAGGCTGTGCGCCAGATGAAGGAAGATATCAAACTGATTGATCTTATTATAGAACTGTTGGATGCGAGAATACCAATTAGCAGTAGAAATCCTGACATAGACAGTCTCGGACAAAATAAGGCACGTTTAGTGCTTTTAAATAAGTCAGATTTGGCAGATGAAGAACAGAATAATAAATGGATAGAATATTTCAAAAATAAAGGTATTGTTGCCCTGAAAATCAATTCGAAAAACAAACAGGGAATAAAATTAATAAATAATGCCGTAAATGAGGCATGCAAAGAAAAAATTGAAAGAAACAGAAAAAAGGGAATTTTAAACAGACCCATAAGAGCTATGGTTGTGGGAATTCCTAATGTTGGAAAATCAACATTTATAAATGCCTACGCAGGCAGAAACTGTGCCAAAACAGGAAACAAACCTGGAGTAACAAAGGGGAAGCAGTGGATAAGACTTAACAAAACTTTAGAGTTATTGGACACACCGGGAATTTTGTGGCCTAAATTCGACGACCAGCAGATAGGTATGAATCTTGCTTTTATAGGCTCTATGAATGACAATATACTGGATGTTACGGAGCTGGCATATCAGTTAATAAAAATGTTAAAAACTCTTTACCCAAATGTTATAAAAGAAAGATATAATATAGAAGGTCATGATGATCCACTGGAAGTTATGTATCAGATTGCAGAGGTAAGAGGGTGCAAGCTTAAAGGAAATCAGCCTGATTTAGAAAAAACAGGTAAGATTGTATTAGATGATTTTAGAAGTGGAAAACTTGGACGTATAACTTTAGACAGATAAAAATACTTTTTGGAGAAGAATTATATGGATAGTATAAGCAGCATAAAAGCAGACATATCGCGGCTTAAAGAGACGGAACTGCCGGAATTTATCAGTAAATATAAGGATGACAACCGTGCAGGAGTTATTGCCATTGTTAAAAGGGCAGAAAAAAAATATATCGCGTATGAAAATGAACTTAAAAGAACTTATGAACTTCAGACTTTTGAAAGAAAATATAGTGATTATCAATATATTTGCGGTATTGATGAAGTAGGAAGAGGACCTTTGGCAGGTCCTGTTGTGGCAGGTGCAGTTATTCTTCCAAAGGACTGTGATATTTTATATATTAATGATTCAAAAAAACTAACAGCCGCTAAAAGAGAGGAACTGGCAGCAATTATAATGGAAAAGGCAATTAGTGCAAAAACAGCACTGGTTACGTCTGAATATATAGATGAAGTGAATATTTTACAGGCAACATATGAGGCTATGAGAAAGGCAATAAAAAGTCTTGAGCCTTCACCTGATTTGTTGCTTAATGATGCGGTAAATATTCCGGGAGTTGATATAAAGCAGGTTCCAATAATAAAAGGGGATGCTAAAAGCATTTCCATCGGAGCAGCAAGCATTATTGCAAAAGTAACAAGAGATGCAATGATGGTAGAATATGACAAAATATATCCGGAATATGATTTTGCTTCAAACAAAGGATATGGCTCGGCAAAGCATATAGAGGCGTTAAAAAAGTACGGTCCATGTCCGATACATAGAAAAACATTTATACATAATTTTATTTAATGGGAATGGGGAGTATGGATAAAAGGAAAGTAGGGAGTTTATATGAGGAAAAAGCCTTATTATATTTACAGGAAAATGGTTTTACTATTTTAGAACGGAATTTCCGTACTAAAGTGGGAGAGATTGATATAATAGCCATAAAAAATAACATTTTAAGGTTTATTGAAGTTAAATATCGGAATAATGATGACTTTGGGCACCCCTTATATGCTGTTTCGAAAAGCAAACAGTCAAAAATATATAAGGCGGCGCAGTTATATATGAATATTCATAAAGATTATTATGACGTGCCATGCAGCTTTGATGTTATTTCGATACAGGGAAATAATATAGAGTATATATTTAATAGTTTTGGAGCTATGTAATGAATTATATTAAATTAAACAGAAAAAGAAGAAATACAACTACAATTAAATATAAAAACGGCGTGCCTTACATATCCTATAATGCCCTTGAAAAAATACCATGGATAACCCATGGCTTTTCAACAAGAGCAGGGGGAGTAAGTGAAGGTTGTCTGTCGTCCATGAATTTAGGTCATGGAAGAAATGATGCAGAAGAAAATGTTATAAGAAATCATGAAATAATTGCAGAGGCAATAGGATTTGATGCTCATAACATAGTAGCCAGCAGACAGACTCATACTACCAACGTGAGGGTTGTATCAAAAGAAGATTGCGGAAAAGGTGTGTATAAAGAGCGTGATTATGATGATGTGGATGGAATGATTACTAATGAAAAAAATATTGTTCTGGCAACATATTTTGCAGATTGCGTCCCATTATATATTGTAGATACAAAGAATAAAGCCATTGGACTGTCTCATTCAGGCTGGAGGGGAACTGTAGGAAAAATAGGACAGGTAACACTAGAAAAAATGAATGAACAGTACGGAACAAAGCCGGAAGATACTGTTGTGTGCATCGGACCTTCAATATGTCAGAACTGCTATGAAATAAGCCTTGATGTGGCAGAAGAATTTATGAAAGCTTTTCCGAATCATAAAGAAGAAATTTTAAAAGACAAAGGTAATGATAAGTTCCTGTTAGATTTATGGGAATGTAACCGTATAATATTTGAAGAGGCAGGTGTTTTGCCGGAAAATATTAATCTTCCGGATTTATGTACATGCTGTAACAGTGAGTTTTTATTTTCCCATAGGGCAACTAATGGAAAACGTGGAAATCTGGCAGCTTTTCTTAGTTTAAAATAGGAATTTACAAATATTGCCTGTTATTGTAAAATTTAAAGGTGAGGTAAAAAATATGAACAAACCGATAGTTGCCATTGTTGGCAGACCAAATGTAGGAAAATCAACATTATTTAACGCACTGGCGGGACAGATGATTTCTATTGTAAAGGATACGCCGGGTGTTACAAGAGACAGAATATATGCAGATATTGACTGGCTGAATCATCAGTTTACTCTTATAGATACAGGAGGAATTGAGCCTGATAGCAGTGATATTATATTGTCACAGATGCGTGAACAGGCGCAGATTGCCATTGATACTGCAGATGTTATTATATTCATGACAGATGTAAAGCAGGGACTTGTGGATTCAGATGCAAAAGTTGCGGACATGCTTAGAAGAAGCCGTAAGCCGGTAGTTTTAGTTGTTAATAAAGTAGATAATTACAACAAAATGATGGCTGATGTTTTTGAATTCTATAATCTTGGAATTGGTGAACCTGTTCCAATTTCAGCTGCACAGAGAAGTGGTATAGGTGATATGCTTGACCACGTCACATCATATTTTGAACAGCTAAATCTTGATGAGGAAGAAGATGACAGACCAAGAGTTGCTATAGTAGGTAAGCCAAATGTAGGAAAGTCATCCATTATCAATAAATTAACAGGTGAGAGCCGTGTTATTGTTTCTAATATTGCAGGAACAACACGAGATGCCATTGATACTGATGTTACATGGGCAGGTCGTGAGTATGTATTTATTGATACGGCAGGATTACGAAGAAAATCCAAAGTAAAAGAGGAAATCGAAAGATACAGTATTATCCGTACCGTGACGGCAGTTGAAAGAGCCGATGTGGTTATTATTGTGATTGACGCAGTTGAGGGAGTTACCGAACAGGATGCCAAGATTGCGGGAATTGCACACGAAAACGGAAAAGGAATAATTATTGCGGTTAATAAATGGGATGCCATTGAAAAGAATGATAAGACCATTTATGAATACACAAATAAAGTAAGACAGATTCTTTCATTTATGCCATACGCTGAAATTATGTTTATTTCGGCAAAAACGGGTCAGAGACTTCCTAAGATGTTTGACATGATTGACATGGTTATTGAAAATCATTCAATGAGAATTGAGACAGGAGTCTTAAATCAGATTATGGCAGAGGCGGTAGCTATGCAGCAACCACCGTCAGATAAAGGGAAGAGACTGAAATTGTATTACATTACTCAGGTGGCAGTAAAGCCTCCAACATTTGTAATCTTTGTTAATGATAAGGAATTAATGCATTTTTCATATACAAGATATATTGAAAACAGAATTCGTGAGGCTTTTGGTTTCAGAGGCACACCATTAAGATTTATAATTCGTGAAAGAAATGAGAATAATTAACAGATTGGGGTTATTAATATGGTTTGGCAGAAATTACTTTGTATCATTATAGGATACGTTTTTGGATTGTTTCAGACAGGATTTATTATTGGAAAAATTCATAACATTGACATAAGAGAATATGGCAGTGGAAATTCAGGTACAACTAATGCAATGAGGACTTTAGGCAAAAAATATGGTTTTATTACATATTTCGGTGATGCACTAAAGGCGGTTTTCGCTGTGATTTTAACATATTTCATTTTTAGGGATATATGTGCAGGGCATATGATGGTAATTGCCTTATACACGGGATTAGGCGTTGTGTTAGGACATAATTTCCCATTCTACATGCATTTTAAGGGTGGAAAGGGAATTGCAGCATCATCAGGAGTTATTTTTTCACTTGTATTTTTTGACTGGAAGTTTTTAGCTTTGGGATTTTGTACATTTTTTGTAGTTTTGGCTGTTTCAAAGTATGTATCGTTTAGTTCCCTCTGTCTTATGACAGGTTTCTTTATTGAAATGATTGTGTGGGGACAGTTGAACATGGTTCAGCACCTGAATGCTGACGAAAAGGTCGAGGCGTATATTTTAGTAGGTATTATGACGGCACTGTCATTTATCAGACATAAAGACAATATTAAGAGACTGGCTAATGGAACGGAAAGAAAAATTGGTCAGAAAAAGGAGGCATAACATGTCAAAGGTTACAGTATTAGGTGGTGGCGGTTGGGCTATCGCATTAGCAAAGGTTTTGTTTGAAAACGGAAAAGATGTAGTTATCTGGTCAGCTCTTGAAAGGGAAGTTGAAGAACTGAAATCAACAAGAGAAAATAAAATAAGTCTTCCGGGAGTTATTATTCCGGAAAAAATTGAAATAACAAATGACTTAGAAGTGGCAGTAAAGGATGCCGAAATAATTGTTATGGCTGTTGCATCTTCTTTTGTCAGATTAACATCAAAAAGATTAAAAGGAATTATTCCTGATGGGCAGATAATTGTAGATGTGGCAAAGGGGATAGAAGATGACACATTCTATACAATGACGGATATTATTGAAGATGAACTTCCTACAGCTGATGCGGCGGTATTATCAGGTCCAAGTCATGCTGAAGAGGTAGGAAGAAAAATTCCAACTGTTGTAGTTATCGGAGCTAAAAAGAAAACTACAGCACTTAAAATTCAGGAGACATTTGCAAATAATTATTTTAGAACATATATAAGTCCTGACAGAAAATCAATTGAACTTGGAGGCTCACTGAAAAATGTAATAGCCTTAGCTGCAGGTATTATTGATGGTTTAGGATTTGGAGACAATACAGAGGCTGCTCTTATAACACGAGGAATTAAAGAAATAACAGCTCTCGGCGTTAAAATGGGCGGACACTCAAGAACATTTAACGGATTATCGGGAATCGGTGATTTGATTGTTACATGTAACAGTAAACACTCAAGAAACAGACGTGCCGGTGTCCTTATTGGAAAGGGCTACACTTTAGATGAAGCCGTTAAAGAAGTTAACATGGTAGTAGAAGGTGCTGTTTCGGCAAAGGCAGCTCTTCATCTTGCTAAGAAATATGAAGTTAACATGCCGATTGTAGAAAAGGTAAATGAAGTACTCTTTGATAACGAACCTGCTGAAAAGGCAATGTGGGAACTTATGAATAGAGAGCTAACCAGTGAATATAGTGATTTAGAATGGTAATATAATTATAATATACAAATAAAAAGTGGGAGTAACTAATGGATCAAAACACAATAAACAAGACTAAGGATAAAGGAAAAAAAGGCTTGGCAACCTTCCTGTTTAGCCGTATATTCATCTTTGGACTGATGATTGTCTTACAGGTGCTGATATTTGTTTTATTAGCATATAACGCTTCAGTTTCAAAGACAATGTCTTATGTTGTGACATTTTTACAGTTCTGGCTGGTTATTTATATTGTAAATGATAAGTCAGACCCCACAATGAAACTCATTTGGGTAATATTTATAATGTTTGTTCCGGCACTTGGAATAATGATGTATTTATATAATAAATTCCAACTGGGTTCCTTCAGGATAAAGAAGCGGTTGGAAAATATTAAATTAAGAACAGAAAACGCTTTAGTTCCGGACCAGAACATATACAACGAATTACAGATTCAGGAAAAACAGGTTTCCATGCTTGCAAAATATGTGTATGACCATACAGGGTGCCCTGTTTACAGAAATACGGAAGTTACATATTTTAACTGTGGAGAAGAAAAATACAGAGCTCTTGTGGAACAGTTGGAAGAAGCACAGGAATACATTTTTATGGAGTATTTTATAATTCAGGAAGGTCGTGTCTGGGATTCTATATTGCGTATTCTTGAAAAGAAGGTACAGCAGGGTGTTGAAGTCAGGGTAATGTACGATGGATTGTGTTCCCTGTCGAAACTTCCAATAGGATATTTCAAAAAGCTTAGAAAAAAGGGAATAAAGTCAAAACCTTTCGCAAGAGTTGTTCCTTTCTTTACAACTGAACAGAACAACAGAGATCACAGAAAAATATTAGTCATTGATGGAAAAGTTGCCTTTACAGGAGGCATAAATCTTGCTGATGAGTACATGAATATTGTGGATAAGTTCGGATATTGGAAAGATACGGCTGTAATGCTTAGAGGTGACGCGGCCAAAAGTTACACTCTTATGTTTCTTCAAATGTGGAACGTAAGTGAGAAAACAATAGGAAATTTTGATAAGTATTTAAACGTCAGAATTCCCGAAAACTTTTCCAACGACGGTTATGTGATAGGATATGCCGATGAACCTTTTGACAACGAAAGAGTTGGTGAATCAGTTTATCTGCATATTATAAATACGGCAAACCGCTACTTACATATTGTTACACCATACCTTGTTATAGATAATGTTATGATGACTTCGCTGAAGTTTGCAGCAAAGCGTGGTGTTGATGTTAAAATTGTTATGCCGGGAATACCGGATAAGGCTTATGCCTACTGTATTGCCAGAACTTATTACAGTGAACTTATAGAGGCGGGAGTGGAAATCTATGAATATACGCCGGGATTTACTCACGCAAAAATGTTTATAAGTGATGACGAAAAGGCTACGGTGGGAACCATTAATCTGGACTACAGAAGTTTGTATTTGCATTTTGAAAATGGATGCTTTATATACAAAAACAAAACAATATTAGATATTGAGGATGATTATCAGCAAATGCTGTCAGAATCAAAAAAGGTTTCGCTTATTGAGTGCAGAAACAGACCTGTACTTTACAAAATTTGTGGAAAACTTTTAAGATTGTTGGCGCCACTGATGTAATAAATTATACCTCCCTGCATATATTTTAGTATTAATGTGTGCAAGGAGGTTTTTTGATGGATTTTAACGTATATAAAGACATTGAAAAGAGAACAAATGGAGAAATTTACATAGGTGTTGTAGGTCCTGTAAGAACGGGAAAGTCAACCTTTATAAAAAACTTTATGGATGTTGCCGTAGTTCCCAATATAAAAGATGAAAATGAAGTGAAAAGAACTATGGATGAACTGCCACAGTCATCAGCCGGAAAAACAATTATGACGACAGAACCGAAATTTATACCTAATAACGCTGTGTCAATTAAAATAGGAGGCAGGGCAAATGTAAAGGTAAGACTTATTGACTGTGTTGGTTTTATGGTTGATGGAGCTACGGGACATATGGAAGAGGAAAAAGAAAGAATGGTTAAGACCCCTTGGTTTGACTATGACATTCCTTTTTCAAAGGCTGCTGAAATTGGAACGCAAAAAGTAATATCTGAACATTCAACTATAGGAGTTGTTGTTACCTGCGATGGAAGTTTTACGGAATTAAGTCCTGAAGAGTACAATAAGGCTTTGGATAAAACAGTAAAGGAACTGACAAGTATTAATAAACCTTTTGTCATTCTGGTAAATTCTCTTGATCCAAAGTCTCCGCAGTGTACAAAATTACGGAATGAAATTGCAGAAAAATATCAGGTTTCAACAATTGCAGTTAACTGTCTGAAACTAAATGAAAATGATGTAAATAATATTCTTGAAAATATTCTGTTCGAATTTCCTATTTCAGAGATTGTGTTTAATGTTCCAAAATGGCTTGAAATAATGGATCTTGGACATGAACTTATGAAATACATAGTGGGCTATTCGAAGGAAATTTTAAATAAAATTGTAAAAATTAAAGATATAAAAAATATTAAATTAGATCCCGACAGTGATTTTATAAAGGGAGCTTCGGTTTCGTCAGTAGAATTATCAAACGGAAATCTTGCCCTTAATTTTGACATTGACGATAAGTATTACTATGATACCTTAACGGAAATGACAGGTACACAGATAGACAATCAGCTTCAGTTAATTAAACTGGTAAAAGAAATGGCTTTGCAGAAAGTTAATTACGAAAAGGTAAATGATGCCATAAGCAAAGTAAGGGATACGGGATATGGAATAGTGACACCTCAGAAAGAAGAAATTGTTCTTGAAAATCCTGAATTAATTAAGAGTGGAAATAAATTTGGGGTAAAAATTAAGGCAACAGCACCATCAATTCATTTTGTTAAGGCAAATATTTTAACGGAAATTTCGCCAATTATAGGCAGCGAGGAGCAGGCGAAAGACTTAATTGATTTTATAAACAAAAATGATGATGGAGCAAATATCTGGGAGACTAACATTTTTGGAAAATCAATAGGGCAGATTGTTGATGAAGGAATAATGAATAAAATCAACAATCTTACAGAGGAAACCCAGTCCAGAATGCAGGGAACAATAGAAAAGATAACAAACGATCAAAGTCGTGGCGTTATTTGCATTTTACTGTAGGAACAATATGAATTTTATAAAAACTCCTAATTAATGGCATATTTTATTGAAAAATACGTGTACCTATGATAAAATCAATATTTGAATTATGCATAGAAAAAACATTTCAATACAAAGTATTTGATTAAAATATGCTTAAAAGGAGAGGTAAGATGAATACGTACGAAGAATTACAGGCAAGAGGGCTTATAGCTCAGGTTACTGATGAAGAATTGATTAAAGATTTAATCAATAAAGGGGAAGCCGTTTTCTATATTGGTTTTGACCCTACAGCAGACAGCCTGCATGTTGGACATTTTATGGCACTTTGCCTTATGAAAAGATTGCAGATGGCAGGAAATAAGCCAATTGCACTTCTTGGTGGTGGAACAGCAATGATTGGTGACCCATCAGGAAAAACTGATATGAGAAAAATGATGACAAAAGAAACTATTCAGCATAACATTGAATGTTTCAAAAAACAAATGAGCAAATTCATTGATTTTTCAGATGGTAAAGCGTTAATGGTTAATAATGCTGATTGGTTAATGGATTTAAATTATATAGATGTGTTAAGAGAAGTAGGTCCTCATTTCAGTGTTAACAGAATGCTTACAGCTGAATGTTACAAGCAAAGAATGGAAAGAGGCTTAAGCTTCCTTGAATTTAACTACATGATTATGCAGAGCTACGATTTCTATAAGTTATTCCAGGAGTACGGATGTAATCTTCAGTTTGGTGGAGATGACCAGTGGAGCAATATGCTTGGTGGAACAGAACTTATCAGACGTAAGCTTGGAAAAGATGCATCAGCTATGACTATTAACCTTCTTCTTAACTCAGAAGGAAAGAAAATGGGAAAAACAGTAAGCGGTGCAGTTTGGCTTGATCCTGAAAAAACATCACCATACGAGTTTTACCAGTACTGGAGAAATGTTGATGATGCA
The DNA here is from genome assembly GCA_900548465.1 of uncultured Eubacterium sp. Taxonomy (GTDB): domain Bacteria; phylum Bacillota; class Clostridia; order Lachnospirales; family Lachnospiraceae; genus Eubacterium_G. The sequence goes on from URKY01000004.1 coordinate 77,572, forward strand.
GATGTAATTAAATGTCTTAAGATGTTAACATTCCTTCCACTTGAAGAAATTGAAGAAATGGAAAAATGGGAAGGAGCCCAGTTAAATAAAGCCAAAGAAATTCTTGGATTTGAACTTACAAAATTAGTTCACAGTGAAGAAGAGGCCATAAAGGCACAGGAAGCTTCAAGAAATATGTTTGCCGGTGGAGCTGTTTCAGGTAATATTCCAACTACAACATATGAAAAAGCCGATTTAGATGAAGGAAAAGATATTCTTACACTTTTAGTAGATACAGAACTTGCAAAATCAAGAGGTGAAGCAAGACGTCTTGTTCAGCAGGGTGGTGTATCTGTTAATGGTGAAAAGGTTACAAAAATAGAAGCAACTTTTACATCAAATGAGTTTAATGATGATGGAGTTCTTTTAATTAAGAAGGGCAAGAAAGCGTTCCATCAGATTAAAGCTAATTAATGTAAATATTGGAGGAAACAATAATGAAACAATATGGATTAAATGAACTTAGAAAAATGTTTTTGGATTTCTTTGAATCTAAGGGACATCTTGTAATGAAGAGTTTTTCTTTAGTTCCACACAATGATAACAGTTTATTACTTATAAATGCCGGAATGGCACCATTAAAGCCTTATTTTACAGGTCAGGAGATTCCACCAAGAACAAGAGTTGCAACATGTCAGAAATGTATAAGAACAGGTGATATCGAAAATATTGGAAAGACTGCAAGACATGGTACATTCTTTGAAATGCTTGGTAACTTCTCATTTGGTGATTATTTTAAAACAGAAGCTATTCATTGGTCATGGGAATTCTTAACAGAGGTTGTAGGCCTTGAGGCTGACAGATTATATCCGTCAGTTTATCTGGAAGACGATGAAGCTTTTGATATCTGGAATAAAGAAATGGGAATTCCAGCTGAAAGAATTTTCAAGTTTGGCAAGGAAGATAACTTCTGGGAGCATGGTGCAGGTCCTTGTGGTCCTTGTTCTGAAATTTACTATGACCGTGGGGAAAAGTACGGTTGTGGCAAGCCGGGATGTACTGTAGGATGCGAATGTGACAGATATATTGAAATCTGGAACAACGTATTTACACAGTTTGAAAATGACGGGAATGGAAATTACACAACATTAAAGCAGAAAAATATTGATACAGGTATGGGTCTTGAAAGACTTGCAACTGTAGTTCAGGATGTAGATTCTATTTTCGATGTTGATACAATTAAGGCTTTAAGAGATAAAGTTTGCGAACTTGCAAACAAAGAATATAAGAAAGAATATAAGTGGGATGTTTCAATCAGAATTATTACAGACCACATCAGATCAGCTACATTTATGATTTCTGACGGTATTATGCCATCAAATGAAGGTAGAGGATACGTATTAAGAAGATTAATCAGACGTGCTGCAAGACATGGAAGACTTCTTGGAATTGAAGGAAAATTCCTTTCAACACTTTCAGAAACAGTTATTGAAAGTTCAAAGGACGGATATCCTGAATTAGACGAAAAGAAGAGCATGATTTTCAAGGTATTGACTGAAGAAGAAAATAAATTTAACAAGACTATTGATACAGGTCTTAATATTCTTTCAGAAATGGAAGATGAAATGAAGAAAAACAACCAGACACAGTTGTCAGGTGATAATGCATTTAAGCTTTATGACACATATGGTTTCCCACTTGATTTAACAGAAGAAATCCTTGAAGAAAAGGGATTTGGTGTTGATGAAGAAGGCTTTAAGGAAGCTATGGAAGTCCAGAGAAAGAAAGCAAGAAATGCCCGCAAGAAGACTAACTATATGGGCGCAGACGCTACTGTATATGAGCAGTTAAATAAAGCCCTTACAACTAAGTTTGTGGGATATGATAAATTAATTTCAGACACTGTTGTAACGGCTCTTACAACAGAAGATGAAGTTGTACAGGCTTTGGCTGATGGCGACAAGGGAACAATTGTTACTGAAGAAACACCATTCTATGGAACAATGGGTGGTCAGGTAGGTGACAAAGGTCTTATTGTTACAGCTGATGGTGAATTTAAGGTTGAAGAAACTATACATCTTCTCGGTGGAAAGATTGGTCATGTAGGAACAGTTGTAAAAGGAATGATTCAGGTAGGCGATAAGGCTACTATGAAAGTTGATGCAGCATTCCGTGCTGATACATCAAAGAATCATAGTGCTACACATCTTTTGCAGAAAGCATTAAAGACTGTTCTTGGAGAACATGTTGAACAGGCAGGTTCATATGTAGATGCTGACAGATTAAGATTTGACTTTACACATTTCCAGGCAATGACTAATGAAGAAATCGAAAAGGTTGAAAGCTTAGTTAATGAACAGATTTCTAAGGGATTAGATATTGTAACCCGGGAAATGTCTTTGGATGAAGCAAAGAAAACAGGTGCTATGGCTTTATTTGGTGAAAAGTACGGCGAAAAGGTAAGAGTGGTTTCAATGGGAGATTACTCCATAGAACTTTGTGGTGGTACCCATGTTCCTAACACAGGCGCAATTTCATCATTTAAGATTATTTCTGAATCAGGTGTTGCTGCAGGAGTAAGAAGAATTGAAGCTTTAACTTCTACAGGACTTATGAAACATTATAAGGAAGTTGAGAATGTGTTAAATGAAGCTGCAAAACTTGCAAAGGCAGAACCGTTTGCTCTTGTAAAGAAAATTCAGGCACTTCATGATGAAATTAAAGAATTATCTAAAGAAAACGAAAAGTTAAAAGCTAAGTTAGCCAATGAAGCAGTAGGCGATGTTTTAAGTCAGGTCGTTGAAGTTAAAGGTGTGAAGTTACTTGCTACACATGTTAAGGGCGTTGACATGAATGGACTTAGAAATTTAGGTGATCAGCTTAAAGAAAAAATGGGTGGCGGCGTAGTTGTAATTGTATCAACAGATGCTGACAAGGCAAATGTTATCGTTATGGCTGATGACGACGCTGTAAAGGCAGGAGCCCATGCCGGAAATATGATTAAAGAAATTGCTAAATGTGTTGGTGGTGGCGGTGGTGGCCGCCCTAATATGGCACAGGCAGGTGGTAAGAATCCGGCAGGTGCTGATGATGCAGTGGCTAAGGCAAAGGAAATACTTGAAGCACAGTTATAATATATGGCAATTTTTACAAAATAACCGTCAGATACAAAAAAGATATTGACGGTGTGGAAATATATGTTATAATACAAAAGGTGTTTTTAACACAAATACCTACAGTTTTAGGAATCTATAACTGAAGGGAGGGTAGAACAGAATGTCAAGCGTTATTGTAAAAGAAAACGAATCAATCGACAGTGCATTACGTCGATTCAAGAGAAATTGCGCAAAAGCTGGTATCCAGCAGGAAATTCGTAAAAGAGAACATTACGAAAAGCCAAGCGTAAAGCGTAAGAAAAAATCAGAAGCAGCTAGAAAGCGCAAATATAATTAATTATAAAAAAGTCAGAGCTTTTTGTTCTGGCTTTTTTCTTTTGCAGTGACAACAGTCACTGCTATTTTTATGCGTTATTACCCGTCTAGTAACAGAATTGCCGGCATAGAATAATAGAGAATAACTATGGAGGGCAGGTTATGTTTAATGTGGACAATGATTATGAACTTCCAAGGGACGTTGTGGGAAGTGAGTGTCTGGTGCAGCTTACAGGCAGACGAGAGATGATTGTGGAAAATTATAAATGTGTAAAAACCATTACTGATATTGAAATTGAAATAATGTGCAGAAAATATACGGTTGTAATAAGGGGAAGCAGTCTTTTTATAAAATATTACAATTCTCAATCAATGATTATAGGTGGGTGTATAGATGGTATTTCATTCGTATGACATAGAAATAAATGAAAATTACATATACAGGCTGTTAAATAATACAAAACAGATAAAAATCAGAAATATAAAAAGTAAAAATAACGTGACAGCATTTACAATTGACAGTGAAGACTACGAAGAATTGCTGAAAATAGCCGGGAAGCTTAAAATAAAGATTATCAATTCAAGGGAAAGGGGGATTTACGTATTTATAACCAAATTTCCTGTTATAAAGGCTGTTATATGCACGGTTCTCATATTTCTTATGATGATAATTATTAATTCGCAATTTATCTGGAAAATAACTGTAGATGGAAACTATTCCTACACATCAAAACAGATTATTGAATATGTAAATAAGAATAAAATTAAAGAGGGAATGTTAAAAAAAACAATAAATTGCAGCAATTTAGAAAAGAATATAAGAAAAGCTTATAATGATATAAGCTGGGTCTGTGCCGAAATTAAAGGCACAAATCTCATAATACATATAAAAGAAAATTACATAACTGAAATATCTGCAATAGAAAAAAAGCCTTATAATATTGTGGCAAATAAAGATGCTGAAATTAAATCAATTCTGGTAAGAAAGGGACAGAGCAATGTAAAGGCGGGGGATAAAATAAAAAAAGGTGATGTACTTATAAGTGGTCTTGTTGATGTTTTTGATGAATCAGAACAGAAAATATTTACAAATGCCTGCAATGCCGATGGTGAAATACTAGGAAAGACAATTTATAAATATTATGATAAACTGCCTGTTTCTTACGAAAGAAAGGTTATAAAAAAAGAAAAAAACATATATCTTCCATCAGTTGCAGGATATAAATGGTCTGCAATAAAAGAAAAAAAGAACAGGGATATTATTTATTCGGAAAAAAGATTAAAGGCGTTTGGTAATTTTTATCTTCCGTTACTTGTGCAAAAATATTCAGTTATTGATTATGAAAATGAAAAATGTGAATATACCCAAAAGGAAGCAAAAATCATATTGGAGAGGAATTTAATATATAAATTAGCAATATTAGAGCAAAAAGGGTACAAAATATTAGAAAAAAATGTTAATATAAATAGGGTGAAAAATCATTATTGTATGTTTGGAAAAATATCATTTTATGAACCCCTTGGAAAAGTGGAGTATATTGGTGAAGATGTTTTAAACCAAATAAAAATAGAACGCGAATCAGTTAAGGAAACTGAATCGAAAAAGTAATGAAAGGTTAATTAACTTTTATGAGTGTTATTGAAAACATAATTGACATACCGGCTGAACATGAAAAGAATGTATTCGGACAGTTTGACATGAATATAAAGAAAATTGAGCGGACACTTCATGTTACTATTATTTCCCGTGACGGGGAACTGAAAATAATTGGAGCCCAGGTTGCAACAAGAAGAGCAAAGAATGTATTAAATCAGCTTATTGAGCTTGCAAAACGTGGAAATGAAATTTCAGAGCAGAATGTTGATTACGCCCTATCTTTATCCTTTGATGACAATGAAGGTGCATTAATAGATTTAGATGACAGTATAATTTGCAGAACTGTTATGGGAAAACCAATAAAGCCTAAAACTCTTGGGCAGAAGGGGTATGTGGATTTAATAAAAAATAAAATGATTGTTTTTGGAATTGGTCCTGCAGGTACAGGTAAAACATACCTTGCAATGGCAATGGCAATAACAGCTTTGAAAAACAATGAAGTAAACAAAATAATCCTTACAAGACCGGCAATCGAGGCGGGAGAAAATCTTGGATTTTTGCCGGGAGATTTACAAAGCAAGGTTGATCCGTATTTAAGACCTTTATATGATGCATTGTATCAGATAATGGGAGCGGAGAGTTTTATAAGCAACAGTGAAAAAGGAATTATTGAAGTGGCACCTCTTGCATATATGCGAGGAAGAACTTTAGATAATGCTTTTATAATATTGGATGAGGCACAGAATACAACGCCTGCCCAGATGAAGATGTTTTTAACCCGTATTGGTTTTGGCTCAAAGGTAATTGTTACCGGTGACAGAACCCAGAAGGACCTTCCAAGAGATGCTGTTTCAGGACTTGACATTGCATTGAAGGTATTGAAAAAGGTTGATGATATTGGATTCGCATTTTTGGATAACAACGATGTTGTAAGACATCCGTTGGTACAGAAAATTGTCAAGGCATACGAGGATTACGAAAACAAAAAAACAAAGAAAAATGACATTAGAAAATAAGTCGTTTGGAGCTAAAAGATGAACATTAATATTGAAAATGAATATGAAGGAAAAATAGAACCTGATTACAGGGAAATCATTACATCTGTAATAAATCACGCTGTTGATTTCGTAAACTGCCCTTATGAATGCGAAGTTGATGTTACTATTGTGGATAATGACACAATAAAGAATATTAACAGTGAGCAGAGAAATATTGACAGACCTACAGATGTTTTATCATTTCCATTTGTTGAATACACTGGTCCCGCAGATTTTTCGGGAATAGAAGAAAATACAACTGCTTTTAATCCTGAAACCGGAGAACTAATGTTAGGGGACATTGTTATATCGTATGATAAAGTAATCAGCCAGTCAGAGGAGTATAATCACTCCAAAAGAAGAGAACTGGCATTTCTTACTGCCCACAGTATGTTACATTTATTTGGGTTTGATCATATTGATGAGGATGAGAGAAAACAAATGGAGGAAAAACAGGATATTATTCTAAAAAATCTAGGAATTACGAGGGAAGATTAATGGGAAAGAACAAGAAGATTATAATTGGAGCAGGTATTGCCGTAACTATTGCTGTAATTGCAGTTGTTGTGTGTATTTTGATTTTTGGAAGCGAAAAGAAAAAAGAAAGTAAGGTATCACCAACTACAACAGTGGCGGTTGAAACAACTACAGCAGATCCTAATGCAGGAAAAACAAGAAGTAAACTGACAGGAGAGTTTATTGATTCAAAGAAAGTTAACAAGAGACCTGTGGCATTAATGTATAACAACATAATTAACGCTATTCCACATTCAGGACTTGATAATGCGGATATTTGCTATGAAGCTCCCGTTGAAGGCAGCATAACAAGAATTATGGGTATTTTTGAAAACTATGACAAGGTTAAAAAAATGGGTTCTGTAAGAAGCTGCAGAATATATTATTGTGCTTTTGCAAATGAATGGGATGCAATTTACAGTCATTTCGGCCAGTCAAAATATGCTTTAAGTTACTTAAAGAGCGGAGATATTGACACTATCAGTTCTCTCAAGGGAGAAAAATATTTCTTCAGAACTTCTGACCGTGTAGCACCACATAACTGCTTTACTTCAGGTGCAAACTTAAAAAAGGCAATAAAGGATTTCAAATACAGAACAGATTACAAAAAGGGCTATCAGGGACATTTTCAGTTTGCTGATGTAAATAAAAAAATCGATTTACAGACTGACAAGGTTGCAAAGAAAGTTGTTCTCGGTTATCTGATTAATAAGCCATGGTTTGAATATAACGAAAAGGATGGCCAGTATTACCGATTCCAATATGGAAAAAAACATATAGATGATCAGAATAAGAAACAGCTTCATTGTTCAAATATTATAGTTCAGTTTGTAAATTATAAATTATATCCTGACAATAAGAGTCTTGACATAACATTAAATGGAACAGGAAAAGGCTGGTTTATAACAAATGGAAAAGCTGAAAAAATCACATGGAAAAAGGACAAGCAGAAAACCGGACAGACTAAGTACATGGATCAGTCAGGACAGGAAATTAAGTTAAATACAGGAAAAACATGGATATGTATTCTTGGTAATAATGAAAAGTCAAACTTTAAAATAAAGAAAAAATAACGATGGAAGATAGGTAACATGGGAAAAAAATCTGGCAAAAATAGTTTTATAATACAGGGAAGTATTCTCGCTTTTGCGGGAATACTTGTTCGTGTAATTGGTCTTATATATCGTATACCTCTAAATCGAATATTAGGGGCTGACGGACTGGGATATTATGGTACGGCATTTGAAATATATAATGTGCTTATATTGTTGTCATCTCAGAGTATGCCTTTGGCAGTTTCAAAAATAATTTCAGAGAAATTAGAGAGAAAACAGTATAAAAATTCCCAGAAAGTATTTAAGGGAGCATTACTATATGGAACAGTTTTAGGTGCAGCCTTTGGTTTACTGTTGTTCTTAGGTTCAGGATGGATTTCCACAACCGTGTACAAACAGCCATATATTGCACCGGCATTACGAGTACTTGCACCGACTCTTACGGTAGCATGTGTACTTGGTGTTGTCAGAGGATATTTCCAGGGAATGGGCAATATGGTTCCAACAGCAGTGTCACAGTTACTTGAGCAGATAATGAATGCTTTTGTAAGTATAATTGCGGCATATCAGTTGGGAGTTTACGGCTATTCTTTATCAAAAATTGCAAGTGAGGCAAAATTATTAAAAGGATCATATGCAGCTGCAGGTGGAACTTTGGGGACATTTTCAGGGGCACTTATAGCTCTTGCCTTTATGTTCTATGTTGTGTGGATTAATAAAGAAGTATTTAAAAAGAGAGCGAAAAAAGATAAAACCGGAGTGGTTGAAAGCTATTCTACAATAACAAAAATTATTCTCTTTACAATTACCCCTGTTTTAATCAGTACAACAATTTACAATATTGGCAACCTTCTTGATAATCCTATTTATCAGAATATAATGCAGGGTGTGCTTCACATAACCCGTGAGAAAACCAATGCCTTATGGGGTGTTTATAGTGGATATTACAGACTGTTAACAACAATGCCAATAGCAATTGCTTCATCTCTTTCTACGGCAATTGTACCTTCCTTAGTAAGGTCATATACTGCGGGAGATGATGAGGTAGTGGAAAGTAAAGTAAGTCTGGCACAAAAGTTTTCAATGATAATTGCTTTCCCATGTGGTATGGGACTGACTGTTTTAGGAGGACAGATTAATTCCCTGTTATTCGGTGGAAGTGTAAGTGACACATCTACAATAATGATTTTTAGTATATTCACTGTTGTTGCATTTTCATTATCAACAATCAGCAACGCAATATTACAGGGAATAAACAAACTAAATGTTCCAATAAAAAATTCAGCTATTGCCTTAGCAGCACATTTGGTTTTCTTACCAATATTGCTTTTAGTGTTTAAGGCAGGAATTTATGGAGTTGTTATTGGAGATTTTACATTTGCAATGACTGTTGCAGTATTAAATGCATTTTCAATAAAGAAATATTTAGGATATAATCAGGAATATGTGTATACATTTATTAAACCTTTTATATGTTCTGCAGTAATGGGAATTATATGTTATGCCGTATACCATATCGGATTAATGATAATTAAATCTAATGTACTTTGGACATTGATAGCCATAATATTTGCAGTAGTTGCATACGGACTTGCGTTAATTCTTACTAAAACTATCTCAAAAGAAGAATTATATTCAGTTCCAAAGGGCGGAATGATTGTTAATATATTGGAAAAAATTCATTTATTATAAAATAAATGTATAAAATAACAAATTATGTAAAAAATATATGCAAGGAGTTGATTTTTATGAACAGGCGTGCATATATTTTTTGTTTAATAGTATTTATAATGGGCTTTTGCGTTGCGTATTTTGCAGGAGTTAAGGAAGGCAGCAATGATGTACCGCTGCAAAAAGAAAGAGCTGCTGACGTTAAGCCTAAAGAAAAAAGTAAAAACAGTTCAGAGGAAGGTTACTGGGTAAAGTCCGTTAATAACGTTATAATTGTCTATAAAAGCGATAAAAAAACAATTGTGGCAGAGACGGATATAAACATTGCAAAAATGTCTGAAAAAGAAAGAAATATATTGATGGATGGAATATACCTTGAAAATTCAGAGGAACTGTTTAAATATCTGGAAGCTAATACAAGTTGATGAAAGGACTGTTAGTATGGATACAATTATAATTGGTGCAGGAGCGGCAGGACTGACGGCTGCAATTTATGGGGCAAAAAACGGAGATCATGTTACGGTTATGGAACATGAAAATAAGCCTGCAAAGAAAATTCTTATTACAGGAAACGGACGTTGTAATCTTACTAATGAAAATATGGACTTATCCTGTTTTTATGGAGATAAGTCTTTTATAAGTAATGTGTTATCTGTATTTGATGAGAATAATACAATAGAATTTTTTGAATCATTGGGGCTTATAACAACTCAAAAAAACGGTTATGTATACCCGAAAGCTCTGCAGGCTTCAGCTGTTGCACTGGCACTAAGAAATAAAGCAATATCCTTAGGTGTAAAAATAAAAACAAATAATGAAATTCGGCGTATTGAAAAGAAAAATGATAAATTTGTGGTAGATGTAGGGTTTGAATTTATATGTGATAAGTTGATTATTGCCACAGGTGGAATGACGATGGCAAATACCGGCTCTGATGGAAGCGGCTACGACATCGCGAAAAAATTGGGACACAAAATTATAGAACCAAAACCTGCACTTACGGCTTTGGTGATAAAGGATTTTTCTTTAAAACAGGCATCAGGTGTAAGGGCTAAAGGAAAAGTGGAGCTTGATAATGTACATAAACAGCACGGGGAAATTCAAATAACAGAATATGGTCTGTCAGGAATTCCTGTATTTAATTTAAGCAGGAACGCACATGAGGGAAGTATTGTAAATATTGATTTTTTTCCGGATTATTCAGAAGAAGAACTGACTTCTATATTAGAGCAGATATTTAACATAAGACAAAAAGAAAACATATTGTCAGCATTAACAGGGCTGATAAATGAAAAACTGGCTCAGGCATTATTGTCTCTTGGAAATATAAAGAATGAATTAGCAGGGGACATTTCTCATGAAAACATTATAAGAATTGCTTATCTGCTTAAAAATAACAAACATATAGTATCGAAACGTAAAGGTTTTGATTTTGCCCAGGTGACACAGGGCGGTGTTTCATGTAATGAAATTAACAGTAGAACTATGGAGTCGAAAATAGTTAAGGGGCTTTATTTTGCTGGAGAGATAATTGATGTTGATGGAATTTGTGGCGGTTATAATTTACAGTGGGCATGGGCAAGCGGAGCTATTGCAGGAGGATTTTTAAATGGTGCTGGTGAAAGTATCTGATATAAAATTAAATATTGATTTAGATGAAAAAGCAGCTTTTGAAAAGGCATTGAAAATTGCGGGAATAAAAAAAGAAAATGTAAGAGACGGTAAAATAATAAAATATTCTGTTGATGCCAGACATAAAGACAATATTAAGAAAATATATACAGTTGGTTTATATGTAGACAAGTATGGCAAAAACAGAAAAAATGTCACTGTTATAAATCATGAAAAAAAATATAAACCGGAAATAACGGGAAACAGTAAATTAAATAATTCTCCTGTTGTGGTAGGCTTCGGACCGGCAGGAATGTTTTTAGGATATATGCTGGCAGAGTATGGTTATAAACCGATAATTATTGAGCGTGGCAGTAAGGTAGAAGAACGTATTAAAAAGGTGGAGAAATTCTGGAATACCGGGGAACTTGACACTAACTGTAATGTACAGTTTGGTGAAGGGGGCGCCGGAACATTTTCGGATGGAAAATTAAATACAGGAATTAAGGATAAGTTTAACAGAATCGGTTTTGTTCTTGATACATTCGTAAAGTTTGGTGCGGATAAAAATATTACATACGATGCAAAACCTCATATTGGAACTGATATTTTGGCAAAGGTTGTAGAAAATATGCGAAAGTATATTGAAAGTAAAGGGGGAACTTTTTATTTTGATACAGCTTTTACAGGATTTACCACGAAAGAAGGTAATTTAGAATACATTACACTGAATGGCAATGAAAAAATATATACAGATATATGTACTCTTGCCATTGGACACAGTGCAAGGGATACTTTTGAAATGTTATATGAAAATCATGTTAACATGGAACAGAAACCTTTTGCAGTGGGAGTGAGAATTGAACATAAGCAGTCCACAATTAATAAGAGCCAGTATGGTTTTGAGGATAACAGGCTTGGTGCCGCTAATTATAAGCTGACATATAACACATCAAAAAACAGAGGTGTATATTCTTTCTGTATGTGTCCCGGAGGATATGTTGTAAATTCTGCTTCAGAAAAAAACAGAACTGTTGTGAACGGAATGAGTTACAGCAAGCGTGACGGAGAGAACGCCAACAGCGCATTGGTTGTTACTGTTACACCTAAAGATTTTGATGGAGACAGCCCGCTGGCAGGAGTTGAATTTCAAAGAAGAATGGAAGAAAAAGCATATGAACTGGGACAGGGCTTTGTTCCGGTTCAGACATATAAGGATTATAAGGACAATTGCCCTTCAGTAAAGATTGGCAATATAACGCCCCAGATAAAAGGAAATTACAAATTAGCTGATTTAAATGCTATTTTCCCTAAATATATTAATGAATCATTAAAAGAGGGCATTGAATATTTTGGTGAAAAAATAAAGGGCTACAATGACGGAGACGTAATTCTGTCGGCAGTGGAAAGCAGAACATCGTCACCTGTAAGAATTATAAGAGATGAGAATTTCCAAAGTAATGTTTATGGTTTGATACCTGCCGGTGAGGGGGCAGGGTATGCAGGTGGTATAACCAGTGCAGCCATAGACGGATTGAAAATTTTTGAGTATATTGCTTCAAAATACAAACCGGTAAATTAGCTAAATGTTAAAGAAATAAGTTTTATTTAATGACTTTTACATGGTTTTGTAGTAATATATAGTATGTATTTGTATGTGTGAAAGTATGCGTTCAAATGCAAGTATGGATTATTAAGGAGAGACGTTATGAATATACGTTTTTTAGCACAATCTGAATATTTTAACGGCTTACATTTGAAAGATGATATCGTTTTAGAGAAGGAGTACGAACAGGGACCTTTTACAAATCTGCCTAAAGTTCGTTATTTCCTGTACTATCTCGAAGAGAACATTAGAAAAGAAGTTATGCCATATACGGATAAGGTTGATATTTTTAATATAACAGACTGTCAGAGTGAGTCTGATTATCTTTACTTTATTGAATACGTTGACATGCTTGACCGGACATATACATTTAACATAATCAGATATAATATAACAGATCATACTCATACCAAAATTATTTCACTTAAAGATAATCTGAAATTGTATCCTGATAATAAGCAAATTAAAATTTTCATTTTGGATGATTCAAATCTTATTATACAAAGAGCATTACCAAAGGTAAGTGAAAACGGAAAATTAAAAGAGTTTTTTGATTTTTCGCTTATACTGTTTAATTTTGTAAAGAATAAACAGATTATTATTGAGGATGAAAATTTAATCAGAAATGGTATAGAATTTATACTTCCTTATAGCGACAATAATTGTATTATGAAAACAGGTTATTCTTTGTTCCAAAATAACAGACATGATAATCTGACTAAAGAGGAAGCTGCCGTTGAGTCTTTATTTGTTGTTAACATATCACAGTTTATAAGTGATTTACAGTTAGAACAACCTAATCTGGTTATGAATGCCATTGACCAGTCTTATTACGACACTACGGTTATTAATGCAAAAATAATAGAGAACTTTCTTATTTACTCTAAGTTTAATTATGAAAATAATGACGAGAACATTATTTTTTATGATATTGAAACTAAAGAGATTTATACATGTATTAACAAAACTACTACAGGTGAATATTTACTTAAAAACGCCACAGTTATTGAAGATACACCGTATATGATAATGAAAAATTCCACTGGAACTCAGTTTTTTAATCTAATCTCCAACGAGATTGATGCAACATATCCTGTTGAATACAATGTTTGTTTTGTAAACAATAACACGGTTATTTCAACTATTGTGGAAAAAAATATATTTGGCAAGGAAACAGAAGTAGTTTGTATACATAAGTTCCCTATAAAAAAAGTAATATTACAGGAGAAAGGAGAATATATCGGATGTGTAACCTCAGATAAGGAAACATCATATATATTCCTAAAATAAATATGGATAAAGAAAAGATTGCAAGAATCAATGCACTATACAAAAAATCAAAATCAGAAGGACTAACACCAGAGGAAAAGGAAGAACAACAGCAGCTGCGTACAGAGTACAGAATGGCGATTATTAATGATCTTTCCGCTTCCCTTGATAAGGTTAGTATTGAAAATCCGGATGGAACAATAACAAAAGTAAAACCTAAAAAAGGTCACTAAATTGCTATGAATAATATTCTTGAACGAAAAGCAGAAATCAGAAAAAAAATAAAAAATAAAAGAAAGTCATTATCAGCAGAGGAAGTTGTCGGAAAAAGCAACATAATCTGCAGAAAAATAATTGACTCTGATATTTATAAAAAGGCAAAAACAATATACTGTTATAACAGTATAAGAAATGAGGTTGATTTATCATTTCTCATTAATCAGGCTCTTGAAGATAAAAAAAATGTTGCTTTACCTAAGGTGACAGACAAAAAGGGAGAAATGATATTTGTAGAGTTAAATAACATGAACCGGTTAAAAACCGGGGAGTTTGGAATTTTAGAGCCGGTTGGAAGCCAATGTGCAGCTAAACCGGATTTTATTATTGTTCCTGGAGTTGCTTTTTCAATTGATGGAGACAGAATAGGGCAGGCAGGCGGATTTTACGACAGATTTTTACAAAAAAATCCTACCTATTCAGTAGGTGTAGCCTATGATTTCCAGATGTTTGAAAAATTGCCAACAGAAAGTCATGACATAAAAATAAACAGAATAATAACAGAAAAAGAAATATATTGTTAATGGATTTAGTTTTAACTTAAACATTAACTTAGGAGGATAAATATGAGTTTCACAAATGAAACGGAAAAGCAGAAATATTATATTGATAAATGCAGAGAATTAATAAAACATAAAGAAAACGAATACGGAAGAAAATTAACAGCATGTGTTGTAACTTTTGGTTGTCAGATGAACTTTAAGGACTCAGAAAAATTAATGGGAATATTAAGTCAGATTGGATATGAGGAAACAGAAGACGAACATGCTGATTTGGTTTTATATAATACATGTACTGTTAGGGAAAACGCAAATTTAAAAATATACGGAAGACTTGGATATTTGTCTAAGATAAAAGAAAAGAATCCGGATATGATTATCGGTTTGTGCGGATGCATGATGCAGGAAGAACATGTTGTGGAAAAATTAAACAAAAGTTATAAATTTGTAGATTTGATTTTTGGAACCCATAATGTATTCCTGCTTGCTGAGTTGTTGTATGAACGTCTTATCAGTGGACACAAAGTAGAAGATATATGGGAAGGAACAACGGAAGTTGTGGAAGATTTGCCTGCGGTTAGAAAGTATAGTTTCAAATCGGGGGTTAATATTATGTATGGCTGCAATAATTTCTGTAGTTATTGTATAGTTCCATATGTCAGAGGAAGAGAAAGAAGCAGAAATCCGGAAGATATTGTTGAAGAAGTAAAGGAATTAGTGGCAAATGGAGTTGTCGAAGTAATGCTTTTAGGTCAGAATGTTAATTCTTATGGAAAGACATTGGAAAATCCTATATCATTTGCAAAACTTCTTGAGAGAGTTGAAAAAGTGGAGGGATTAAAGAGAATAAGATTTATGACATCACATCCGAAGGACTTGTCAGATGAATTGATTGAGGTAATGGCAAAATCTAAAAAGATATGTAAACAGATGCATTTACCTCTTCAGTCAGGAAGTTCAAGATTACTGAAAATAATGAACAGACATTATGACAAGGAACAATATCTTTTACTTATTGAAAAATTAAGAAAAGCAATACCTGACATTGGAATAACAACAGATATTATTGTAGGCTTTCCGGGAGAGACAGAAGAAGATTTTCTTGAAACAATCGATGTTGTAAAGAAAGCAAGATATGATTCTGCTTTTACTTTTATATACTCAAAACGTTCGGGAACACCTGCTGCAAAAATGCCGGATCAGGTTCCGGAGGATATTGTAAAAGACAGATTTAACAGATTGCTAAATGTTGTAAATGAAATATCAAAAGAAAAAACATTAAAACTTCAGGGAACAGTTCAGGAAGTTTTAGTTGAAGAAGAAAACAAAAAGATAGAAGGTTTTGTTTCAGGAAGATTAAGCAATAACAGTGTTGTTCATTTTAAGGGAGATGTAAGTCTTATTGGAAAACTTGTAAATGTTAATCTGAAAGAAGCAAAAGGATTTTACTATATGGGAGAAATGGTGGAATAAAATGGCATTACCGCAGATGATGAAAGATGTATGGGATAATCATTTAAACGAGATTACCCCTATGATGAAAATGTATTTAGAGACAAAAAAGCAAAATGACGATTGTATTATATTTTACAGATTAGGTGACTTCTATGAAATGTTTTTTGATGATGCTTTAGAAGCTTCAAAGGTTATGGAAATCACTCTGACAGGAAAAAGCTGCGGACTTGAAGAGCGTGCCCCAATGTGTGGGGTACCATACCATGCCGTTGACACATACATTAATAAATTAGTATCAAGAGGATACAAGGTTTGTATTGTAGAGCAGACTGAAGATCCGGCTCAGGCTAAAGGTCTTGTAAAGAGAGAAGTTGTAAGAATAGTAACTCCGGGAACAAACCTTAATACAAATGCTATGGATGAGGGAAAGAACAATTATCTTATGTCTATAGCATATATTGGAGGAAAATTCGGGATCTCCATTGCAGATGTTACTACAGGTGATTACTATGTTACGGAAGTTTATTCGGAAAGAAATGTAGTTGATGAAATAAATAAATTTTTACCAAGCGAGATTATATGTAATCACGCCTTTTTAATGTGTGGGATGGATATAGATGACATTAAAAACAGGTTATCAATATCTGTTTTTGAATTGGAAGAATGGTATTTTGATGAAGATAATTGTGAAAAGGTATTAAAAGATCATTTTGGAATTATTGATTTGTCAGGTCTTGGCATTTCAGAAATGTCTCTTGGAGTAATTGCTTCAGGGTCATTGCTTAAATATTTGTATGAAACCCAGAAAAATTCCCTTTCCCATTTGTCAAAATTAATTCCTTATTCAACAAGTACATTTATGATTCTTGATACTTCAACAAGGAGAAATCTTGAATTATGTGAAACTTTAAGGGAAAAACAGAAGAGAGGCTCTCTTTTATGGGTCCTTGACAAGACTAAAACGGCCATGGGTGCCAGAACCCTTAGAGGTTATATCGAGCAGCCGCTTATATCAAAAGAAGATATAGTTAAAAGACAGAAAGTAATTACAGAATTAAATAAATCCATTATTACAAGGGACGAATTGCGTGAATATCTTTCACCAATATATGATTTAGAAAGACTATTAAGTAAAATTTCATATCGTTCAGCCAATCCAAGGGATTTAATTGCATTTAAGACAAGTCTTGAAATGCTGCCGCACATAAGAAATATAATAAGGGATTTTAAATCCCCTTTGTTTGTTGAATTGTATAACAAATTAGACACGTTAGAGGATGTAACAAAACTTATTACAGAGTCAATTAATGATGACCCGCCTATTAACATTAAAGAAGGTGGAATAATAAGATCGGGATATAATGAAGAAATTGACAGACTTAGAGCTGCAAAGACAGAAGGAAAAACATGGCTTGCCCAGCTTGAAAGTGAAGAAAAAGAAAAGACAGGAATTGGAAAATTAAAAATTAAATATAATAAAGTTTTTGGATACTACATTGAAGTGTCAAATTCATTTAAGGACAAGGTTCCTGATTATTATGTAAGAAAGCAGACTCTTACTAATGCTGAAAGATATACTACAGATAAGCTGAAAGAACTTGAAGAAATTATCGTAGGTGCAGAGGATAAACTGTTTTCTCTTGAATATAATATTTTTACTGCAGTAAGAGATGAAATATTTAATCAGATAAACAGAATTCAGATGACGGCAAAGGCAATCGCCCAAATTGATGTTTTTGCATCTTTGGCTTATGTAGCTGAAAGAAATAATTATGTAAAACCATCTATAAATGAGAAAGGTGTAATAGACATTAAGGATGGCAGACACCCTGTAGTTGAAAAGATGATGCCTGACAATATGTTCATAGCTAATAATACATATTTAGACACTAATAAAAACAGACTGTCAATTATTACAGGTCCTAATATGGCAGGAAAATCTACTTACATGAGGCAGACTGCATTAATTGTATTAATGGCACAGATTGGTTCTTTTGTACCTGCAAGAGAGGCTAATATATCAATTTGTGACAAGATATTTACAAGGGTTGGAGCTTCTGATGATCTGGCAAGCGGACAGAGTACCTTTATGGTGGAAATGACTGAAGTGGCTAATATTTTAAGAAACGCCACATCAAAAAGTCTTTTAATTCTTGACGAAATCGGAAGAGGAACCAGTACATTTGATGGATTAAGCATTGCATGGGCAGTTGTTGAACATATATGTGATAAAAAGATATTAGGGGCAAAAACATTATTCGCCACCCACTATCATGAATTGACGGAACTTGAAGGAACCCTTTCGGGAGTTAACAATTATTGCATCAGCGTAAAAGAACAGGGAGACGATATCGTGTTCCTTAGAAAAATCATAAAAGGCGGTGCAGATAAGAGTTATGGTATTCAGGTAGCAAAACTGGCAGGGGTGCCCGAAAGTGTTTTGAACCGTGCAAAAGAATTAGTAACTGAATTGTCCAATGCAGATATAACAACCAGAGCCAAAGAAATTGCAGAAGGCCTACAGCCGGGAACTAACGTTCTTCCAAGTATGAATGATGATTTAGAGGCACATCAGATGACATTGTTTGCTGCAATAAATGGTGACGATGTTATAAAGGAAATAGAGGAACTTGACCTTGGTGCAATGACACCGATAGAAGGTCTTAATTATCTATATAAATTACAGAACCAATTAAAAAACCGTTGGTAAATAAGGAATAAATATGAGTAAGATTAAACAACTTGACCAAAATACAATAAACCAGATAGCAGCCGGTGAGGTAGTTGAAAGACCGTCATCTATTGTAAAGGAATTAATGGAAAATGCCATAGATGCAGGGGCAACAATGATTACCGTTGATATTGAAGAAGGCGGTGTAAAACTTATTAGAATCACGGATAACGGATGTGGCATTGATAAGGAAGATATAAAGACTGCTTTTTTGAGACATACTACAAGTAAGATTAAGACGGCAATTGACCTTTTAAGCGTGTCATCCCTTGGGTTTAGAGGTGAAGCTTTATCAAGTATTGCGGCTGTGTGTCAGGTTGAATTACTTACAAGAACTGAGAATCAACTTGAAGGTATAAGTTACAGAATTGAAGGGGGAAAAGAAATTGCCTTTGAAGAAATAGGTATTCCTGTTGGAACT
This sequence comes from uncultured Eubacterium sp., assembly GCA_900548465.1. Lineage (GTDB taxonomy): Bacteria > Bacillota > Clostridia > Lachnospirales > Lachnospiraceae > Eubacterium_G. The sequence continues at coordinate 96,727 of URKY01000004.1, forward strand.
ACTTTTATTGTAAACAATATTTTCTTTAATACTCCTGCAAGACGTAAGTTTTTGAAAAGTGCTCAGACAGAAGCCGGTTATGTTTCGGAAATAGTAGAAAAAATAGCACTTTCCCATCCTGAAATTGCCGTTACATTTAAAAGTAACGGAACAACAAAAATTCATACATCAGGAAACGGAAATTTAAAAGATGTTATTTATAGTATTTACGGCAGGGACATAACAAAAAATATTATAGAAATAAATGCTGAAAATGACTTTATGAAAATATCAGGATTTATTGGAAAAGCAATTATTTCTAAGGGCAATCGTAGTTTTGAAAATTATTTTATAAATGGAAGATATATTAAGAGTAACATTATTTCAAAAGCCATTGAAGATGGATATAAATTTATATTAATGCAGCATAAATATCCATTTACGGTAATTAATTTTGAAATTGACCAGCAGTATCTGGATGTTAACGTACATCCCGCAAAGATGGAACTTAGATTTAGAAAGTCTGAAAGCATTTACCCCATGATTTCAGAAACAATAAATGATGCTTTGATTGACAGACCTAATATAATAGAAGTTGAACTTGAAAAACAAAAAGAAATAAAGGAAACTTACAAATACACTCCTGAGCCTTTTGAGATTAAAAGGCAGGAGCAGACCCGGCAAAATAATACTGTACCTACAGTAAATCATGTACTAGGGGATGCTGCAGATGATGAATCTGAAAAATATGAAGAGTCTGAGACTGGAACTTTGGAGATTATTTACAATGGAAACTCCGATAGTGGTATGCACATAGATGAAGAAAACAGCTATGAAAACAAAAAAGAGAATGAATTCACCCAGAAACAGGTATTTGACACATATGATACATTTTTAAGTGAAGCGGCTAAACCAAAACACAAAATAATAGGACAGGTATTTGACACATATTGGATTGTTGAATATCAAGACAAAATGTATATTATTGATCAGCATGCAGCTCATGAAAAAGTAATGTTCGAAAAACTTATGGACAGGCTGGCTAAAAAACAGGTGACAACACAAATGATTAATCCTCCGATTATATTAAGTCTTTCAATGAACGAGGCAGCGTTGATACAAAAATATCTTCCTCATTTTAAAGAAATAGGATTTGAAATTGAAGATTTCGGAGGACAGGATTTTGCAGTAAGAGGTGTGCCGGGAGATTTATATACATTGGACAGTGAAGAGGTATTAATGGAAATAGTTGATAATCTCTCAAATGAAAATGGCAGAATGGTAACTGACATGATAACTGACAAAATTGCATCTATGTCATGTAAGGCGGCTGTTAAAGGTAACAGCAAGTTGTCTTATCACGAGGCAGATGCACTTATAACCCAACTGTTATCTTTAGAAAATCCATATAACTGTCCTCACGGAAGACCAACAATTATTTCTATGAGCAAATATGAACTTGAAAAGAAATTTAAGCGAATCATATAGGAGATATGTAATTTGAAGAATTTAGTGATTTTGACAGGCCCTACAGCTGTTGGCAAAACTGAGTTGTCCATTAAACTGGCAAAAGAGATTAATGGGGAAATTATTAGTGCCGATTCTGTACAGGTATATAGAAAACTGAATATAGGCTCTGCGAAAATTACAAAAGATGAAATGCAGGGAGTTAATCATTATCTGATTGATGTACTCAATCCTGATGAAGAATTTAATGTTCATATTTTTAAAGAAATGGCATTGGAAGCCATGAATGAAATTTATGAAAAAGGTAAAATACCTATAATTGTGGGGGGAACCGGCTTTTATATTCAGGCTCTTTTATATGATGTGAAATTTGAAGAAACAGACAGTAATCATGAATATAGGAAAGAATTAGAGCAGTTGCTTGAGGAAAAAGGAAATGAATATTTGCATAAAATGCTAATGGAAATAGACCCCGTGTCGGCAGAGAATATACATTTCAATAATGCTAAAAGGGTTATAAGAGCTTTAGAATATTATCATGACACGGGACAACTTATTTCTGACCACAATAGTGAGCAGCGGAAAAACGAATCACCTTATAATTTTGCCTATCTTGTTCTTAATGATGAAAGAGAAAGACTTTATGACAGGATAAATAAGCGTGTAGACATTATGATTAGTGCCGGGCTGGAGCAGGAGGTAAGGGAATTACTCAGTGAAGGCTACAGGGAAGATCTTGTTTCCATGCAGGGAATTGGTTATAAGGAAATGATACAATATATAAAGAATGCATTGTCTTTGGAAGAGGCAGTATATTTAATAAAAAAGAATACAAGACATTTTGCCAAAAGGCAGCTAACGTGGTTTAGAAGAGAAAAAGAAGTTACAATGATTAATGTTAATGAATTTAACTATGACAAAGAAAAAATATTGGAAAATATTCTAATGATTTTACAAAAAAGAAACATAATAAAGGATAATAACAATGAATGAATTAAAAGAAATGTATAACAGTTTGGGGATTTCAGACGAGGTTTATGATTATGCTGAAGAAATCTGTGAAAAAATCTCAGAAAGATTTCATAAAATTGACAAAATTGCAGAATATAATCAATTGAAGGTCGTAGGGGCAATGCAGAAAAATAAAGTCGCAGAAGCCCATTTCGCACCAACAACAGGTTATGGATACAATGATTTAGGACGTGACACCCTTGAGAAAGTATACGCTGATATATTTCATACAGAGGATGCTCTTGTAAGACCACAGATAACATGTGGAACCCATGCATTAGGAACTGCATTGTCAGCTAATTTACGTCCAAATGATAAACTTATGTACATAAGTGGAAAGCCTTACGATACTTTAGAAGAAGTAATAGGAATAAGAGAGTCCGTTGGAAGTCTGGCGGAATATGGTGTTTTATATGATCAGGTAGATTTACTGGAAAACGGTGATTTTGATTTTGAAAAAATAAAAGAAAAAATCACGCCGGATTTAAAAGTAATCGGAATACAGAGGTCTAAAGGATATGCAACAAGACCTACTTTATCAGTTGAAAAAATCGGAGAAGTTATTAAGTTTATAAAGGAAATCCGTTCAGATATCATTGTAATGGTTGACAATTGCTACGGCGAATTTGTTGAAACTATTGAGCCTTCAGATGTGGGGGCAGACATGGTAGTGGGTTCCCTGATTAAAAACCCGGGAGGAGGACTTGCACCGATTGGTGGGTATATATGTGGAACAAAAGAATGTATTGAAAAATGTGCCTACAGACTTACTACTCCGGGGCTTGGAAAAGAAGTTGGAGCCAATTTGGGAATAATGGGAACTTTCTATCAGGGATTGTTTTTAGCCCCAACCGTTGTTGCATCAGCTTTAAAAGGTGCAATTTTTGCTGCAAATCTTTTTGCCGGGCATGGATTTAAGGTTATACCTGATGAAAAAGAGGAACGTTTCGATATAATTCAGGCTATAGAATTTGGAAAGCCTGAAGGAGTTATTGCTTTTTGCAAGGGAATTCAGGCAGCTGCACCGGTAGACAGTTACCTTACACCGGAGCCATGGGATATGCCGGGATACGATGCACCTGTTATTATGGCTGCAGGAACTTTTGTTTCAGGTTCATCAATTGAACTTAGTGCAGATGGTCCGATAAAACCCCCTTATGCTGTGTATTTTCAGGGGGGACTTACATGGCAGCATGCCAAACTTGGAATATTAAAAGCATTCCAGAACATGGTTGATGACGAATTGATTTCTTTAAAATAACTTTTTGTCGATAAAGACCTTTTATTGTAAAAAGCATATACATCATATTTTTATTGTGTTACAATAATTGGAGTTTTAATATAAATATTTCCTTTTGCACTTGGAGAGAGAGGAAAGGAAAATTATGTTAAAAATAAAAGAAATACCACAAAATGAAAGACCATACGAAAAGTGTTACAGATTTGGACCGGAAGTCCTGACAGATACTGAATTGCTTGCAGTTATTTTAAGAACCGGCACAAAGGGGATAAGTGCTTATGAGTTGGCGGGAGAAATTTTAAAGATGGATGATAATAAAACCAGTCTTTTATCTTTAAAACACATTACTAAAGAGCAACTTTTAGCAACAAAGGGCATTGGTATGGTTAAGGCTGTACAGATTCAGTGCATATCTGAACTTGCAAAGCGGATATCATTAGTGGGATTTAATGAGGGAACTAAATTCAATAAGGCAGGTTTGGTTTCAGATTATTATATGGAAAAAATGAGACATTTAGAACAGGAGCATTTGTATGTAATGTACCTTGATACTAAGTGCAAATTAATAAAAGAAAGATTACTTACCACCGGTACTGTAAACCAATCATTAATTTCTCCACGGGAAATTTTTATTGAGGCATTAAGGTGCAGTGCAGTAAATATTATTGTTGTGCATAATCATCCAAGTGGGGACTGCACACCAAGCAGAAATGATATTGAAAGCACAAGACAGATAAAAAAAGCAGGTGATTTAGTTGGAATTACACTATTAGATCACATAATTATCGGTGATAACAAATATTCAAGTTTAATGGAATTAAAACTTATATAGAAACATGTGAAAGGACAGATTATGAGTCGTAGCGTATATGGCATTGATTTTGGTACAAGCAATATCAAGATATTTAATGGACTGACAAAAACAACATTAAATGAAAAAGATATTATTGCAATAAAAAATAAAAATCAACTTTTTGAAATTGGTGACGATGCGTATAAGATGTACGAAAAAGCACCGGATAATATTAAAGTTATTTTCCCTATAAAATTTGGCGTAATTGCTGATTTGAAAAGCATGAAAATGCTGTTTGAGCAGTTTTTTAAGAAAATGACAGGGCCACGAGGCTCAAAAATGGGAAGATTCTGTATCGCAGTACCGGCAGATATTACTGAAGTTGAGAAAAGAGCTTTTTATGACGTAGTTGCAAAGTCGGACATCAAAGCGAGAGAAATAAAAATAGTGGAAAAACCTATTGCAGATGCAGTTGGTCTGGGAATTGACATGACAAGCAGCCGTGGAAACATGATTGTTAATATAGGTGCTGACACAACAGAAATAACGGTGATTTCCCATGGTGGAATTGTTGTAAGCCGAATTATTCAGATGGGTGGAAATAAATTAGATCAACTTATATGCGAAAGTGTAAAAAAGAGATACAATATTCTTATTGGACTAAAAACTGCTGAACAGATTAAATGTAAATTAGCAGATGCCATGTATGACGAAGATAATGATTTAGACGATGACATAATGTATGTCTATGGCAGAAATGTTATAACGGGACTTCCGTCAGAAAGAGGAGTATCTAAAGATACAATTTATGAGGCAATAAAACAGTTCTTTGATGATATTGTTGATGCTATCAAAAATTTATTAGAGCGTACACCTCCGGAATTGTCCGCTGATATTATTGATACCGGTATTTATTTGACAGGTGGTTCAAGTTCAATAAAAAATCTAAATACTTTAATTGAACAGGAAACAGATCTTAAAGTTAATACAGTAAAAAATCCACAGGAGTCGGTAATCAGAGGAATATCAATGATTATGTCAGATTCAAGATTTAAGAAACTTATGTATGAACCAAGAGAAAGCACGTTCTAGAACATAAAGGTGAGATAAATGAAAAGACAGACGAAAATAAACATAAAACCAAAAATTTTAATATTTGTTTTAACATTGGTATGTATTGCAGCACTTATTTTATCGGTAGTTTCCCCAAGTTTTTCAAAACCTATAAAAACAGTAATGGGGTCCGTTGTTGTACCATTGCAGGAAGGCATGAATAGCATAGGAGAGTGGGTTGGCAATAAATCTGATGCATTAAAAACAGTAAGAAAGTTAAAGAAAGAAAATGCAAAATTATCAAATAAAGTTGCAGAGTTAACTGAAGAAAACAGTCTGCTGGCCCAGAATAAATATGAGCTTGAAAGATTAAGGGATATGTATCAGTTGGACAAGGACTATTCATCATATCCAAAAATCGGTGCTAATGTTATAAGTAAGGATGCAGGCAATTTTTTCAATATATTTACCATTAACAAGGGCTCTGATGATGGAATTAAGAAAGATATGAACGTTATCAGCGGAGGCGGTCTCGTGGGACTTGTTTTCGAAGTTGGAAAAAACTATGCTAAGGTAAGATCAATTATTGATGACGAAAGCAGTACCAGTGTATCATTTCCGAATACATCTGAAACGGCTATTGTTAGTGGAGATCTTAAATTAATGAAAGATAATCTTATGAATATTACCGAAATATCAAAGGATGCAAAAATTGCAGAAGGTGATATGGTTGTAACATCAAAGATTAGTAATAAATTTTTACCTGGAATTTTAGTTGGATATGTTATGAAAACATCTAAAGATCCAAACGAACTCACACAATCAGGTCAGATTACTCCTGTTGTGGATTTTCAACATATTGATGAAGTTTTAGTTATAACTACACTAAAGGAAGGTTTGAAGGATTAAAATTATGAAGCAAAGCGTGCTAAGAGTTATAATTACAGGCTTGATAGTAATAGTAGCGTTTGTATTACAGACCTTTATATCAAAGGAAAATTATCTTACAGTTGCAACGCCTAATCTTTTGTTAATTACAACATGTATATTCGGCTTTATGAGAGGAAAGAATTACGGTTGTGTCACAGGTTTCTTTTGCGGACTTATGGTGGATATTTTCTTTGAGGATGTAATTGGTTTGTATGCATTAATATATATGTATATTGGTTTCTTTAGTGGTATTTTTAAAAAAATGTTCTACAGTGACCATGTATTTATGCCAATGATTCTGGTATTTTCAAATGATTTTATATATAACATGTTATGTTATCTTTTCAGGTTTGTGTTAAGAAATAAATTAGATTTTTCATTTTATTTCGGTAATATAATTTTACCTGAAATGATTATAACATCATTTGTAACGTTGATATTATATAAAGCTTTTTATTTTTTAAATGAAAAGGTACTAACATTAAAACAGGAGAATACATTAAGTTTTGATAAGTGATTTTTTATATACGGTTTCAAAAATAATTAAATCAAGAATTTTCATTGTGAGTCTTATTTTAATAAGTATGTTTTCTACGCTTATTTATAGAATTTTTGATTTGCAGATTGTAAATGAAAATTATTATATGAGTACTTACATACAGCAGTTCAAAAAGACTGTGTATACCCCGGGAACAAGAGGAAGAATTTTGGATGTAAAGGGTAATGAACTGGCTCATGATGAATTGGCTTATGCAGTAAAAATTGAAGATAAGATTGACAGTTCAGACGAGAAAAATCAGGAACTGAATGCCATTGTTTACAAAGCAATAAAAATTATTGAACAAAATGGTGATAAAGTTATTTATGATTTTCCAATTTATCTGAACAGTGATGGAAAGTGGGTTGAAAATTATAGTTCAGACGCTTCAAAGAAAATTTTCTTAGAGAATATTTTCGGAAAAGGTTTAAAGAAAAACGGTCATGATTACTCAAATGTATCTGCTGGCGAAGTAATAAGTTACCTGAAGAATGACTTTTTTGAAGTAAAGCAGGAATGTGATGATACAACACTACTGAAGTTGCTTGCCATTAGATATACTATATTTGCCAACTCATATCAGAAATATGTAAAGACAACTATTGCAAAGGAAGTATCCAATGAGACAATGGTTGCAATATATGAAAATGAGGCTGATCTTACAGGTGTTACAATTGAGGAACAGACTGTCAGAAAATACACAGACAGCGTATATTTTGCACCTATTATAGGATACACGGGAACTATTAGTGACAGTCAGCTGGAAGAATTTAATTCTAAAGGCAAAAAATATATTTCTTCTGATGTTGTAGGTAAGGCGGGAATAGAATCTGCCATGGAAAAATATCTTCAGGGAAAACGTGGAGAAGAACAGATTTTTGTTGACAGTACAGGTAAAGTTTTAAGTACAATTTCAAAGACTAATCCTGCTGCAGGAAATGATGTATATTTGTCGATTGATGCAAAACTTCAAAAAGCAGTATACACAATGCTTGAAAAACAGATTGCAGCAATCCTTATTTCGGAAATTGTTAATTATGATGTGGATGAATCGAAGGAAACAGATGATAAATTACATCAGATTCCTGTAAAGAAGGTTTACTCACAGCTTGTTACTAACAATGTGGTAAGTCTTAAACATCTTTCTAAAAAAACAACGGCGAATGAAAAGAAAGTATATGATAAATACAAGAGTTCAGTTGCAGAGGCTGTTAGAAAACTGAAATCAGATCTTAATGGAAGTGGAACAGCTTATAATGATTACAAAGAAGAATTTCAGGCATATTGTGATTATATTTATGATTTACTAAAAAATGATGGAATACTTATTGCATCTTCAATAGATACTGATGATTCAACTTACAAGAAATATATAGATGGAAAAATAAGTGTAAATGAATTTATAAAATATGCAATTAAAAAGAATTGGATTAGTCTGGAAAATCTAAATACAAGTTCAGATTATTTATCAACAAGTGAAACTTATGATATTATTGTTAAGCATATAATTGATGACTGCAAAAAAAATACATCCTTTGGAAAGCTGGTTGTACAGTACAGAATAGAGGATTCCACTATATCAGGAAGTGAGATATGTATGCTCCTCTATGACCAGAAAGTACTTGATAAGGATGAAAGTCAGTATAACATACTTTCGACTTATGACAGATATCAGACTTACAGATTTATTATTAAACAGATTAAACAGTTGAAAATTACACCGGCACAGATTGCTTTAGATCCATGTTCCGGTTCAGTTGTAATAACAGATCCGAATAATGGTAAGGTGAGAGCAATGGTAACTTATCCAAGTTATGACAATAACATGTTGTCGGGATCCGTGGATCCTGATTATTGGGACAAACTTGTTGATGATAAATCAGATCCGTTATATAACAGGGCAACACAGGGTTCCAGTGCCCCGGGATCAACATTTAAGATGGCTACAGCTATGGCTGCCATGGAAGAAAATGTTATTACACCAAATACAATTATTAATGCCAAAGGTAAATTTGATAAGATAAAGCCTTCACCAAAGTGTTGGATTTATCCAAAAGGAACTCATGGACCAATTAATGTTTCCAGTGCCATAGCACAGTCCTGTAATTATTTCTTCTATGAAATGGGGTACAGACTTGGTTCAGAAAAAGGCTCTTATGACAGTGCATATGGTTTGGAAAAAATTGAAAAGTATGCTACAAATTTGGGCCTAAATATGAAATCAGGTGTAGAAATAACTGAAAGGGATCCACATTTTTCAACGGAAAGTGCTGTTCATTCAGCTATTGGACAGGGTAGTAACGCATATACACCGGTTCAGCTTGCAAGATACGTGTCTACATTAGCAAATGGAGGAAAGAATTATTCTTTAACTTTAGTAGACAAGGTTAATTCAAGAACAGGCAAACTGGTATATAAAAATAAATCGAAGCTTACAGATACAGTTAAAGCTTCAAGCAGTACGTGGGATGCAATTCATAAGGGAATGCGTGAGGTTGTAACAAGTGGAACAGTTAGAAGTTTCTTCACGGATACAAAACTTAAAATTGCAGGAAAATCAGGTACTGCTCAGGAAAATCTTCATAGAAACTCGCATGCACTTTTTGTTGCATATGCACCATATGAGAAACCGGAGGTTGCTATATCGACAGTAATACCTTTTGGAAATTCATCACATGATTCAGCTATTCTTGCAAAGAAATGTATACAGTATTTCTATGGAGAACTGAAAGATAAAGATCTTAAGAAGAGTGTTAAGAGCGATAATACCGGAAGTATAACCCAGGATTAATAGGAATTCCTGACTAAAATACAAATGATAACTATACTATTTATATTTTAGGAGGGAAAATGGGAGAAGTAATTGTAGTAACTTCCGGAAAAGGCGGAGTTGGAAAAACTACCATAACCGCAAACTTAAGCATTGCTCTTTCTAAATTAGGAAAGAGTGTAATTGCCATAGACACAGATATAGGATTGAGAAATCTTGATGTAGTTATGGGGCTTGAAAATCATATTATTTACAATCTGGTAGATGTAATTGAAGGTAATTGCAGATTAAAACAGGCAGTAATAAAAGACAGAAGACATTCCAATTTGTATTTATTGCCTAGTGCGCAATCAAAGGATAAGGATGCAGTAAGTCCTGAACAAATGGTTGAATTAACCAATTGTTTAAAAGATGAATTTGATTATGTTTTAATTGATTGTCCGGCAGGAATTGAACAGGGTTTCAGAAATGCCATAGCCGGTGCCACAAAGGCCATTGTAGTTACAACACCGGAGGTGTCGGCAATCAGAGATGCAGACAGAATAATCGGTCTGCTGGAAAAAGATGGCATATCTTCAATATATCTATTGGTAAATAAGTTACGTCCCGAACTTATAAAAAAAGGTGAAATGATGTCAGGAAATGATGTTGTTGAAATTCTTGGCACTGATATAATAGGATGTGTAAATGATGATGTAAATATTGTTATTGCAACTAATAAAGGCGAGGCAATTGTAGATACAAATACAACATCAGGAAAAAACATTACTAAAATAGCACAGAAACTTGCAGGTGTAATCCCTTATGAAGAAAAGAGTGAAAGCAAATTTTCGTTTTTACTGTTTAAAAATATTTTTAATAAGGGGGCATCAAAATGATATTAAGAAAGTTATTTCGCAGAAAACGTTCAGGAAAAGTAGCCAGAGAAAGATTAGAGATTTTACTTGTTACTGACAGAATAGGATGCAATCCTAACACAACTGAGTCAATAAAAAGAGATATTATTAATGTTATTTCAAAATACATAGACATAGACATTGATAATTGTGTGGTAGAAATACACCAGGAAAAGGGTCCATGTCTAATGGCAAACATACCAATTAAAGAGGTTAAAATTTAATGATTAAAAAAATACGAAACGGATTAAAAGCATACAAATTGTCAAATTTAAATTTTAGATTATTGCTATATGTATTGGCAGTTACATGTATAGGAATTTTCTGTATTGGAAGTGCAACCAAAGAAGGAAATTTTCAATTTAAGCAGATTTTAGGTCTGGCACTGGGATTAGTTGTAATGATAATTTTTACATTAATCAGTTACAGATTTCTGTTTAAATTCTATTTTGTAATATATTTTGCAACTATTGGTCTGTTGCTTTCAGTTTTGTTGTTTGGAACGGTAAATAAAGGGGCTAAAAGATGGATTAACTTAGGATTTACTGAATTTCAGCCATCGGAAGTGGCAAAAGTTTTCCTTATTATCTTTTTGGCAACATATCTGTATAAGAGATATGAAACGCTAAATACTTTCAAAACTCTGGCAGGAGCGGTATTTTTTATAATAATTCCGTTAGCTTTAGTATTTTTAGAGCCGGACTTATCGACAACAATAGTTATTTTTGTTACAATATGTGCTATAATGTTTTTATCGGGAATTCATTACAAAATTGTAACGGGAGCTTTGATTATTTCAATTCCAATTATTTGCATTTTAGGATATTATATTGCGCAGCCTGGAAATGCAATTTTGCATGGATATCAGTATAACCGTATTGTAGGATTTTTCCAGGAGGACAATGAAGAGGCACAGCAGATAATGTATCAGCAGAAGAATTCTCTTCTGGCTATCGGATCAGGTGGTCTTACGGGAAAAGGTCTTGCAAATAATGATATAACATCAGTTAAAAACGGAAATCTTATTTCTGAATCTCATACGGACTTTATTTTTACAATTGTAGGTGAAGAGTTAGGATTTATCGGTGGAGCGGCAGTTATTATACTGTTATTTCTAATTGTGCTTGAATGTTTTATTACAGGATCAAGAGCACCGACCCTTAGTGGAAAACTATTTTGTTTCGGCTTTGGAGTTCTTATAGGAGTGCAGTCCTTTGTTAATGTTTCAGTTGCAACTATGTTATTACCAAATACAGGCGTGACATTGCCTTTTGTAAGTTACGGATTAACGTCACTAACAAGTATGTATCTTGGTATTGGTATAGTGCTGAATATCGGTTTACAGAGAACAAAAGCAAGAGTTTAATTATATTTTATAGTAGAAGTTAATATACTTTAAAAGGAACGGAGGATATTTATGAACATCGGATTAATCGCGCATGATTCAAAGAAAAAATTAATGCAGAATTTTTGTGTGGCTTATAGGGGGATTTTATGCAAACACTCTTTATATGCTACAGGTACGACGGGAAGGCTTATTGAAGAAGCCGCTAATTTAAATGTTTATAAATATTTGGCCGGTCATCTTGGTGGAGAACAGCAATTGAGTTCACAAATCGAGCAGAACGATTTAGATTTGTTGATTTTTTTGAGGGATCCTGAAAATCCTAAATCTCATGAACCTGATGTCCATAAAGCTGTCAGATTATGCGATATGCATAATATTCCTTTGGCTACAAATGTAGCTACAGCAGAACTATTAATTAAATCTCTGAATCGTGGCGATTTAGAGTGGAGAGAAATATACAAAAATTAAAGGAGGACATTGGTATGGTCGACATTATTTGTGGTGAAAGAGGTCAGGGAAAAACTAAAGAAATGCTTCAACGTGCTAATGACAGTGTGGCTGATGCAAAGGGTGCCATTGTGTACATAGACAAAAGCCCACAGCATATGTATGAATTGAATAATCAGGTACGGCTTATTAATATTACTGAATATCCGGTTGAATCATATGAAGGATTTATAGGTTTTGTCTCCGGTCTTCTTGCAGGAAATTATGGTATTGAATGCGTTTTTATCGATAGTTTAATAAAAGTGGCGCATTTAGAAGAAGGAATGATTTCCGAACTTGTTGAAACATTGGATAAACTTAGTAAGGACGTTAAGTTTGTATGTAGTGTTTCAATGAAGGAAGATTTATTACCGGATGAATTAAAGGAAAAGATAATAGTTTCATGTTAAGTAACAAAAAAAGCATTTGTACGTTGAATGTACAGATGCTTTTTTATGTGTCTTATTGTTGTTATTTGTTATTGCCAAATGAACCTATTCTTCCAAATAAGCTAATTGTATATAAACCGCATAAGCCTATAATTGCATATATTATTCTTGATATCCAGGTTAACTGACCAAATAAAAAGGCTACGAGATCAAATTTAAAAAATCCTATTAATCCCCAGTTTATAGCTCCAATAATAACAAGTATTAAAACAAAATAATCAAAACCTTTTGTGTTCATATTTTTTTACCTCCTATATTATCTGCTAATAATTTCCCCCTTTTTTTTGAAATAATACATTTTTTAACGAATTTTTACTTAAGGTTGACTAAACATCAATAATATTAGATAATTGTATGTGGTTTAAGGAGAAAGTATATGGCTGTTAATGAAAAGAGAAGAAATATTAAATACAAATCCTTTATAAATATTAATGCCGGAATTGTGATTTTCGGTCTTATTTTGATATATATGTTTGTTAACATTGTAATTTATTTTACAACAGAAAGAACGAAATTCTACGAGGTAACTGCAGGTTCTAATGAAGCTAAAATTAATAATTCATATGAAGGAATTGCAATTAGAGATGAAGTTATTAAATATGCTAAATCTTCAGGATATGTTGATTATTTTATCAGAGAAGGTTCAAGAATTTCCAAAAATTCAACGCTTTACAGCATAGATTCATCAGGAGACTTAAGCAATCTGTTATTAAGCGCAAGCAAAGAAAACTCAAAGTTAACAGATGAAAATTTAAATACAATTAAAGATATTATTTATGATTTTACAAATAATTTTGACAATATGAATTTTAGCGATTTATATAGTTTTAAAAGCACTATAAGGGGAACCGTTGTAGATCTGATTAATATGAATTCACTGGAAAAACTGGCAAAAGATAACGGAGAGAGTTTTTCCATTAATAAGGCGGAAGTTTCGGGAATCGTTCTATACAGGGTAGATGATTTTGAGACAATAAAGCCGAAAAAATTAAAAAATTCTGACTATGACAAAAGCGAATATATCGCAGCTCTTTTCTCATCAGGTGACAAAATCACAAAAGGAGCACCTATTTATAAGGCAATTAATGATGATGAATGGAGCATAGCCCTTAAATTTAATAAAAAAGACGTAAAAAAATATAAGGATACTACTAATATTGTCATTAAATTTTTGAAGGACGGATTATCCACAACAGCAAATTTGAAAATCGTTAAAGGTGCAGACGGCAATAGTTACGGTGTTGTAACATTGTCTAAATATGTTGTCAGATATGCAACTGACAGGTTTTTAGATGTTGAGATTGTTGAAACACCTAAAAAGGGACTTAAAGTACCAAAAACATCAGTTACATCAAAATCACTGTATGTTATTCCAAAAGAATACGGAACAATGGGTGAGAATGGTACAAGCATTGGATTTTATATGCAGAATTCATCCCGAAGTAAAAATGAATCTGAAATATATTATCCCCCTATAACTATGACTGACGATAAAAATTATTATGTTTCAAAGGCGTATTTTAAGCCGGGAGATGTTATTACTAAAGAAAATTCCCATGCAAATTATGCAATAGGAAAAACCAGAAAGTTTATGGGAGTTTATAACATAAATAATGGATATACAGTATTTGAAGTTGTTACAATTCTGGATTCAGTAGATGAATATCATATTGTAAAAATAGAAGACAATGGGTTAAGCCTGTATGACAGAATTGTGTTAGATGCTTCGAAGGTATCAGAAAACCAGATAATTTTCCAATAGCATTTATTTATTATATTTAATGAAAGGAGAAAATGATGTAGGGATACATCATTGGTTTATTAAAAATGATAGTTGAAAATATAGAACATGTAAGAGAAAACATAGAAAAGGCATGCAAAAAAGCAGGAAGAAGCGTTGATGAAGTTACACTTATTGCCGTAAGTAAGACAAAACCTTATACGGATATAGAAGAAGCTCTTAAGTCTGGCACTCTTGATTATGGTGAAAACAAGGTTCAGGAAATGTGTGAAAAATATGAAATCCTACCAAAAAATATCAGATGGCATATGATAGGTCATTTACAGAGAAATAAAGTAAAATATTTAGTTGGAAAAACAGAATTGATTCACTCTGTAGATTCCATAAGGTTGGCAGAACAGATTGAAAAGGAATATGCAAAAAAGGACGAAACAGCCAATATTCTGATTGAGGTTAATATGGCTCAGGAAGAAAGCAAATTTGGAATTACATCACAGGAAACAGAAGAATTAATCAGAAAAATAAGTACCTTTGAACATATTAGAATAAAGGGTCTTATGACAATTGCCCCATATACTGATAATCCTGAAACAAATCGTGTATATTTTAGGCAAATGAAAAAATTATCGGTTGACATAAGAGATAAAAACATTGATAATGTTAGTATGGATGTGCTTTCAATGGGAATGACCGGAGATTATCAGGTGGCTATTGAAGAAGGTTCAACAATGGTAAGAGTTGGTACCGGCATATTTGGAGAGAGAAATTATAATATTTAATCAGGTAGGAGAGAAAAATGTCAAAATTTGGAGATAAAATAAGAAGTGCATTTACGGTAGATTATGATGATGACGATTATGATGAGTTTTATGATGACTTTGATGATGAGGATTTAGATGACATTGAACCAGAACCGGCACCAAAGAAAAGAAAAGTTGAGAAGGTGAAAGAAGAAAAAGAAGAACCTGTACGCAGTTCAAGCAGGGTAAGCAGGGCTTCTTCTAATTATAGAAGTTCTTCAAGAAATTCAAGAAACAACAAAGTTGTTCCTATGAGATCTAACAGCGACATGGAAGTATGTGTTATTAAACCGACACATTACGAGGCAACAAAGGAAATTATTGATACATTATTAGATGGTAAAGCTGTTATATTGAATCTTGAGGGCATAAAAATTGATCTCGCTCAGCGTATTATTGACTCTGTTATAGGTGGATGTTATGCATTAGATGGTAATTTACAGAAAATAAGTGGATACATATATCTTGTAACTCCAAGTTCTGTTGATATTACAGGAGATTTTCAGGATGTTGTAAGTGACGCGGCTTCATCAGATTATTCAGCTAATTATCAGTCTTCATATCAGGCAAGAAAAACATATTAAGGTGTTGTATGAATAGGGAAAAAGATGAACATTTTTTAATAAACAGATATATTGAACTTGCAAATATGGCTTATGATAGGAATATCCATACATGTACAGATTTTTTAAATATGAACGAAATAGATACTTTTAACAGTATCAAGGGTAAGTTACCTCCTGTTAACATTGAGTTTGCAGGAGGTAATAATTATGCTGAAAGAAAGATAATTATTTTCGCACCTTTAGAGGCATATTATGAATTCAAGGTGCCCATTGTTGTATTAAAGATTGCACCGGCTAATCCCCAATATGCAGATGTTTTAACTCATAGGGATTTCTTAGGTGCTATTTTAAATTTAGGAATTGTCAGAAGCAAAATAGGAGATATTTTTATAAAAAATAACATTGCCTATGTGTATTGTTTAGAGGACATTGCGAAGTTTATATCGGACAACCTGACAAAAATAAAACATACAATTGTAAAAACAGATATAACAGATTATAAAGATATTAGTATAACGCCGGATTTCAAGGAAATTATGGGTACTATAGCCAATGTACGGTTAGACAGTCTCATTGCAACGGCATTTGGAAGTTCAAGAAACAGTATAATTCCATTAATTGAATCCGGTAAGGTTTTTATTAACAGTAAAATGACAACCAATAACGGAGCCTTGATAAAAGATGGAGATATAATTTCCGTGAGAGGCAAAGGACGGTTTATATTTGATGGAGTTATAAAGACTACTAAAAAAGGAAGAAATTTAATAAAAATAAGATTATATAGTTAGAAAAGAGGCAACAATGATTAAAGCATTAGAAAATCTATCAGACAGAATAACAGTTAATTATGAAGGAAAGCCATGTTATGACATTGTTTTTTCAAAGGATTTTAGTCAGATTACAGATGAATTGAAGAAACTTAATATAGAAAACAGAAAACTCTGTATCGTTACGGAGTCTAATGTGGGACCGCTTTATGCTGAAGAATTGAGTGAGCTAATTAAGCCTTTCTGCAGAAAAGTGATTATACATCAGTTTGAAGCCGGTGAAAAAAACAAAAACGTAAATACAGTAAATAAAATATATGATGCATTAATAAAAAATAAATTTGACAGAAATGATTTACTTCTTGCCCTTGGTGGAGGAGTTACAGGAGACATTACGGGATTTGCGGCTGCAACTTATTTAAGGGGAATTGATTTTGTCCAGATTCCAACAACATTACTTGCCCAGGTTGATTCCAGCATTGGTGGCAAAACCGGTGTTGATTTTGAAGCATACAAAAATATGGTTGGAGCCTTCTATATGCCAAAACTTGTGTATATGAATTTATCTACTCTTAATTCCCTTCCAAAAAGAGAATATCTGTCAGGTATGGGAGAAGTAATTAAGCATGGTTTAATTAAAGATAAAGAATATTTTAATTGGCTTAATGAAAATAAAGATGAAATTATTGACCGTGATTATACAACCCTTAAGGAAATGCTGTTTGTTAGCTGCAATATAAAGGGTAGGGTTGTGGAAAATGATCCGAAAGAAAAAGGCGAAAGAGCTTTACTTAATTTTGGACATACAGTTGGCCATGCCGTTGAAAAATTAAAAGATTTCAGCCTTCTTCACGGAGAATGTGTAGCAATTGGGATGAATGCTGCGTGTTTCCTTTCTATGGAAAAGGGATTTATTTCAAAAAAAGAATATGAAAAGGCAGTTGAAACAATAAAAATGTTTGAATTACCTGTTAACACGTCAGCAATTGAACCGCATGAAGTTACGGAAGCAACCTTAAATGATAAGAAAATGGATTCGGGAATTATAAAGTTTATTCTTTTAAATGACATAGGTAATGCCGTAATTAGCAGAGAAATTTCAAAGGAAGATATATTAAACAGCACAAAGAGGGTTATTAATGAATAAAAAAAATATTTACAGATTAAAAATCGGCTTTTTTATGTTTTTTCTTGTTGTAGTCGATCAAGTGAGCAAATATTTGGCAAATACTCATTTAAAGGGCAAAAATGAGCTGGTAATTATAAATAAAGTTCTAAACCTCTATTATTTGGATGGAGGAAACAGAGGCGCTGCATGGGGAATGTTTTCCGGAAAAATTGTCATGTTCATAATTTTTACTATAATTGCAATTTTTGTTATAAGCATTTTCATGAAAAATATTTATGGGCTTATTGTTGAGACGGACAGAAATCTTTTTAGAGGACTTAATGTGTGTATGGCATTGTTAATGTCGGGAGCCATTGGTAATCTTATTGATCGTGTAGTTCATAATTATGTTATTGATTTTATATATATCAAATTTATTGATTTTCCTATTTTTAATGTGGCAGACTGCTATGTTACAGTGTCATGTGCATTAATTATAATATTATGCCTGTTTAAGGTGAGAGAAGAAGAGTTTAATCAGATTGTTTCTTTAAAATCTTTAAAAAGAAGCAAAAGATAATGGTGTTTTATGAGTGAAGTTTTTATTGTTGACGAAGAGTTACAGGATATAAGAATAGATAAATATTTAAATGAGTTTTTAAAGGATAATTCCAGAACATATATTCAGAAACTCATTAAGAACGGGAATGTTTTAGTTAATGACAATCCATGTAAGGCTAATTATAGAGTTCAGTCGGAAGACAGAATTTCAGTGGATATTCCTACACCGGTTACGGCTGATATTTTACCTGAAAATATTCCTATTGATATTATTTATGAAGATGATGACATTTTGATTGTAAATAAGCCAAAGGATTTGGTTGTTCATCCTGCACCGGGACATTATACCGGGACGCTGGTTAATGCATTGATGTATCATTGTAAAGATAATTTATCAAATATTAACGGCGTGCTTAGACCGGGAATTGTACATAGAATTGATAAAGATACAACAGGTGCTTTAATTGTGTGTAAAAATGATTACAGTCATAATTTTATTGCAACTCAGTTAAAGGAACATTCAATTACAAGGGAATACGTAGGGATTGTCTGCGGTGTTGTAAAAGATGATAAAGGGGTTATTGATGCGCCGATTGGTCGTAACAAAATTAAACGAAAGGAAATGTGTATAAATGAATTAAACGGAAAAAATGCCGTTACACATTATGAAGTAATAAGACGATTTGAAAAATATACTTTAATGAAGTTTAATTTAGAGACAGGACGTACACATCAAATCAGAGTTCATATGGCAAGTATTAATCATCCGTTATTAGGAGATGAAATATATAACCATAATAAATGCCCATTTAAGCTTCAGGGACAATGTCTCCATGCAAGAACCATTGGTTTTATACATCCAACGACAAAGAAATATGTTGAGTTTGAAGCAAAGATACCTGAATATTTTTCAAATTTAACGGATAATGTACTTAAATGAGTTTTTATTATCACGATTACCACTATTCTCATAATTTATTATTCGTTAAACTTGTCTTTTGCGAATAGTTGTGTTATTCTATTTACTTATAATAGTAAAAATAAGTAAAAAAAATTTTTCCAAAAAAATAGACTTTATTCTTCTGCTTTTTCATTAGAAAGAGGATTTATTAAAAAGTACATTATTTTTTACTTTTTAAAATTAATTATTTGAGATTATTTTTATTTCAGGAGGATATTTAATTTGAAAGCACAGAAATTATTTAGTTATGTTCGGAGGGCTGTTTCTGATTATAACATGATAAAAAACGGTGATAAGATTGCAGTTGGAATATCCGGTGGAAAAGACAGTCTTACATTATTGTATGCGTTAAATGGGTTAAGGCGGTTTTATCCTGAAAAATTTGACATTATAGCACTGACTGTTGATTTAGGATTTGAAATACAGAATTTCGCTACAATTGAACAGTTTTGTAAAGATATGAATGTAGAATATCACGTTATCAAAACAGAGATTGCTGATATTGTTTTTGAGAATAGAAAGGAAACTACTCCTTGCTCTCTTTGTGCAAAAATGCGAAAAGGTGCTCTTAATGAAACTGCAAAAAAATTGGGATGTAATAAAATAGCTTATGCTCATCATATGGATGATATGATTGAAACAATGTTTCTTTCTTTAATATATGAAGGTCGCTTCCACTGCTTCTCACCTGTTACATATCTTGACAGAATGGGTCTTACAGTTATAAGGCCTTTAATGTATACACCAGAAGCTGATGTTATTGGTTTTTCGAGAAAATACGAACTCCCAATTGCAAAGAATCCATGTCCTGTTGATGGTCATACGAAACGTGAATATGTAAAAAATCTTGTAAGACAGTTAAACAAGGAAAATCCCGGTTGTAAAGAGCGCTTCTTTAGGGCATTGTTAAACGGCAGTTTTACTTTACCGGAAAATAATTAACTTTATATGGTTATGTTATTATATTTATGTTTATATAGGAGAGATTTTTATGGCAAGTAATACTTCTAACAGAAATTATCATGAACAGGTAATTATAAAAAATGAATTAAAACTAAGAGAATTGCAAAAACAACTTCCACGTTTTTGTGGAGAGTTTTTTAGAGGAATTGATTATACCACTTCTTCAAGGACGAGGATAGCGTATGGATATGATCTTATTGTATTTTTTAATTATTTAAAAAATGAAAATTTGGATTTTAAAGGCATTGAAATGAGAGACTTTACTTTAGAAATGCTTGACAAGGTAACTGCCACAGACATTGAAGAATATTTAGACTACTTAAAGTTTTATGTTACTGAAGATGGCAAGGAACACACGAATAAAGAACGTGGAATAATGAGAAAACTTGCATGCCTTAGAACGTTATATCGTTATTTTTATAGAAAAGAAAAAATAAAAAATAATCCTGCTTCTATTGTTGAAATGCCTAAAATACACCAAAAAGAAATTGTTCGACTTGATACAGATGAGGTTGGTGAATTACTGGATGAGGTTGAAAGGGGAGATAAACTAACAAAGTCCCAGCAAAACTTTCACGCTAAAACTAAAACAAGGGATATTGCTATTCTTACACTTCTGCTTGGAACGGGGATTCGTGTATCTGAATGTGTTGGAATTGATATAAATGATGTTGATTTTAAAAATTCAGGAATAAAAATTAGACGCAAAGGTGGAAATGAAACGGTAATATATTTTGGTGAAGAAGTTGAAAAGGCTTTATTGGATTATATAGAAGAGAGAAAATTAATAGTAACACAGACCGAACACGAAAATGCACTCTTTTTATCATTACAGAAAAGACGTATAGGGGTAAGGGCCGTGGAAAATCTGGTTAAGAAATACTCTTCTCTTATTACTAATTTAAAAAAAATCACGCCACATAAACTTAGAAGTACATATGGCACAGCCCTTTATAAAGAAACAGGGGATATATATCTGGTAGCTGATGTTTTGGGGCATAAGGATGTTAACACAACCAAAAAGCATTATGCAGCTATAGAAGATGAACGGCGTAGAAAGGCAAGAAATGCTGTAAAACTTAGAAAAGATTAGCAAATTTGCCATTTCTACTACTCCTTATATTTTTATTTATATTCATTCGAATAATAAGAAATAACAAGATAATTACCACTGGTGATTTTGTCGGTAGTTAGATTGTTATTTTTCTTTACTTCAGCAATATATTCATTGACAGAAACATTACTGTTAACAGTATGCTCCTGGGCTATGGAAGTAAGGGTGTCACCAGGCTGAATTTCATAGCTCGTATAATATTTATATATAGGATCTTTTTCTGTATTATTAGCATTCACATTAACAAAACGTACAGATGAATATACAGCGATAAATAACAGCGATATGACTGTGCAGGATAAAATAATTTTCTTTCTACGCGCTACTGTCTTAATTCTTTTTTCACGGATATTTCTTCTTTTTAATCTCTCATTGTTCATTTCAAATTCCTCCTAGAATGTATATTTATAATTAAGAACATCTGTTCGTTTCGACTGATATGATTTTATCATTCGAACGAATGTTTGTCAACATTTTTTCGAACAAATATTCGAGAAAATGTTTTGGTATTTCTTATAATACATATAATATCAGATTGTAAGTACATTAAATGGGACTTATACTAACATCTTTACATCTTTAATTGAAAATTTTAACGCAAAAAATTACCTACTTTTACCTTTACAATCGTG